>NZ_JAPEMB010000001.1:4409108-5029912 GCF_026343125.1 Streptomyces sp. NBC_00094 | reverse complement strand
GCCGGTTATACCGCCCCGGACGGGGTCCCCGACAGAGGCCGGACGGACGACACTCCGGGCTGTGGGCCGGACGGATGACGGGGCCCGCCATCCATCCGGCCGCGGAGGGGGGACACGAGCCCCGCCTGCCAGGGCGCGAGCCGGCGCCGGCCGGGAGCACGAGCGGCGTCGGTCAGGGCGCGAGCCTGCGCCGGTCAGGGGCGCGAGCCTGCGTCGATCAGGGCCGCGGCCGTGAAGAGCTCCACCGCGGCCTCGACACAGCGCTCGTCCACGTCGAAGTCGCCGGCGTGCAGGTCGCGGACGCGGGTGTCGCCAGGGGTGCGGACGCCGAGGCGTGCCATGGCGCCGGGGACGTGCTCCAGGTACCAGGAGAAGTCCTCGCCGCCGAGGCTCTGCTCGGTGTCCTCGATCGCATACGGTCCGCGGCGGGCGGTCATGGCGTCGGCGAGCAGTTCGGTGACGACCGGGTCGTTGACGACCGGGGGGACGCCCCGGACGTAGTTCACGGTCGACTTCGCCCGGTGCAGGGTCGCGATCTCGTCGATCGCCGCGTGGACCAGGTCCGGCGCGTCGCGCCAGGTCGGCAGGTCGAGGCAGCGGACGGTGCCGGAGAGCTCGGCGTGCTGCGGGATGACGTTGCAGGCGTGACCGGCCTCGATGCGCCCCCAGGTGACCGAGAGGCCCGAGCGGGCGTCGACGCGCCGGGCCAGGACGGCGGGGACGTCGGTGGCGATCCGGGCGGCGGCGGTGACGAGGTCGGTGGTGAGGTGCGGGCGGGCGGTGTGGCCGCCGGGGCCGTCGAGGGTCACTTCGAGCCGGTCGCAGGCGGAGGTGATGGGGCCGGTACGGAGCCCGATCCTGCCCGCGTCCACCTTGGGGTCGCAGTGGACGGCGATGATCCGGCCGACCCCGTCGAGCACGCCGGCCTCGATCGCGTCGGCGGCGCCGCCGGGCAGCACTTCCTCGGCGGGCTGGAAGAGGAGCCGTACCGCGCTCGGGAGCAGGCCCTGCCGGTCGAGGTCGGCGAGGACGAGTCCGGCGCCCAGGACGGTGGTGGTGTGGACATCGTGTCCGCAGGCGTGCGCGCGGTTGGCCACGGTGGAGCGGTAGGCGACGGTCTTGACGTCGGGGATGGGCAGCGCGTCGAGATCGGCGCGGATCGCCAGCATCGGCCGGCGGCGGTCCGGGGTGCCGATGTCACAGATCAGTCCGGTGCCGCCCGGCAGGACCTTCGGCGCGAGGCCGGCCGCCTCCAGGCGGGCCTTGAGCGCGGCGGTCGTACGGAACTCCTGGTTGCCCAGCTCGGGGTGCATGTGCAAGTCCCTGCGGAAGGCGATCAGTTCGGCGCGCAGGGGTGCGGACAGCGTTCCGGGCAGGGTGACGGAGCCTGGCTCACGGGACTTCAACTGGTTCACCTTTTGAAGGGTAGGCCCCTTCGGAGATCAACTGCCCGTTGATCACGAAAAGTTCAGCCCCTTAGGGGAAAGAATCTCGGTTTGCCAGGCATGAAGCCCCTTCTGTGTGGGTACGCTCAGCCGAATTCGAGCCGGGCCACGTCGTGGGCCGCCGTGCCCGCCACTCCGGACAGGAAGCCCTGGGCGCGCGGCGAGGCGGTCGCCCGCAGCCACTCGGGCGCGACCTCGATGACGGCGACCTTCACCCCCGTACCGGCGAGGGCCAGCGGCAGGGTGTGGACGACCGTGGAAGGGAAGCTGACGACCGTGCGGCCGATCGGGCCGCGGCGGGCGATCAGCTCCAGGGGCAGGTCGGGCCTGACCACCTGGAGGCCGGTCTCGACGGCGATCGCGTGCAGCTTCTCGGCGCTCTCCCTGCGGTGCGCGAAGTAGCGGGTCGCCCCGTACGTACGGGCGAGTTCGGCGACGACCCGGGCGTAGTGCCCGGCGTCGACCACACCCGTCTCGACGAGGGAGGTGCCGACCAGGTCCGCGCCGCCGGTGAGCAGCGGGGGGCCGAAGCGGGTCCGGGTCCAGGCGTAGGAGTTCTCCGTGACCCGGATGCCGGCCGGGGCCTCGACGGGCAGGGAGGTGAAGACCTCGACCGTACGGCCCCGGGCCGGGGCGAGGCGCCGCCGGGCCATCGAGGTCACCGGGGCGAGGACCAGCTCGCGCGGGCCCAGGCTGCCCTTGCGGTGCCAGCGCACCAGGCGCTCGCCGCGGCCGAGCTGGGCGGCGAACTCCATGGTGGCGGTGCCGTCGTCGACCACCGTCAGGTGCCGGGGCGAGAAGAGCGTCAGGAGCAGCTGTACGTAGCGGGAGAACGGGTCGCCGATGATGACGCGCTCCGCCGAGCGCAGCGGCCGGGCGAGCTGCCGCAGTGTGCGGACGAGCGCGCCCCGGCCGCCGCGGGCCTCCTGCCAGCGGACGGTGAGGCCCTCGTCGCGGGCCAGCTGGGCCATCCGGCGCAGCTGGCCCCGCGACATGGGGTCGGTCGGCGAGAGGACGACGACCGTGAGGGCGGGCGCGGGCGCCTCGCCGGGGGCCCGGTCGGGCGCCTGCGTGTGCGCCCATTCCAGGACGTTGAGGAGCTGGACCGGGCTCTCGACGAACGCCAGCTGCCCGGTCATGCGGCGACGAGCCCCTGGACCCGGCGCAGCTTCTTCATCGGGCCGAGCTCCGACTCGTAGACCTTCTTGACGCCGTCACCGAGGGCGGTCTCGATGGTGCGGATGTCGCGGACCAGGCGCTGGAGGCCCTGCGGCTCGACGGAGGCGGCCTGGTCGGAGCCCCACATGGCGCGGTCGAGGGTGATGTGGCGCTCGACGAAGGTGGCGCCGAGGGCGACGGCGGCGAGGGTGGTCTGCAGGCCGGTCTCGTGGCCGGAGTAGCCGATCGGGACGTTCGGGTACTCCTCCTTCAGCGTGTTGATCACGCGGAGGTTGAGCTCCTCGGCCTTGGCCGGGTACGTCGAGGTGGCGTGGCAGAGCAGGATGTTGTCCGAGCCGAGGACCTCGACCGCGTGGCGGATCTGCTTCGGGGTGGACATGCCCGTGGAGAGGATGACCGTACGGCCGGTGCCGCGCAGGGCGCGGAGCAGTTCGTCGTCGGTGAGGGAGGCCGAGGCGACCTTGTGGGCGGGGACGTCGAACTTCTCCAGGAAGGCGACGGCCTCGGTGTCCCACGGGGAGGCGAACCAGTCGATGCCGCGCTTCCTGCAGTGCTCGTCGATGGCGCGGTACTCGTCCTCGCCGAACTCCACGCGGTGGCGGTAGTCGATGTACGTCATCCGGCCCCAGGGGGTGTCTCGCTCGATGTCCCACTGGTCGCGCGGGGTGCAGATCTCCGGGGTGCGCTTCTGGAACTTGACGGCGTCGCAGCCGGCCTCGGCGGCGACGTCGACGAGCGCGAGGGCGTTCTCGAGCTCGCCGTTGTGGTTGATGCCGATCTCGCCGGTGATGTAGACGGGGCGGCCGGGGCCGGCGGTCTTCTCGCCGAAGGTGCGCAGACGGGTGCTCATGGTGCTTTTCCTTACGCGTTGGGGGTGCTGAGTGCGGGGGTGCCGATGGCGGGGGTGTGAGGTGCGGGGGTGTCGAGCCCGGACGTGTCGCGTGCGGACGTGTCCGGCGCGGGGGTGTCGAGTGCGGGGGTGTCGAGCTCGGGTCCGAGGAGCCAGGCGGCGATCTCGCGGATCGCTCCGAAGCCGCCGGGTGTTTCGGTGACCGCCCGGGCAGCGGCCCGTACGGAGTCGTGGGCGCTGCTCACCGCGACGGGCCAGCCGACGAGGCGGAAGCAGGGCAGGTCGTTGACGTCGTTTCCGGCGTAGAGCACGCGCTGCGGGTCGATGCCCTCGGCCTCGCACCACTCCTTGAGGGCCCGGTCCTTGCGGTCGATGCCGTGCAGGACGGGGATCTTGAGCTTGCGGGCGCGGGCGGCGACGACGGCGTTCTGCTCGGTGGAGAGGATGAGGACGGGGAGTCCGGCGCGGCGCAGGGCGGCGATGCCGAGGCCGTCGCCACGGTGCGCGGAGACGAACTCGCGTCCCTCCGCGTCGAGATGGACCCGGTCGTCGGTCTGGGTGCCGTCGAAGTCGAGGACGACGGCGTCGACGTCGGCGAAGCCCGGGGTGGCGGGCTCGTCGAGCAGGGGCGCGAGGGCCTTGGCGCGGGCGAGGTCGTGCGGGTCGTCGATCTCCAGGACCCGGGCGGGGTCGGTGACGACGAGCGCCGTACGGCCGAAGAAGCGGTGTCCGTGCGTACGGAAGCCTGCCGCGTCCATGGCGTAGACGGCCCCGGTCTCCAGGTACTCGGGTTCGCGGTCCTGGCGGCGGGGGCGGTGCGCCTTGTCGTGGTTGACGCCGGTGGCGCCGTCCGTGACCGTGTCGCGCCAGAGGAAGCCGTGGGACGGGGCGGCCGTGAAGGCCGTGTCGGCGGCGCCCGAGGTGACGCGCTCGACGGTCTCGGCGACCTCGGCGGAGGTGAGGAAGGGGCTCGTGCACTGGACGAGGAGGACGACGTCGGCCGGGCGGCCGTGGGTGGCCTCGAAGACGTCCATCGCGTGCAGGACGGCCGCCTCGCTGGTGGCGGTGTCGCCCGCGATCTCGGCGGGGCGCCGCACGGCCTCGGCTCCGGCCGTACGGGCCGCCGCCGCGATGGCGGAGTCGTCGGTGGAGACCACGACGTGGGTGACGGGCCGGGCGCCGAGGCAGGCGCGGACGGCGCGGGCCACCAGCGGGACACCGGCGACCGGGGTGAGGTTCTTGGCGGGGACGCCCTTCGAGCCGCCCCTCGCGGGGATCACGGCGAGCACGGTGGCGGTGGACGTCATCAGAGTTCTCCCAGCCGGCGGATGACGGGGGCCACGCGCTGCACGCCGTGCCGGTACGCGCCCCGCGCCGCCTCCCGGACGATCCGGCGGAGGCCGCTCTCGCGGGGCTCCTGCGCGGTGACGTCCAGGCGGTGGCGGGCGAGGATCCCGGGCAGGTAGCCGGGGGCCGTCTCCGCTGTGTAGTAGGGGGTGATCGGGGGCGGCGCGGGGAGCGCCAGGAGTGCGGCGACCCGGTCGCGGGCCGCGTCGAAGGCCGCCTCGTACGGACTGGCGGATGCCACGCCCTGCCGGGCGAGCCAGGTCTCGTCCGGCGTCGGTACGAGCCCCTTGTCGAGCGCCTCGAAGGAGGCCAGCAGGCCGGAGCCGACGAAGTGGTGGTTGCCGAGCGCCTCGCGGACCCCGAGGTCGGTGAGGATCGCGGTGGGGATCCGGCGGTGGAGGGCTTCGAGCGCGGCCGTGGAGGAGACGGTGACCAGGAGGTCGGTGCGGTCGAGGACCTCGCCCATGTGCCCGTACACGAGGCGGAAGTTGGCCGGCGGGTCGAGCTCCCGGACCAGCTTCTGGAACGGGAACTCCTCCAGGTGCGTGGTGTGTTCGCCCGGCTTGGAGCGGAGCTTGAGGAGTACCTCGCGGCCCGGGTGGAGGCGGGCGTGCCGGATCAGCCGGTCCAGGACGTGGCTCCGTTCGGCCCGGGTGGCGGGCACGGACGGCTGGGCGGCGAAGACGAGGGTGTCGCGGCCGGCCTCGGGGGCGTACGGGGCTCCGCCGAGGAAGGGCAGCGCGGCCTCGACGACCGAGTCGGCACCGGCGCCCACGCCCTCGTAGACGGCGCGGAAACGCTCGGCGTCGTGACGGGAGTTGGCGAGGACCACATCGGCGCCGTGGCGCAGGAGGAGCCCGTCGGTGAGCTTCTCGTAGACCACCCCGACGTATCCGGTGACGATCACCGGGCGCCGGTCCAGGGCGAGGTCGGCGAGACCCTGGAGGACGGCCCGGACGGTGCCGCCGACGAGCGCGAGGACGAGGACGTCGTATCCCTCGCCGCGCGCCTCCGCGTCCCGTACCGCGCGCAGGAACTCCGCGCCCGTCACCTCGCGCGGGGCGGTCGTGGACACCCCGGTCTCGGCGAGCTGGCGCGCGGTGGGAGTGGCCCGTCCGCGGAGGACGAATCCGGTGGGTTCGGCTGTCGCCGTGGTGATGCGGCGCGCGGTGAGGGCGCCCCATTTCCACCGGGTGTCGGAGTCGGCGAGTACGGCTACCCGTACTGCTTCATGGGTACTTGCTGGCACGCCGAGGACGCTAGAAGGGCATTCCGCTTTCCGTGCCAACTGGGCCACAACAACGGGTGAACAGCGTCTCTCCGACTTCTGAAGCAGGTCGATCAAAGGCCGAAATCGCGATGATCAAGGCCCGATTCCCTTTTGTCGAAAGGCGGTTAAGCGGCCCGCCTCTTGGTGTTCACCGAATGTCCCCCCACCGGTCGGGGGGAATGCCGGGTCGGCACCTAGCGTCGGCCGCGTGGTCAAGCTCTCCGTGGTCGTGCCGTTCTACAACGTGCAGACATATGCCCCCGACACCCTCGCAAGCCTGCGTGCCAACGCCCGCGAGGACTTCGAGTTCCTGCTGGTCGACGACTGCTCGTCGGACGGCACGCCGGAGATCCTCGAACGGGCCGTACGTGACGTCCCGGGTGCCGTCCTGCTCAGGCACGAGCGCAACGAGGGCCTCGCCACGGCCCGTAACACCGGGCTCGACGCGGCCCGCGGCGAGTACCTCACCTTCCTCGACGGGGACGACTGGCTCTCCCCCGGCTACTACGGGCGGCTCGTCGCCGCCATGGACGAGCTGCGCTGCGACTTCCTGCGCACCGACCACGTCTCCGTCGCCGGCCGCGACCGCGCCGTCCGCCGGGCTCCGGTCCCCCGCCGCGGCGAGGTGTTCAGCCCCCGCGACGCGATACTGCCGGCCCACCGGACGACCTCGGTCGACTATCCGTACGCATGGGCCGGGATCTACCACCGGCGGCTCCTGGAACGCGGGCTGCTCCACTTCCCGCACGGGCTGCGGACCGCCGAGGACCGGCCCTGGATCTGGAAGCTGCACCGCGAGGCGGAATCGTTCGCGGCGATCGGAGAGCTCGGCGTCTTCTATCGGCGCGGGGTCGCGACCTCACTCACCCAGATCGGCGACATCCGGCAATTGGATTTCATCCGCGCATTCGACCAGGTGATCGAGGAGACATCGAAGGACCCGGACGCGGACCGACTTCTCCCCAAGGCCGTTCGCACCTATTGCGCGCTGATTTCCCATCACATCGGCGGCATCGGACGATTCGAGCCCGAGGTGGCACGTCAGCTGACGGCGATGAGTGCGGGCGCGCTGCGACGGATGCCGCAGGGGGTCCTCGACGACGCCCTCAAGGCGATGGGCGGGGACCGCGCGACGATGCTGCGCAAGCTGCGGAGGAGGCGTCCGGCGCCACCGCCGGCGACGCCGGACCCGGTGCCGGTCTCGGTGACGGTGACGGCGGCCTCCACCTCGCCCTCCGCCCCCGCTTCCGCCTCCGCCCCCGTGTCCACTGCGGCGAACGCCTCCCCGGAGGTGGCGGCATGAGCGCCCGTCGGACCACCCAGATCTTCTGCGCCTCCACCTTCTACGGAGTGGCGACGCTCGCCGCCGCGCTCGACAGCGGCTGCTTCGGCCCGGCCGACCGCCGCATCCTCCTCGTCACCGACAACGCGGCCGTGCCCGAGACGACCCCGACCGTCCAGGAGGCCGAGGGCTTCGAGCGGCTGCGCGGCCGCTTCGACTCCGTACTGTCCTGGAACGAGACGATCTCCCCGCTCCACCCCGCGGGCTGGACCCCCCGCGCGAGCGACCTGCCGATGCTCCAGCGCCATCTGCGGCGGCTCTGGGAGCTCGGCGACGACCGGGTCGAACTCGCCCTGGAGTCCCCCCAGGTGACCCCGGCGCTCGCCATCGCGCAGCTGCTGCCCGAGGCGCCCGTCACCGTGTACGCCGACGGTCTGATGAGCTACGGGCCGACCCGTAACAAGATCGACCCGCTGATCGGCGGGCGGATGCGCCGACTGCTCCACCTCGACCTCGTCCCCGGGCTCACGCCGCTGCTGCTCGCGGAGTTCGGGGCGGTGCCCGAGACCGTACCGGCGGAGGCGTTCACCAAGGTCGTCGAGGAGCTGTCCGGGCCGGTCACGGGGGCGTCGGACGAGGGCCCCGCGCTGCTCCTCGGCCAGTACCTCACCGCTCTGAACCTGCTCACCGCCGCCGAGGAGGAGGAGCTGCACCTCCGGATGGTCCGCGGCGCGGTCGCCCGAGGCCACCGCCGGCTCGTCTTCAAGCCACACCCGACGGCCCCGGACTCCGGGTCGCGGACGCTGGTGCGCGAGGCGGAGCGGCTCGGTGCCGTACTGACCGTCGAGGACCGGCCCGTCCTCGCCGAGGTGCTCTACCGCGAGGCGCGGCCCGCCCTCGTCGTCGGCTGCTTCTCGACGGCGCTGCTCACGGCACGCTCCTTCTACGGGCTGCCGGTCGCCCGCGTCGGCACGGGGACCCTCCTGGAGCGGCTCACCCCGTTCCAGAACAGCAACCGGATCCCGCTGACCGTCGTGGACGCGGTCGTCCCGCCCCTGGAGGAGGGCGGCACGGACGAGCCGGGCGGCCCGGACCCGGACGTGGCCGCGCTGAACGACCTGGTCGCGGCCGTCGGCTTCGCGATGCAGCCGAAGATTCGGGCCGATCTGTGGGAGGCCGCGGCACGGCACCTGTCGGGCCCGCACGTCGAGCGCACCCGGCACCACTTCACCCGGCGGCGCCTCACCGTCCTCGACCTGCCGGGCGGTCTTCCCGTCCCCCGGCACCCGCGGGTCCGCCGCCTGGCGCGCCGCGCCCTGCGGCTGCGCAAGGCACTGCGGAAGTAGGAGCCGGCGGCCCGACAGCGGCGAGCCCGGGACCCGTGCGGGGGTCCCGGGCTCGCCCGTACGTCTCCACGGCCCGGGGGCCGCCTCCGATCAGGCGCGGACGATCGGCTCCTGGATCTCCGTCACCCACCGCGACCGGTCGTCCGGGCACTCCAGGTAGAGCTCGCGCGCGTAGTGCTCCGACGCGTAGCCGTTCGTCTCGATCCAGCGGGCCAGGGTCTGCACGGTCGGCAGGATGTCGTCCATCGAGCCCCGGTGGACGATGGTCGCCGCCTCCTCGATGGCGGGCAGGACGCGCACCTCGACGCCCTCCACGGACGTCCCCTCGGGGACCGTCATGGCGGCGTGCACGACGACCGAGCCGTCCCCCTTGCCCGCGTCCTCGTAGTACGCGATCCCGGGACCGAAGCCGGTGAGGCCCGCGGCCTCCAGGCGGCCGCACAGCTCCTCGTACAGCGGACCGATGGCCGGGCCGATGTCGTGCGGGCCGAAGCTCGGTACGACCGCGCTCAGCTCGGCGACGCGCACGGCGGGGATCTTCTTGACGACGACGTCCTGGGTGGACATGCGTCCCTCCGTCTCGATGGCTCGGAGACGCGCGCCGACCTGGGCGAGCCGGGCCCGCGCCGCTTCCAGGGCCGCTTCCAGCTCGGCCCGGCGCAGACGCAGCATTCCCCGCAGCTCGTCCGCGTCGATCTGCTCGTCGAGGATCGCCCCCACCTGTTCGAGGGTGAAGCCGAGGTCCTTGAGCGCGATGACACGGTTGAGCCGGGCGAGCTGCTCCGCGGTGTAGAAGCGGTAGCCCGTGTGCGGGTCGACCCGGGTCGGGCGCAGCAGTCCGATGGCGTCGTAGTGGCGCAGCATCCGGACCGACACCCGCCCGTGCCGGGCGAAGTCTCCGATGGTGAACATGACGACTCCTACGGAACGCCCTCACACCGTGTCAGGGTCAAGGCGAAGGCTGCGTGTCGGGGGTCAGGCGCTGCCGAACGAGAGCTTCGCGGCGAAGCCGAGGAAGAGCGCGCCCGCCGCCGAGGTCGCCCCGGCGGACAGCCGCCGGCGGCTCCGGAACGCGGCCGCGAGCCGCGTCCCGCCGAATATCAGCATCGTGAGGTAGAGGAAGCTGCCGATCTGGAGCAGCGTGCCGAGCACCAGGAACGACAGGGCCGGGTAGGCGTACGCCGGGTCCACGAACTGCACGAAGAAGGAGATCAGGAAGAGGATCGCCTTCGGGTTGAAGAGGCTGATGATCAGCGCGCGGCGGTACGGGTTCTCGCCGGGGGCGCCGACGGTGGCCTGCTCCGGCTCCTCGTCCGTCGTCTCGTGGCGGGTGCGCCACATGCTCCAGGCGGCCCGCAGCATGCCGATGGCCATCCAGGTCAGATAGCCCGCGCCCGCGTACTTCACGATCATGAAGAGGAGCGGGGTGGTCTGGAGGAGCGAGGCGGCGCCGAGTGCGGCGAGCGTCATGAGGACCGCGTCGCCGGTGAACACCCCGGCGGCGGCCTTGTAAGCCGTCCGGCTGCCCTTGCGGGCGGCGACGGACAGCACGTACAGCGAGTTCGGCCCCGGCAGAAGGATGATGAGGACGAGTCCCGCGAGATAGGTCGGCAGATCGATGACACCCAGCATGGAGCGGAGTGTCGCACATGGGTACGACACTCCGCTGTGACCTGCGTCTACGGGGCCTGGAGAGCTCCTAGAAGGCGTCGGTGGGGACGTAGGTGCCCCAGACCTCGCGGAGGGCGTTGCAGACCTCGCCGACGGTGGCGCGGGCCCTGAGGGCGTCCTTCATCGGGTAGAGGACGTTGTCCGTGCCCTCGGCCGCCTTCTTCAGCTCCACGAGCGCCGCGTCCACGGCCGCCTGGTCGCGCTCGGCCCGCAGCCGGGCGAGGCGCTCGGCCTGCTGGGCCTCGATCGCCGGGTCGACGCGCAGGGGCTCGTAGGGCTCCTCGACGTCGATCGTGTAGCGGTTGACGCCGACGACGACCCGCTCGCCGCTGTCGGTCTCCTGCGCGATCCGGTACGCCGAGCGCTCGATCTCGCCCTTCTGGAAACCGCGCTCGATCGCGGCGACCGCTCCGCCCATCTCCTCGACCTTGGCCATCAGCTCCAGGGCCGAGGCCTCCACGTCGTCGGTCATCTTCTCGACGACGTACGAGCCGGCGAACGGGTCCACCGTCGCCGTCACGTCCGTCTCGTAGGCGAGGACCTGCTGGGTACGGAGCGCGAGGCGGGCGGACTTGTCGGTCGGCAGCGCGATGGCCTCGTCGAACGAGTTCGTGTGCAGCGACTGCGTACCGCCGAGGACGGCCGCGAGGCCCTGGACCGCGACGCGGACGAGGTTGACCTCGGGCTGCTGGGCGGTGAGCTGGACACCGGCGGTCTGCGTGTGGAAGCGCAGCATCAGCGACTTCGGGTTCTTCGCGCCGAACTCGTCCCGCATCACGCGCGCCCAGATCCGGCGGGCGGCACGGAACTTCGCCACCTCCTCCAGGATCGTCGTGCGGGCGACGAAGAAGAACGACAGGCGCGGCGCGAAGTCGTCCACGTCCATGCCGGCCGCGACGGCCGTACGGACGTACTCGATGCCGTCCGCGAGCGTGAACGCGATCTCCTGCGCGGGCGAGGCCCCCGCCTCCGCCATGTGGTAGCCCGAGATCGAGATCGTGTTCCACTTCGGGATCTCGGTCCTGCAGTACTTGAAGATGTCCGCGATCAGACGGAGCGACGGCTTCGGCGGGAAGATGTACGTGCCCCGGGCGATGTACTCCTTCAGCACGTCGTTCTGGATCGTGCCCGTCAGCTTGTCCGCCGGGACGCCCTGCTCCTCACCGACCAACTGGTACAGCAGCAGGAGCAGCGAGCCGGGGGCGTTGATGGTCATCGACGTCGAGACCTTGTCCAGCGGAATCCCGTCGAACAGGACCCGCATGTCGTCGATCGAGTCGATCGCGACACCCACCTTGCCGACCTCGCCCGAGGAGATCGCCGCGTCCGAGTCGTGACCCATCTGCGTCGGCAGGTCGAAGGCGACCGACAGACCCATCGTGCCGTTCGCGATCAGCTGCTTGTAGCGGGCGTTCGACTCGACGGCGGTGCCGAAGCCCGCGTACTGGCGCATGGTCCAGGGCCGGCCGGTGTACATCGACGGGTACACGCCGCGAGTGAAGGGGTACGAACCCGGCTCGCCCAGCTTCTCGGCGGGATCCCATCCCTCCAGAGCCTCCGGCCCGTAGACCGGCTCGATGGGCAGCCCCGACTCCGACTCGCGCGCCATGTGTTGTGCCTCCCGATAGACCTGCTGCTCAGCGGTACCGACCCTCGCGACGGACTGTAGCGGCGGGCGTGCGGCCGGTGGAGGGCAGCACGCTGGGACCTTGCTCACAACCTGCGCGCTTCCCCTTGCCTCGTACGCGCCGGCGCCTTCCGCGTACATGCTTCCGCCTTCCGTACACCCGTGCGCAACCGCACGCGCGCGGGAAGCATCCCTACGTACACACGACTCGTCCCGGGGGGCAACCATGAAGCGGTCTTCGTCGGTCATACACAGAGCGGTACTGGCAGCGGCAGCGGTGGTGATCGCCGTGGGCTGTACGCCGCAGGCGTCCGACCCGGGGGGCAGCGCGAGCCCGTCGCCGAAGGCGCCGACGACGACCGGCCCGACGGCCGACCCGACGTCCACAGGACCGACCGCCGACCCGACGACGGCGCCGACTCCGACGACGGACGGCAAGCCGCCGTCCCCCTCCGCCACTCCCACCACGGGGGCGCCGACGCCCAAGGCCCTCATGGGCGACGGCGACGAGAGCGAGCAGGTGCGCGAGCTCCAGGCGCGGCTGCGGCAGCTCGGCCACTTCGACCGGGCCCCCACCGGCTTCTACGGGACGATGACGGCGGGCTCGGTCACGGCGTTCCAGAAGAAGCAGGGGCTGCCGCCGACGGGCTCCGTCGACGAGACGACCTGGCAGCGGCTGCTCGCGGCCAGCCGGAAGCCGACCGCCGACGAGCTGAAGCCGTCGACCACGAACAAGCTGGACACCCCGGATGCGCGCTGTATGACCGGCCGGGTGCTGTGCATCAGCAAGGAGAGCCGGACCCTCGCCTGGATGATCGACGGCAAGGTCGTCTCGTCGATGGACGTCCGCTTCGGTTCGGAGAACACCCCGACGCGCGAGGGCACGTTCAGCGTGGGCTGGAAGGCCCGTACGTGGACGTCGACGATCTACCACACGCCCATGCCGTACGCGATGTTCTTCAGCGGCGGCCAGGCGGTGCACTACTCGGCGGACTTCGCGGCCCGCGGCTACAACGGGGCCTCGCACGGCTGTGTCAACGTCCGGGACCGGGCGAAGCTCTCGGCCCTCTTCGACCAGGTGAAGGTCGGCGACAAGGTCGTCGTCCACTGGTAGGTCCGAGGAGGCCGGCAGGCCCTGGAAGGAGAAGGGGCGCGGGTGGGACCGGGGGAACGTGCCCCACCCGCGCCGGTGCGCGGAGCCGTAGGTACGGGGGGAACCCCGGCTCGTCGCGCGGCCGATGACCAGTCGGCTCACTCAGTACTGCGCCGACGGCCCGAAAAGTGTCACACCTGGAGCGGGACGGGCTCAGCGGCGGGTCTTGTCCTGGTCCTCGGCGCCGCTGTCCCGGCGCTCGCCGGTGCCGTTCGTGGTGTCGCCCGCGCCGCCGGTCGTGGGCTCGCCGACGCCGCCGGCCGCGGGCGAACGCCTGCCGTCGACCGGCGCGTCACCGCTGCCGCCGCCGTTCCCGTTCCCGTCCCCGTCCCCGTCGCTCTTCCCGTCGTCCTTGCCGTCGTCCTTGCCGCCCTCGCGGGGCTCGGCGGACGTACCGGAATCGCCCGTACCGCCCGTACCGCCGGAGACGATGCGGTCGCAGTACCTGCGCAGGGTCTCGCCACTGCGCAGGGTGCTCGCGAGCTGCCGGCGGCCCTCGGCGTCGAGCCGGCCCGCCCGGTAGTCCTGACAGGCCTTGAGGGCCTTCTCCTTCACGTCCGACCCGCCCTTGGTGCCACCCGGGGCCGGTGTCGTCCTGCCCGGGTCCGGGGTGGGCCGGATGTCCGGCGGGGAGGAGACGGAGGGGGACGCGGTCGAGGAGGGAGAGGTGAGGGAGGAGTGCGGGGCCGAGGGGGACGAGCCCGGTGAGCCGTCGTCGCCGTCAGGTCCCCGGGAAGGCACCTCGGGGTCCTTCCGTATGCCGGACGAGCCGGAGGCGACCGGGTCCGGGCCGTCCACGGCCGTGACGGAGGACGCGGGTTCGGGGCCCGTCAGGGGCAGCATGCCCGTACCGGCGGCGACGGCGACCCCGCCGACCGTGACGGCGGCGACCGCGGCGGCAAGGCCGTACCGGACGGAACGTCCCCAGCGGCGCGCGGGCGCGGTGACGGGGGCGAGCCGGACCCGTCCCAGTTCGGCGTGGGCGGTCCCGCCCGCGGCCACGGCCGTCGCGCGGGCGGCGCGGGCGGCGGTGGCCTCGCGGAAGGCGGTCAGCGCGGCCGCCTCGCCGGGCAGCTCGGTCCGGGCGGCGAGAGCGGCCTGGGACACGGAGCGCGTACGGGTCGAGTCGAGGGCCTCCGCGAGGCGCCGGGCCTCGGACCGCGCGGGGTCGTCGAGGGCGTCGACCGGCTCGCCACGGAGCAGCCGCTCCGCGGCCTCCTGGTCGAGCCACTGGTAGCGCTCGTCGGCCATCACATGTCCTTCTGCGTACGCGGACGTGAATGCGTCACACCGCCGGGGCTCCCGGGCCCCGGCCCGCGCCCGCGTTGCGGAGGGACGGCGTCCAGGGGGACGACGTCTTCGCCGGTCCCGCCGGCGACTCCCTCCGAGGCTTCCTCGGCCGCCCCACCCGCAGCCCCGACGGCCGTTCCGGCCGCCGCGCCGGCCGCCGCGTCGGCCCCGAGCAGTTCGGCGAGCTTCTTGAGGCCTCGGTGCGCGGCGGTCCGTACGGCACCGGGGCGCTTCCCCAGGGTGTCGGCGGCGCTCTTGGCGTCGAGGCCGACGACGACGCGCAGGACGACGGCCTCGGCCTGGTCCTGTGGGAGTTGGGCGATCAGGTGCATGGTGTGGCTGGTGGCCAGGGCTTCCAGTGCCTCGTCCGCGGTGTCGGACGCGGAGGGCTTGTCGGTGAGTTCGGTCTCGTCGGCTCCCACGGCGGGGCGCCTGCCGCGCATCCGGATGTGGTCGAGGGCGCGGTTGCGGGCGATACGGGCCGCCCAGCCTCGGAACCGGTCCGCGTCACCGCTGAAGCGGTCGAGGTCGCGCGCGATCTGGAGCCAGGACTCCGAGGCGACATCCTCGGCGTCGCCGTCGCCGACCAGTGTGCGTATGTAGCCGACCAACCGAGGATGCACGGCGCGATACACAGTACGGAACGCGTTCTCGTCCCCGTCCTGCGCAGCGAGCACCGCGGCGGTCAGCTCCGCGTCGTCCCCCAGCACTCCCCAAACCCTGTTCGTCGGTCGCGTCGTCGCGTCGTCGCGGCTGGTCACATCCGCCACGCTGCCTCGCGCACCTGCACGCTACGTCGTGCCCCGGCACCGCGTCCACGCAGTCCCGAGTCTTTGTACAACTCGCAACCTCCGGAGGCGGGCTCGCATGCACGTGCGGGTGCACGTGCCGGTGTGACAGAAAACGCACCCCTGGCGCTGTATGGAGTACGGAGCCGTGCTGCGGCTCCGTGGATGACGACCGGGGCCTCTCCTGTGGGGGGTGGCGGCCCCGGTCGTCTCCCTTTTCCCCCTCACCTCCTCCCCCCTTTCTCCCTCTGCACGGGCTGGGCGCACTGCACCCTTTTCACTGTCAACCGATGGTTGACAGTGCGGGGGTGTCAACCTAGGGTTGCCTCATGACGAATCCAGCCGGCCTGAACGTTCCCGTCCGTCTCGACGAGCTCATCGAAGCGATCAAGAAGGTCCACCCGGACGCCCTGGATCAGCTCTCCGGAGCGGTCATCGCGGCGGACCACCTCGGCGATGTCGCCGACCACCTCATCGGCCACTTCGTGGACCAGGCCCGCCGCTCCGGCGCCTCCTGGACCGACATCGGCCGCAGCATGGGCGTCACCCGCCAGGCGGCCCAGAAGCGTTTCGTCCCCAAGGAGCCGGACGCGGAGAAGATGGACCCGAACGCGGGGTTCAGCCGCTTCACCCCCCGGGCCCGGAACGTGGTCATGGCCTCCCAGAACGAGGCCACGGCCGCCGGAAACGACGAGATCCTCCCCGCCCACCTCGCCCTCGGCCTGCTCGCCGAGCCCGAGGGGCTCGCGGCGCACTGGATCACCTCGCGGGGCGTGACCCTCGACCAGGTCCGCGAGGCCGCCGCCGCGACCCTGCCGCCGGCCGTCGCCGAGGCGCCCGCGCTCGTCCCGTACGACGCGGCGGCGAAGAAGGTCCTGGAGCTGACGTTCCGCGAGGCCCTGCGCCTCGGGCACAACTACGTCGGCACCGAGCACATCCTGCTGGCGCTCCTGGAGCACGAGGACGGCACGGGCGTACTGACCGGGCTCGGGCTCGACAAGGCCACGGCGGAGCGGGAGATCGCCGAGACGATCGCCTCGGTGACGATCCAGACCCCGGCCCCGGACTCCGCCCAGGAGTCCTGAGACCGACGGTCGACCTGACGGTCGGACGACCTGACGACCTGACGGTCGGACCGTCAGGCCGTCGGCCTGTCATGCCGCCGGTCAGGCGGTGCGGGCCCTGCGCGAGACGACCGCGCGCAGCACCCGGCCGCCCTCGACGGAGAGTTCACGGGCCCGGCGCAGACCGGTCGGGCCGTGGGCGGCCGATTCGAGGACGGCCTGCTGGCGGCGGACCTCCCCGGCGAGCAGCGGGCCCGCACCGGTCGGGTCCCCGGCGCGGCAGCGCTCGACGAGCCCGTCCGGCACCCCGGCGGCGTCGAACCGGCCGTGCAGGGCGAGGGCGGTGACGGAGCAGGCACCGGCCCAGGTGCGGAGGGCCTCGACCGTCCAGTCGGGCGGGGCGGTCGCCAGCATGGCGCGTACGTCCCCTCCCGTACCGTCGCCGTCCTCGCCATCCTCGGCGTCCAGTTCGGCGAGGGCCTTGGCCGCGGCCTCGCCCCACGCTCCCCCGTCGCCGCGCGCGACGGCCGCCCACACGGGCCGCAGGGTGTCCCCGCGGTCGGCGGCGAGCAGCGGCAGACAGCGGTCGAGGCAGGCGAGACCGGCCGCGGCCAGACCTCGCTCGTCGGCCCCGTCGATCAGTTCCAGCAGGCTCCGGCTCGTCGCCGACGTCATGGACGCCTCCTCGCCACCGTATGCGGACGCAGTACGTCCCCTACTGCGCCGAGGGGTGCGTTTTCGTCACTGCGGCCGGAATCATGCCAGTGGCCTTGGCCTGCTGCATAGAGGTCAGACGCCGGACGAAGAGGATCGCGAGGACGGCGGCGGCGGCGTCCAGCAGATAACCGGCGAGGGACCAGGTCGCGGCGGTGGTGAGGGCGTCGGCGGTCACCGCCTGCTTGTATAGCTGCGAAGCGATCCGGTCCACGACCATGCAGGCGACCCAGACCGTCCACCAGCTGTTGAGGAGCACCAGCTCACCCCTGCCGACGGCGGCGTGCGGCTGCCAGCGGCTGGCCCGCCAGATGTCGACGGCGACTCCCCGCGGGATCCAGAGGTTGGCGATGGGGATGAACCAGCCGCCGATGGCCCAGCCCGGCTTCCGGCTCTGCAGGTCACCGGCCCAGACCTCGGCGTTCTTCCGCAGCCGGTGGAACCAGACGATGAAGACGATCCCGGTCGCCACGTACAGGGTGAAGGCCACGCTGTAGGCGAGATTCAGGTTGATCCCGACGAAGGTCGTCGCCCAGAGGGCCTCGTCCGGACCGGACAGCGCCCGGATCTCGGAGGCGGCGAGCACCAGGTCGAAGACGATGTTGAGCGCGAGCAGGACGATCACGGCATACGAGAGGCCGTTCGGATTGCGGAGCTGCATGGGTGTGCGGTTCCCCCCAGGAACGTGCGGCGCCCCTCCCCGAGGCGCCGGCGGCGGCCGCGCGGCCGCCGCCGGGGGAACGTACGCGACCCGGAACGGCCACGTCCACGGGGAATGTCAGGTCGCCTCAGCGCACCTTCGCCGCCAGCGCCCGGAACTGGTCCCAGGTCAGCGTCGGTTTCGCCGGATCCCACACCTTCTGCGCCAGCGCCGCCAGCGGCAGCCGGATCCCGTCCGCCACCTGCGCCTGCGTCTGGGCGCCCGACAGGTCGCACCAGACCGCGAAGCGGGCGCCGAGGATCTGGGGGTCGTACCGCGCCGGGACCGGGGTCGTGCCGCGGACGACGAGCGGGGTCCACTGCTCGTAGATGCGGCGGCCGGTGGGGTACGTGAAGTCGTTGGGCTGGCCCAGGACGTAGTAGAGGTACTCGTCGTTGAGGTTGACCAGCTTGCGGCCCGCGCTCAGGTACGCGGTGGGCGGCCGGGCGCCGATCTCCTTGCCGGTCCAGTACTCGACCTCGATGTCCCGGTCGGCGCTCACCACGCCCCCCGGGAAGAAGCCGTCGTTCCACGCCTTGAGGGTCTTGCCGGTGGGCCGGACGACGGCGGCGCGGTCGTTGAGCCAGCCGGTGGCCAGGTCCTGCACGCGGGCGGACGCCCCGTACTTCGCCCGGGCGGCGCTCGCCAGCTGCGGATAGCTTGCCTCCGGGTTCTGGGACATGAGCGCGACGTACTCGTCGGCGCCGAGGTGCCAGTACGCGCCGGGGAAGAGCTGCGTGTACTCGCGCAGCAGATCGTCGACGATCCGGGCCGAGTCGGGGTCGGAGATGTCCACGGCCCCGCGGGGGGCCCGCCCGCTCGCGCTGGTGAGCTGGAGGTCCGGGTGGGCGGCGATGACGGCGCCGAGGTGTCCCGGCGAGTCGATCTCCGGGATGACGGTGATGTGGCGGCTCGCCGCGAGCGCGAGGATCCGCCGCACCTCCGCCTTGGTGAGGTGCTGGGCGGAGACGACCTCGGGGTGGCTGTCGGAGGCGACGCGGAAGCCCTGGTCGTCGGAGAAGTGCAGACCGAGCTGGTTGAGCTTGAGGTCGCCCATCTCGCGGATGCGGTCCTCGATCCAGGCGGCGGTGAAGTGCTTGCGGGCGATGTCGACCATGAGCCCGCGCTGCGGCTTCGCGGGCCGGTCGGTGACCGTCCCCTCGGGCATCGCGCCGGTCGCCCTGACCGACTGCTTGAGCGTGCGGGTGCCGTAGAAGACCCCGGCCTCGTCGGGCCCGCTGATCCGCACCCGGCCGTCGCGGACGGCGAGCGTGTACGACTCGGGGGCGCCCTTCGCCCCCAGCGCCAGCTCCACGTCCCCGGGTCCGGCGGCGACGGCGCCGCGGTACGGGACGCCGAGCTCGCCGGCGAGCAGTCTCCCCTCGTCGGCGAGGCCCGCGCTGTTCGGGCCGAGGACGATCCCGGCGGCGGGCGCGGGCTTCCAGCCGGGGCCGCGGGCGGCCTCGTGGTCGCGGACGGCGGGGACGGTGCGGGGCGCCGAGGAGAGCGGGTACGTCCGGGTCGGCGTCGGCGTGGGTGTCGGCGAGGGCGGGGGCACGCTGGTGGGCGCGGCGCTCGTCGACGTACCGCCGGAGGGAGAGGAGGGCGGCTGCGTTCCGGACGGAGATCCGTTCGAACAGGCCGCCACGGTGGCCAGCGCCACCGCGGTCGCCAGAAGTGCGGGGCCCCGGCGGGGCACCCGTATGGAGTACCGCATCATTCGGAATCCTCCCGTACGGATGGCGGTCCGGCCAATCGGGGGACGGAACCGGGCGGGACAGGACGGTCCGGAACGCGATCGTCCATCATGTGTTCCGAAACTCTCCCTTCCGGGTGAAATTCGCGCATCCGTCGGACACTTCCCTCATCCCGTCGATAACGTTGCGTTACGCCCACCCCACCCGTCCCGGAGTACCGGAGCCCACGCTGACCAGCGACACCCACGCCCCCTACCGGAAACCGGGCTCCACGGACACGCCTGCCATACCTGCCCAGAACAAGGGCCCGAATCCCCAGGCCTCGACCCACGGGCTCACGCGTTTCAACGCGGCCTCGCCCGCCGAGGCCGAGACCCTGCTCCTCTCCTGCTGCCACAGCCCCCGCTGGGCCGAACGGGTGGCGGCGCACCGCCCGTACCCGACCGTCGACGCCCTGCTCGCCGCCGCCGACGAGGCCGGTTACGACCTGTCCCGCGCCGACCTCGACGGGGCACTGGCCGCCGAGTCCTCCGCCCTGCCGCACCCCGACGCCCCGTCGGCGGCGCGGACCGCGCTGCGGGCCGCCCACGCCGCGTACGAGAGCAGCTTCGGACACGCGTTCGTGATCAGCCTCGAAGGAGTGCGGCCCGGGGAGCGTCTCGACCAGGTATTGGCAGGCATTCGGTCACGTCTCGGCAACGAACCGGAGGAAGAGCGCGTGATCGCCGCCGACGAACTGAGGCGGCTCGCCCGCGCCCGGCTGGCCTTCCGTCTGTCCGAGGGCCTCACGCTCCGACACTCCGAAGCGTGATTCCGACCGGAACAGGGCGATTTCGGCTTGTGGGATAGCCCGTCCGTGCCTGTTTGATCACACCGATGGCCCCCGCGCGAGCGAACCGACAAGTCGTCGCTACGATGACCGGGGCCGGTGGACCGTACCCGGCCGGGTCAGACCGACAGAGAAGCCGGCCGACCCTGATCCCCGCTCCCGGAGGGTTTTTCCGTGCCGGCTGGAACGCTGTACCGCGGCCGGGAAGGAATGTGGAGCTGGGTGGCTCATCGAGTCACCGGCGTCCTCATCTTCTTCTTCCTGTTCGTACACGTGCTGGACACCGCTCTCGTCCGCGTCTCCCCCGAGGCGTACGACGAGGTCGTCGCGACCTACAAGACGCCGATCGTCGCTCTTCTGGAGTACGGCCTCGTCGCCGCCATCCTCTTCCACGCGCTGAACGGTCTCCGTGTCATCGCCGTGGACTTCTGGTCCAAGGGCCCGCGCTACCAGAAGCAGATGCTCTGGACCGTCGTGGGCATCTGGGTCGTGCTGATGGCGGGCTCGTTGTACCCCGTCCTCGGCCACGCCGCACGTGAACTGTTCGGGAGCTGACGCCAGATATGTCTGCTGACACCACCTCCGCGATCGGCCCCGTCGAGGGGGCCCACTACGACGTGGACAACCCCGCGCCGTACATCGAGGCCCCGCGCAAGCGCACCGGCAAGACGCCGAAGGCGACCCGCGGCAACTTCGAGATGGCCGCGTGGCTCTTCATGCGCCTCTCCGGCGTGGTCCTGGTCGTCCTGGTCCTCGGCCACCTGCTGATCCAGCTCTTCCTCGACGGCGGCGTCTCCAAGATCGGCTTCGCCTTCGTGGCCGGCCGTTGGGCGTCCCCGTTCTGGCAGGTCTGGGACCTGCTGATGCTCTGGCTCGCCATGCTGCACGGCGCCAACGGCCTCCGTACGGTCATCAACGACTACGCGGAGCGGGCCAACACGCGCCTGTGGCTCAAGGGCCTGCTGTACACCGCCACGGTGTTCACCATCCTTCTGGGCACGCTGGTGATCTTCACCTTCGACCCGAACATCCGCTAGGCACGGGGCTGAGGTAATCCACGTCATGAAGATCCACAAGTACGACACCGTCATCGTCGGCGCCGGCGGCGCCGGCATGCGCGCCGCCATCGAGTCGACGAAGCGCAGCCGCACCGCCGTCCTGACGAAGCTCTACCCCACCCGCTCCCACACGGGCGCGGCGCAGGGCGGCATGGCCGCCGCGCTCGCCAACGTGGAGGAGGACAACTGGGAGTGGCACACCTTCGACACGGTCAAGGGCGGTGACTACCTGGTCGACCAGGACGCCGCCGAGATCCTGGCGAAGGAGGCCATCGACGCCGTCCTCGACCTGGAGAAGATGGGCCTGCCGTTCAACCGGACCCCGAACGGCACCATCGACCAGCGCCGCTTCGGCGGTCACTCCCGCAACCACGGCGAGGCCCCGGTCCGCCGGTCCTGCTACGCCGCGGACCGCACCGGCCACATGATCCTCCAGACGCTGTACCAGAACTGCGTCAAGGAGGGTGTGGAGTTCTTCAACGAGTTCTACGTCCTGGACCAGCTCATCGTCGAGGTCGACGGTGTGAAGCACTCCGCGGGCGTCGTCGCCTACGAGCTGGCCACCGGCGAGATCCACATCTTCCAGGCCAAGGCCGTGATCTACGCGTCCGGCGGCACCGGCAAGTTCTTCAAGGTGACCTCCAACGCCCACACCCTGACCGGTGACGGCCAGGCCGCGTGCTACCGCCGCGGTCTGCCCCTGGAGGACATGGAGTTCTTCCAGTTCCACCCGACGGGCATCTGGCGCATGGGCATCCTGCTGACGGAGGGCGCCCGCGGTGAGGGCGGCATCCTCCGCAACAAGGACGGCGAGCGCTTCATGGAGAAGTACGCGCCGGTCATGAAGGACCTCGCGTCCCGTGACGTCGTCTCCCGCTCCATCTACACGGAGATCCGCGAGGGCCGCGGCTGCGGTCCCGAGGGCGACCACGTCTACCTGGACCTGACGCACCTTCCGCCGGAGCAGCTCGACGCCAAACTCCCGGACATCACCGAGTTCGCCCGTACGTACCTCGGCATCGAGCCGTACACGGACCCGATCCCGATCCAGCCCACCGCGCACTACGCCATGGGCGGCATCCCGACCAACGTCGAGGGTGAGGTCCTCTCGGACAACACCACCGTCGTCCCGGGTCTGTACGCGGCCGGCGAGGTCGCCTGCGTGTCGGTGCACGGCGCCAACCGCCTCGGCACCAACTCGCTGCTCGACATCAACGTCTTCGGCAAGCGCTCCGGCATCGCCGCCGCCGAGTACTCCGCCAAGCACGACTACGTCGAGCTGCCGGAGAACCCGGAGTCCCTCGTCGTCGCGACGATCGAGAAGCTGCGCAACTCCACGGGTCACGAGCGCGTGGCGGACATCCGCCGCGAGCTGCAGGAGACCATGGACGCCAACGTGATGGTGTTCCGTACCGAGCAGACGATCAAGACGGCCGTCGAGAAGATCGCCGAGCTGCGCGAGCGCTACGAGAACGTGTCCATCCAGGACAAGGGCAAGCGCTTCAACACGGACCTCCTTGAGGCGATCGAGCTGGGCAACCTGCTCGAACTGGCCGAGGTCATGGCCGTCTCGGCCCTGGCGCGCAAGGAGTCCCGCGGCGGTCACTACCGCGAGGACTACCCGAACCGCGACGACGTCAACTTCATGCGCCACACCATGGCGTACCGCGAGGTCGGCGAGGACGGCTCCGAGACCGTCCGTCTCGACTACAAGCCGGTCGTCCAGACCCGCTACCAGCCGATGGAGCGTAAGTACTGATGGCTACCCCCGTACTGGACAAGGTCGAGGCGGAGTCCGCCGCCTCCCCGTACATCACGGTCACGATGCGGATCCGCCGCTTCAACCCCGAGATCTCGGACGCCTCGGTCTGGGAAGACTTCCAGATCGAGATCGACCCGAAGGAGCGCGTCCTCGACGCCCTCCACAAGATCAAGTGGGACGTCGACGGCACGCTGACCTTCCGCCGGTCGTGCGCGCACGGCATCTGCGGCTCGGACGCGATGCGGATCAACGGCAAGAACAGGCTCGCCTGCAAGACGCTGATCAAGGACCTCAACCCCGACAAGCCGATCACGGTCGAGGCCATCAAGGGCCTGACGGTGCTGAAGGACCTTGTCGTCGACATGGAGCCCTTCTTCCAGGCGTACCGGGACGTCATGCCGTTCCTGGTCACCAAGGGCAACGAGCCGACGCGCGAGCGCCTGCAGACCGCCGAGGACCGCGAGCGCTTCGACGACACCACCAAGTGCATCCTGTGCGCCGCGTGCACGTCGTCCTGCCCGGTCTTCTGGAACGACGGCCAGTACTTCGGTCCGGCCGCGATCGTCAACGCGCACCGCTTCATCTTCGACTCGCGTGACGAGGCGGGCGAGCAGCGCCTGGAGATCCTGAACGACAAGGACGGCGTGTGGCGTTGCCGCACGACGTTCAACTGCACCGACGCATGCCCGCGTGGCATCGAGGTCACGAAGGCGATCCAGGAAGTCAAGCGTGCGCTGATCACGCGTCGCTTCTGACGTCTCCGCCGGCTGCCAGAGCCCGCTTCCGTACGCCACCGCGCGTGCGGGAGCGGGCTTTGTCGTGTCCGGCGGGGCGGCCGAGCGGAGCCCGCCGTTCACGACCCCGGCGATGCCGGGCGCCGGCTTCGGTCACTCCGTCCGCTCGGTCTCGATCAGGACCCGGCGCAGCAGGTCGTTGAGCTGAGCCCGCTCCTCGGGAGCGAGGACGCCGAGGAGGCGGACCTCCTCACGGCCGAGGACCTCCATCGCGCCGAGCCAGGCCCCGTGACCGGAGTCGGTGAGTTCGACGACGACCCTGTGGCGGTCGGTCGTGGCGGTGGTACGGCGGACGAGTCCGCGCTTCTCCAGCGCGTCGAGGCGGCCGGAGACGGAGGCGGGGCCGAGGTCGAGGTCCTGGGCGAGCTCGGAGGGGGCGGCGGTGCCGCCGCGGCCGGCGAGCCTGTGGAGGGTGTCGAACTCGTGGCGCTCCAGGCCGAAGTCGACGAGGGACTGCTCCCTGACCCGGCGGAGGTGGACGGAGAGCTTCTTCATCCGGGTGACGGCGCCCTCGACCACGGGGTCGAGGTCGGGCAGGACGGGCTGCCAGTGGGCGACGTGCTCGTCGGTCCAGTCACGGGGTTCGCGGGGGGCACGCGGTTCCTCGGGGAGCGGCATGACGGGATCGTACGTCGGCGATCGGGCTCGCTCCCGTTCCCTTCGGCCGTGGCGTCAGGGTGTTCACCAGCGGTGATCCGGTGGGTGCCGCGCAGGCGCTGCGCCGCGAAGAGCGGTGCGGCGCCTACGCCGGGACCCCCTAGGGGGTCGGGGCGGAGGTCTCCGCGAGGAAGTCGACGAGCAGTCGGGCGGTCTCGTCCGGGCGCTCCAGGGCCGGCAGGTGCCCGGCCCAGTCGAGGTCGACCCGGCGGGCTGCGGGCAGAAGGCTCGTGAGGTCGTCGCCGATCGCCCGGAAGTCGGGCACGTCGTGGCCGCCGACGACGACGAGGGCGGGCGCCTCGATCCGGGCGAGGTCCTCCCGGGTGACCTCGGGGTGGATCGGGGAGAACTCGTCGGGGACGGTCAGCTGGATGTCGAAGGCGCGGCGCTGCATCTCCCGTACGCGGGCGCGGGCGGCGTCGTCGGCCTCGGGGCCGAGCCAGGTGTCGACGTTGAGCTCGACGGCGCCGTCGATGTCGCCGGCCTCGAGGAGCACGTCCTCGCGGGCTCCCCAGGCCCGCAGGTCGTCGCTCGGCTGCATGCCGGGGACAGCGGAGGCGAGCAGGGCGAGCGCGGAGACGCGGTCGGGGTTGCGGACGGCGAACTCCAGGGCGACACGGCCGCCGAAGGAGGAGCCGACGACGGCGGCGCTGTCGACGCCGAGGTGGTCCAGGAGGTCCCGGACGTCGTCGGCGTGGGTGTGCGGGGCGTCTATGAGGGACTCGCCGAAGCCGCGGAGGTCGCAGCGGACGACACGGTGGCCCGCCTCGGCGAGTGCGGAGAACTGCCCGTCCCACATGCGGCGGTCGCAGACCCCGGAGTGCAGAAGGACGACGGTCGAGGGGCCTTGGCCGGCCAGGTCATGAGAGAGCGTCACCCGGTGATCCTAGGGCGGGTGGGCAGGGGGCGGCCACTGCTTTGAACAAGCGACTTGAACACGTTCAAGAGTAGGTCTACAGTCATGCCCAACAGCTTTTGAACGCGTTCAAGGGAGGGTGGGGCATGGACCTCACTGTCATCGCGTACATCGTCTACCTGCTGATCAGCGTGGCGCTGACCGTCTGGGTCGCCCGCACGCTCAGCCGCAACGGAAGGATCTTCCTCGCCGACGTCCTGCACGGGAACGAGAAGCTCGCGGAAGCCGTCAACCACCTCCTCGTGGTCGGCTTCTACCTCGTCAACTTCGGCTTCGTCGCCCTCTACCTGGGTCAGGAGGAGGCCGTCCTCGACGCCCGCGCGCTCTTCGAGGCCCTCTCCGTCAAGCTCGGGGTGGTCCTGCTCGTCCTCGGCGTGATGCACCTGGGCAACGTGTACGTGCTCAACAAGATCCGTCGCCGGGGCGTGATGGAGCGCGAGCAGGTGCCGCCGGTCGGCCCGCAGGGCTGGACCACCACCCCCAAGGGCGGCCCTTGGGCCCCGCCCGCGCCGCAGGCCTGAGGGGCCCCGGCCATGGCGACACCGGCGCCGATCGGGCCGAGGCCCGTGACGCACCCCGTGACGACACCCGTGAGACGTCTGACCGTGCTGTACGACGCCGACTGCCCGCTCTGCGTGCACCTCCGGCACTGGCTGCTGCGACAGCGGCAGCTCGTACCGCTGGATCTCGTCCCGGCCGGCTCACGGGAGGCCGTGCGCCGCTTCCCGGACCTCGACCACTCCGCCACCCTGCGGGAGATCACCGTGGTCGGGGACCGGGGCCAGGTCTACCGGGAGACCGGCGCCTGGATCGTCTGCCTCTGGGCGCTGGCCGACCACCGGGCCAAGGCCCACTGGCTCGCCACCCCCGCCGGGCAGCCCTTCGCCCGGGTGACCGTCCTCGCCGCCGCGAAGTGGCGCGAGGCCCTCAAGGGGCCGGACCACGGGGACGGAGGGCCCGGGGACGGGACCTGCGAGGACGGGCGCTGCGAGGCGCCCCGCCCACCCGACTAGGCTCGGCCCCGTGAAGGACGTGAAGGAAGAGAAGAAGGCCCCGAAGAGCGAGCAGACCCGCACGCTCATCCTCGAGACCGCGCTCCGGCTGTTCAAGGAGCGCGGTTACGACAAGACGACGATGCGGGCCATCGCCCAGGAGGCCGGGGTCTCCGTCGGCAACGCGTACTACTACTTCTCGTCCAAGGAGCACCTGGTCCAGGGCTTCTACGACCGGATCGCCGAGGAGCACCAGGCGGCCGTCGAGCCCATCCTGACCGGCGGCGAGAAGGACCTGACGGCCCGGATCCGCGGGGTCTACCTCGGCTGGCTCGACATCGCGGAGCCGTACCACGAGTTCGCGTCCCAGTTCTTCAAGAACGCCGCCGACCCGGACAGCCCGCTCAGCCCGTTCTCACCGGAGTCCGAGGGCCCGCGCGAGGCGGCGATCGAGGTCCACCGGAGGGTCATCTCCGGCGCCTCGGTGAAGGTCGACCCGGAGCTCGCCGAGGCGCTCCCGCAGCTGCTGTGGCTCCAGCAGATGGGCCTGGTGCTGTTCTGGGTGTACGACCGCTCGGAGAACGCCGCGAACAGCAGGCGGCTCGTGGAGCGGCTCGCACCGGTCACGGCCCGCGCGATCTCGCTCTCCCGCTTCCGGATCCTCCGGCCGCTCGTCAAGGAGACGCACGAGCTGCTCTCCGACTTCATGCCGACGGCGGCCGGGATGGCGGCCTCGGGCAAGCCCAAGCGGGCCACCCCGAAGCCGCCGACTCCATGACCGGCCGGACGCCGGCCGGGCCCCGGCCGGCCGGCCGGGCGACCGGCCAGCCCTCAAGCCCGCCGGCCCGTCGGCACCCGCCGGCCCGCTAGATCCAGCCGAGCTCCCAGAGGCGCCAGATGCCGGTCCCGTCCGTGAGGTACTGGGAGCCGCCGACGGCCTCCGTGGAGAGGACGTAGTCCTTCTTCTGCCACAGCGGGATGAGCGGGATGTCGTCGGCGACCTCGGACTGGATCGCCCGGAAGTCCCCGGTCGCCCGGGACCGGTCGCTGTACTGCTGCGTCGAGGCGATCAGCGAGTCGATCCGCTTGCTGGAGAAGCCGTTGTGCAGCGTGTTGGCCGTGCCGACGAGGGGCGCGGTGAAGCTGTCGGAGTCCGGGAAGTCGGGGAGCCAGCCGACGGTGTACGCGTCGTAGGAGCCGCGCGCGTACGCCTTCTGGAAGCTCTGCCAGTCGGCCTCGACGACCTTGACCTTGAAGAGGCCGGTCTCCTCCAGCTGCTGCTTGATCTCGGCGGCCTCGGCGGCGTACGTCGCGTCCTGGCGGAAGCCGAAGGTGAACGTCACCGGCGTCTGCACGCCGGCGTCCTTCAGGAGCTTCCGCGCCTTCTTCACGCTCGGGGCGGGGTTGACGTCGTAGAAGGCGGTGCTGTGCCCCACGAAGCCCTGCGGGATGAGGGAGTACAGCGGTTCGACCGTGCCCTTGTAGGCGCCCGTGGTGATCTCGGGGCGGTCGATGACCGCGGCGACGGCCTGGCGTACGGACTTGTCGGCCATCGGCGAGCCGGGCCGGACGTTGAAGTTGAGGTTGCGGATCTCCGCGCTCTCCGCCTCGGTGAGCCGGGTCCCGTCCTCGGTCTCCAGGGTCGAGAGGAAGTTCGGCGGCAGCTGCCGGTGCGTGACCTCGACCTGCTTCGACTTCCACGCGGTCGCGAGGTCCTCGGACTTGCCGAAGTACTTCACGAGGACCGGTGCACCGGCCTTGGTGATGGCGCCCCTGTACTTCGGGTTGGGCTCCAGGAGCGCGGACTCGCCGGGCTTGTACTCCTTGAGGACGTACGGGCCCGAGCCGTCGACGGCCAGGCCGGTGCGCAGGCCGTCGGCCGGGTACTGGTCCTTGTCGACGATCGAGCCGGCGCCCGTGGCCACCTTGAGCGGGAAGGTGGCGTCCCGGCCGCTCAGGTTGAAGGTGACGGTGCGGCCCTCAGCCACCACGTTCTTCAGCGTCGGGAAGAGCGGCTGCGGACCGACGTCCGTCTTGATGCGCAGCATCCGCTCGAAGGAGTACTTGACGTCCTCGGCCGTCACCTTGCGCCCGTTGGCGAAGGTGAGGTCGTCGCGGAGCGTGCACTGGTACGTGGTGAGTCTGGTCCCCACGAACTTGCAGCTCTCTGCCGCGTCCGGCACCGGAGTCGTGAATCCCGGCTTGAACGTCAGCAGCGACTGGAAGACGTTGCTGTACATGGCCCAGGAACCGGCGTCGTACGCGCCGGCCGGGTCGAGTGAAGTGACTTCGTCGGTTGTGCCGACGCTGATCGGATCCGTCCGGACGTCGTCGGAGGGCAGGAGTTGCCAGCCCCCGACTCCGGCGGCCACCAGTACTCCACAAGTGATGAGGATCCGTAGACGGACCGTCGACCGCATTGCCGTGCTTCCTTTTTTCGTACCACCCCAGGGCACGACGCCCCCCGAAAGCGCCGCATTGGCGTCAGCCAATCACACGACTTTCACAAGTGGAAGAGGAAACTTTCACACAGCAGGTATATGTCCGGGATATGAGAATTTAAGCCGATGAGCAGCACGTATCGACCTCGGCGCGGGGAGTGACGTTTCCCGATTAAGCCTGTTTCGAGGCGAGTTCGACGATCGTGATGTCGGAGGGGGCACCGACCCGGACCGGGGGCCCCCAGGCGCCCGCGCCCCGCGAGACGTACAGCTGCGTGTCGCCGTACCGTTCGAGACCCGCGACCGTCGGGTTGGCCAGCTCGGCGATGTAGTTGCCCGGCCAGAGCTGCCCGCCGTGGGTGTGGCCGGAGAGCTGGAGGTCCACGCCGTGGCGTACGGCGTCGTGGACGACGATCGGCTGGTGCGCGAGGAGGACGGAGGCGCGGGCCCGGTCGCGGTCGCCGAGGGCGCGGACGAAGTCGGGGCCCTCGCCCTCGCTCTCCCCCGCGACGTCGTCGACGCCGGCGAGGTCGAAGCCGGCCGCGATCTCCACGCGCTCGTTGCGCAGCGGGCGCAGACCGAGTTCGCGTACGTGGTCGACCCAGGCGTCGGCGCCCGAGAAGTACTCGTGGTTGCCCGTCACGAAGAAGGAGCCGTGGCGGGCGCGGAGCCGGGCGAGCGGTTCGGCGGCGGAGCCGAGGTCCTCGACGGTGCCGTCGACGAGGTCGCCGACGATCGCGATCAGGTCGGGCTGGGTGGAGTTGATCGTGTCCACGATCCGCCGGCTGTGGGCCCTGCCGAGGATCGGCCCGAGGTGGATGTCGGAGACGACGGCGATCCGGTAGCCGTGCGCGGCGCGCGGCACCTTGGCGAGCGGGACGGTGACGCGCTTGATCCGGGGGCCGCGCAGCACGCCGTACGTGCCGTACCCGACGGTCCCGAGCGCGACGGCCGCGGCGGAGCCGCCGACCACACGCGAGACGAACAGGCGGCGGGAGACGTCGGCGGGGGTCGCGGAGGCGTCGGCGGGGGCCGGGGCCGCCACCGTGTCCGCGGCGGGCGCGGGCTCGGACGCGGACGCGGTCTCGGACGCGGACGCAGACGCAGACGCAGACGCAGACGACGGTACGGAGACGGGCTCGGGAACAGGGGCCGGCGCGGGCGCCGGGGCCTCCGCCGCCGGAGCCGCGGCCGTCGCGCGGCGGGCGAGCCAGGCGCGCAGGGCGGGGCGCACGGCCTCCCCGACGACCAGGGCGAGGGTCAGGTACAGGAGCGTGGCGAGCCACATGAAGCCCGGCCAGGCCACCGCCTGCTGGAACCCGAAGGGCGCGCGGAGGCGCCCGGAGGTCAGGGCCGCGAGCGAGAACAACGGCAGGGCGACGAGCACGGCCGTACCCAGCCGACGGGGCAGGCCACCCGGCACCGTCACGTCGCGCACGAGCCGCCGCCACACGTACCAGTGGACCCCGACAAGCACGGCGAGGACCACGACCAGGACCAGCAGGAAGGCGAGCACGCCCCGAACCCCCTCTTTCTCTCTCGCGGACTAGGAGCTGTGACCGGAGTCGCGGCGCGTGGCGCGCACTCCACGCAACCCGAGCACACCGATCACCGCCCCAGGACACAGGACGTGACGGCGAGCGGCAGATGGACCCGGATACAGGCCGTCGGGTCACCCGCGTCGTCGAACGCGACGCCGCTTGCGTCGGTCCGGAGGTTCTCGATGAAGGTGATCCATACGCAGCTGACCGCCAGCGTACAGAGCCCCACCTGTAAGGCCCGGCGGGGCCGGTTCGATACTGGCAGGGAACGCCCAGCCCACCCCGAAGGACACCCCATGAAGCTCAGCCGCCGCGTCTCCTGGTTCCTGCTCGCGTTCGGCGTGTGGTCTTGGGTGATCTGGGCGACCTTCGCGAAGAACCTCTGGAAGGACGGCAGCGGTCTCGCCTTCGACGACGCGGGAAACCCGACTGCGTACTTCTGGGTCCACCTCGCCCTCGCTGTCACGTCGTTCATCCTAGGGACGGCCGTCGGCGTGATCGGCTTCCGGGGCGTCCGAGCGGGCAAGAAGTAAAGCCCCGGCACCACGGGGGGCGCGAGGAAGTGGACCCGTCCCCGGCTGGACGGGACCACTGACGACTGGGCCTCACCGGGGGTGGGGTCTCAGATACGCGTCACGGTGTCCGGCGGGACCAACCACTCACGGCCCCCGCCCTCGGGCCACACGAACGCCGTCGGCCGCCTCCTGCGCTCTCCGGGCATGTCGGCAGGGTCCTCGTAGTCCCGGATCACGTCACGCAGGATGCCGACCCTTCCAGCGTGGTCCCTGACCGGCTTGCCGATGTCCGCGCGGACGACCATCAGTGCCCCTCGGGGTGGCGCCGCACGTAGACGTTGCAGTCGCTCACGGTCGTCCAGTCGCCTACGACTCGGGCACGGGCCCGTACGGCCTCCAGCTCGGCGCACCCCGCGCACCCGTCGGCAGGCTCCGGTTCTCGTTCCAGGTCCAGCGGCAGCTCGATCGGTGGGGTGCTGTATCGCGTGGGCTCACTCATGGCGTGATCGTCGCGCCGGTCGTCAGGACGGAGGAACCTCGTACGTTTCCCACTTCGGGACGTCCCGTCACGTGTAGAACGTCCCTCAGAACGTCCGGAAGCCAAGGGGCGCAAGCGTGCCGAACGAGCGACTTCGAGCCGTCATGGAGGCAGGCGGTTGGACACACGCCGCCCTGGCTGAAGCCACTGGTGTCGACCCCAAGTCCGTGGAACGGTGGGTCGATCTCGGGCGTACTCCACGACGGGCAACCGCGCTGGAGGCAGCGGAAGCACTCGGAGAAGACGTGCATGCCCTGTGGCCGGAACTCCGGCAGGCACGTGCCGCGCGCGCTGTCAGCCCCGAACTCGTCGCCCTCTACGGGCAGCGGGCGGATCTGCCCGTGTCGGTCTTCGTGGATCTCCTCTCCCAGGCGCGGAAGCGAATCGACGTGCTGGTGTACGCGGCCGTCTTCCTGCACCAGGCGTACCCCCGTCTCAACGACCTCTTGCGCGAACGGGCTGGTGATGGTTGTACGGTCCGCATCGCGGTGGGTGACGCCGACGATCCCAACGTCCGCCAGCGCGGACGGGAAGAGAAGTTCGGCCACGGAATCGAATCCCGCTGCCGTCTCGCTCTCCTGCATTACCGGCCCCTCGCGGACGTGCCGGGAATCGAGCTGCGCACGCACGGAACGACCCTCTACAACAGCCTGTACCGCGCCGACGATCAGATGCTGGTCAACGCGCATGTGTGGGGCGTCAACGCCTACGGTGCGCCGGTGTGGCACCTTCGGCGCCACGGCGACGGGGGCATGTTCGACACTTGCGCGGGGAGCTTCGACGCCGTATGGGAATCGGCCCGCCCCGTGGAAAGCTGAGCGCCGTGGCACGAACCGAGTACTACGACGATCCGGACGCCCCCCAGCCGAACAGCCTGGTCGTGGCAGCCTCTGCCGTCGTCACAAACGAGCTTGGCCGCGTACTCCTCCAACGACGCCGGGACAACGACTTGTGGGCGCTGCCAGGCGGGGCGATGGACATGGACGACTCCCTGCCCGGCACGGCCGTACGGGAGGTCAAGGAGGAAACCGGCCTGGACGTCGAGATCACGGGACTCGTCGGCACGTACACCGACCCCCGGCATGTCATCGCGTACAGCGACGGAGAGGTACGCCGACAGTTCAACGTCTGCTTCACCGCCCGCGTCGTCGGCGGCGTCCTGGCCATCTCGGAAGAGAGCACGGAACTCCGCTTCGTGGCGCCCGAAGAACTCGACTCGCTTCCCATGCACCACACGCAACGGCTGCGCATCCGACACTTCCTGGAACACCGCACCGCACCGCACCTGGGCTAGGGGCTACCGGCCACGGAGGGGGAACCGACCAAGCGGACTACCCGTACGGGGGGCGTCGGGGATGGTTGCCGCGACCAGCCCACAGCAGATGAGCGCGTGCTGTCTCCGAGTAAAACCGCCGACTGTGGCCGCCCCACCAGCCGGATGCGCCTCGCCTAGCGGGCTGTGCGCCCCCCGTGCTCTTGGCACCGGATCATGCGCTGGCACGGATAGTTATGATCCGTAGCGCAACGTGGGCACACCCTCAGAGCGTCGATTCATCTCGTCGAACAGGGAGAGCGCCATGTCGTCCACACCCACACGCCCCGCCCTCGAACTCCGCGTCGGCGGACTGCACTTGACCGTCCAGCGCATCCCCGGATGGCTCGTCGCCCTGATCACCACCGCCGGCGGGGCAGCGGGGACGTGGTGGGCGCAGCGGTAAGGGCCGTACGGGCGGAGTACGTGCCGGGCGCACGGCGGCCATGAGTCGTCGAAAGCCGGGCGGACAGTTTTTGGATCCCGACCGGGCCTGACGACGTCTTGAAGGGGTGAACCACCTCCCACCCCCGGCCAGCCGCCGACTGTGCCCAGTTGCTTACGTATAAAAGGTGATCCAGATGAACCAGCTCCACGCCCCGAACGCGAGCGGGAACCAGGAGAAGCGGGCCCGGCCCCCGCGTCCGGGTGGACGAGCCCGGACGAACCGCCCGGCGGGGTTCGGATACCTGTTCCGTGCCTGTACGTTCTCGACCGTGTCTGTTTCGAAGAGGACCGCTTGGGCGGTCGCCGCTGCTGTACTCCTGCCGCTCGTCACCGTCGCGCCCGCAGCTCACGCTGACGGGAAGGACGGGAAGAAGGACGAGAAGGACAAGCAGCCGAAACCGCCCGCGATCATGTCCACGGTCGGCGGCACGCTGCTGGGCAGGCCCGGTACGCAGGTGCAGCTGGGCCTCGGCGCACCCGTCCTGCCGAAGGAGCTGTCCGCCCGTTCGTGGATCGTCGCGGACGCGGAGAGCGGCAAGGTCCTCGCGGCGCACAACGCGCACTGGCGGCTCGCCCCGGCGTCCACGCTCAAGATGCTCTTCGCGGACACCCTGCTGCCGAAGTTCCCCAGGACGACGAACCACCTCGTCACTCCGCAGGACCTGGCCGGGATCGGCTCGGGCTCCAGCCTGGTCGGCATCAAGGAGAAGCAGACCTACAGCGTCCACGACCTGTGGCTCGGCGTCTTCCTCCGCTCCGGCAACGACGCCGTGCACGTCCTGTCGAGCATGAACAACGGCGTCCGCCAGACCGTGAAGGACATGAACGACCGCGCGGCCGAGCTCCAGGCGCTCGACACCCACGTGGTGTCCCCGGACGGCTACGACGCCCCGGGCCAGGTCTCCTCCGCGTACGACCTCACGCTCATCGCCCGCAGCGGGATGCAGAACAAGGACTTCCGGGAGTACGCGGCGACGCCCCGCGCCGCCTTCCCCGGCGAGCAGAAGCCGGGCAAGAAGCGCGAGACCTTCGAGATCCAGAACACCAACCGGCTGCTGACCGGTGACCTCGGCGTCGCCCCGTACCAGGGGATCGCGGGGGTGAAGAACGGCAACACCACCCATGCCGGATCCACCTTCACGGGTGTCGCGGAGCGGGGCGGGAAGGTGCTGCTCGTCACCGTCATGAACCCGTCGTCGAAGGAGCAGCACGCGGTCTACCAGGAGACCGCCCGGCTGCTCGACTGGGGCTTCGCGGCGGCCGGGAAGGTGACCCCGGTGGGCGATCTGGTGCCGCCCACGTCGGCCCGTACGGAGACGGGGACGGCCGAGGACGGTTCGGAGCCGGCGCCCGGCAAGAACGCCCCGGACGATTCGGCGGCCCCCGTCGCGGCCGAGGAGAAGTCCGGCGGGGTCGGCATCGCGCTGAGCATCGCCGGCGGGGTGCTCGTCCTGCTCGCCGGCGCCGTCTTCCTCGTCAACCGCCGTTGGCCGCTGTCCGCTCCGGGATCGCGTCGTCGTCGTTCCCGGGAGCCGCTGGATCCCGACGTGAACCCGTAGCCGTCCAGGCCGCGCAGAACAGCAGCAGTTTCGCGGTGAAGTTGATCCACAGCATCAGGGCGATCGGGGTGCCGAACGCCCCGTACATCGACTTCGACGCGACGCCCCGCATGTAGCCGCCGAGCAGCAGCTTGAGCAGCTCGAAGCCGACCGCGCCGATGAGCGCGGCCACCACGAGCCGACGGCGGGGCGGCTGCACGCCGGGCAGCAGCGTCAGGATGTACAGCAGGATCAGGAAGTCGGCGACGACGCCGACGAGGACGGCGGCCCCCTGGAGCAGGTAGCCGCCCGCTCCGTCGCCGGAGATGCCCAGCCGGTCGGCGGTCCAGCCGACGGTGGTGGAGCCGAGCCAGGACGCGGCGAGCGAGCAGAGCGCGACGCCGCCGAGTCCGACGAGTACGAGCGCGTCCTTGCCCTTGCGGACCACCGGATTGCCCTCGTCCTTGCCGTCGAGGCCCCACACGGCACGCAGACAGTCCCGCATGGAGCCGATCCAGCCGATGCCGGTGACGAGCAGGAGGACGCCGGCGATGAGTCCGACGGTGCCGGCGTTGGCGACGAGCCCGTCGATGTCGAGCTGGTCGGAGATGCCGGGCACCTGGTCGGAGACCTTCTCCTCGATCCGGTCGAGCTGCTCCTGGGAGAGGAGCGCTGCGCCGATCGCGGCCGCGACGGTGATCAGCGGGAAGAGGGCGAGGAAGGAGAGGAAGGTGATCGCGGCGGCGAGCCGGCTCCAGTGGACCTCGTCGAGGGTCTCGTACGAGTGCCAGGCGTGGGTCCGCATGAGGCGGGTGGCCATGGGGCCGATGACGGGGAGCTTGGTCAGCCAGTCCATGTCGTGCGCGTACCCCTTGGTCCGTTGATCCGTGAGATCCAGATGATCCGTTCCGTCCGGTCCGCGAGGGACCGGTTACGAGAATCCCCCGGCACCGCGCGCGGGTACGTGACCGACATCCCGTACGGCCATGTCGGCGAACCGCCACGCAATACGACATAAGCGACAGAAGCGGCTATACGGTCACCCTCAAGGCTGAAGAGACCCACCGCCCTCTGAGGAGCACCCCCACCATGAAGGACGCCTTCGGCACCCCGCAGTCCCTGCTCGTCCTCGGCGGCACCTCCGAGATCGGGCTCGCCACCGCGCGACGGCTGATCGTCCGCGGCGTCCGTACGGTCTGGCTGGCCGGCCGGCCCTCCCCCGCGCTCGCCGCCGCCGCGGACTCGCTGCGCGCGCTCGGCGCGGACGTGCGCGCCGTACCCTTCGACGCGCTCGACACCGAGTCGCACGAGGAGCGGCTCGGCAAGATCTTCGCGGAGGGCGCCGTCGACATCGTGCTTCTCGCCTTCGGGATCCTCGGCGACCAGGCGCACGACGAGTCCGACCCCGTCGCCGCCGTCCGGGTCGCGCAGACCAACTACACGGGCGCCGTCTCGGCCGGGCTCGTGTGCGCGGGCGCGCTCCAGACGCAGGGACACGGCTCGCTGGTGGTGCTCTCCTCGGTGGCGGGCGAGCGGGCCCGGCGCGCCGACTTCCTCTACGGCTCGTCGAAGGCGGGGCTCGACGTCTTCGCCCAGGGGCTCGGGGACGCGCTGTACGGCACCGGGGTGCACGTCATGGTCGTCCGTCCCGGGTCGGTGCGCGCGAGGGGCGCGGGCGGGCGCGGGGCGGTGACGGGAAGGCGCGAGGAGACGGCGGCCGGGCGGGTGGCCGCCATGGCCGGGCACGGAGCGGCCGTGCCTGGGTACGGAGCGACCGTGCCTGGGTACGGAGCGGCCGCGGTCTGGCGCGGGGAGGCGGCGGGCGGTCGCGGGAAGGCGGTCGCCCGACGGGCGGAAGTGGCGGCCGGGCGGGCGGAGATGGCGGCCAGGCGGGCGGGGGCGCGGCTCGCGACGACCCCGGAGGCGGTCGCGACGGCGATCGAGCTGGGGCTGCGGCGCGGCTCGGAGACGGTGTGGGTGCCGGGGACGCTGCGGATGGTGATGGCGGCGGTACGACACGTACCGAGGCCGCTCTTCCGGCTCCTGCCGATCTGAGAGTACGGCGCCGGCTTGCTCGGACTGCGGGCTCGGCGGGCGGGCCTGCGGGCTCGGCCGGCGGGATCAGTCGGCGGCCGGGCGGGCTCGGCCGGCAGGCTCGGACGGCGCCCGGGCGGGCTCGGCCGGCAGGCTCGGACGGCGCCCGGGCGGGCTCGGCCGGCAGGCTCGGACGGCGGCCGGGCGGGCTCGGCCGGCGGGCTCGGACGGCGGCCGGGCGGGCTCGGCCGGCGGGATCAGCCGGCGGGGGTGGCCCTCGGTGCGTGGACCGGGGCGCCGCCCTGCGTCGGGACGGCCGAGATCGGGCGGCCGCTGCCGAACTCGTAGTCGTACAGCTTCCGCCACACGCCGTCCGGGCCCTGCTCGTACAGCGAGAAGGCGCGGCACGTCCAGGCCGCCTCGTAGTCCGCGAGCTCCTCGAACGCCCGGTCCATCCCCTCCTCGGAGATGGCGTGCGCCACGGTGACGTGCGGGTGGTACGGGAACTGCAGCTCGCGCGCGAGCGGTCCCGCCTCGTCCCGGATCTGGTGCTGGAGCCGGTTGCAGAGGGGGACGCCCTCCTTGAGCTTCACGAAGACGACCGGGGAGAGCGGACGGAAGGTCCCGGTGCCCTTCAGACGGAGGGGGAAGGGCTGGTACTCGGCGGCGACACCGGCGAGGTGCGCCTCGATCTCCGGGAGCCGCTCCTCGGCGACCTCGGTCGGCGGGACGAGGGTGACGTGGGTGGGGATGCCGTGCGCGGCGGGATCACCGAAGCCCGCGCGCCGCTCCTGGAGCAGGCTGCCGTAAGGCTCCGGGACCGCGATCGAAACGCCGAGCGTTACGGTCCCCACGTCGTTCTCCTCCGTCGTCCGTCGAGTGGTCGGTCGGTGCTGTGTGGTGGTGCAGCCGCCAGTGTGCGTCCTGCACCACCCTCGTGGCCAGGGCCCTAGGACTCAGTGCTTGGCGGGCAGGAAGCCCATCCGGTCGTAGGTCTGCGCCAGCGTCTCCGCCGCGACCGCGCGGGCCTTCTCCGCACCCTTGGCCAGGACAGAGTCCAGCGTCTCCGGGTCGTCCAGGTATTCCTGGGTACGGGCCCGGAACGGCGTGACGAAGTCCACCATGACCTCGGCCAGATCCGTCTTCAGCGCGCCGTACATCTTGCCCTCGTAGCTCTTCTCCAGGTCGGCGATGCTCGTGCCGGAGAGGGTCGAGAGGATGGTGAGGAGGTTGGAGACGCCGGCCTTGTTCTCCGGGTCGAAGCGGATCACGGTCTCCGTGTCGGTGACCGCGCTCTTCACCTTCTTCGCCGTCGCCTTCGGCTCGTCCAGGAGGTTGATCAGGCCCTTCGGCGTCGACGCCGACTTGCTCATCTTGATCGTCGGGTCCTGGAGGTCGTAGATCTTCCCGGTCTCCTTGACGATGTACGGCTTGGGGATCGTGAAGGTGTCGCCGAAGCGGCCGTTGAAGCGCTCCGCGAGGTCGCGCGTCAGCTCGATGTGCTGGCGCTGGTCCTCGCCGACCGGGACCTCGTTGGCCTGGTAGAGCAGGATGTCCGCGACCTGGAGGATCGGGTACGTGAAGAGGCCGACGGTGGCGCGGTCGGCGCCCTGCTTCGCGGACTTGTCCTTGAACTGCGTCATCCGGGAGGCCTCGCCGAACCCGGTGAGGCAGTTCATGACCCAGCCGAGCTGCGCGTGCTCGGGGACGTGGCTCTGGACGAACAGGGTGCAGCGGTCCGGGTCGAGACCGGCGGCGAGCAGCTGCGCGGCGGCGAGGCGGGTGTTGGCCCGCAGCTCGGCGGGGTCCTGCGGCACCGTGATGGCGTGCAGGTCGACGACCATGTAGAAGGCGTCGTGGGTCTCCTGCAGTGCGACGTACTGACGGACCGCACCGAGGTAGTTGCCGAGGTGGAACGAGCCTGCCGTGGGCTGGATTCCGGAGAGCGCGCGAGGACGATCAGAGGCCATGCACATCATTCTCTCAGGTGTGGGAACCGATCCCCGACTGCCGGTGTATCAAAGGTGTGAGGACGCGGGAGGGGGGCCTGGTCGACGACGAGGCCGTGGTGATCGCACGGGTGCGCGCCGGAGAGCCGGAGGCGTACGCGGAGCTGGTCCGCGCCTACACGGCGGTGGCGCTGAGGGCGGCCGTGGCGTGCGGCGCGGGCCCGGAGGCCGAGGACGTGGTGCAGCAGGCGTTCTTCAAGGCGTACCAGGCGCTGGGGCGTTTCGAGGAGGGCGCGGCGTTCCGGCCGTGGCTGCTGCGGATCGTCGTCAATGAGACCAGGAACACAGTGCGCTCGGCGGGTCGGCAGCGGGCCGTCGCGGGGCGGGAGGCGGACCTGCTCGGGGGCGAGCCGCGGATACCGGAGTCGGCGGATCCGGCGGTCGCGGCGGAGGAGCGGGAGCGGAGCCGGCGGCTCTTCGACGCGTTGGACGGCCTCTCCGAGGACCATCGGCGGGTGGTGATCCACCGCTATCTGCTGGAGCTGGACGAGGGGGAGACCGCGGAGGCCCTGGGCTGGCCGAGAGGGACGGTGAAGTCGCGGCTGAGCCGGGCGCTGAAGAAGCTGGGACGCGTGCTGGAGGGAGGTGAGGGGCGTGGCTGAGGAGGAGCGCGGGGTGGAGGAGCGCGGGTCTTCCACCGAGGGGCTGCCGGAGGAGCTGCGGGGGCTCGGGCGGCGGCTGCGACTGCCGGACGTGGACGGCGAGTCCATGGCCGAGCGGGTGCTCGCGCAGCTGCTCGCCGAGCACGTCCCGACACCGTCCGTGCCGGTCCGGCGGCGACGGTGGGCCTGGGTGCGCGAGCGGTGGCGCGCGCTGGTGGCGGGCCTGACCGGGGTGCTGATCGTGCTGGTGCTCACCCCTCCCGTGCGGGCGGCGGTGGCGGACTGGTTCGGCTTCGGCGGGGTCTCCGTGCGGTACGAGGCGGACGGCGGCCACGCGCCGGCCGCCGGGGTGGTGCCGGGCTGCCCCGACCCGGTGGCCCTCACGGAGGCCGGGCGAAGAGCCGGGTTCGAGCCGGTGATACCCCGCTCCCTCGGCTCGCCGGACGCGGTCGCGGTGACCGGGTCGGCCGAGGGGGGCCGGGCGGTGATCAGCCTCTGCTGGCGCGACGGGGAGCGGACGGTCCGGCTGGACGAGTTCCCGGCCCGTCTCGACATCGGCTTCGCCAAGGAGGTCAGGACGCAGCCGCGGTGGGTGGACCTCCCGGACGGCGCCCAGGGGTACTGGTTCGCGGCGCCGCACCTGCTGACCTTCCCGCTGACGGACGGGACGGGCTCGGTGTGGACCCACGAGGTCCGTACGGCGGGCCCCACGCTCCTCTGGACGAGGAACGGGGGCGCGCTCACCTTCCGCCTGGAAGGCATACCGGACCCGGAGGAGGCCCGGCGGACGGCGGAGTCGACCGGCTGACGGGCCGGGTCACGCGGACCGGACCGCGCCGGGCCCGGACCGGGTCACGTCGGACCGGGTCGGGTCACGCCGGACCGGACCGCGTCGGACCGGACCGGGTCACGTCCGCCCGGGTCGCGTCCGCCCGGGTCGGGTCCGCCCGGGTCGGGTCGGGTCAGGTCAGGTCGGGAGGCCCGGGGCCGGGTAGGTGGAGAGGAGGTCGGCGACCTCCTTGCGGATGAGGCCGAGCGTTTCCTCGTCGCCCGTGCCTGCGGCGGCGACACCGCGGTCGATCCACTCCGCGACCTGGGCCATGTGCTCCGTACCGAGACCACGGGAGGTGAGGGAGGGGGTGCCGATGCGGACGCCGGAGGGGTCGAAGGGCTTCCGGGGGTCGTACGGGACGGTGTTGTAGTTGACGACGATCCCCGCCCGGTCGAGGGCCTTCGCGGCGATCTTGCCCGGGACCTGCTTGGGCGTGAGGTCCATCAGGATCAGGTGGTTGTCGGTGCCGCCGGAGACCAGGTCGAAGCCGCGGGCGAGGAGTGCCTCGGCGAGGGCCTTGGCGTTGGCGACGACGGCGTGGGCGTAGTCACGGAAGGAGGGCTGGGCCGCCTCGCGGAGGGCGACGGCGATGGCCGCGGTGGTCTGGTTGTGCGGGCCGCCCTGGAGGCCGGGGAAGACGGCCTTGTCGAGGGCCTTGGCGTGCTCCTCGCGGGACATCAGCATCGCGCCGCGCGGGCCGCGCAGGGTCTTGTGGGTGGTCGTGGAGATCACGTCGACGTGCGGGACCGGGGACGGGTGGGCGCCGCCCGCGATGAGGCCGGCGATGTGGGCGACGTCGGCGACGAGCACGGCGCCTGCCTCGCGGGCGATCTCGCCGAAGGCGGCGAAGTCGATCGTGCGGGGCAGCGCGGTGCCGCCGCAGAAGATCACCTTCGGGCGTTCCCTGAGGGCGATCTCGCGGACCTCGTCGAGGTCGATGAGGCCCGTGTCCTGGCGTACGCCGTACTGGACGCCCCGGAACCACTTGCCGGTGGCGGAGACGCCCCAGCCGTGGGTGAGGTGACCGCCCATCGGCAGGGCCATGCCCATGACGGTGTCGCCGGGCTCGGCGAAGGCGAGGTAGACGGCGAGGTTGGCCGGGGAGCCGGAGTAGGGCTGGACGTTGGCGTGGTCGACGCCGAAGAGCGCCTTGGCGCGCTCGACGGCGAGGGTCTCGACCCGGTCGATGTTCTGCTGGCCCTCGTAGTAGCGGCGGCCGGGGTAGCCCTCGCTGTACTTGTTCTGGAGGACGGTGCCGGAGGCTTCGAGGACGGCGGCGGAGACGTAGTTCTCGCTGGGGATGAGGCGGAGGGTCTCGCCCTGGAGCCGTTCCTCGGCGCCGACGAGGGCGGCGAGTTCGGGGTCGGCCGTGGCGAGGGCGGGGTGCTGCTGGGGCGTGGTCACGATGGTGTCCTCCGGGCGTTGCGGCGGGTCCCGGGACACTGCGGTGAGAGGCGCGGCGCCACGCGGGACTGTCGGGTCCCGTGACGCCCAGGCGAGCGGCGCCTCGTGTGGTCTGCCGCGCACGGCTCCCCCGGGGTCGCTTCCCCGTACGCCAGTCGCCGTGCGTGTTTCCAGACTAGCGGGCGCGCCGTCGTCGAGGTTTCCACGTCCGGCATACGAGCGACGATAAGAAGGGGAGCCACGAGCCACCCCATGAGCCGCAGGACGAACGGAGATCCCGTGTCGAGAACGCAAGACGCGATCGCTTCCGCGGAGGCGCACAGCGCTCACAACTACCACCCCCTTCCGGTCGTCGTCGCCTCGGCGGACGGGGCCTGGATGACCGATGTCGAGGGGCGCCGCTATCTGGACATGCTCGCCGGGTACTCGGCGCTCAACTTCGGGCACGGCAACCGGCGGCTGATCGAGGCCGCGAAGGCGCAGCTGGAGCGCGTGACGCTCACCTCGCGCGCCTTCCACCACGACCGCTTCGCCGAGTTCTGCACGCAGCTCGCGGAGTTGTGCGGCAAGGAGGCGGTGCTGCCGATGAACACGGGGGCGGAGGCGGTCGAGACGGCCGTGAAGACCGCCCGGAAGTGGGGGTACGAGGTGAAGGGCGTGCCGGACGGGCACGCGAAGATCGTGGTCGCGGGGAACAACTTCCACGGCCGGACGACGACGATCGTCAGCTTCTCCACGGACCACGAGGCGCGCGACCACTTCGGCCCGTACACGCCGGGGTTCGAGATCGTTCCGTACGGGGACCTGACGGCGCTCGACGCCGCGGTCACCGAGAACACGGTGGCGGTGCTGCTCGAACCGATCCAGGGCGAGGCGGGTGTCCTGGTGCCGCCGGCCGGCTATCTGCCGGGCGTCCGGGAGCTGACGCGGCGGCGGAACGTGCTGTTCATGGCGGACGAGATCCAGTCGGGCCTCGGCCGGACGGGCAGGACGTTCGCGTGCGAGCACGAGGGCGTGGTGCCGGACGTGTACATCCTGGGGAAGGCGCTGGGCGGCGGGGTGGTGCCGGTGTCGGCGGTGGTCGCCGACCGTTCGGTGCTCGGGGTGTTCCGGCCGGGCGAGCACGGGTCGACCTTCGGCGGGAATCCGCTGGCCTGCGCGGTGGCCCTGGAGGTGATCGCGATGCTGCGGACGGGCGAGTTCCAGGAGCGGGCGACGGAGCTGGGCGAGCACCTCCACTCCGAGCTGGGGCTGCTGGTGGGCGGCGGCGCGGTGGAGGCGGTGCGCGGACGCGGCCTGTGGGCCGGGGTGGACATCGCCCCGGCCCGGGGCACGGGCCGGGAGATCTCGGAGAAGTTGATGGAGCGGGGGGTCCTGGTGAAGGACACCCACGGCTCGACGATCCGGATCGCGCCGCCGCTGGTCATCTCGAAGGAGGACCTGGACTGGGGCCTCGAACAGCTGAGGGGGGTGCTGTCGGACTGACCGAGTCCACTTGAGTAGGGGCGGCCCGCGCCACCGCGCGGGCCGGGCCAGGGGACAACTCGGGGCATTGACACGACAGTTGGTCTAGGCCAATGATGCCGCCATGCCGAGACTCCGTCTGCGTCACGCCCTGCGTGCCGCGCTCGCCGCCCTCGTTCCGGTCGCGCTCCTCGGCGCGTTCACGGGACCCGCGCACTCCGCCCCGAAGGCGGCCTGGCCCGAGCCCGTCCCGGTGGTCTCGCACGTCGAGACCACCGACCCGGTCGTCTTCATCACCATCGACGACGGCTGGTTCCACGACCCCGCGGCGGCGAAGCTGCTGCTCGACCGCCGGGTGCCCGCCTCGCTCTTCCTGCTGCCCGGCGCCTACTCGTACGACTCCGGCTACTTCCACACCCTGCTGAACCAGGGCCGCTCCCGCGTCGAGAACCACACGGTCAACCACCCCGACCTCACCACACTCGACGCCGCCGGCCAGAAGGCGGAGGTCTGCGGGGCCCGCGACCAGCACCTCGCCCAGTTCGGCGACGGCCCGCGGCTGCTGCGCCCGCCGTACGGCACGTACGACGCGACCACCCGGACCACCGCCCGCTCCTGCGGGGCGAAGGCCGTGGTGACGTGGACGTACGACCTCACCACCTGGGGCCAGTGGACCCCTCCGACACCGGCCCTCAAGGCCGGCGACATCATCCTGCTCCACTTCAACGAGACCCTGGAGCAGGACCTGAAGCGGGCCCTGGACCTGGCCGAGGCGGCCGGACTCAAGCCCGCGCCACTGCGGGAGTACGTCCCCGAGTAGCCCCTGGGGAGACACCTCCTACAGGATCACGTGCGGGAGGAAGCGGGCGTACTCGTCGGTGACGAGGCCCGCGGACTCCCGGATCCCGAGCCCCGCGGCCTCGTTCTCGACGACCCACGCGCCGAGCACCACCCGGTTGCCGTCGAAGTCGGCCAGCGGGGCCAGCTCCTGGTAGCAGCAGGGCTCCCCGTCCCGTACGAAGGGCTCCGTACCGGCCTCGTGCAGGGTGACGCCCGCGCCCTCGCGGCCGAGCAGCGGCTTGGCGACCCACCCCGTGGTCGAGGCGAGTTCGCGCGGGCCGTCGAGGTAGGCGGGGAGCAGGTTCGGGTGGCCCGGGTTCAGCTCCCACAGGATCGCGAGCAGCGCCTTGTTGGAGAGGAGCATCTTCCAGGCCGGCTCGATCCAGCAGGTGGTGCCGGTCCCGCCGCCGTTGTCGAGGGTGTCGAGGACGTGCTTCCCGAAGCGGTCGGTGGTCAGCCACTCCCACGGGTAGAGCTTGAAGCAGCTGCGGATGAAGCGGAGCCGGTCGTCGACGAACCGGCGCGAGAGCCGGTCCCAGCCGATCGCCTCGACGGAGAGCGCCTCCGTGTCGAGCCCGGCCTGCTGGGCGGTCTCACGCAGGTACGCGACCGTCATCAGGTCCTCGCCGAGCTCGTCGCCGTCCGAGTGGACGAAGTGGACGGGCCCCGGCGGCAGCAGGTGCGCCTGCTTCTTCCAGGCGTCGACGAGCCGCTCGTGGAGGGAGTTCCACTGGTCGGCGCCGGGGAACCGCTCCTCCATCCAGAACCACTGCGGGCTGGCGGCCTCCACCAGCGAGGTGGGGGTGTCGGCGTTGTACTCCAGCATCTTGGCCGGGCCGGTGCCGTCGTACCGCAGGTCGAACCGCCCGTAGAGGGAGGGGAGTTCGGCGCGGCGCCGCCAGGACTCGGCGACCAGGGAGGCGAGCTTCGGGTCGGTGATCCCGAGGTCGGCGAAGCGGTCGTGCTCGACGATGTGCGCGGCGGCCGCCAGGCACATCGCGTGCAGCTCCTCGACGACCTCCTCCAGCGCCTCGACCTCGGGCAGGGTGAAGGAGTAGTACGCGCTCTCGTCCCAGTACGGACGCAGCGAACCGTCCGGGTAGCGGGTCAGGGGGTAGACGACCCCCTGCTCCTCGACGATCCGCTGCCAGTCGGGCCGGGGCTCGATGGTGTGCCGCTTCATGTGCCGGGCCTCCTCAGCCGCCGCCGGAGCCCGAGCAGCCGAAGCCGCCGGTGTCGACGGCCGTCTTGTTGAAGCTGCCACCGCTCACCGTGCCGCTCCGGACGGAACCGCCGTAGTAGTACGAGCCCCGGGTCGTGGTGCCGTCATCGTCGTCGTCGCTGCCGCCGCCGCTCTCGCACCGGTAGCTGGGCAGTTCCTCCCGGGTCAGCGGGTCCACACACCGCTTGTCCGGCTCCGAACCGCACGCGGTGATCGTCGCCGCGAGCACACCCATCCCGCCGAGCACCACCGTGCTCGACCTCAGCCTCCGCATGTCCGTCGCCTCCCCTTCGCGGTCATGGCCGTCGTGGCCACGACAGTCGCGACCGCACAGTGTAGGCCGGTGGTTTCACGCCTCAACCTCTAGAGTCGCTTCGTGCTTCTTGGGATGATTTGCGCGCTTGCTTCGGCCTTCTGCTTCGGTACGGCCTCTGTCCTCCAGGCGATGGCGGCCCGTGCCGCGGAGCCGGGGACGGGTGGAGGTGTCGACGTCGCGCTGATGTGGCGGGCGTTGCGGCAGTGGCGCTACATCGCCGGCCTCGGGATGGACACCCTGGGCTTCGCCCTGCAGGTCGTGGCGCTGCGGACGCTGCCCATCTACGCCGTGGGGGCTTCGCTCGCCGCGAGCCTGGCGGTCACGGCCGTCGTCGCCTCGCGACTGCTGCACGTGCGGCTGAGCCGGGTGGAGTGGACGGCCGTCGCCGTGGTGTGCGCGGGGCTCGCGATGCTGGCGCTCGCCTCCGGGGAGGAGGGCCACGGGGAGGGCTCGGAGGCGCTGCGGTGGGCGCTCCTCGCCGTCGCCTTCGGGGTGCTGCTGCTGGGTGTGGGGGCGGGCCGGCTGCCGGAGAAGCCGCGCGCGCTCGTCCTCGGCCTCGGGGCTGGCTTCGGCTTCGGGGTGGTGGAGGTCGCGGTCCGGCTGATCGACGGCGTCGACTTCGCCGATCCGGTCTGGTACGCGCTGCTCCTGGGCGGCGGGGCGGCGTTCCTGTTGATGACCTCGGCGCTCCAGCGGGGCTCCGTGACCACGGCGACGGCGGGCATGGTGCTCGGCGAGACGATCGGACCCGCGGCGGTCGGGGTGGTCTGGCTCGGGGACCGTACGAAGGAGGGGCTGGAGTGGCTGGCGATCGCCGGCTTCGCCGTGGCCGTCGCGGGCTCCCTGGCCCTGGCCCGCTTCGGCGAGCCGCCGCCGGAGGACGTGGCCGGCGGGGCGAAGACCCTGGACGCGACCTTGGACGCGACCTTGGACGCGACCCCGGACGTGACCTCGGGCGCGACCCCGGACACGGGGCCGGCACCGGAGCGGGAGCCCCGTACGCCCTGACCGCGCGCAGCGGTTTCGCTCAGGGCAGCACCCTGCACAGGGCCTGGAGCGCCCCCTGCCAGCCGCTGTCCGGGGGCGTGCCGTAGCCGACGACCAGGCCGTCCAGGGTCGGTTCCACCGCGGGGCGGCGGAAGTGGTTCACGCCCTGGACCGCGAGACCGTGCCAGGCGGCGGCCCTCAGGACGTCCTGTTCGGTGCCGGGCGGCAGGGCGAGGACCGCGTGGAGGCCGGCCGCGATCCCGCTGACCCGGGTCCGCGGCGAGTGCGCGGCCACCGCCGCCACCAGCTGGTCCCGGCGCCGCCGGTAGCGCAGCCGCATGGCCCGTACGTGCCGGTCGTACGCCCCCGAGCCCAGGAACTCCGCGAACGCCAGCTGGTCCGGCGCGCTCGACGACGAGTCCACGGCCCCCTTCGCGGCCACCACCTCGCCCACCAGGCCCTCCGGCACCACCATCCACGCCAGCCGCAGCCCGGGCGCCAGGGACTTGCTCGCGGTCCCGAGATAGACGACCCGCTCGGGGTCCAGACCCTGCAGCGCACCCACCCGCTGCCGGTCGTAACGGAACTCCCCGTCGTAGTCGTCCTCCAGGACGAAGCCCCCCGAGCCGCGCGCCCAGTCGACGACCGCCGCCCGCCGGTCCGGGGGCAGCGCGCCGCCCAGGGGGAACTGGTGCGCCGCCGTCATGAGGACGGCCCCGACCCCTCCGTACTCCCTCGGCTCCCCCGGCCCCTCGGTCTCCCCCGACTCCCCCGTCAGCTCCTCGACGCGCGTGCCGCGTCCGTCGAAGGGCAGGGGCGGGGTTCCGAGTCCGGCCCGGCTCAGGAGGTCGGCGTGGAGGCCCAGTCCGTACGACTCGACCGCCACGTCCCGCACTCCGCGGTCCCGCAGCACCTCGCCCAGCAGCATCAGTCCGTGCACGAAGCCCGCGCAGATCACGATCCGTTCGGGCCGGGCGTGCACGCCCCGCGCGCGGGCCAGGTACTCGGCGAGCGCGGTGCGCAGTTCGGTCCGGCCGCGCGGATCGCCGTAGCCGAAGGCCTCGTTCGGGGCGGCGGTGAGCGCCCGCCGGTACGCCTTGAGCCACTCGGCGCGCGGGAAGGAGGCGAGGTCGGGGGTGCCGGCCTTCAGGTTGTGCGCCGGAGCGTCCGGTCGGGGCCGTCCCGCCGTCGAGGGCCGGGCAGCCGCCGAGGAGGGCGCGGCCCTGCGTGGCGCGGCCCTCCGGGCGACCCGGGTGCCCGAGCCCTGCCGGGCCGTCAGCCAGCCCTCGGCGACCAGTTCGGCGTACGCGTCGGCAACGGTGTTGCGGGCCATGCCGAGGTCCGCGGCGAGCGACCGGGAGGACGGCAGGCGGGTGCCCGCCTCCAGCCGCCCGCTCCGCACCGCCTCCCGGAGCGCGTCCATGAGGCCCGCGCGCAGGCGCGGTCCGCGCAGCTCCAGATGGAGGTCGGCCCCGAAAGTGGCCCAGTCGTTCGGCATGGAAATGGACCATACTCCTGCGCCATCCGGCTCCTACGGTGAGAAGCATGACGACGACCACGGCAGCGGAGAAGACCGCGCACGAGCACCCGCCCCGCCTCCCCCTGGCCGAGCGGGTCCCCGAGTTCTACCGGGCGATGATCCGGCTTGAGGCGGCGGCCGCGAAGGACGTCGACCCGACCCTGTACCACCTGATCAAGATCCGGGCCTCGCAGGTCAACCGCTGTGCTTTCTGCCTCGACATGCACACCAAGGACGCGCTGGCGGAGGGCGAGAGCGTCGAGCGGATCGTGCAGCTCACCGCCTGGGAGGAGTCCCGGCACTTCTACACCGAGCGGGAGCTCGCCGCGCTCGCGCTGACCGAGGCCGTCACCGTCCTCACCGACGGCTTCGTCCCCGACGAGGTGTACGCGCGGGCCGCCGCGCACTTCGACGAGACCGAGCTCGCCCGGGTGATCGCCGCGATCGTCACCATCAACGCCTGGAACCGGATCGGCGTGACGACCCGGATGACCCCCGGCCACTACACCCCGCGCGCCTCGTGAGCGGGGACGCGACCGCCGAGGTCCTGCGCGCCCTGCACCGGGGCCGGGCCGCGGACGATCCGCTGGTGCTGCCCGGCCCGTGGGACGCGGTGAGCGCCCGTGCCTTCGAGGAGGCCGGTTTCCCGGCGCTCGCGACGCCCAGCGCCGGGATCGCCGCCGCACTGGGGTACGAGGACGGGGAGACGCCGGCCGCGGAGATGTTCGCCGCCGTGGCGCGCATCGTCCGCTCCGTCTCCGTACCCGTCACGGCGGACCTGGAGGGCGGCTACGGACTGCCGGCCGCCGAACTGGTGGAGCGCGTACGGGAGTCCGGCGCCGTCGGCGTGAACCTGGAGGACACGGGACCGACCGGCCGGCTCAGGGACCCGCGGGCCCATGCGGAGTGGCTGGCGGAGGTACGGGAGGCCGCGGGCCCCGGACTCTTCGTCAACGCGCGCGTGGACGTGTACATCCGGCGGGCGCCCGACGGGACCGTGGTGAGGGACGCGGCGGTGGCCCGCGCCCGGCTCTACGCCGAGGCGGGCGCCGACTGCGTCTACCCGATCGCGGCCCCGCCCGCCGACCTGCCGGCCCTGCGCGCCGCGCTCGGCGACCTGCCGCTCAACGCCCTCTCCGTCCCCGGCGGCCTGTCCTGCACCGAGCTGGGACTGCTGGGCGCGAGCCGCGTCACCTTCGGCGACGGCCTGCTCGTGCGCGCCACGGCCGACCTGACGGCCCTGGCGGCGGGGCTCCGGGACGGCGGCGCGCTCATGGGCTGAGCGCGGGCCGCCCCGGGGAGCCGGTCCGTCAGTGCGCGCCCGGGCGGAAGAAGTCCAGCGCCACGCGCAGGACCTCCCGCTGCTTGGGCCAGTCGGCCTCCGGGCCCGCGGAGAGGATGGCGTAGTGGTTGCCGTCCGCCGCCGTGAAGGCGCGGTCGACGACCTTGCGACGGCCGCCCTCACGGGAGTACGCGTACACCAGCTCGGCGGCGTCGGGCGGGGCGCCCGGCTCGCCGGTGACCCGGTCGAGGCTGATCTCCTCGTAGCCGGGCTTGTTGGCCCTGCCGTCCTCGGAGGCCCCGCGCAGGGCCTCGTACGGGGTCATGCCCGGCTCGACGATGACGAAGATCTGGAGGAGGCTCCGTCCGTCCGGCGCGTTGTAGAAGACGCCCTGGTCGGACTCGGTGCGGTCCCAGCCCTCGGGGACCGCGACCGTGAAGCCCTTGATGTCCTCGACGGCGTGGTAGCCGGGCGGGGGGATGTCGTCCATGGGCGGGGTGGTGGCGGAGTCGGAGGGCGACGGGGAGTCCGTCCCGTACGAGGTCTCCGTGTCCGACGGATAGTCCGTCGGGGAGCCCGTCGGGGAGTCCGTCGTGTCGTCCGAGGACGTCGTCTCCTGCGAGGCCGTGACCGAGGCCGGCGGCGCTCCCGCCACCCCGGCCCTGTCCCCCTCGCCCCCGTCCCAGATCAGCCACGTGCCCACCGAACCGGCCGCCAGGACGGCGACGGCGACCCCCGCCACGACCGCGCCGCGCGCACGCGGCCGGCCGGCCGGGGCCGGGGCCGAGGAGACGGGGTACTGCCACTCCCCCGTCTCCGGTACGTACTCCGGTGTGTACGAGGGCGGCGGCGGGGGCACGACGGGAACGGGGGGCGGGGCGGGAACGGGGGCCTGGCCCGTGACGCCCCCGCCCGTCTCCCAGCTCTGCGTCTCGTCGTTCCAGCGGGTGCTCATCTCACCCTCCGAGGAGGGCGCCGACGGCTTGGCCGACGGCCACCCCCGAGGCGAGGATCCCGGTCACGGCCCCCGCGTCCACGAGCGCCTGGCGCAGCCGCGTCAGCCGGCCCGTACCGGCACGTCCCGTGCCCTCGATCTCGTCCTCGGCGTCGGCGAGTTCGCCGTCCAGGACGGTCGTCTGCTCGGAGGCGACGACACCGCCGAGGTCGGCCCTGAGCCGGCGGACGGCCTGGAGCAGCTCCTCCTGCTGGGGGTCACGGGCCGGCTGCGCGCCGCTCACCGTGGTGGTGACGGTGTTGTGGTCGCCGATGGTGACGTTGCCGCTGGTGTTGGTGACGTGAATGCCGCCGCGGGTCCTGTCGTTGCTGTCGTTGCCGGTGTCAGCCACGGTCGCCTCCGGTCGAGGTGGTGAAGGTCTTGTTGGTGACGGTGTTGTGGTTGCCGAGGGTGACGTTGCCCTTGGTGTTCTCGATGAACGTGCCGCCCTCGGCGACGTGGACGATCTTCTGCTCGAACTCGGCGGTCTCGTAACCGGCTTCGCGCAGCGCGATGGTCACCCCGTTCGCGACCCGGTCCTGAATGCTCTTCAGGTAGCGGCTGACGTCCATCTCCTGGAAGAGGGAGGCCTCGTCGTCGGAGCCGAGCTCGCGGACCGATAGCTCGGGCCCCTCGGGCAGCGCGTTCGCGTGGCCCGCCGTGAGCAGTCGCCAGCCGTTGCCGAGCGCCCGCCAGAGCGTGGCGACGGCCTGCCAGGCGGAGCGCGGGGTCTGGCCGAGGGCCCAGACGGCCTTCCCGAAGTGGTGGTTGCGCCGGTAGCGGTGGGCGATCCGGTCGGCGTACCGGTAGAGCGGCTTCACCGGCCGCAGGACGTGCGGCGCGACCTCCAGCATGAGCATGCCGCCCTGCGTGTGGACGCGGACGAACACGGTGGCGACGACCTCCTCGCCCCAGCCGCCGACCCGGATGCGGAGGAAGTGACGGCGGGTCTCGCCGCCCTCCTCGATGGAGCCCGAGCGGTGCAGCTCGAACCCCTCGGGGGTGTACGGGGCGGCCGTGCGGGCCGGCAGGCCGTCGACCGGCAGGAAGACGACCTCGTCGATCTCCAGTTCGCGCAGCCGGTCCCGTACGGCCGCCTGGATCTGCTGCGAACCGTGCGGGGAGGGCACGCGCAGCGCCTCCACCAGCGGCACGACGTGCCGCATGATCGCGCTGTTGTCGAGCGGCTCGGGCGCCTCGCCGTCGAGGTTCTTGCGGGGGCGCAGCTCGATGGAGAGCGACCAGGGCTCGTACGGCGTTCCCGCTCCGCAGAACGGGTCGTCGGCTCCGTACATGACCAGGCGCGCGTGCTGCTCGATGCGGATCCGGTCGCGCAGGCGGCGGGAGCGGGCGCTCTCGGTCTGCTCGGCCGGGTCGGAGCGGAGGTCGGGGAAGCGCTCCCTGGAGAGCTCCTCGGTGAGCGCGCGGGCGAACTGGCCGCGCTGGGTCGCCACCGCCCAGGCCACGAGCAGCGGCACGGCGATGGTGATCCACACCTCCAGCGGGCCGATGCCCCACAGCGACTCGGCGGCGAAACTCGTCGCGAGGCCGAGGAACTCGCCCGCCTCGGAGACCTCGCCGAGGAACTCCCAGCCGGACTCGTCGTCACCGAAGGCGAGGAAGAGGAGGAGCAGCGCCGACTGGACGAACACGATCCGCCCGTACCAGCGCAGGAGGAAGGCGGGGACGGTGCGGTACGCGGGTGCGGAGGCGGACCGGCCGCGGACCCAGCGGGCGAGGCCGAGGACCAGGAACGGCACGATCAGGAGGGTGATCAGGCCCTTGGTGAGCGGGATCGCGATGATCCAGAGGGCGAGGATGCCGGCGGCCCAGGCGAGTTCGACGCGGCGGGCGCGCAGCGCGTGCGCGAGGACGCGGCTCGCGTCGAAGCCGAGCGAGGGGGCGGCGAAACGCTCCTCGTGGACGTACAGCTGGTCGATGACGGCGTCACGGAAGCCGTCGTCGAGGTAGGTGCCGGCGCAGAGCAGGCGGGTCGACTCGCTGGCGGAAGGTAAGCGGCGCGGGTCGACGGCGGGCGGCGTGCTCGGCGGGGCGTTCGGTGGCGTGCCGGGCGCCGCACTCGGTGGCGTGGCGGGTGGCTGCCCTGGCTGCTGAGGCACGAACGACTGCGTCAAAACTCCCCCGATGTGCGGAACTGTCCTTGTTTTTGGTCCACTTGGCCGAGAACCGAGGAGACAGCATAGGGGAGGGGAGGACTCCGTGTCGGCGCGGAAAAAACGGCGCCCCCGGCCCGTACGGTCGGTCGTACGGGCCGGGGGCGCCGGGCATTGCGAGGCCGTCAGGCCACGGCTCAGATGAGGCCGAGCTCGCGGACCGCGTCGCGCTCCTCCGACAGCTCCTGCACGGAGGCGTCGATGCGGGAGCGGGAGAAGTCGTTGATCTCCAGGCCCTGGACGATCTCGTACTTACCGTCGACGCAGGTGACGGGGAAGGAGGAGATGAGGCCCTCCGGGACGCCGTACGAACCGTCCGACGGGATACCCATGGAGGCCCAGTCGCCCGCGGCGGTGCCGTTGACCCACGTGTGGACGTGGTCGATGGCGGCGTTCGCGGCGGAGGCGGCGGAGGACGCGCCACGGGCCTCGATGATCGCGGCGCCGCGCTTGGCGACGGTCGGGATGAAGGTGTCGGCCAGCCACGCCTCGTCGGCGACGACCTCGGCGGCGTTCTTGCCGGCGATCTCCGCGTGGAAGATGTCCGGGTACTGGGTCGCCGAGTGGTTGCCCCAGATGGTGAGGCGCTTGATGTCCTCGACGGAGGCGCCGGTCTTCTGGGCCAGCTGCGTCAGCGCGCGGTTGTGGTCCAGGCGGGTCATCGCGGTGAAGCGCTCGGCCGGCACGTCCGGGGCGGCGGCCTGGGCGATCAGGGCGTTGGTGTTCGCCGGGTTGCCGACGACGAGGACCTTGATGTCGTCCGCGGCGTTGTCGTTGATGGCCTTGCCCTGCGGCTTGAAGATGCCACCGTTGGCGGCGAGCAGGTCACCGCGCTCCATGCCCTTGGTGCGGGGGCGGGCGCCGACGAGCAGCGCGACGTTGGCACCGGCGAAGCCCTGGCTCGGGTCGTCGAAGATGTCGATGCCCTTGAGCAGCGGGAACGCGCAGTCGTCGAGCTCCATGGCGGTGCCCTCGGCGGCCTTCACGCCCTGCGGGATCTCGAGGAGGCGCAGCTTGACCGGCACGTCCGCGCCGAGCAGGTGGCCCGAGGCGATGCGGAAGAGCAGCGCGTAGCCGATCTGGCCGGCCGCGCCGGTCACGGTGACATTCACGGGAGTGCGGGTCATGGCGATCTCCGTAAGACAGCTGGCGGTGGGGGTCCCTGCCCCTGGTACTGGACGCCCCTTCCTGATCGACGATCGACGATCGATCACTGTGATCGATCGGTGTCTCGACGTGAAGAGATTTCCAGCGGTCAGGCTATCGGACCCTGGGGCCCGCGAACCCCCACCCCCTTGTGGTCCGGCTCACTGCCACTCGTCCGAGGCATACGGCGCGTCAGTTCGCGGTACAGGCCTCGCGCCCGTCGGCCAGCGTGGCGCAGGCCCGCGCGTCGGCGCCCGAGGTGACGGCGAGCATCGGGGTGTACGCGTCGGTGTCGGCCCCGGCGGAGACCGTGGCGCTCCGGGTGGCACCCGCGACCTCCACGTCGACGGCGTCCCCCGGCACCGCGCCGGTGATCCGGGCCCAGGCCGCCGCGCACGTCGCACTGTGGCGGACCTCGACCAGGGCGGCGCCGACCCGGGTGCGGGCGACGGTGGTGGCGAGGGGCCCGCCGCACCCCATGGCCTCCGGGTCCCGGCCGGTGCAGCCGGGGCCGGTGCACTGCACCCCGGCGGGAAGGCTGGTGCGGGGCGCGGCGGTCGGAGCCGTCGACGAGGGCGGGGCGGCGGCCCCGCCGTCCGTACCGTCCGTACCGCCCAGGTCGACGAGGAGGAGGGCGGCGGTGACGACGAGCAGGGCGCCGAGGACCCCGGCGCCGTAGAGGAGCAGTGACCGCCGGCGGGGCGGGGGCGGGGAGCCGGGGGGCGGGTCGTCGGAGTGGGGGCTGTCGGAGAGCCGGGGGCCGAAGGGCGGGTCGTCGGAGAGCGAGCCGTCGGAGGGCCGGGGGCCGGGGAGCGGGGACGGTGCCCGTTCGAGGCGCCGGATCTGCATGGTCCGGTCGTCACCGAGGCCGCCGGGGTCGTACGAGCCGTCGGGGCCGTACGAACCCTCGGAGCCGTCCCGGCCGACGGAGCCGCCAGGAGCCTCCCCGTCGTCAGGGCCGCCGGGGCCGTCCCCGTCGCGGCGGCCCCCCGGTGCGTCGCTCCGTCGCCACGTACGGTCCGCGCGGTCCCATGCCTGCGCGAGGTCCCCGGGGTCGGCGCCCGTCACCTCGGCGAGTGCCGCGACCGCGCTCCTCGGGACGGGCAGACGCGCGCTCAGGTACGCGTCCCACGCGCTCCGGTCGTGTCCGGTGCGTTCGGCGACGGCCGTGACGGCGAGGCCGCTGCGGTCGATCAGCCGACGGATCCGCTCCGTGAACGCACGGACGTCCGGGTCGAGTTCGTCCGACAGCGCCTTCCAGCCAGGCATGTGCGCCCCCCTTGTCCACGACCTCCCCTGCGTCCCCGAAGGATGGCAGCTCCGGGCGTGACGTGGGGCCCATACGGGGGTGATCAGGGGATGAACCGGCGGCGTTCCGCGTCCGTATGCGGAGGCGAGGTGGCGGAATGGTCACTTCCGTGCCACAGCGGGCCACCGGAACTTGAACCACATTGGCGCGTACATGACCCTTGATCGCAGCGGAGCCCGCCCTCCCACGGGGGAGAGGGCGGGCTCCGTACGCGGAGGGAACCTAGGTCACCGTGAGGTGGAGGATGTCCTCCAGGAACGGGATCCGCAGCCAGGGATACGGCTGCACCATGAGCGCGAGCAGCACGATCAGGCCACCCATGACCCCGTACGTGATCATGTCCGTGAAACGGGACCGGACGGCCAGCATGCCCACGGACGGCACCACCCGGCGCATCACGGCCCCCACGAGCAGCGCGGCCCCGACCAGGATCGTGCCCACCCGGAAGGCCTGCGGGAACGGGTCCGCCCCGACCACGACCAGTCCGATGCCGGCGAGGACGAGGACGGTCAGCAGGGGCCACTGACGCGCGGGCGCGGAGGCGTCGCCGGGCGCCGCCCGGCCGCCGCCCTCGGGCCGCGCCGTGTCGGTGGTGAGGCCGAACCGGCGCCGCTTGGCCGCCTTGGCCACCTTGGCCGCCTCGCCCTCGATGGCATCGCCCCCGGAGACCCCACCCTCGGCGGCCATGTCAGAGCGCCGCGGCCGCGCGCTCGGCGGCCTCGACGACGTTCACGAGGAGCTGCGCGCGGGTCATCGGGCCGACACCGCCCGGGTTCGGGGAGATCCAGCCGGCCACCTCGGCGACACCGGGGTCCACGTCGCCGAGGATCTTGCCCTCGCCGTTGCGCGAGACGCCGACGTCGAGGACGGCCGCGCCAGGCTTCACGTCCTCCGGCTTGATCAGGTGCGGCACGCCGGCCGCCGCCACGATGATGTCGGCGTTGCGCAGGTGCGCCGAAAGGTCCCGGGTGCCGGTGTGGCACTGGGTCACGGTCGCGTTCTCGGAACGGCGGGTGAGGATGAGCGGCATCGGACGGCCGATGGTCACGCCGCGGCCGACGACCACGACCTCCGCGCCGTCGATCTCCACGCCGTGCGCGCGGAGCAGGGTGATGACGCCGTTCGGGGTGCAGGGCAGCGGCGCGGGCTCGTTGAGCACGAGGCGGCCGAGGTTGGTCGGGTGCAGACCGTCCGCGTCCTTGGCCGGGTCCATCAGCTCCAGGATGCGGTTCTCGTCGATGCCCTTGGGCAGCGGGAGTTGGACGATGTAGCCGGTGCAGGTCGGGTCCTCGTTCAGCTCCCGTACGACCGCCTCGATCTCCTCCTGCGTGGCGGTGGCCGGGAGGTGGCGCTGGATGGAGGCGATGCCGACCTGGGCGCAGTCACGGTGCTTTCCCGCCACGTACTTCTGGCTGGCGGCGTCTTCACCGACCAGGACCGTACCGAGGCCGGGCGTGACGCCCTGCTCCTTGAGGGCCGCCACACGGACGGTCAGATCGGACTTGATCGCGGCTGCGGTGGCCTTGCCATCGAGAATCTGGGCGCTCATGGAGACATCCTCCCGGATGACCCCCGACTTGTTCCAATTCGCTCCCGCCTGGCAGCCCGTCATACGGCAGGACAGCGGCAGGACAGATTGCACTTGCACAACTCATGGACATACCGACTGGACAAGAAAGCGACGCAGCGACGACGATGACCGGCGCAGCACCGCGGAAACTGCCGGGGGGAAGTCCGCTCAAATGCCGTGAAAGTCCTCCGCGCGGGCCGCGACGTCCCCGCACAGAGATCTTCACGGAGGAAATCCCCGATGAGCTTCGGCGACCCGAACAACCCTTACGGCCAGCCCCAGGGCCAGCAGCCGCAGCAGCCCGGCTACGGCTACCCGCAGCAGGCCCCGCAGGGTGTGCCGCAGCAGGGCTACGGCTACCCGCAGCAGCAGCCGGGCGCGTACCCGCAGGCTCCGGGCACCCTTCAGGCCAACAACGGCTACATCAGCGTGCACGGCCTCGGCACCGTGAAGGTCGCCTCGATGGGTCTGCGGTTCGCCGCGCGCCTGATCGACGGTGTGGCCATCGGCGCCATCGTCTGGATCCTGTCGTTCATCGGTCTGGCGGGCGTGGTCGGTGCGGCCGAGTCCATCGAGGACTGCACGAACATGGACCCGATGACCCAGGCCTACACGGACTGCGTGAACGAGCAGGCCGCCGCCGCGGGTGGCATCTTCGCCGCCTTCTTCGGCTTCCTCTTCCTCATGTTCATCGCCACCATGCTCTACGAGTGGCTGATGATCTCCTTCGTCGGCGCCACCCTCGGCAAGATGGCCGTGGGCCTGCGCGTCGTCAAGGAGACCACCGGCGGCAAGCCGGGCGCCGGCGGCGGCTTCATCCGCTGGATCATCCCGATGGCCGGCGCGCTCCTCTGCGGCATCGGCCAGGTCCTGGTCTACCTGTCGCCGTTCTTCGACAACACCGGCAAGACGCAGGGCTGGCACGACCGTGCCGCCGGCACGCTGGTCATCAAGAAGTAACGATTCAGGCGGGTTCCTCCCGCCGCTCCGAGGGCCGTCCGGCACACCGCCGGGCGGCCCTCGCCCGTTCCCGGGGGCGGCGTCTCACACCCGGGGGTGCGTCCCACCCGGGGCGGGTGCCTCACCCTCCGGGGGCGGTGTCTCGAACCCCGGGGGGCGGTGTCTCACACCCTCTTGAGCACCGCGAAGCCGTCCGAGCGGTACGTGATCTCGTACCGCGCCTCCGGGTGCAGCTGGGAGGCCAGCTGCGCCGGGTCCGAGATCTGCTGCGACCAGCCGCGCAGGTCGAAGGCGAGGTAGTCCGGGGTGGCGCCCTTCGAGGTGCCCACCCAGTAGACCCGGTGATCCGCCGTGAGGTGGGCGAGGAGCGAGACGTCCGCCTCCACGCTCACGCCCTCCGGCACCGCGTCCACCGCGGCCTGCGCCTGCTCGGCCCGGGCGTCCGTACGGTACGTCTCCGGCTTCGTCAGCTCCCGCAGCGGCAGGTTCGCGGCGAGGACCAGCGCGACCGCCGTGGCGACCGGGACGGCGACCCTCCCGTACGCGGCGAGCCAGGCGCGCGGCGACGTGCGCACCGACCTGACCGCGTCCACGAGGGCCAGGAAGACCACCGGCATGAGGATCGCGCTGTAGTGCCAGTGCATGCCCCAGTGGTTGGGGTCCTGGGACAGGAAGCGCCAGCCGAGCGTCGGCAGGACGAGCAGGATCAGCGGGGAGCGCAGGGCGAGGAAGCCGGTGACGGCGAGGAGGAAGATCACCATCTCCCAGCGCTCGCCCGAGACGAGGGCGTCGCCGATGACCTGCCCGACGGAGGTCTCCGCGCCCTGGCCCGTCTTCTCGATCTTGGACCAGTAGTCGTACTCGCCGACCCGGCTCGCCGCCGGGATCAGGACGAGGACCGTGAGGGCGAAGGCCGCCACGCCGAAGCCGGCCAGGGCGGCGCCCAGCCGCTTCTGTCCCTTCAGGAAGAGGACCGCGCCGACCATCGCGACGGTCAGCCCCATGTCCTCCTTGACCAGGACGAGCGGGGCGGACCAGGCGACGGCCGCGGTCCAGCGCCCCAGGAGCAGGGCCCGGCAGGTCAGGGCGAGCAGCGGGACGGCGAAGGCGATCTCGTGGAAGTCGGACTTGACGGCTTCCTGGAGCCCCCAGGAGAGCCCGTACGCCACGGTGAGTCCGATGCCGGCGGCCCGGCTGCCGAGGACCTGCTGCGTGGTGCGGCCGACGACGACCGCGGACGCGGCGAAGAGCGCGGCCTGCGCGAAGAGCAGGGAGGCGGGCGAGGGCCAGATCCAGTACAAGGGCGCGAGCAGCGCGGTGACCGGGCTGAAGTGGTCGCCGAGTATGTGGAAGCCGGGGCCCTTGATGTCGACGACGGGGGCCCGGAACTCGGCGTACGCCCGCACGGACTGCCCGAAGATCCCGAGGTCCCAGGAGGGCGTACGGAAGTACGCGTACTGCACCCAGGAGTAGAGGAAGTACAGACCGCAGAGGACGACAGCGATGATCAGGTAGGGCCTGAGCGGCGCCGGGGAGAGCCCTTCCGGCGCCTCCGCGTCGGTGGTTTCCGTAGCGGGCCTGTTCAGTACGTCCAACACCACGTCCCCCACTACCGGCAGCCGACAAAAGAGCAACCCATTAGACCAGAGTCCACCCGATCGGCGGATCTGTCGCCGCCGGATCCACAGGTGCCGGACAGGACCCTGCCAGGGGGCGTGACGGTCCGGGCGCCTCTCGTGACGTTCTGCATTCGTTTATCGGAGCTCCCTAACCTGGCGGCGCAGACCTCGGGGAAAGGAAGCGTCATGTTCAGCATCATCGTGGTGCCCGCACACGCCGCGGATCCCGGGAGCCAGGTCAGGCTGGCGCCCGGCGAAAGCCTCCGGTTCGGCCGTTCCTCCGCCACCGCTCCCTGTCCGGACCTCTCCGCTCCGAACCTCTCCGCTCCGAACCTCTCCGCTCCGGACCTCTCCACTCCGGACCTCTCCACTCCGGACTTCCCCTCTCCGGACTTCTCCACTCCGGGCATCCCTTCCCTGGGCATCCCCCACCCCGGTATCTCCCGCTCCGCGGGGGAGATCAGGGCGACCGGAAGCTACTGGGCGCTGAGCAACTTCAGCACCGCCTCGACCTACGTCGTCGAGAACCCCGAGGGCGCCGGGGAGCACATCAAGATCGCGCCGGGCCGGGTCGACGCCCCGGTGCCGTTCGAGTTCTCCCGGGTCGTCCTGCCGGCGGGCAACGACCTCGTCGACTTCGGGGTCTGGGCGCCCCGCCACGACTACGTGGAGCGCGCCCACGCCGCCCAGGACGGCGAGCCCACCGCACTCGCCTTCCCCCTCGACCGCTCGAAGCGGTACTTCCTCGTGCTCGCCGCCCTCTGCGAGCCCCGGCTGCGCGGCGAACCGCACGCGCCCCTGCCGACCGCCGACCGGATCGTGGACCGGCTCCGTCCGCTGTGGCCCGCGGTGAATCGCGCCTCCGTGCAGTGGAACATCGACTACCTGGCCGTGAAGGTACGGCTCAAGCCCGGCCCCGACAGCGCCGACACGGGCCCGCGCCTCAACGGCAAGAAGGAGGCCCTGGTCTCGCTGGCGCTCCGCTTCGACCTCGTACGGGAAGAGGATCTGGCGACTCTGGCGACCGCCCGGTGACCGCCTTCCCGCTGATCGTTCCGCGGGGCTACCGGGTGGGCGCGTGGACGGTCGAGCAGCCGCTGGGTGCCGGGGCGTTCGCCAGTGTGTACGCGGCCCGGCGCGCGAAGTCCCGGCCCGGGCACGAGGGTGAGGAGGGTCTCCCCGACCAGGTCGCGGAGGAGGGTCTCCCCGACCAGGTCGCGGAGGAGGGTCTCCCCGACCGGGTCGCGCTGAAGTTCCTGCCGACCGGCACCCACACCCCGCGCCAGCTGTGCCATCTGCGCGAGCTGGCCGAGCGCGAGGTGGAGCTGCTGCGCCGACTGCGCTCGCCCCGTCTGATCCGGATGTTCGAGACGCTGACCGTCGACGACCCGGACCTCCCCGAGCTGGACGGCGCGACCGTCCTCGTACTGGAGGAGGCCGAGCGTCCCCTCCAGGCACTCCTCACGGGCGCCGCACCGCCCGCGGCCGGCCCGGCCCTGCTCGTCCAGGTCTGCGAGGGGCTGCACCAGCTGCACACGGCGGGCTGGGTGCACGGCGACCTCAAGCCCGGCAACGTCCTGCTGATGCGGGACGGCAGCGTCCGCCTCGGGGACTTCAGCACCGCGAGCGAACTCGACGGCACGCACGCCTACGCCCCCGGCTTCGCCACCCCCGACTACACGCCGCCCGAGCTGCTCTGGACGGAGATCGGCGAGCGGGGCGTGCGGGTACGCGCCACCGCCGACGTCTGGGCCTTCGGCGTCCTCGCCCACCTCGTCCTCACGGGTTCCCTGCCCCTCCCCGGCGGTACCCCGGCGGCCCGCCGGGACGCCGCCGTGCGCTACGCCCGGGGCGAGGAGGATCTGCGCCTGTCGCCGGAGCTTCCGCCCGCGTGGCGGGAGATCGTCGCGGACTGTCTGAGCCGTACGCACGCGGAACGGGCGGCGCACGACGCGGACGCGCTGCTGCGGCGCGTGACGGCCGCCGCGGGGACCGCCCGGCCGCCGCGACTCCGGCGCTTCCCGTACGTCGCCTCCGCGCGCTTCCCGTACACCCCACGCTTCCCTTACGCCTCAGGCGCCTCGCGCGGGAGACGCCGCCGCCTCCCGCTCGTCGCCGCCGCCGCGACGGCCGTGGTCACCGCCCTCGGCTTCACCCTCAACGCCCTCGGCGGCAGCGCCGAAGCCTCCGGATACGACCGGTGCGACGCGGGGAAGGTCTGCTTCTTCAGCGAGCCGGACGGCCGGGGCGAGATGTGCCGCTGGCTCGACAGCGAGGTGTCCTGGCTCGACGGGGGCATCCGCTGCCCCTGGACCCGCGAACGGCCGGTCCGGTCGGCCTACAACAACGGCAACGGCCCCGCCCAGGGCGCCCGGCTCGTCGACGTCGCCTACTACGCCGCGAAGAACCACAAGGAGCCCCTGGGCTGCCTCGAACGGGGGACGAGGACGACCTTCGAGAAGCCCGTCCTGCCCCGCTCCCACCGGTGGCTGGAGAACTGCTGACCCTCGGAGTTCCGAGGTACCGGCCGCCCCGCCCTCTCACGAGAGTGGACTCACGCCACCACGGGGGTGGGCGTCACGAGGCTCCGAAGGAGCAGAAGATGCTGCGCAATTCCACGTTCGTACGCCGGACCGTACCGGCACTCGTCACCGGTGCCGTCCTTGTCGCCGTCGCCGGCGGGGGCTCCCCCGCCGGCGCGAGCGAGCAGCCGCCGGGACCGGGCGACTACGTGAGCACCCCGTACTTCCAGATGCCCTTCACGTGCGGGACCAAGTGGCAGCTCAACACCTGGGCCCACAGCCCTGCCCTGGACGTCGTGGTGAAGGGGAACACGGGGTCCGCCGGCAAGGCGGTGCTCTCGTCCGCCACGGGGACGGTCGCCGCGACGTACAAGGACAGGGGTTCCGGCAACACGATCCAGATCAACCACGGCAACGGCTGGTTCACCGCCTACTACCACCTCAAGGACGACCCCACCAAGTACGTCAGGAAGGGCCAGCGCATCGCGCGGGGCAAGCAGATCGGCCGGATCGGCACCTCCGGGAAGGCCGGCGGCTGGGCCCATCTGCACTACGAACAGCGCTACAAGCGGGGCGCCACCCTCACGCACGAGCGGGACCGCAAGCCGGTGAAGTTCGACGGCAAGACCTACACCGGCGCCGACAAGCAGTGGAAGTCCGTCACCAGCCGCAACTGCTGACGCGTGGAACGACCCTGGTGGGGGCGTACGGACCGAACGGCCCGTACGCCCCCACCAGGGCTCTGCCGGAGCAGGTGTCAGTGGAAGAAGTGGCGCGTACCGGTGAAGTACATGGTCACGCCCGCCTTCTGCGCGGCCTCGACGACCTGCTCGTCACGGACCGAGCCGCCGGGCTGCACGACCGCCTTCACGCCGGCGGCCGTCAGGATCTCCAGGCCGTCGGGGAAGGGGAAGAAGGCGTCCGAGGCGGCGTACGCGCCGCGCGCCCGCTCCTCGCCCGCCCGCTCGACGGCCAGCTTCGCCGAGTCGACGCGGTTGACCTGGCCCATGCCGACGCCGACCGAGGCGCCGTCACGGGAGAGCAGGATCGCGTTGGACTTGACCGCGCGGCACGCCTTCCAGGCGAACGCGAGCTCGGCCAGCTCCTCGGCGGACAGGGCGTCGCCCGTCGCCAGGGTCCAGTTCGCCGGGTCGTCGCCCTCGGCCTGGAGGCGGTCGGTGACCTGGAGGAGCGCGCCGCCGTCGATCGGCTTGACCTCGACCGGGTTGGCCGGGGCGCCGTCGGCGCGGAGCACGCGGATGTTCTTCTTCTTGGCCAGGACCTCGACCGCGCCGTCCTCGTACGCCGGGGCCACGATGACCTCGGTGAAGATCTCGGCGACCTGCTCGGCCATCGCGACGGAGACCGGGCGGTTGACGGCGATGACGCCGCCGAACGCCGACAGCGGGTCACAGGCGTGCGCCTTGCGGTGGGCCTCGGCGACGTCCGCGCCGATCGCGATGCCGCACGGGTTGGCGTGCTTGATGATCGCGACGCAGGGCTCGGTGTGGTCGTACGCGGCCCGGCGCGCGGCGTCGGTGTCCGTGAAGTTGTTGTAGGACATCTCCTTGCCGTGCAGCTGCTCGGCCTCGGCGAGGCCGCCCGTGCCGTCGACGTAGAGCGCCGCGCCCTGGTGCGGGTTCTCGCCGTAGCGCAGGACGTTCTTGCGCGCGTACGTGGCGCCCAGGAAGTCGGGGAAGCCCGAGTCGTCGGCGGCGGCGTAGTCGTCGGCGAACCAGCCGGCCACGGCCACGTCGTACGCGGCGGTGTGCTGGAAGGCCTCGCCGGCGAGGCGCTTGCGGGCGGTCAGGTCGAAGCCGCCGACCGCGACCGCGGCGAGCACGTCGGCGTACCGCTCCGGGCTCGTGACGATGGCCACGGACGGGTGGTTCTTCGCCGCGGCGCGGACCATCGACGGGCCGCCGATGTCGATCTGCTCGACGCACTCGTCCGGGGTGGCGCCGGAGGCGACCGTCTCGCGGAACGGGTAGAGGTTCACGACGACCAGGTCGAAGGGCTCCACGCCCAGCTCGGCGAGCTGCGCGCGGTGCGACTCCAGGCGCAGGTCGGCGAGGATGCCGGCGTGCACGCGCGGGTGCAGGGTCTTGACGCGGCCGTCCAGGCACTCGGGGAAGCCGGTCAGCTCCTCGACCTTGGTGACCGGCACACCGGCGGCGGCGATCTTCCCGGCCGTGGAGCCGGTGGAGACGAGCTCGACACCGGCCTCGTGCAGACCGCGGGCCAGCTCCTCCAGACCCGTCTTGTCGTAGACGCTGACCAGCGCGCGGCGGATGGGCTTAACGGTGTCCGTGTTCACCGACATGAACCTTTCGTCCCTCAATGCGATAGCCGTGCCGGGCGAGGCGCCCCACGACGTCGACGAGCAGCGAGCGCTCGACTTCCTTGATGCGCTCGTGCAGAGCGGCTTCATCGTCCTCGTCCCGCACCTCGACCACGCCCTGGGCGATGATCGGGCCGGTGTCGACACCGTCGTCGACGAAGTGGACGGTGCACCCGGTGACCTTCGCGCCGTACGCGAGGGCGTCGCGCACTCCGTGAGCACCGGGAAAACTGGGCAGCAGCGCCGGGTGGGTGTTGACGACCCGGCCGCCGAAGCGGGCGAGGAACTCCTTGCCGACGATCTTCATGAACCCGGCCGAGACGACGAGGTCCGGCTCGTGGGCGGCGGTGGCCTCGGTCAGGGCGCGGTCCCACTCCTCGCGGGTGGCGTGGTCCTTGACGCGGCAGACGTAGGTGGGCAGCCCGGCGCGCTCGGCGCGCTCGAGACCGACGATGTCGTCGCGGTCCGCGCCGACGGCGACGACCTCCGCCCCGTACCCCTCGGGGTCGGCGGCGATGGCGTCGAGGAGGGCCTGCAGGTTGGTACCGGAACCGGAGACCAGGACGACGAGGCGGGCGGCAGCCACTGGGTCACTCTTTCCGTGGTGTTTGTACGGTCGTACGAACGAATCGTGTCGCTCGATACGGGGAACCCTACGAATGGCTCGACCGTCAGCAACGATACCGGCACACCGGACGGCCCCCACGGGACGGGGGCGGAGCAGGGCGGTAGCGTCAGGGTCCGACGCCAGACGAACAGCAGACGAGACAGCAGCGGAGACCGCGGGTGCGGCCGTGGTCGCGACGACAGAGGGAAGACGTCCAGCAGATGCCGGAGCGCCAGTCCACGAACGACAACAACCCGTTCGCGCCGCCGCCCGAGGGCCGGCCGGATCAGCCGTGGCAGCCGCGGCGACCGGAGGGCGGGGACGACGACGCCTCCGACTCCCCGGCGTCGCCGGACGCTTCGGGATCGGAACCGAACGGCTCGTCCGGCTCCTCCGGACCGGCCGACGGCCGCTGGAGCCCGCGCCAGCCCGGCCGTTCGACGGACGGCTTCGGCCGCGGTGCCGACCGCCGGGGTGGCCCGGACGGCGGCCCGGGGCCGGGCGGTCCCGGGCGCGGCCAGGGCATGCGCTGGGACCCGACGGACCCCGCGCAGCGACGGGCGCGGTACGCGATCCTCGCGGGCATGTGGGCCTTCTTCTTCGCCATCTTCGACATCCCGGAGCTGGCGCTGCTGCTCGGCGCCCTCGCGCTCTACTGGGGCATCAGCTCCCTGCGGACGAAGCCGAAGCAGGAGGGCGAGGTGTCGCCGACGTCACAGCCGGAGCGGTCGGGGGCGGAGCCCTCGGACACGGGCGCGTCCGGCGCCGGTGCCGCCTCGGGCTCCGCTCCCGCCACGGCGCCGGTCCGCTCGATGCGGACGGCCGCGATCAGTGGTGTGGTGGCGGCGACCGTGTCCCTGATGATCGTCGCGGTCGGCTTCACCATGCAGCTCGTCTACCGGGACTTCTACGAGTGCCGCGACGACGCCCTGACCCACGCGGGCCAGCTCGCCTGCAACGACCTCCTGCCGAAGCCGCTGCGCGCGGGCTTCGGGGTCCGGGAGTAGCCCCTTAGGGCCTGTCCGACTCTGATCCGCCCTAGGGCGAGCCCGGCGGCTGGGACTCCCAGGCCGCCGGGAGGTAGTCGTACGGCTCGTAGCCCGGGTCGTCGTCCAGACCCAGTTCCAGGGCCGGGGTGGAGGCCTGGGTGGGCATCGGGGCGGGAGCCGGGGTGGTCGGCGTGGTCTTGGTGGTCGGTGTGGAGGCCGGTGTGGAAGCCTCCGTGGAAGCCTTGGCCTGAGCCTGAGTCGCCGGGGTCGTGGTGGCGGCCGGGGAGCCGGGTTCGGTCCCGGCGGCCTTCGGCGCCCGGCCGTCCGGAACCGTGCCCTGAGCCGTGCCCGAGAGGGCCTCCACGCTGAAGGGCGCCCCGAGCGCCGCCCCCGTTCCGGCCGACGCCGGTACGGTCGCGGGCGCCGGTGCCGGTACGGGAAGCGGCAGGGGCTTCGGGCGGAGAGCTCGGCGCCCCCAGGCCCGTACCCCCAGCGCCGTCGGCACCCCGACGCAGGCACCCCACAGCACCGTCGCGGCGCCCGCCTGCCACCACACGGGGCCGAAGGCGGACAGCCGTCCCGAGCCGAGCGGACCGCCCGCCGCGGCCGCGAGGACGGCGACGGCCGCCCCGCATCCCCAGGCGGCCGCCAGCGCCGTCAGAGCGGCGTCGCGGGCCGGCCAGCCCCGCGCCATGCGGCCCACGCACCGGCCCTGGACCAGGGTCGCGGCCAGCGGGACCGCCGCGGCCGCCCAGTGCACCCACGTGCCGCGCCCTTCGGCGGGCAGCGCCGCCAGGAGCGGGAAGGGCGGCACCGCCGGGTCGCCGACGAGGCCCAGCGGGGTCGCGAGCGCGCCCGTGCCGAGGGTGAAGCCCGGCCCGAGTCCGTACGCCGCTCCCCACACGGCCATGTTCGGCAGCAGCGCCAGGACGAGGAGCAGGACCGCGACCCGCCCCGACCACTCCCCCGCGAGGCCGGCGAAGGCGGTCTGCGCCCCGTCGGCGTGCCAGGCCAGCGAGACCGCCGCGAGCACCGCGCCGCCGCCGCACAGCGTCACGAGTCCGAGCCCGACGGCGCGCAGGGCGGCCGCCGCCTGTCGCTGCCCGGGCACCGGGCGGCCGAGCGCCGTCCAGACACCCGCCCCCGCCGCGCCGGCGACGACGGCGGGCAGCCAGAGCCCGGCGGTGATCAGGTCGGCGGGCAGCGGGCCGCTCTCGCTGTAGACCACGACGACGGCCGCGACCAGCAGGTATCCACCGGCCACCGCGGCGACGGCGCCGCTCGCGGAGGGGCGCTGCCGGTCGCTGTCGTCCCCCGGGTCGAAGGTGTCGCGGGCGGCCCGGTGGACGAGCCAGACGGGCAGGGCGGCGAGGAGCATCGGTGCGACGCCGAGGGGCGCGGGCAGGCCGGACAGGGTGTCCGTACGGATCAGGTCCACGCCGTGGGCGAGGAGCCAGAGCCCGGCGGCGACGTGCAGGGCGTCGCCGGGGCCGCTGTCGGGGTACGGCGAGCTGATCCAGGCCGCGGTCACCAGGACGGCGAGGGCGCCGAGACCGAGCCCGGCGGCGACGCCGCCACGGACGCAGGCGGTGGCGAGGGCGGCGGAACGGCCGCCCTGGACCAGGGGGTACTCGGTCGAATGGGTCACGGGGCCATGCTGCCAACGACACGCGCTTAAGCCGCGTAACAGGCAAACCTCCGCTGTGTCGCTCAAGATACGTTTATGTACTTTTCCGCCCATAGCAGCTCTGCGGGAGGTCGACGCCGATGAGCCGGAGCACCACAGATTCCGCATCCTCCGTCACCCTGCCGACACCGAAGGAGCGGCGCAGGTTGCGTGAGGCCCTCGCCCTGAGCGAGGAGCAGGTCGCCGAGGCCATGGGCGTCACGAAGGCCACCGTCAAGGCCTGGGAGACCGGGCGCTCGGCGCCGCGCGGCCGCAAGCGCGAGGCGTACGCGAGGCTGCTCGGCTCGTACGGGAGCGCCGACGCGGCCACCGGCACGCCGGAGCCCACCACGCCCGCTCCCGCGCCCGCTCCCGCGCCCGCTCCCGCGCCCGCGACCACGTCCGCGACCACGTCCGCCCCGGCCCCGGACCCGGCGGCGCAGTCGGCCCCGATCCCCGCCTCCGCCGGCTCGATCTCCGTCGGCTCGACCTCCGCCATCTCGGCCTCCGCCGGCTCGGCCTCCGCCAACGTCCGGCCCAAGGCCGCGGTCAAGCGGGCGGCCAAGCCGCCCAAGGCCCCCTCACCGGCTCCGAGGATCGCCCCCGGCGCCGCCCGCAAAGGCGCCCCGAAGCCTCAGGAACGCCTGAAACCGGCGGAGGCGGAGGTGGAAGCGGAGGTGGAGGTGGAGGTGGAGGCGACCGTCGCCCCGAGGGCCGGAACGGCCGATCCCGCCGACCGGGCCGTGGCCCCGGAACCCGCACCCGCGGCAAAGCCCGCGCTGCCCGCCGCCGAGCCGGGTCTCACCCCCGCGGAGGCCTTCGACGCGCTGTACGGGTACGCCGCGCCCGGCCTCGTCCACCAGACCTATCTGCTCACCGGGCGCCGCCGGCTCTCCCGCGAGTCCGTCGAGTACGCCTTCCACCACGCCTGGGAGCACTGGCCCGAGGTCGCCGTCGACGCGGACCCGGTGGGCTGGGTGCGGGCGGCGGCGTACGAGTACGCCCTCTCCCCCTGGCACCGGCTGCGGCGCGCCCACAAGCACCCCGACTCGCCGCCGACCGATGCGAACCGCCGGGCGCTGCTCGCCGCGCTGCTCGAACTGCCGCCGCCGTACCGCCGTACCGTCCTGCTCTACGACGGACTCGGCCTCGACCTGCCGGACACGGCCGCCGAGACCGAGGCGAGCACCCCCGCCGCCGCCAACCGGCTGCTGCACGCCCGCACGGTCATCGGGACGCGGATCCCCGAGCTCGCCGAACCGGAGGCCCTGCACCAGCGGCTCCACTCACTGGTCTCCGAGGCGCCGACGGCGACCCTTCCGGCGGCACGCGCGGTCCGGACGGGCAGCGAGCGGCGGACCCGCAAGTGGACGCGGAGGGTGCTGGGCGCGACGGCGGTCCTGATCTGCGTGACGGCCTTCACGGCGGCGACCGCGCCGACGCGCTACCTGCCCGTGGAGGTCCCCGGCGAGACCGTCAACGGTGTGCCGGTGCGCGGCGGCCCGCAGAAGCTCGGCCCGGAGGACGTCGAACTCCGCGAGAAGCTCCGCCACGAGCCGAACCCGGGCCCTGAGCGGCTGATCCCGTCGGCCGAGTAGGCGGAGACGGGATCGTACGTACGCGAGTGGGCCCCGCCCCCGCCCGGTTTCCCGGGAGGGCGGGGCCCACTCGCGTACTGCGTGCTGCTTACTGCTGGTGTCAGCCCGCGAGGATGGCGCGCGCCAGCTTGGCCGTCTCGGTCGGGGTCTTGCCGACCTTGACGCCCGCGGCCTCCAGGGCCTCCTTCTTCGCCTGGGCCGTGCCGGAGGAGCCGGAGACGATGGCGCCGGCGTGGCCCATGGTCTTGCCCTCGGGCGCGGTGAAGCCCGCGACGTAGCCGACGACCGGCTTGGTGACGTTGGCCTTGATGAAGTCGGCCGCACGCTCCTCGGCGTCGCCGCCGATCTCACCGATCATGACGATCAGGTCGGTGTCGGGGTCCGCCTCGAACGCCGCGAGGGCGTCGATGTGCGTGGTGCCGATGACCGGGTCGCCACCGATGCCGACGGCCGACGAGAAGCCGATGTCACGGAGCTCGTACATCATCTGGTACGTCAGCGTGCCGGACTTCGAGACCAGGCCGATGCGGCCCGGCTTCGTGATGTCGCCCGGGATGATGCCGGCGTTGGACTGGCCCGGGGTGATGAGACCGGGGCAGTTCGGGCCGATGATGCGGGTCTTGTTGCCCTTCGCCTGCGCGTACGCCCAGAAGGCGGCGGAGTCGTGGACGGCGATGCCCTCGGTGATGACGACGGCCAGCGGGATCTCGGCGTCGATCGCCTCGACCACGGCGGCCTTCGCGAAGGCCGGCGGGACGAAGAGGACGGAGACGTTGGCGCCGGTCTCCTTCATCGCCTCGGCGACGGAGCCGAAGACCGGGACCTCGGTGCCGTCGAAGTCGACGGACGTGCCGGCCTTGCGCGGGTTCACGCCACCGACGATGTTGGTGCCGTCGGCCAGCATGAGCTTGGTGTGCTTCATGCCCGTGGCACCGGTCATGCCCTGGACGATGACCTTGCTGTCCTTGGTCAGGAAGATAGCCATGGTGTTCTGACCTCGTCCCTTACTTCGCAGCCGCGAGCTCGGCGGCCTTGTCGGCCGCGCCGTCCATGGTGTCCACACGCTGCACGAGCGGGTGGTTCGCGTCCGACAGGATCTTGCGACCCAGCTCCGCGTTGTTGCCGTCGAGGCGCACGACCAGCGGCTTGGTGACCTCTTCGCCCTTGGAGGCGAGGAGCTCCAGCGCCTGGACGATGCCGTTGGCGACCTCGTCACAGGCGGTGATGCCACCGAAGACGTTGACGAACACGGACTTGACGTCCGGGTCGCCCAGGATGATCTCCAGGCCGTTCGCCATGACCTCGGCGGAGGCGCCGCCACCGATGTCGAGGAAGTTGGCCGGCTTCACGCCGCCGTGGTTCTCACCGGCGTACGCGACGACGTCCAGGGTCGACATGACCAGACCGGCACCGTTACCGATGATGCCGACCTCGCCCTCGAGCTTGACGTAGTTGAGGTTCTTGGCCTTGGCGGCAGCCTCGAGCGGGTTGGCTGCGGCCTTGTCCTCGAGCGCCTCGTGCTCGGGCTGACGGAAGTCGGCGTTCTCGTCGAGAGACACCTTGCCGTCCAGCGCCAGAATGCGGCCGTCCTTGGTCTTCACCAGCGGGTTGACCTCGACGAGGAGCGCGTCCTCGGCGACGAAGGTGTCCCACAGGGTCACCATGGCCTCGGCGACACCCTCGGCCACGTCGGCCGGGAACTTCGCCTGGGCCACGATCTCGCGGGCCTTGACGATGTCCACGCCTTCGACGGCGTTGACCGGGACCTTCGCGAGGGCCTCGGGGGTCTTCTCCGCGACCTCCTCGATGTCCATGCCGCCCTGCACCGAGGCCATGGCCAGGAAGGTGCGGTTGGTGCGGTCGAGGAGGTACGAGACGTAGTACTCCGCCTCGATCTCCGGGGACAGCTCGGCGATCATCACCTTGTGGACCGTGTGGCCCTTGATGTCCATCCCGAGGATGTCCGTCGCGCGGGCGACGGCCTCGTCCGGATTCGCGGCCAGCTTGACGCCGCCGGCCTTGCCGCGGCCACCGACCTTCACCTGCGCCTTGACGACCGACTTGCCGCCAAGACGCTCGGTGGCCTCGCGCGCCGCCTCAGGCGTGTCGATGACTTCACCGGCCAGCACCGGTACACCGTGCTTGGCGAAGAGGTCCCTCGCCTGGTACTCGAACAGGTCCACGCGCGTCCGTCCCTTTTCTGATGATCGCGGTTCGTTTTCTGCGTGGGCGTGCCGCGGAGGGCAACGTGACTGCTCTGTCACAAGGGAGGCGTACACGGTGTCCGTGGACGCGGCATGTCCGTCTCGCAGGTTATCCCCGAGGGACGTAGGTCCCTAAATCGCAGCTACCCCCGGAGCGGTGATACGGGTCACAGGGTGTAGGGGCCACGGGGCGGTCCGTAGGGGGTTCGGGGAGGGGGTGCGCGCGGCTCACGGCAGGCGGGGACTGGACTCCCGGCCCCTCACGACGCGCCGGGGATCGGGGTGAGGGCCTCCTCGAACCCGATGTGATATGGGCCTCAATCACCCTGGAGCACCCGTGCGGGTGGTCCCTCGGCGACGGATTCCGCACCTGCCGGAGGGACGGCCCGCTCTCCCGTGCGAGCCCCGGGCCGGCCCCGCTCAGTCGGTGGGTATCGGGAGCGGGCGCTTCTCCAGGGCGGCGGCCATGACCTCCGGGAACAGGTCGGGGGTGCAGGCGAAGGCCGGGACGCCGAGCGCGGCGAGCGCCGCCGCGTGGTCGCGGTCGTAGGCGGGGGCGCCCTCGTCGGAGAGGGCGAGCAGCGCCACGAACTGGACGCCGGAGGCCTTCATCGCGGCGACCCGCTTCAGCATCTCGTCGCGGATGCCCCCCTCGTACAGGTCGCTGATGAGCACGACCACGGTGTCGGCGGGGCGGGTGATCCTCGCCTGGCAGTAGGCGAGGGCACGGTTGATGTCGGTGCCGCCGCCCAGCTGCGTGCCGAAGAGGACGTCGACCGGGTCGTCGATGCGGTCGGTCAGATCGACGACGGACGTGTCGAAGACGACGAGCCGGGTGGCGATCGACCGCATGGAGGCGAGGACCGCGCCGAAGACGGAGGCGTGGACGACGGAGGCCGCCATGGAGCCGGACTGGTCGATGCAGAGGACGACCTCCTTCCGTACCGCCTGCGAGGAGCGGCCGTGGCCGACGAGCCGCTCCGGGACGACGGTGCGGTATTCGGGCAGGTAGTTCTTGAGGTTGGCGCGGATCGTCCGGTCCCAGTCGATGTCCCGGTGCCGGGGGCGGCTGATCCGGGCCGAACGGTCGAGCGCACCGGTGAGCGCGGCCCTCGTGCGGGTGGCGAGTCGCTTCTCCAGGTCGTCGACGACCTTGCGTACGACGGCCCGCGCGGTCTCCCTGGTCGTCTCCGGCATGGCCTTGCCGAGGGAGAGCAGGGTGCCGACGAGGTGGACGTCGGCCTCGACGGCCTCCAGCATCTCCGGCTCCAGGAGGAGCGTGGCGAGGCCGAGGCGGTCGATCGCGTCGCGCTGCATCACCTGGACGACGGAGCTGGGGAAGTACGTGCGGATGTCGCCGAGCCAGCGGGCGACGGAGGGCGCGGATCCGCCGAGCCCGCCCGAGCGGTCCCGTCCCCGGCCGTCGCCCCGGTCCTGGCCTCGGTTCCGGCTGCCGTAGAGCGCGGTGAGGGCGCCGTCCATGGCGGCGTCGGTGCCGGTGAGCGCGTGTCCGGTGCCGTCGGCGTCCCCGCCGCCGAGGACCAGGCGCCAGCGGCGCAGCCGCTCGTCGTCCGCCGTGACGTGAGCGCCGGCGGCGGCAGTGCTGTCCATGTGCGGGCTCACGTGCGGGCCTCCGTACCGAGGATGAGATGGAGCAGGGGCAGGACGCCGTCCGCCCGTTCCCGGTCGAGGCCGGTGGCGAAGCCGGGTACGCCTCCGGGCGTCGCGCGCCCCGGCCCGCCGCGCTCCGGGCCGCGGGCGACGAGTTCGCCGAGGGTGCGGCGGACGCCCGGCTCGTACCCGGAGAACGTACGGCGCAGCAGCGGCAGGACGTCGGTGAACGCCCCGGCCGGTACGGAGGTGAGCCAGGCGTCGACGAGGCCGAGCAGCCGCTCGTCGTGGACGAGGAGCAGACCGCCGCCGGAGGCCCCGCCGACGAAGCCGTCGATCCAGGCGGCGGCGTCCTGCGGCGGGGTGCCGGGCGAGAGGGCGCGGCTCATGAGCGGCGCGGCCTCGCCCTCGGCGAGCCGTCCCTCGTCGAGGAGGAGCCGGGCGGCCCGGCCGCGCAGGATGCCGGGCGTCCGGTCGCGGGTGGCGAGCCGGTGCAGGACGCCCGCCCAGCGGTCGGCCAGGGCCGCCGCGTCCGGCAGCAGGCCGATCGCCTGGTGGACCTCGTCGATCCGCTCGCGCATGGCTGCGGCGGCGTCGGCGTCGAGTCCGGCGCAGGCGGGCGGCAGGCCGACGCAGATCCGCTCGGCGAGCCCGGCGGCGACCTCGGCGAGCGCCGTCGTGTCGGTGGCGCGGACGTCGCCGTAGCGCAGGGAGCGGGCCAGGGCCGGGAGGGCCTGGGCGAGGTGGGCGACGTCGGTGTCGAGCGCGGCCCGGTCGGCGAGGGCGCGCATCACGACGGGCAGCGCGTCGGCGAGTCCGGCGAGGAGGCACTGCTCGGCGAGGGCGGTGATGTCGGCGAGGGCGGTCGCGGCCCTGGCCCGTGACTCGGCCTTGGCGGTGGCGGCGGACTCGACGGTGGTGCCCCAGACGCCGGCCTCGGCCACCTGGACGTGCAGCTCGGGCTCCCAGCGCAGCCGCCAGGCCTCCCGGAAGGTACCGGTGCCGGCCCGTCCGGCGGCCGGTGCGCCCCAGTCGACGCCGAGCAGCCGCAGCCGGTGCAGCAGCCGGCTGCGGGCGCCGTCCGTCTCCTTGCGGAGATCGAGGTCGAGCGCCCGCTCCAGCGCCTCGGGCTTGAGCCGCAGGGAACGCTGGAGGCGACTCAGGTCGCGCTGGAGCGGTACGGCCGGGGCGCCGGCGGGGACCTCGCCGAGGACGTCGCCGACGACGAGCCGGTCGCGGACGAGGTCGAGCGGCACGTCGGAGCCCTCGCACAGGACGGCGCGGACGGCGTCCGTCGTCTCGCCGAGCCCGGGGAACGGCCGGCCGCGCAGGGCGGCGAGGCTCTCCGCGAGGCGGACCGCCTCGATGACGTGGGCGGTGGAGACGGGATGGTCCTCCGCTCTGAGGAGTCCGGCGACCTTGGCCATCCAGCGCTCGACCGACCGGTCGGGGGCGGCGAAGAGGTGGCCGTACCAGCCGGGCGCGTCGATGCCCGCGCCGTAACCGGAGCGGCGGGCGAGCCTGCGGTGGGTCCAGGGGACCCAGGTCAGCTCGGTCCTCACCTTGGGCAGGCCCTTGAGGAGGGCGCGGTCGGCGGCGACGGTGGTCTTCCGGACGAGGGCGGGGACGTGCCAGGCGCCGCAGACGACGGCGACCTCGTCACCGAACTCCTTGCGGGCGGCGCGCAGCTGGAGCCGCATGTACGCCTCGCGGACGAGGTCGCGGGGGTGGCCGCCGTGCCCGTACACCTCGCGCAGGGCCCCCATGGCCTCGGCGAGGGCCTCGAAGGGGGCGATGGGGTCGGCGTCGTCGCGCAGTTCGACGGCGTCCTCCCACCAGCGCTCGGGGTCCTCGTGTCCGGCGGCCCTGGCGAGTTCGGCGAGCGGGTCGATCCGGAGCCCGCCACTGCCGGCGTCCTCGCCCCCCGTCTCCTCGCCGTCGGACCGGATGGGGTCGGCGGCGGCGAGGGTGTGGGCGGCGGGCAGGTCGATGAACCGGACGGCGGCGCCGCGGTCGAGGGCCCAGCGGATCGCGACCCACTCGGGCGAGAACTCGGCCATCGGCCAGAACGCGGCCCGCCCCGGGTCGTCCACGGCGTGGGCCAGCAGGGCGACGGGGGGCCGCATGGCCTCGTCCCCGGCGAGCGCCACGAGGGCGTCGGCCTCGGCGGGCCCCTCGACGAGCACGGCGGCGGGCTTCTCCGCCTCCAGCGCGGCCCGCACCGCCCGCGCCGACCCGGGACCGTGGTGCCGCACCCCGAGCACCAGGGGCCATCCGCTCCGCCCACCCCCGACGGCCGGCGCCGCGCCCCTGGCGGGGGCGGGGCCCGGCGCGTGGGACGGGCCCGGGACCGTGGTGGTGGGTGTCATGCGCTCACCTCGCGGCAGGCGCGGTAGAAGTCCTTCCAGCCGTCCCGCTCCCTGACCACCGTCTCCAGGTACTCCTGCCAGACGACCCGGTCGGCCGCCGGGTCGCGGACGACCGCGCCGAGGATGCCGGCGGCGATGTCCCCGGGGCGCAGGACGCCGTCGCCGAAGTGGGCGGCGAGCGCGAGGCCGCCCGTGACGACGGAGATCGCCTCGGCCGTGGAGAGCGTCCCCGAGGGGGACTTGACCTTCGTCCGCCCGTCGCCGGTGACCCCGTCCCGCAGCTCGCGGAAGACGGTGACGACCCGCCGGATCTCCTCCGCGCCCTCCGGTACGGACGGCAGGGCGAGGGAGCGTCCGATCTGGTCGACGCGCCGCGCGACGATGTCGACCTCGGCCTCGGGGGTCGCGGGCAGCGGCAGCACCACCGTGTTGAAGCGGCGGCGCAGCGCGCTGGAGAGTTCGTTGACGCCCCGGTCGCGGTCGTTGGCGGTGGCGATGAGGTTGAAGCCGGGGACGGCCTGCACCTCCTGGCCCAGCTCGGGGACCGGCAGGGTCTTCTCGGACAGGATCGTGATGAGCGCGTCCTGCACGTCGGCGGGCATACGGGTGAGCTCCTCGACCCGGGCGGTCATGCCCAAGGCCATCGCCCGCATCACCGGACTCGGCACGAGGGCGTCGCGGCTGGGGCCTTCGGCGAGGAGCCGCGCGTAGTTCCAGCCGTACCGGACGGCCTCCTCGGGCGTGCCCGCGGTGCCCTGGACGAGGAGGGTCGAGTCGCCGCTGACGGCGGCGGCGAGGTGCTCGGACACCCAGGTCTTCGCGGTGCCGGGCACGCCGAGCAGCAGGAGCGCCCGGTCGGTGGCGAGTGTGGTGACGGCGACCTCGACGATGCGGCGCGGTCCCACGTACTTGGGCGTGATCACCGTCCCGTCGGGGAGCGTGCCGCCGAGGAGATAGGTGGCGACGGCCCAGGGCGAGAGGCGCCAGCGGGCGGGCCGCGGCCGGTCGTCGGCGGCGGCGAGTGCGGTGAGTTCGGCGGCGAAGGCGTGCTCGGCGTGCGGCCTCAGGGCGCCCGCGGCGGCCTCCGCGGCGTCGTCCGCTGCTGCCTTCGCTGCGGCCTCCGGTGTGGCCGGCGCGGCGGTCGGCGCGGCGGCCTGGGGCAGGCCCGGTCCGGTGTCCGTCTCGACACCGGAACCGGGCTGCGCGGCAGTTTCGGGCACGGTCATGGATCCCCCTCCAGATCGCTCGACCTGTTGTGCGATCCACCGTGCACCATGCCACTGACAGTCGGCCGTCACCGCTGGTCAAGGGCGCCGCGAGGGGCGGGAGGTGAGAGTGGGTCAGCCCACGATCGGGGAGACGGCGACGCAGCCGCCCGCCATCGCCTGCTCGCCCTTGGCCTCCTTGATGACCTTGCCCTGGTAGATGACCTTGCAGGTGAGGTCGGCCGGGTCGAGCGAGATCGGCATGACCGCCGGCGGCATGATGCCCTGCAGCTTGACCGTCTTCTTCCACGGCAGGGCCGGCTTCTTCTCCGTCTCGACCTTCGGCGCCATGGCGGTGCCGTCACCGGCGTTGTAGTCGATGGAGTCGACGCCCTTGCCGCTGACCTCGTACGTGACCTCGTAGGACTCGGAGATGGTCTTGTCGACCTGGTCGGCGGCCTTCTCGGCCGCCTCCGAGCAGGCGCCGAGGCCGAGGGCGAGCCCTGCGACGGCCAGGGCCGAGACGGCGGTACGGACGGTGCGCTTCATGACGGGGTTCCCCTGGACAGGTGTGCGGATCTTCGGTCCCGCGCAGAGAACCGTAAAGGAAGAGTAAAGTCAAGTTGCTTTTTCGGTCACCCGGGGGGTTCCGGCCAGTCGCCTACCGTCCGTTCTCCGGATCGACCGGTCCGCCGAGCGAACGGTCCGGGCGTTGTCAGTGGCGGCGTCTACGGTCGGTGACATGAATGCCATGGGGGTGCGCTGGACGGTCGAACAGGTGCTGGCACTGGCTCCTGACGACGCCTCACGCCAAGCGGGGAGCGCGCTGGGCGCGGCCGGGCCGTGGTCGGACACGGGCCGGGGCGAGGGGGCCGTCTGGGGGCGGTGCAGGGGCGGCGGCGGTCGGTCGTACGAGACGGTCGTCGACACCACGGGGCCGGCGTACGCCTGCGCTTGCCCCAGCCGGAAGTTCCCGTGCAAGCACGCGCTGGGACTCCTGCTGCTCCAGGCGTCCGACGGGACGGCGGTCACGGACGGCACCCCGCCGGAGTGGGCGGGACCGTGGCTCGCGAAACGGCGGGAAGAGGCCGGGAGCCCGGCCCGGCCTGCCGGCCCCGGAGCCCCCGGAGCCCCCGGAGGCCCCGGAGCCCCCGGGGCCTCCGGGGCCTCCGGGGCCACGGCGGACCCCGAGGCCGCGCGGCGCAGGGCCGAGCGCAGAGCGGCACGGATCACCGCGGGCGCGCTCGAGCTTGAGCAGCGGCTCGCCGACCTGATGCGCGGCGGCCTGGCGGCGGCCGAGCAGGCCGGGTACGGCCTGTGGGAGGAGACCGCGGCCCGCATGGTCGACGCCCAGGCACCGGGGCTCGCGGGCCGGGTCCGGGAGCTGGGCGCGATCCCCGGCTCGGGGCCCGGCTGGCCCGTGCGCCTCCTGGAGGAGTGCGCGCTGACGCACCTCCTCGACCGCGCCTGGCTCACCGCCGACCTGCTGCCCCCGGCCCTCGCCGCGACCGTACGGACCCGGGTCGGCCTCACCGCCCCGGCCGACGGCGTCCCGGTGCGCGACCACTGGCTCGTCCTCGCGCAGTACGACACGGCCGACGCCCGGCTGACCACCCGGCGCGTCTGGCTGTACGGCGCCACGAGCGGCCGCACGGCGCTCGTCCTCTCCTTCGGCGCGGCCGGCAGACCCCCCGGCCTGGCGCTTCCCGTGGGCGCGCTCCTCGACGGCGAACTCACGCCGTACGCGGGCGCCGGCCGGCTGCGCGCGGAGCCGGGCGAGCACTTCGTCCCGGTCGACGGCCGCGTATCCCCGCCGCCGGGCGGGTCGGTGGGCGAGGCCCTCGACGCGTACGGACGGGTGCTGAGCGAGGACCCGTGGCTGGACTCCTGGCCCGTGACGCTGAGCCAGGTCGTACCGGCACGGGCGGAGTACGGCTGGCAGCTCGCCGACGCGGACGGCCGCGAGGCCCTGCCGCTGACGCCCGCCGCCCAGAACCGGCCCGGGCTCTGGCGGCTCGTCGCCCTGTCCGGCGGCGCGCCCGTAACCGTCTTCGGAGAGTGCGGCCACCGGGGCTTCACGCCCCTCGCCGCCTGGTCGCCGGAGGCCCCGACCGAGACGGTCCCCCTCATATGACGGCCCGCCACCTCCCCCGACCGCACGGAGGCTCCCGATGACCACGCGCGCGACGACCCCCACCCCGTACTCCACAGGCCCCGATGCCGGACCCGGCACCTCCTCCCACGGTGACGACGGCGCCCGCATCTGGGAGGAGCTCGTCACCTCCGCGCTGCTCGGCACGGACCGGCGAGCGCCCACGGGGCCCGCCAGGGCAGCGAGCACGCACGTGCCGGATGCGGACAAGGCAGGACGCCCGGACGGGGCTGGACCGGACGGGGCTGGACCGGACGGGGCTCGACCGGACAGGGCCGCCGCGCTGCTCGACACCGCCGCGCTGCACACCGTGCGGCGCCGTGCCGGGCTGCGCCCCGGGCCCGCCGCGCCACCGCCCGCGCCCGCACCGGAGGACCCGCGCCGGCCGCTGCCCGAGGCGGCCCGGAGACGGCTCGACCAGCTCCTCGCCGGACGGGCCGCGCCCTCACCCGCAGGAAGGCGCGGGGCCGCTCCCGACCTCACCGAACTGCTCCCCCAGTGGCTGGCCCTCGCCAACGAGCGCGGGTACAAGGCGCCGCCCGCCACCCTGCCCGCCCTGCTCGACGCGGCCAGGGCCCGTACCGATCTGCGGCCCCTGGCCCTCCGGCTGGCCGGGCCGCGCGGTCTGTGGCTGGCGGGGCTCAACCCCGAGTGGCGGTTCGCCCTGCGCGGGGCGGGCGCGGGCGGGCGGCTCCCGGGCCTCGATGACACCGAGGGCGTCAGGACCCTGTGGGACGAGGGCCTGTTCGCCGAGCGGATCGCGCTGCTCGCCGCCGTACGGACCGAGGACCCGGCCGCCGGTCTCGCGCTCCTCACGTCCACCTGGTCCGCCGAGCGGGCGGAGGACCGGCTGATGTTCCTCGACTCGCTGCGGACCGGGCTGTCCGACGCGGACGAGGAGTTCCTGGAGGCGGCCCTCGGCGACCGCAGCCGTAACGTCCGCGCCACCGCCGCCGAGCTGCTCTCCGCCCTGCCGGCCTCGGCGCTCGCGGGTCGCATGGCGGGGCGGGCCGCCACCTGCGTCGGCCTCGACCGGACGGCGGAGTCGCCCACGATCTCCGTCGAGGCGCCGCACGAGTGCGACGCGGCGATGCAGCGGGACGGGCTCGCGCCGACCCCGCCGACGGGGCGGGGCGAGCGTTCCTGGTGGCTGGGCCAGCTCGTGGAGGCCGCACCGCTCTCGTGCTGGCAGGCCAGGTTCGGCGGACGGGCTCCGGAGGAGATCGTGGCGCTGCCGGTCGCCGACGACTGGCAGGACGAGCTGCACGCCGCCTGGTGCCGGGCGGCCGTACGGCAGCGGGACGCGGCCTGGTCGCGCGCGTTGCTCGGCGCCCCCGCGACCCCGCCGGCGACGGGCCCCGGCACCTCGTCGCTGGCCGAGCGCGCCCAGCTCCTGGCGACGGTCCCGGCGGACGAGCGGGCGCGCTGGGTCGCCGACTTCGTCGCGGCGCACGGCCTGTCGGAGGCGTTCCAGCTGCTCGGCGTCTGCGCCGTCCCGTGGGCCGAGCCCCTGGGCGCCGCGGTGATCGACGCCCTCGACAGCGCGCGGGACGCGGGCAGTTACCCGTGGAGCTTCAGCGGGGTGATGGGCCTCGCGGAGCGCTGCCTCGCCCCGGAGGCCGCGGCGCGCCTCGACCCGCTGACGGCCCTGCCCGACGAGGAACCGGACACGTCCCCGGGCGCGGGCGGCTACTGGGCCGAGGCGTTCCAGCGGCTGGTCTCCACGCTCCGGCTGCGAGCGGCCATGCGCGCCGAACTCGTCGGAACCGACACCTGAAACCGACACCTGAAACCGGCACCCGACACCGTGCACCGGCACCGGCACCGACACCGACACCGGCACCGGCACCGGGCACTTGGCACCCGGCATCGCCCCGCTCTGAAGACGGGCCGCGATACGGCGAAGGGCCCTCCCCGGAGGGAGGGCCCTGGCAAGCGACGTGCGGGAAGCGGATCAGACCGCCACGCGGACGTTCGCGTTCACCCAGTCGACGATGGACGCGGTCGTCGCGCCCGGAGTGAAGATCTCCGCCACACCCTTCTCCTTCAGCGGAGCGATGTCCCCGTCGGGGATGATGCCGCCGCCGAAGACCTTGATGTCCTCCGCGTCGCGCTCCTTCAGAAGCTCCAGCACCTTCACGAACAGCGTGTTGTGCGCGCCCGAGAGGATGGAGAGACCGATGGCGTCGGCATCCTCCTGGATCGCGGTGTCGACGATCTGCTCGGGCGTCTGGTGGAGACCGGTGTAGATGACCTCCATACCGGCATCGCGCAGAGCCCGCGCGATCACCTTGGCCCCGCGATCGTGGCCGTCGAGACCCGGCTTGGCCACCACCACGCGGATCGGACCGGTCACACCCATCACTGCCTCCACATGCGACCCCCGCGCCTGATTGCCGGGGAGGTGAACGAACGTTATCGCCAGCATCCCGCAAGCGGCCGTTTCGCGGTGGCGAGCGAGGGGGAAATCACACGTGGGACATGTTCGCTCTGCGCCGTTCCCCGCTTTCGGGCCCTCCTCCTGGGCCCACCAGCCGCAAGCGGGGGCCGGTCGCAAGGGAGCCGCGACGAGGTCGCCGTATCCCCGTGCCGCCGTCCGTGCGGCGCGGAGGTACGGCGCGCCTCTGCACCACCCGGCCCCGCGTGCCGCTCGGGAGGTCGGCGATGGAGCTCTCCAAGGTCACCGCCCTGATGAAGGCCACTGCCTTGGAGCTCGCGATCCTCACCGGGCATCTCGTCCTCTACCCGTCCGGAATCACGGCCGAGCGCCCCTCCCCCGCTGATCGCACCGACCCCGGCGATCCCCTCGCCCCCTCCGCGACGATCACTCCGGGTACGCGCCCGGTCGTCCTCCTGCACGGCTTCGTCGACAACCGCTCCGTGTTCGTCCTCCTGCGCCGCACCCTCACCCGGCACGGCGGCCGCGACTGCGTCGAGTCGCTCAACTACTCGCCGCTCACCTGTGACCTGCGGAGCGCCGCCGAACTGCTCGGGCGCCGGGTGGAGGAGATCCGCGCGCGTACGGGACACGCCGAGGTCGACATCGTCGGGCACAGCCTGGGCGGGCTCGTCGCCCGTTATTACGTACAGCGTCTCGGCGGTGACACCCGGGTGCGCACCCTGGTCATGCTCGGCACCCCGCACTCCGGCACCACCGTGGCCCCCCTCGCGGACGCGCATCCGCTGGTGCGGCAGATGCGCCCCGGCTCGGAGGTGCTGCGGGAACTGGCCGGTCCGGCGCCCGGCTGCCGGACCCGGTTCGTGAGTTTCTGGAGCGATCTCGACCAGGTGATGGTGCCGGTGGAGACCGCGCGGCTCGACCACCCCGACCTCCTCGCGCACAACGTGCGCGTCAGCGGCATCGGCCATCTCGCGCTGCCCGTCCACCCGACCGTGGTCGCCGGCGTCCTGGAGGCCCTGGACGCCGGCGGGCCGCTCGCAGAGGAGGCTCGGGACGGGGATCCGGGCGCCGCCTCCGTCGCCTGACGGCGCACCACCCCCTGTTCTTCGAACGTTTCTCGAACACAAGGCCAAAGCTCTCTCCGCGAGCTGGCGAAACACAGCCGATTGCCCGTTTCCTACGGCTGCAAACCCCTCCGAAGATTGTCGGTTGCGTATACCGCCGGGTACAGTCGCGCCACTGCTTTCCCCCGGGACACCCCTCGTCGGGCCCGCCCCGGACTGGTCCTGCTGCCGAGGCGAGAGAGACGTTGGTGAACGACCAGCACCCCCACGCCGGGTACGTCGGAGACGGCACCCACGCCACTGGCAGCTTCGCCGTCGACCCGCTGTTCGGCGCCTACGCCGCCGGCCAGGCCGACCACAGCGGCCAGTGGGAGTTCGGCCAGTACGGGATGACCGGTCAGTACGACACGACAGGGCAGTACGACACCGGCGGACAGCAGTACGCCACCGCCGGGCAGCAGCAGTACGACACGACGGGCCAGTGGGACACCACGGGCCAGTGGCAGAACATCGACCCGTACGCCGGCGCCACCCCGCAGTACGACCAGGGAACGCCGTACGACCAGGCGACGCAGTACGCCTCCGCCACGTCGTACGACACCACCACCCCGTACGACGCCGCCCCCTCGTACGACACCACCGGCCAGTGGGACGCCTCCGCCTGGACCGAGGCCCAGCAGACCGGCCAGTACGAGACCGTCCACTCCGGCGCGTACGCCGCGCAGGGAACGTTCGGGTACGAGTCCTACGACGCCACCGGCCAGTGGGCGGCCCCCGCCTTCGCCACCGAGACCGGCACCTACGACGCGACCGCCTGGAACCAGGCTGTCGCGGAGGCCGAGCCGGTCGTCCCCCAGCAGTACAGCCCGCAGATCGAGCACACCGCCGAGTTCGCGTTCGACTTCGACCCGGAGCCGGCGGCGGACACGGACACGGACGCCGTCGAGGCCGACGCCGCCGATACCGAGGCCGCGTACACGTACACCGAGGACGTCGCCGAGGAACTCCCCGACGCCCCCTCCGACGACGAGCCCGCCGACGAGCTCCGTACGGAGTCCCCGCTCGCCGCCCGCCCCGTGCGTCGCTCCTCCGGCGGCAGCCGCGGCCGGCGCCGTACCCCCGCCAAGCGGTCCGCCCTGCTGACCGTCGCCGTGCCCTCCGCCTGCGTCATGGGCGTCGCCGGCATCGCCGCCGCCTCCGTCAGCGGCCTCACCGGCACCACCACCGACGCCGGCAAGAAGGACGACACCACCAGCCTCGCCGCGGCCGACCCCGGCTCCGTCAAGCAGGTCGCCGCCAACAACGCGCTGGACACCCAGCTCGCCGCGCTCAGCGAGGACGCCCGCGACTTCGGCGACCGCGCGAGCCGCACCCAGGAGCGCATCGACCTCCGGATCCGCCAGGACGCCGAGAAGAAGAAGCGCGAGAAGGAAGCGGCCCGCAAGGAGGCGCTGCGCCCCAAGTTCGTGCTGCCGGTGGAGCTGCACCGGCTCAGCGCGCGCTTCGGCCAGTCCGGCGTCAACTGGATGTCCGTGCACACCGGCATCGACTTCCCCGTGCAGACCGGCACGCCCGTGATGGCCGCCACGGACGGCACCGTCCGCACCCAGCTGAACAGCGCCTACGGCAACATGGTGATCGTGACCGCCCCCGACGGCACCGAGACCTGGTACTGCCACCTCAGCAGCGCCAAGATCCGCTCCGGTCACGTGAAGGCCGGCGACGTCATCGCGTACTCCGGCGACACCGGCAACTCCACCGGCCCGCACCTCCACTTCGAGGTCCGCCCGGGCGGCGGTTACGCCATCGACCCGCTGGCCTGGCTGCGCAGCCACGGTCTCGACCCGACCAGCTGACCTTCCCCCGTACGAGAGCGGGGCCCCGGCCACAGCCGGGGCCCCGCTCTCGTCGGGTCCAGGGGGTGTCTTGGCGAGCCCGGCCTGATCGGCAAGACACCCCCCAGGGGGACGCCCCCTACAGCTTCTCGACCGGCGCGTACCGCAGGAGCAGCCGCTTCGGCTTCTCGTCACCGAAGTCGATCGTCGCCTGGGCGTCCGCGCCGACCCCCGTCACCGCCGTCACCGTGCCCAGACCGAACTGGTCGTGCGTCACGCGGTCGCCGATCTGCAGGGAGATCACCGGCTTCTCACCGGCGCGCCTGGTGGCGAAGCCCGAGGGGCCGGAGCGCGCGCGGGACGAGGAGAGCGAGGAGGTGATGCCCGAGGTCGGCCCGGCGGGCTTCGCCATCGGACCGGTCCGCTTCCACTCCAGGTACGCGGGCGGGATCTCCTCGAGGAAGCGCGAGGCCGGGTTGTACGAGGGCTGGCCCCAGGCGCTGCGCATCGACGAGCGGGTGAGGTAGAGCCGCTCGCGGGCACGCGTGATGCCGACGTACGCGAGGCGCCGCTCCTCCTCCAGCTCCTTCGCCTGCCCGAGGGCGCGCATGTGCGGGAAGACGCCGTCCTCCATGCCGGTGAGGAACACCACCGGGAACTCGAGGCCCTTGGCGGTGTGCAGCGTCATCAGGGTGATGACGCCCCGGCCTTCCTCGTCCTCGTCCGGGATCTGGTCGGAGTCGGCGACGAGGGCGACCTTCTCCAGGAACTCCGCGAGGGTCGCGGGCTCCTCGCCGCGCTCCTGCTCGAATTCGAGGGCGACGGCGGCGAGTTCCTGGAGGTTCTCGATCCGGGTCTCGTCCTGCGGGTCGGTGGAGGCCTGGAGCTCGGCCAGGTAGCCCGTCCGCTCCAGGACGGCCTCCAGGACGACGGCGGGGCCCGCGCCGGACTCGACGACCGTACGCAGCTCGTCCATCAGCGCGTTGAAGCGCTTCACGGCGTTCGCGGAGCGCGCGGCCATGCCGTACGCCTCGTCGACCCGCTTGAGCGCCTGCGGGAAGGTGATCTTCTCCCGCAGGCCGAGGGCGTCGATCATCGCCTCGGCGCGCTCGCCGATGCCCCGCTTGGGGACGTTGAGGATGCGGCGCAGCGGGACGTTGTCCTCGGGGTTGGCGAGGACGCGGAGGTACGCGAGGACGTCCCGGACCTCCTTGCGCTCGTAGAAGCGCACGCCGCCGACGACCTTGTAGGGCAGTCCGACGCGGATGAAGATCTCTTCGAAGACACGGGACTGGGCGTTGGTCCGGTAGAAGACGGCGACGTCGCCGGCCTTGGCCTCGCCGGTGTCCGTGAGCCGGTCGATCTCGTCGGCGACGAACTGGGCCTCGTCGTGCTCGGTGTCGGCGACGTAGCCGGTGATCTGCGCGCCCGCGCCCGCGTTCGTCCAGAGGTTCTTGGGACGGCGGGACTCGTTGCGCTCGATGACGGCGTTGGCGGCGGAGAGGATCGTCTGGGTGGAGCGGTAGTTCTGCTCCAGCAGGATCGTCGTCGCGTCCGGGTAGTCCTCCTCGAACTGGAGGATGTTGCGGATGGTCGCGCCGCGGAAGGCGTAGATCGACTGGTCGGCGTCGCCGACGACGCACAGCTCGGCCGGGCCGAGGTCCTCGTAGCCGGTGCCGACGAGCTCCCGTACGAGGGTGTACTGGGCGTGGTTGGTGTCCTGGTACTCGTCGACGAGGACGTGGCGGAAGCGGCGGCGGTAGTGCTCGGCGACGTCGGGGAACGCCTGGAGCAGGTGGACCGTCGTCATGATGATGTCGTCGAAGTCCAGGGCGTTGGCCTCGCGCAGCCGCGCCTGGTACATCCGGTACGCCTCGGCGAGCGTCTTCTCGAAGCCGTCGACGGCCTGGTCGGCGAAGGACTCCTCGTCGATCAGCTCGTTCTTGAGGTTCGAGATCTTGGCGCTGAACGACTTCGGCGGGAACTTCTTCGGGTCGAGGTCCAGATCACGGCAGACCAGCGACATCAGCCGCTTGGAGTCGGCGGCGTCGTAGATCGAGAAGGAGGAGGTGAAGCCGAGCCGCTTCGACTCGCGGCGCAGGATGCGGACGCACGCGCTGTGGAAGGTCATGACCCACATGGCGTTGGCGCGCGGTCCGACGAGCTGCTCGACGCGCTCCTTCATCTCGCCGGCGGCCTTGTTGGTGAAGGTGATCGCCAGTATCTGGCCGGGGTGGACGTGCCGCGTGCCCAGGAGGTGGGCGATGCGGTGGGTGAGCACCCGGGTCTTGCCGGAGCCGGCGCCGGCGACGATGAGCAGCGGGGTGTCGGTGTGCACGACCGCGGCGCGCTGCTCGTCGTTCAGCCCGTCCAGGAGCGCGGCGGGGTCCACGACGGGCCGCGCGGCGCCGTCGCGGTAGTACGCGTCCCGGGGCGGGGGCGCGTCGAAGTGCTCCCCGAAGAGGTCGTGCGGGACCTCCTCCGGGGCCGGGGCGCCGTGCTCGTGGTCCTCGGGCGGGGGCGGGGCCTCCCCCGAGGAGTGGTTCTGGAGGCCGGCCAGGAAGCTGTCGTCAAAGAGGCTGCTCATCGCCTCACGAGTCTAGGACGCCCCACCGACATCCGGGTCCGCCTTGGGGAGCCGCCTTCGTCACCCGCCTGCGGAACGGGTCACACCCAGAGGGTCGCGATGAAGATGTTCGCCGTGGTCAGACCGCCGACGGCGGCGAAGAGGCCCTTGTCGACCGTCTCCTCGTCGCGCTTGACGTAGACGAGACCGAGGACGACGACGAGCACGGCCAGCTTGATGCCGATCTTGATGTTGTTCACGGTCTGGTCGTCGGCCTGGTTGAGGCCGACGAGCGCGACGCCCGTGATCAGCATGGTCAGCGCGCCGTGCAGCATGGCCGGGGTGAAGCGGGCCGTACCGGCGCCCATCGCCTTCATCTGGGTGAGGAATCCGCCCAGCAGGGAGGCGATGCCGATGATGTGCAGGGCGACGAAGACATTGATGAGTACGTCCATGGGGCGGAGCCTAACCGGGCCCCTAGCACCGCTCTGCGGGCGGGGCCACCGCCTCCGTCGCTTCGGTCGGTCGTCCTCCGCAATGTCCCCCGGATCGTCGTCCCGGGCGAAAGAGATCGGTCCATGTGCGACAACTGCCGCCAGTAGCGGTCAACTCACTGCCGGGGCGTGACCCCGAGGTTTAGCGTCCTCCAGCAGGTGGCCGGCTCCCACCACCGCCGGTCGCCCGGCGGCTGCCGGTCATCCCCGCCAGGAAAACCCGGCGGCGGTCCGTCTCCCCTGTGCGGACCGCCGTCGGCCCGGCGGGCACCGTCCCCCCGCAGGCAGAGGATGTGACCCGCCCTCGTGGCAGCGCACCGAAAACCCAGGCAGTCCCCCCTCGGTGGTCAGGCGGTCCGCACCGCCGCCACGCTCGCCCTCGCCTCCGCGGCGACCGCGACGCTCTTCGAGGGCTCCGGGCACGCGGACCCCCGGCTCACCACCGCCCAGGTCAAGGCGAAGGTCGACCGCCTCTACGAGGAGGCCGAGGTCGCGACGGAGAAGTACAACGGGGCGAAGGAGCGGGCCGACGAGGCGCGCGAGGCGTTCGACCGGCTGCGCGACGAGGCCGCCCGCAGGACCGAGCGGCTCAACACCGCACGGGACGGGCTCGGGGCCATGGCCGCCGCGCAGTACCGCTCGGGCGGCCTCGACCCCGCCGTACAGCTCGCCCTCACCTCCGACCCCGACGAGTACCTGGAGCGGGCCGCGCTCGCGGAGAAGGCCGGGAACCGGCAGGCGGCGGCCGTGACCGCCGTACGGCGCGAGCTGGGCGCGATCCGGCAGCTGCGCGCCGAGTCGGCGAGCAGCCTCGCCGCGCTGCGCGGGCACGAGACGGAGCTGCGGCGGCAGAAGACGGCCGTCCTCGGCAAGCTGGAGGCGGCGCGGACCCTGCTCGCCCGGCTGACCGCGGAGGAACGCGCCCGGTACGACGCCGCCGTCGCGGCCCGGAACGGCACCGGCTCCCAGGGGAACAGCGGGTCGGGCGGCACCGGCGGTACGAGCGGCACGGACACGTCCGGAGAGAGCGGCGGGACCGGCGTCTCGACCCCCTCGCGCGCCGACCGCTCCTCGGGGGGCGATCGCACCCCGGTGACCGCCCCGAACAACCGGGCCGCCGAGGCGATCTCCTTCGCCCGCTCCCAGCTCGGCAAGCCGTATGTGTGGGGCGCGACGGGCCCGTCCGCGTACGACTGCTCGGGGCTGACCCAGGCGGCCTGGCGCGCGGCCGGCGTCTCCCTTCCGCGCACCACGTACACCCAGATCAACGCCGGGCAGCGGGTCTCCCGCTCCCAGCTCGCCCCCGGTGACCTGGTCTTCTTCTACTCGGGGATCAGCCATGTCGGTCTCTACATCGGCGGCGGCCAGATGATCCACGCCCCCCGCCCCGGCGCCCCGGTGCGGATCGCCCCGATCGACGAGATGCCCTTCGCCGGCGCGACCCGGGTGAGCTAGGGCGTCAGCCCGGACGGTGTCAGACCAGGCGGCGGGCGGTGGCCCAGCGGGTCAGCTCGTGGCGGTTGGAGAGCTGGAGCTTCCGCAGCACCGCCGAGACGTGCGACTCGACCGTCTTCACCGAGATGTAGAGCTGCTTCGCGATCTCCTTGTACGCGTATCCCCGGGCGATCAGCCGCAGCACCTCCCGCTCGCGCTGGGTGAGCCGGTCCAGGTCCTCGTCCACCGGGGGCGCGTCCGTCGAGGCGAAGGCGTCGAGGACGAACCCGGCCAGCCGGGGGGAGAAGACGGCGTCGCCCTCCTGGACCCGGAAGATCGAGTCGACCAGGTCGGTACCGGTGATCGTCTTCGTGACGTAGCCGCGGGCGCCGCCCCGGATCACCCCGATGACGTCCTCGGCCGCGTCCGAGACGGACAGGGCCAGGAAGCGGACGGGATCCTCACCGGCCGCCATCAGGCTCGCGCAGCGGCGCAGCACCTCGACGCCGCCACCGCCCGGCAGGTGCACGTCGAGGAGGACGACCTCGGGGCGGGTCGCGGTGATGACCGTGACCGCCTGGTCGACGTCGGCGGCCTCGCCGACCACCTCGACGCCGGTGACCTCGGTCCTGCCGATCTCCGCCTGCACGCCCGTACGGAACATGCGGTGGTCGTCGACGAGCACGACCCGCACCCTGCGTTCCGTGCCCGGCGCCTCCTCCGCCGCACCGGTCCCGGTCGCTGCCCCGGTCTCGTCGCTCATCCGTCCGCCCTCTCCATCTCAAGCTCCACTTCGGTGCCCCCGCCCGGCACGGACCGCAGCCGGGCCGAACCGCCGTTGCGCTGCATCCGCCCGATGATCGATTCTCGTACGCCCATCCGGTCGTCGGGCACGGCGTCCAGGTCGAAGCCCGGCCCCCGGTCCCGCACCGAGACGAAGACCGTGCGGCCCTCGACCTCGGCGTACACCTGCACCGCACCGCCCTCGCCACCGTACTTGGCGGCGTTGACCATCGCCTCGCGCGCGGCCTGCATCTGTGCGGTCAGTTTCTCGTCGAGCGGGCAGTCGCCCACGACGACGACCTCCAGAGGCACTCCGTGCTTGTCCTCGACCTCGGCCGCGGCCTTCTTCACCGCCTCCGCGAGGGTCGCGGGCTCCTCGTCCTTGCCGGTGCCCTCGGGCTTGTAGAGCCAGTTCCGCAGCTCCCGCTCCTGCGCACGGGCGAGCCGGCGCACCTCTCCCCCGTCGTCGGCGTTCCGCTGGATCAGCGTGAGGGTGTGGAGCACGGAGTCGTGGACGTGGGCCGCGACCTCGGCGCGCTCCTGGGCGCGGATGCGCATGGTGCGCTCCTCGGTGAGGTCCTGCGACATCCGGACCAGCCAGGGGCCGGCGAGCAGCGTTATCCCGGTGAGGACCGCGACGGAGGCGGTGAGGGCCGTGCCGAGCTGGGCGACGGAACCGCGGACCACCACGAACACCGCGAGGCCCGTGCCGACCAGGGCGACGCCGACGAGTCCGCGGGCGAGCTGGAGCGCGCGTCTTCGGCGCCCGGCGTCGGTCCAGCTCGCCCGGCGGGCGTTGTCCGCCTGGCGCCAGACGAGGACGACACCGACCGCTATGAGGAGGACCGGCCAGACGTACCGCCCGGACTCGTTGTCGACATTGACCGTCCCCACGAGGGCCGCGCCGCCGATCAGGAGCGCGATCAGGGCGAAGACCTGTCCCCGGTCGGGCTTGCGCAGCCGGCGTCGACCGTCCGGAGTGGTCTCGAAGACGGGGCGGGGAGCGGCCCGGCCGCCGACGCCGAGCGGGACGACTATCCAGAAGACCGCGTAGAGCAGGACGCCGAGGCCGTCCGTGAAGAACAGCACCGCGAAGAGCGCCCGGACCCAGACGACCGGCAGACCCAGGTGGCCCGCGAGGCCTCGCGCGACACCGCCGAGCCACCGGCCGTCGGCGCTCCGGTAGAGCCTGCGCACGGGCGGTTCGTCGGTCTCGGTGACACGAGCGGCTGCGGACATGCACCGATCGTCACACGTACGGCCCGCCCCGGACATCAGGGTCGGCCCTGATATCGACCCTGGTACCGCCTCAGGGAGAGCGCCCCTCCGAATATCAGGGTCGGGCCAGGGTCGATCCCGGTGCCGCGCGGGGTCACCGGCCGTCACCATGGACGCATGACGAGTTCGATGCCTTCGACCCACGAGGCCCCGCCGCCGGCGGAGGCCGATTCCTCACTGCCTCTGCGGCGTGCGCGGGGCGGCAAGGTCGTGGGCGGGGTCTGCGCCGGCCTCGGCCGGTACTTCGACCTCGACCCGGTGATCTTCCGGATCACGGTCGGCGTGCTGTCCGTGACGGGTGGCGTCGGTCTGGTCTTCTACGGCTTCGCGTGGCTGCTCGTCCCGCTCGCGGGCGAGGAGGAGAACGAGGGGCGCAGACTGCTGACCGGCCGGGTCTCCGGGGCCACCCTGGCGGCCATACTCATGGCGATGGTCGGCTGCGGGATCTTCCTCTCGATGCTGCGCAGCGGATCCATGCTGGGCTTCACGTTGCTGCTGTCGTGCGCGGTGTGCGGCGCGGCGGCCTGGTCCCGGCGGCGCCGGGCCGCCGGCGGTGAGACGGAGGGCCGGACGGACCATGCGGCGGCCCATGTGGTCGCGGAGGCCCCGCCCGAGACGAAGGCCCCGCCGGTGCTCGAGTTCCCGTCCTGGTGGAAGGACCCGATCGTCAAGGACGGGTCGACCGGCAGGCTGGCGATGGGCTACCTGTGGGGGCCGCACGGCATCGTCGACGCGGAGGGCCGGGTGGACGGCGTCGTGCCGACGCCCGGAAGCCAGTGGGGACCGGATCCCTCGGCCCGCGCCGCCCGGCCGGAGCCCTCCGTCCGGCGCAGCCCGGTGTCCATCGGTGGTCTCGTCCATCTGCTCGCCATCGTCGCGGCCGTCCTCGGCACCGCCCTGACCTGGGAGTCCCAGCCGCTGGGCAAGAGCCTGGCGACGGGCCTCGTGGCCGCCCTCGCGGTGTTCGGTCTGGGCCTGGTCGTCAGCAGCTTCCTCGGCCGCACCGGGTTCGGGACGATCGTCCAGGTCGTCCTCACCGCCTGTCTGCTCGCCGGGGCGGTCGCCCTCCCCGACCGGATCACCACGACGTGGGTCCGCGAGACCTGGAAGCCGACCTCCGTCGCCGCGGTGCAGGAGCGGTACGAGCTGGGTACCGGCGCCGGCCTGCTCGACCTGTCGGGGGTCCCGCTCCCCACGGGCGCGGTCGTCACCACCCAGGCCGAGGTGGGCGCAGGGCAGCTCAAGGTGATCGTCCCGCACGACGCGGTCGTGAAGCTCCACGCCGAGGTGGGGCTCGGTGACCTGCAGCTGCCCGGGCAGGCGCCGGAGGACATCGACATCGCGCCGGACCGTGTCGAGGACCGCACGATCACCCCGCCGACCGGGACCGCCCCGGCCGGCACGCTGGACCTCCAGCTGGAGGTCGGCATCGGACAGGTGGAGGTCACCCGTGCTGCGCCATGAGTTCCGCCCCGGCCGGCTGCTCGCCGGCCTCACCGCCCTGGCCCTGGCCGCCGTCTACGCGGGCGATCTCGCCGGAGCCTGGACGACCCCCTGGTACGCGGTGATCCCGGTGCTCTGCGGCGGTCTGGGCACCGCCGCCCTCGCGACCTGGGTCGCCTATCGAATACGGCGCCGCCGATCCGCGAGGAACGTGTCCAGCGACAGCACGGATGCCCCGGCCAGCAGCAGCGGAAGCCAGGCCATCAGATAGACGAGGTCGTTGCCGAGGTAGTACGGGCTCACCTGCCAGCTCACGGTCAGCCAGAGGCTCAGCGAGATCAGCGCGCCGCCGAGCGCCGCCACGCGCGCGTAGAGCCCGAGCAGCGTTCCGATCCCGACGGCGAGTTCTCCGAAGGAGATGGCGTACCCGAAGGCGCTGGGGTCCTTGAGGGCGAGGTCGACGAGGCCGGGGATCGCGGAGATGTCCCGCACCCCGCGCATCGTCTCGCCGATGGAGCCGCTGCCCGTGTCGGCGAGGAAGGAGGCGTCGGTGAGCTTGTCGAGACCCGCGTAGACGAACGTGATGCCGAGGAAGAGCCGGAGCGGAAGGAGCGCGTAGCGGGAGGCGACGGCCTTCCATCGGACGAAGGCGGCCTCCCAGGTGGCGAAGCGGGCCTTCCGCTCGGCGCGGCGGCCGGATTCACCGGTCCCGGCCGGGCCGTCGGCCGGGGCACCTGTCGTGTCGTTCGGCCGGTCCGCTCGTCCCGTCATCGTCGGTCACCTCTCCACGCCCCGTACGACTGTTCGCGGAACGATTCTCCTCGGACCTGCACCCCGGGGATACGCGGAGGGGGCCGGACGCTCAGTCGACGACGTCGATCGTGACCCGATTGGTCTCCACGCCGGCCGCCGTCACGACCGAGACCTCCACCCGGCCCGGCTCCACGTCCGCCGGGAGGGGGACGGTGAGGGCCGTGTCCGTCGGGTTGGCGAAACCGCCGGGGACCGGGACCAGGGGGACGTGGGCGTGGACGGGGCCGATGCGTACGACCAGCCGGGTCAGCGGGTCGGGAGCGGCGGCGCCGGGCGGGACGAAGCCGCAGCCGCGGATCTCGATGTCGTCGCCGGTACGGATCGGGGCGTCGAGGTCGCCCGCCTCCCGGGAGCGGACCACGGAGTGGATCGTGGGGCGGACGCCCTCCGTGCACTTCGCGGCGAGCTGCCAGGCCGCGGAGACGGCGAGGAGGAGCACGAGGGACCAGGGCACCTCGGGGAGCCTGCCGGGGTCGCGGGCGAGACCGAGGGCCGTCAGCACCAGGACGGCACAGGAGACGAGGAGGTACTGGACGTCGGCGAGGCCGGCCCGGCCGTTGTCGTCGCAGAGCAGGTCGGCGGCGCGCGGACGGTCGGCGCGGACCTTCTGGAGGCGGCGCGCCGCGATCCGGACGGAGACGACGAGACGGGCGGTGACGGTGACCCCCGACACGAGGGCGAAGACGGTGAGCAGGCCCGCGCCCCGGGCCAGACCGAAGGCGCCCGGGTCCGGGGACCGGAACGCCAGGAAGGCGAGGAAGAGGAGGGTGAAGCCGAGGAGAAGGAGCCAGGCGGCGGCGACGGCCCGGGTCGTGGAGAGCCGGTTGTCCTCACCGATCAGCGGGGCGAGGAGGCCCCCGCGGGTCCGGTGGGCGTGGGCGGCGACGCTGAGCAGGACGGCGAGGACCACGGCGGCGCAGAGCCCGGCCGTACGGGCACCGGTCCAGCCGCTCCCGATCGCGGTGAGGGCCTGACCGAGGAGGAGGGCCAGGACGGCGCCCCACACGGCGCCGAGGCCCCCGCTCCGTACCCGGTCGAGCCAGGCCACCCCGGCCTCCCGGCCGCGTGCGGCCACCGCGCGGGCGGACTGGGCCAGCTCGTCCGAGACCCACTGGCGCGCGGCGACCGGCGAATGGGCGACGGCCGCGGGGACGCCGTGCCCGGCAGCGAGTTCGTCGCGCCGGGCGAGGAAGGCGGCGACCGCGCGTCGGTGGCCGGCCTGTCCGCAGTGGGCGCAGCCGGCACAGGCCGTCGCGTGTTCGCCGTACTGTCTCGCCTCTTGAACCGCCACGGTGCTCACTTCCCGAGCTCACTTCACGACCCGTTCCGTTGCGTCCCGGTGCGCTCCGATGCGTTCCGAACGGTCAACCAGCCGTTGATTCCCCGGAATTGTGTCGCACCGGCGGCTCCCGGAGTCGCCGTGTGCGCCCCGCCGGAGAGTGATTGCCGCGCCATCGCATTGACGTACAGAAGGGTGAAGCGATGGTGTTACGACAGGAGTTCGGGCTCCGCTCGACTGATCCTGCGCCAGAGCGGCTGGTAGTTGATCCAGCCGACGAGGTCGCTGCCGAGCTGTTCGCGGGTGGCGACCGCCTCCCGGTGGTCGATCGGCACCGGCTTGCCGGCCGCCCGCGCGGTCAGCTGCACCTGGGCGCAGCGTTCCATGGCGATGAACCACCAGGCCGCCGCGTCGACGGAGGTGCCGACGGTGAGCAGCCCGTGGTTGCGCAGCACGATCGCCTTGAACGAGCCGAGGGCGACGGCGATCCGGCGGCCCTCCTCGGCGTCGACGGTGACGCCCGTGTACGCGTCGTAGAGGGCGTGGTCCTGGTAGAAGGCGCAGGACTCCTGGGTGAGGGGGTCGAGGAGTTCGCCGAGCGCGGCGAGCGCCCGCCCGTGAAGGGAGTGGGTGTGGACGACGGCCACGGCGTCGGGCCGGGCCCGGTGGACCTGGGCGTGGACGGTGAAGGCCGCCTGGTTCACGTGTTGGCCGCCCCGGACGACCTGCCCTTCGCCGTTGACCAGGATGAGGTCGCTCGCGGTGAGGTCCTCGAAGGGCGCGCCGAAGGGGTTCACCCAGTAGCAGTCGGGGAACTCCGGGTCGCGGGCGCTGATGTGGCCCGAGACGCCCTCCTCGTATCCGAGCCGCCCGAAGAGCCGGAGCGCGCCCGCGAGCCGCTGCCTGCGGTGGGTGCGCTCCTCCTCGGCCGTCGCGTGGACGGGAGGCATGGCGAAATGAAGCCGATCGACGGGGACGGGGTCCGGTATCACGCTCATGCGCCGGAAGGTAACGCCCGGCCGGGCAACTCACCAGAGCCCGGACACGACGAAGCCGCCGCCCCCTGTTTCCCGGGCACGACGAGGCCGCCGCCCCGGGTTCCCCGGACACGACGAAGCCGCCGCCCCGGTTGCCCGGGACGGCGGCCTCACACCTGCGGGAGGGGCTACTCCCACTCGATGGTGCCCGGGGGCTTGCTCGTGATGTCGAGGACGACGCGGTTCACGTCGGCGACCTCGTTGGTGATGCGGGTCGAGATCTTGGCGAGCACGTCGTACGGCAGGCGCGACCAGTCGGCCGTCATCGCGTCCTCGGAGGAGACGGGGCGCAGCACGATCGGGTGACCGTAGGTGCGACCGTCACCCTGGACGCCCACGGAGCGGACGTCGGCGAGCAGGACGACCGGGCACTGCCAGATCTCGCGGTCGAGACCGGCCGCGGTGAGCTCCTCGCGGGCGATGGCGTCGGCCTCGCGCAGCAGGTCCAGGCGCTCCTTGGTGACCTCGCCGACGATGCGGATGCCGAGGCCGGGGCCGGGGAAGGGCTGCCGCTGGACGATCTCCTCGGGCAGGCCGAGCTCCTGGCCGACCATGCGGACCTCGTCCTTGAAGAGCTGGCGGAGCGGCTCGACGAGTTCGAACTCGATGTCGTCGGGGAGACCGCCGACGTTGTGGTGGGACTTGATGTTCGCGGTGCCGGTGCCGCCGCCGGACTCGACGATGTCCGGGTAGAGCGTGCCCTGGACGAGGAACGCGACCTCGGGGCCCTCCTCCTGGAGGATCTCCAGCTGCGCCTGCTCGAACACGCGGATGAACTCACGGCCGATGATCTTGCGCTTGGTCTCCGGGTCGGAGACGCCGGCGAGGGCGGTGAGGAAGCGCTCCTGCGCGTCGACGACCTTCAGGTTGACGCCGGTGGAGGCGACGAAGTCCTTCTCGACCTGCTCGGTCTCGCCCTTGCGCATGAGGCCGTGGTCGACGTAGACGCAGGTGAGCTGCGAGCCGATGGCCTTCTGCACGAGCGCGGCGGCCACGGCGGAGTCGACGCCGCCGGAGAGACCGCAGACGGCGCGCTTGTCGCCGACCTGGGCGCGGATGGCCGCGACCTGCTCCTCGATCACGTTGCCCGTGGTCCAGCTGGGCTCGATGCCGGCGCCCCGGTAGAGGAAGTGCTCAAGGATCTGCTGGCCGTGCGTGGAGTGCAGCACCTCGGGGTGGTACTGGACGCCGTACAGCTTCTTCTCGTCGTTCTCGAAGGCGGCGACCGGCACGACGTCCGTGGACGCGGTGACGGAGAAGCCCTCGGGGGCGGCGGAGCAGGCGTCACCGTGCGACATCCACACGGACTGCTCGACCGGGGTTCCCTCGAAGAGGGTCGAGCCGGCCTTGGAGACGTGCAGTTCCGTGCGGCCGTACTCGCGGGCTCCGGTGTTGTCGACGGTGCCACCGAGGGTCGTCGCCATCAGCTGGAAGCCGTAGCACATACCGAAGACGGGGACGCCCGCCTCGAAGATCTCACGGTCGAGGCGGGGGGCGCCTTCCGCGTACACGGAGGACGGGCCGCCGGAGAGGATGATCGCCTTCGGGTTCTTGGCCAGCATCTCGGCCACCGGCATGGTGGACGGGACGATCTCGCTGTAGACCCGGGCCTCACGGACGCGGCGGGCGATGAGCTGGGCGTACTGGGCGCCGAAGTCGACAACGAGGACTACGTCCGGGTTGGTGACGTCGGGCGCGGCAGCGGGGGTCGCTGATGACACTACGGCGGCCTTCCGGCGGTAGGAGGGGGTCCCCCGAAGGGGGGGTGCTATTTGTCGATTCTACCGGCGCGCCGGTAGCACTTTTCGTCTCACCATCCGAACCCGGGTTGGCCCGGGGTCCACGGCGGGGTCCATACTGTCGCCATGCGCAAGCTCCCGACCTTCGTCTTTACCTATGGCACCGGCCCGTCCGGCTGCCATGGTCGTGCTGCTTGAGCAACTGACAAGCGACTTCCCAGGCGCCCCGGGCCGACAAGGCCCGGGGCGTTCTGTCGTTTCCGGGCCGTGTCGCCCCGGGGCTCCGCACCCCCGACAACACCAGGAGCCCCACATGACCGCCGTGACCGCCATGACCCCGACCGAGAAGACCGGCGCCCGCACCGAGGAGGCGGCGACGCTGATCGGTGACGCCCGCGAGCGCATCGACTCGCTCGACGACCGGATCATCGGCCTCATCCAGGAACGGGTGGCCGTCTCGGCCGTCATCCAGGAGGCCCGGATCTCCTCCGGCGGCCGCCGGGTGAACCTGGCCCGCGAGATGGAGGTCCTCGGTCACTACCGTGACGCGCTGGGCAAGCCCGGCACGGCCCTCGCGATGACCATGCTGGAGCTGTGCCGGGGCCGCATCTGAGCGAAGGCCCGCATGCGAGCGAGGGTCCGGATCTGAGTTCGGGCCCGCTCTCACCCGTACGGCGCGTGACCGGCCGCGACCCGGCTTCGTTGGTCCGGGTGTCCGTGCCAGCCAGGGGCGGGCCCGTAGAAACCACGCGTGGCTTCGCTGGGGCGTGTGGCGCACCTCTGGTGCGCCGTGGGACCTCGCACCAGCGCGTGTGACCGGGCAGCAGGGGACAGCAGCCCGGTCACCCAGAAAGGGCGGTCGGCCCCGGGGACGCCCGGGGCCGGCCGCAACCGGCTCAGTCGGCCGCGGCCCCCCGCGGCCTCCCGCACAGACGAGAACCCCTCGAACCCGTCCCCTCCTCCCCCTCCACGCAAGGGCCCCGTACCGCGACCGGAATCGCGGCACGGGGCCCTTGCGCGTGCGGCGACCGCACCCTCCCCCCGACGTGACGCGCGTCACACCAAGATCCCGGGCAACCGCTACAACCAATCCCACCCATCGCTGGTCATCTATGCAGCATCACCAAAAGCAGGAAAGGCGCTGCACTCGGAGGGGGGTGCAGCGCCTTTTCTTATGCCTCGGGCCGGCTCATGCCTTCTCAGGCCTCGGGTGGCTCATGCCTTCTTCGGCTTCTTGGGCCTCGGGCCGGCTCATGCCTTCTTCGGCGGGACCGTCGGGATGCCCAGGAACGGCAGCCGCAGGGCGCCGAAGGCCTCGGCCGGGACCGCGGGGGACTTCGGCTCGACCGCCGAGAGCCGTACGTACGCCTCTCCCTGCTGCGGACGCGGGTCCTCCTCGCCCTTGTTCGGCCAGAAGGACATCGCCCGCTCCGCCTGCGCCGTGATCGTCAGGGACGGGTTGACGCCGAGGTTGGCGGAGACGGCCGCCCCGTCGACGACGGAGATCCCCGGGTGGCCGAAGAGCCGGTGGTACGGGTCGATGACGCCGGACTCCGCGTCGGCGCCGATCGGGCAGCCGCCCAGGAAGTGGGCGGTCAGCGGGGTGCCCATCAGTTCGCCGACGTTGGAGCCGGGGAAGCCGTTGATCTCCTCGGCGAGGAGGGTGGCGGCCCGGGTCGCCTCCTCGATCTGGACCGGGTTCGGCGCCCCGTGCCCCTGGCGGGCCGTGAGCAGGCCCTTCCCGAGGCCGCCGGGCTTGCGGTAGGTCGTGAGGGAGTTGTCGAGGGACTGCATGACCAGGCCGATGATGGTCCGCTCCGACCAGTGCCAGTTGGAGAGCGAGCGGGCGGCGAGCGCCGGGTGCCTGAGCAGGTTGAGGAACCAGTTGCGCACCCGGTGGGCCCCGTAGGGCACCTGGAGGATGGTGAGGCCGCCCATGGAGTTGGAGCCCTTGCCGTACCGCACCGGCTCGATGTGGGTGTTCGCGTCCGGGTGGACCGACGAGGTGATGGCGACGCCCCGGGTGAAGTCGGCCTTCTCCTTGCCGTGCTTCTTGCGGTAGCGCCGGTCGGTGGTCTGCGCGCCGACCAGGCCCTCGGAGTTGGTACGGGTGAGCTCGCCGAGCCGGCGCGAGATCCGGGGCAGCAGGCCGCCGTCCTTCATCCGGTGCAGCAGGGTCTGCGTGCCGTACGTGCCGGCCGCGATCACCACCCGGCGGGCACGGAACGTCCGCCCCTTCCCCTTCTTGCGGTTGTCGGTGGGGAGGGTCTTCACCGCGTAGCCGCCCCGCGAGTCCTCGGTGACGGTGACGACCGTGGTCATGGGGTGGACGGTGGCCCCCGCCTTCTCGGCGAGGTGAAGGTAGTTCTCGTTGAGGGTGTTCTTGGCGCCGTGGCGGCAGCCGGTCATGCACTCGCCGCACTCCGTGCAGGCGCGCCGGGCCGGGCCGGCCCCGCCGAAGTACGGGTCGGCGACCTCGCCGCCCGGCTTCGCCTTCGCCGTGCCGTCGGAGTCCTCGCCGTCCCCGAAGAAGACCCCGACCGGCGCCATGTGGAAGGTGTCGCCGATGCCCATCGCCTCCGCGGCCGCCTTGAGGTGGACGTCGGAGGGGGTCGTCGTCGGGTTGAGCCGGACGCCGAGCATCCGCTGCGCCTGGTCGTAGTAGGGCCGCAGCTCGTCCTGCCAGTCCGTGATGTCCTTCCACTGCGGGTCGTCGAAGAACGGCTTGGGCGGTACGTAGAGGGTGTTGGCGTAGTTGAGGGAGCCGCCGCCCACGCCGGCGCCCGCGAGGACCATGACGTTGCCCAGCAGGTGGATGCGCTGGATGCCGTAGAGACCGAGGGCCGGGGCCCACAGGAAGTTCTTCACGTCCCAGGAGTTCTTCGGCAGGGTCGCGCGGGTGAAGCGGCGTCCGGCCTCCAGGACGCCGACCCGGTAGCCCTTCTCGGTGAGCCGGAGGGCGGTGACCGAACCGCCGAAGCCGGAGCCGACGACGAGGACGTCGTAGTCGTACGCGTCGTCCGTCCCGCTCGCTTCCTGATTCCGGGCAGGGGGTACCGCGGTCATGGCTCTCCTCGTACGAAAAGGGGACGGTCGGGGTGCGGGGACGGCGCGGCGGCTCAGCGCAGGCGCAGGGCCTTCATCGCCTTCAGGGACAGGCTCATCACGGCGGCGTACTTCTCGTCGTCCATGCCGAAGGAGGGCGCGAGCGGCATCACCCGCTGCTGGGCGACGGTCTGGGCCTCGGTGTACTTGAGGATGCCCTCCGAGCCGTGGCGGCGGCCGAGACCGGAGTCCTTCATGCCGCCCATCGGGGACTGCACGCTGCCGTAGGCCGGCGCGTACCCCTCGTTGATGTTGACGGTGCCGGTGCGGAGCCGGGCCGCGACGGCGTGGCCGCGGCGCGAGTCCTTGGTCCAGACGGAGGAGTTGAGGCCGTACGGCGTGCCGTTGGCGAGGTCGATCACCTCGTCCTCGTCCGTGAAGCGGTAGACGGAGACGACCGGCCCGAAGGTCTCCTCGGAGCAGACGGCCATCGGGGCCTCGACGCCGTCGAGGATGGTCGGCTCGTAGAAGAGGGGGCCGATGTCGGGGCGGGCGACGCCGCCGGCGACGAGCCGGGCGCCCTTGGCGACGGCCTCCTCGACGTGCTTCGTGACCGTCTCCAGCTGCCGGTCGCCGACGAGGGAGCCCATGTCGGCCCCGTACGCGAGGGAACTGCCGAGCCTCATCGCCTTGGTGCGGGCGGCGAAGCGGTCGAGGAAGGCGTCGGCGATCGACTCGTGCACGTACAGCCGCTCGATGGAGATGCAGAGCTGTCCGGCGGAGGAGAAGCAGGCGCGGACGGCTCCGGCGGCGGCCTTCTCGATGTCGGCGTCCTTCAGGACGAGCATCGCGTTCTTGCCGCCGAGTTCGAGGGAGACGCCGACGAGCCGGGCCGCGGCGCCCTGGGCGACCTCGCGGCCGGTGCGGGTCGAGCCGGTGAAGGAGACGTAGTCGGCGTGCTTGACGACCTCGGGGCCGACGACCGGGCCCTCGCCGAGGACGATCTGGAAGACCTCGGCGGGCAGTCCCGCCTCGACGAGCAGATCACGGGCCCACAGCGCGGTGAGCGCGGTCTCCGTGTCGGGCTTCATGACGACGGCGTTGCCCGAGACGAAGGCGGGGAGCGCGTCGCCGACGGAGAGCTCGAGCGGGTAGTTCCAGGGCGCGATCTGGCCGACGACCCCGCGCGGCTGGCGCAGCTCGGTGACCTTGGTGAGGGTCGGTACGACTCCGGTGTGGCGCTTGGCGCGCAGGTACGAGGCGGCCTTGCGGCCGTAGTGGCGGGCGGCGACGCAGACCGCCTGGACCTCCTCGTGGGCGTGCAGGCGCGCCTTGCCCGTCTCCAGCTGGATGAGGTCGAGGACCTCGGACTGCCGCTGGAGGACGAGGTCGTGGAAGCGGAGGAGGACGGCGGCGCGGGTCCTGACCGGGGTGGCGGCCCACGCCGACTGGGCGGCGCGGGCGCGCGTGAAGGCCTCGGCGACGTCCTCGGGGGTGGCCTCGGGCAGCTCCGCCAGCCGCTCCCCGGTGAAGGGGGTGTGGTTGGCGGTCCGGCCGGAGCCGGCGACACCGCGGGTGAGCCGGGCGACCACCTCGGGCGTCACGACGTCGGCGGCCGTCCGGGCGCCGGCGGGCGCGGGCGCGACCGGGTTGGTGGCGTCGGCGGGCGCCGCTCCGCCCCGCGTGGCGGGGGCGTCGGCGACCGAGAGGGCCACGGGGGCCTGCGAGTCCGTCATACGGGCGAGCGTAGGCGGCGATCCGCCCTTTGGGTACCCGTCGGTAACGCGTTTTCACCGGGTGCACACATCGCGCCAGCGATCACTGGCACATAAGCCCTGATCAGGGGCTTACGGCTGAGGGAAGGCCCTCCCCGGAGATTTCCCGAAGGCTCAGTCGCCCGGCGCCCGCCAGTGCTGGAGGACGATGTCGAACTGTTCCCGGGTGGTTTCCCAGCTCGACTCCGGCGAGGACATGTACAGGGCGTACTCCGTGCCGTCGTCCTCGTAGTACATGAGGTCGATCGCGTGCCGGGGCCCGGGGAAGTTCTTCCTCTCGGTCCAGGTGAACTCCCACAGGCAGGAGCGGACCTGGTCGCGGTAGGTGGTCTGGGTGAGCTTGTTCCGGGCGTAGTCCATCCGCTTCTCGAGGACGCGCTCCAGGTCGAGGGCGTGCATGTACGGGTTCTCGAAGTCGGGTTTCCGGTCGATGCTGATCCGGATGCGGTGGTTGCCGTTGTCCGGGGTGTAGTCGATCTGGTCGCCCTCCGTCTGCCGCTTCCAGCCCTTCGGTACGAGGAGGCTGAAGCCCTCCGGGTCGTCGACGCGGTGCCAGCCGTCCGGGATGACGCTCCCGGTGCCCCGGGTGGTGCCGGAGGTGGGGGTCGAGGTGCCGGAGGTGCGGTTGCCGTTCCGGTCGCCGCCCGCGTAGTTCATGGCGACGAAGACGGCACCGCCCGCGACGAGACCGGCGAGCACGGCCGCGAGGACGGCGGCGCGCCAGCGGCCCCGGCCCGAGGGGGTGGTGGTGGGCACCAGGGTGGGGGGCGACTGCGGGCCCTGGGGCGTCTGCGCCCCCTGGGATGCCTGCGCCCCCTGGGCCGACTGTGGCCACTGCGCCGTGGACGTACGCGGCCCCCCGTGCGAACCCGCCGGGCCGTCCGTACCGGCCGTGCGCCCCTCGCCTGCCGTGCGCCCCTCAACCGCCCCGTCGTGCGGAGCCGTCCCGCCTCTCCCGTCCGGCAGCGCCGTCAGGTCGTCCTTGGCCACGCGCTGGGTCGGCACGTACGCCTGCGCCGCCTGCGGCGTCCGTCCCTCCATCGCGTCGAGCAGCATCCGCTCGGCCTCGTCCGCGCGCGGACGGTGATCCGGATCCTTGCGCAGCAGGGCCACGATGACGGGTGCGAGCGGCCCCGCCTTCTCCGGGTACGGCGGCTCCTCGGTCACCACGGCCTGCATCGTGCTGATCGGCGAGGTCCGGCGGAACGGCGAGGTGCCCTCCACCGCCGTGTACAGCGTGGCCCCGAGGGACCAGAGGTCGGAGGCGGGACCGGGATCGCCACCCCGTACCCGCTCGGGTGCCAGATAGTCGATGGAACCGACGATCTCCCCGGTCCGCGTGATCGTCGAGTCCCCCTCGATCGCCGCGATCCCGAAGTCGGTGATCAGCACGCGTCCGTCCCGCGCCAGCAGGACGTTGCCCGGCTTGACGTCCCGGTGCAGCACCCCGGCCGCGTGCGCGGCCCGCAGCGCGCCGAGGACGTGCAGCCCGACCCTGGCCGCCTCGCGGGGCTCGATCGCGCCCGTCTCCTTGGTGGCGTCGGCGAGCGAGGGCCCGTCGACGTACTGCATCACGATCCACGGACGGCTGTCGTGCTCCAGGACGTCGTGGACGGTGACCACGCCCGGGTGGGTGATCCGGGCGGCGGCCCGGGCCTCCTTCTGCGTCCGCGCGTGCAGCACGAGGCGGTCGGCCTCCGCCACGAACCGACCCGCCGTCAGCTCCTTCACCGCGACCACGCGGTGCAGTACCTCGTCGTGCGCGCGCCAGACCTTGCCCATGCCGCCGCGCCCGATGCACTCGCCGAGCCGGTAACGACCCGCGAGCAACAACCCCGCCCCTGTGCTCTGAGAATGTTCCACTTGCCCCCGCCCGTTCCTTCTGATGTCAGGTTACGGAGGGGGGTACGGGCGGCGGAACCTCGGGGCTCGCATAGGAACAGCACTGTGACCAGGGGACGGTGACGGGCCGGCGCCCGCGCCGCGGCACCCCGCCCGGTCCGCGTGTCGACCCCGACTGCTCCGGCGTGTCACCCGTCCGGCTCAGCGCGTCGGTCCTGCCCGGATCAGCGCGTCACCCGTCCGGCTCAGCGCGTCGGTCCTGCCCGGATCAGCGCGTCACCCGTCCGGCTCAGCGCGTCGGTCGCGTCGGGCTCAGCACGTCGTTCCCGTCCGGCTCAGCGCGTCGTTCCCGTCCGGCTCAGCGCGTCGTTCCCGTCCGGCTCAGCGTCCCGGCCGGAACGCCTTCGTGGCCTCCTCGTGGATCTCGGAGACCTTGTCGCGCTCGCTGTTCGGGCCGATGACCAGCACGACGTGGTACCGGCCGCCGTCGATCAGGGCGAGGTTGCGGACGAAGACCTGACGCCCGGTGCCGTCCAGCCACCAGTAGCTGCCCGTGGCCGTCGCCGTGTTGCCGATGACGACCCGGCGGGTCGACTCCGCGCCCGACCAGCTGGACGTGCGAACCGGCTCCAGCTCGCGCTCCTTGGTGTTCTGGTACTCCAGGGGGTCCGAGCCGTTGTCGCGGACGGCGTCCCGGCCGGGGACCACGATCATCGTGAAGTCGCCGTCGGTGTAGCGCACTTGCCCGGCGTCGTTGATCGGGCTGCGTCGCCACCCGGTCGGCACCGCGATCCGGAAGCCCTCCGGGTCCTGGCGCAGGGCGTACCCGGCGGCCGGGGCGGGCGCCGGCGGATCGGCCGCGGGCCGGGTCGTGGACGGCTCGGCCGACGGTTCCGCGGGCTGCCCGGTGGTCGCGGACGGAGCGCCCGTGGGTACGGCGCTCGGCGCGGTGGTACGGGGGGACGAGCCGGTCGTCGGAGCGCCCGCCGCCGGCTCCTTCCCCTCGCCCGGCAGGAAGAAGACGGCGTACGCCACGGCCCCGCCGAGCAGGAGCAGGACGAGGAGCAGCAGGGTACGGCCGAGGGAGCTCGGCGAGCCCTCGGCCCGAGCCGGGCTCCGGGGGGTGCGGGGTGCGCGAGGGGCCCGGGGCGTACGGGGTGCGCGCTGCGGGACCTCCTCCTGGAACTCCATGCGCTCGTCGGCGTACGCGCCCTGGTTCGCGGTCTCGTACGCGCCCTGGTCCGCGGTCTCGTACGCGGCATCCCGCGCGGCCTCGTACCCGTTCTCGTGGAGGGCCGTCGTGCCCGCGGCCGGGCGGGGGTCCTTGCCCCGCTTGTGACGGTGACGGCCGGCCCCCGCGCCCGCCGCCGCCGCCTTGCGGCGCCTGCGCACCAGCTCGCCGCGACGGCGCACGATCGGCAGCCGCGTCTCGTCGAAGGACGGCAGCGGCACGACGCCGGCACCGGCCTCCGGCTCCGGCGCCGAGCGCACGAGGGAGCGCAGCCAGCCGCGCAGCTCCTCGAAGTCGGGCCGCTCGGTGGGGTCCTGGCGGAGCAGGGACTCCACGACCGGGCGCAGCGGCCCGCACTCCTCGGCGAAGGCGGGCGGCTCGGCGCAGACCAGTTGGACGAGCTCGGCGGCGCTGTCCTCCGGGTAGGGGGCGTGGCCCTGGACGGCCCGGTAGAGGAGTGCGCCGAGCGCCCACAGATCGGTGGCGGGGCCGATGGGCGGGGCGAGCCGCCAGTTCTCGTGCACGGGGCCGGCCTGCTCGGGTGCCCAGCGCTCGGTGACGGCTCCGACGACCGCGATCCTCGTCTGACGGGCCCGCTCGGCGGCGAGGCGCGTGGTGGGACCGCGGTGGACCTGGGCCGGTACGGCGCCCCGCTCGGGCCCGGGGACGCCGGCCGGGACCGGGAGGCGCGCGGGGTCCGGCGTCGCGGCCGTGTACCCGGCGGGCAGCGCCGGGCGGCCCGAACCGGGCAGCACGGGACCGCGGCCGGGGCCGGAACCACCGGCGGGGATCGGCCCGGAACCGTCGCGCGCGGCATGCGGACCGTCGCTCCAGTTGCCGGCGAGGTGCACGCGCGGCGGGGGCCCGGCCTGCGGGCCGCCGCCGTACGTCAGGTCACCGTCGTCGTCGTCACCCTCGTCGTCGTCCGCCGCCTGCGACCACCACTGCGGCTCGGGCGTACGGGACGCGGGCACGGGGGCGGGCGGCGGTGCGGGCGCGGGAGCCGGGGCCTCGGGCGGCTCCGTCGGCGCGGGGCGCTGGACGGGGAGCGCCCCCGTCTCGCCGAGCCGCGCCGCGGCGCGCGCCCCGGCCCGGTACGCGGCGATGGCCCCGGCCCGCGCGGCCCGTACGTCGGCGGTGGGCGGCGGGGCGACGGCCCGGGGCTCGGCCCCGGTCCTGGGCTCGGCAGCGGACTTCGCCCCGGCTCCGTACGGGTCGGCCCCGTAGGGGTCCCGCCCGTACCCGTCGTATCCCTCGTATCCCTCGTGCTCGTCGTACGCGTCGGATCCGTCGGTCTCGCCGTCGGGGCCCGGCCCGGGATCGGTTCCGTGACCGTAGGCCACCTCCCCGAGAGGCTCCTCGCCCGAGTCCGCCCCGTACGAGGCCTCGTCGGCCTCCTCGTAGACGACCGCCTCCTCGTAGACGACCGCCTCCTCGTAGACGACCGCCTCTTCGTAGACGCCCGTCTCTTCGTAGACGTCCGCCTCTTCGTGGAAGCCCGCCTCTTCATAGGCGTCCGCCTCCCCGTGGACGCCCGCCTCCCCGTGGACGCCCGCCTCCCCGTAGACCTCGGCCTCGTAGAGGTCTGAGCTGTACACCTCGGCGAACTCGGGCTCCGGCGCGGGCGGGAAATCGGGCTCGAACTCGCGGGACGCGAAGCCGGCCGACGTCCCGGCCTCCGTCCCCGCCCCGAACCTCGACCCGAACTCCCGCCCCTCGTCCTCCGGTTCCGGCACCGGCGCGTAGCCACACAGGGCCTCCTCCGCGGCGCCCACCGCGAGGCCCGTGAGGACCACCCGGCCGTCGTCGCAGACGAGCACGGTCCTGGAAGTGATGTTCCGGTGGACCCAGCCGTGGGCGTGGAGCGCGCGCAGGGCGGTGAGGACGTCCGCGCCGATCTCGGCCGCACGGTACGGGTTGAGGGGCCGCTCGGCGAGGAGCGCCGCCAGTGGCCTGGCGGCCACGACCTCACTCACTATCCACAGCGAACCGGCCTCCGCGAAGACGTCGAAGACCTGGTCGAGGAGCGGGTGGTCGGGGATCTGCGCGGCGGCCTGGGCGGCCTCGATCGCCCGCCGCACGACGGGCTCGGCCGGCCGGCGGGTCGCGCGCCCCTCGCCACCGTAGGACTGGGCGGGACCGTCCCCGTCGTCGAGCACCTCGGCGTCGACGAACTCCGGCAGCGGCACCTGGCGGACCAGGACCTCCTGCCCGCTGTACGTGTCGAAGGCGCGCGTCTCGGCGAAGCCGTGGACGCCCTCGTCCGTGCCGGTCGGCGGCAGCGGCAGGCGGTAGCGGTCCGCCAGCACCCTTCCCGCGTAGTCGTCCACGACGCCTCCCCACGCGCGCACGCTGTCCCCCGTGGACCCGCGGATCCTTCGGATCACGCGAGTCCGTCAATTCCGGTCCGGCACCGTGCAGTTAGCGGCATTTGTCGGCTGCGAACGGTCCACGGCCTCTCACGATACGTGGCGCCGGTCAGTCCTTGGGGCTGAACGTGGCGAACGCCGTCTCCCGCAGGGTCCGGCACTCCGCGCCGTTCCACTCGTCCGCCTTGCAGGTGACCATGATGGAGTAGCCGTGCGTGGCGTCCACCTTGAAGCCGCGGTTGAGCACACGGACGGTCATGCCCTTCTGCGTACGCGTGAACTCCCAGTCGGCGACGGTCGGGTAGCCCTTGTACGAGACCGACCTGATGCCGATGTGCCGGTAGTCCTCGCTGGTGACGGCCACACCGGCCCGGGCCAGCTCCCAGGCGCTCTGCGCGTTGTCCTTGGGGCTGTCGTTGAAGTCGACCTGGACGCGCGGGAAGCCGCCGCTCTCGCTGAATATCCCGCCGAGGGCGTATCCCGGTATCGAGCGGAGCTTGAAGGTGGCGGGCATCGCCATGGAGAAGTGGAACTTGGCGTTGGTGACGAGGGTGTAGCCCGCGGGCAGCTGCGCGCCGGTGCCGCCGCCGGGCTTGCCGGTCGGCGTGGTGCCACCCTGCCCGGCCGTCGTCCCGGTGGTCGTCCCGGTCGTGGTCCCGGTCGTGGTCCCCGTCGTCGTCCCGGTCGTGCCCGTGGCGCCCGTCGATCCGCTGGATCCGGTGTCCCCGGGCTGTACGCCGCCCTGCTGGCCGGGCCCGCCCGGCGACTGCCCGCCGGACCCGGAATCCCCGGAGCCGCCGGACCCGTCGGCACCGCCGCCGGACACGCCGGCCGAGGCCGTCGTGCCGCCGGTCCCCTTGCCCTCGTTGCCCTCGTCGCCGCCGCCGGTGAGGGAGACCACGAGGATCGTCCCGAGCAGGGCGAGGACGGCGACCGCGGCGATGATCACCAGGGTGCGGCGCGGTACGACGTCGGTCAGCGGCGCGCGGGCCGGGGCCTGCCGGCCGCCGCCCTGGATCGGCTCCGGCCTCGGCTTCGACTTCGGCTCGGCCTTCGCGGAGGCCGCCGCGTTACGCACGGACTTCAGGGCGCCGCGTACCCGGTCGGCGGCGACGGCGGCGTCGGGCGTCCTGTCACGGTCGGCCGCCGGACCCGTCGGAGCCCGGTCGGGGTGTGGCGGAAGCGGTACGACCCTGGTGACCTCGGGAGAGACCTCCGGCGCCGCGTCGGGCGCGTCGAGCACGGCCCGCAGCAGGACGCGCGCGCGGGCGTCGTCCAGGCGCTGGGCCGGGTCCTTGGCGAGCAGGCCGTAGATGACCTGCTCCAGCTCGGGTCCCGCGTTCTTCGGCGGGTCGACCGGCTCGGTCATCACGGCCGTGAGCGTGGCGATCGCGGAGCCCTTGTCGTACGGCGGGCTGCCCTCGACCGCCGCGTACAGCAGTCCGCCCAGCGACCACAGGTCGGCGGCCGGTCCGGGCTTGTGGCCGCGGGCGCGCTCCGGCGAGATGTAGGAGGGCGCGCCGACGAGCATGCCGGTGGAGGTGATCGAGGGGTCGCCCTCGACCTGGGCGATGCCGAAGTCGGTCAGGACAACCCGGCCGTCCTCGGCGATCAGCACGTTGGACGGCTTCACGTCACGGTGGAGGATGCCCTCGCGGTGCGCGGAGCGCAGCACGTCGAGGATGGCGAGGCCGACCTCGGCGGCGCGGCGGGCCGTGAGCGTGCCGTCCTCGCGCACCGCCTCGGCGAGGGACTTGCCCTCGATGAGCTCCATGACGATCCACGGGCGGTCGTCCTCGTCGACGACGTCGTACACGGTCACGGCGCCGTTGTTGCGGATCCGGGCGATGGCCTTCGCCTCGCGCAGGGTCCGGGTGATGAGGCGTCGCTTCTCGTCGTCGTCGATGCTGGTGGGGAAGCGGAGCTCCTTGACGGCGACGGTACGGCCGAGCGTCTCGTCGACCGCGCGCCACACGGTTCCCATGCCGCCGCGTCCGAGGACCACGCCGAGCCGGTAGCGGCCGGCGAGCAGCCGGCCCTCGGTCACCGGGTCCTTGCGGAACCGGTCACCGCCGAGACCACCGCCGGATCCGGCAGAGCCGCCGGACGCCCGCGTGACGCGTCCGGCGCCGGCCGCGTCGGCGCGCCGGCTCTCGCCGTCGCCGTCCCCGGCGCCGAATCCGGCCCGGCCGGTGGACGGCTCGGTGCCCCGCATCCGGCCCGCGGCGCCGGAGGACTCGTCGGCGACCGCGTCGGCGACCGCGTCCGGCTTCGCCGTCCCGTCGGTCACCGCGCCCGCGGCCTCCCGGGAGACGTCCGGCCCCGTGGCGCCCTTCGCGTCGGCGGCGTCGCCGGCACCGCCGGCACCGCCCGAGCCCTCGGCTCCCACGGTGTCCCGCGCGGCCTTCGCGTCGTCCGTGACCTGCGCGTCCGTCACGTCCCGCGGGTCCCGCTCCGCTTCACGCGCGGACGGGACGACCCCTCGGTCGCCGTCGGTCGCGGCCCCCACGGCAGCGTCCCGCCGGGGGTCCCTCGCCGTGTCCCGCGACTGCTCCGACTCCGACATGCGTCCCCTCTGCGATCCCTGATCTTCGCCGCGTCTGCCGCTTCCCGCGTGCTGCGGTAACCCGCCCTGGAAGAGAGGCCATTGTCCCTCACCTCGGGACCACTGCCTCCCCCGGGTCCGCACTCCGGGATGACGACGCCCCCGGACACCCCTCAGGTTCCCGCAGGATTCCGGACGACACGGACGTCCCGCCAAGGCTCCCCGTCACGGACGTCCCGTCAGATCGGCACGATGTCCGGCGCCCCGAGCCGTGCGGCGTCCGCCGTCAGGTCGTCCGGCTGCCGCTGCGATTCGCGTTCGGCCTCGACCCGCTTCTCGTAGTGCTCGACCTCCTTGTCGATCTGGTGGGCGTCCCAGCCCAGGACGGGCGCCATCAGTTCCGCGCACTCGCGTGCGCTGCGCGTGCCCCGGTCGAAGGTCTCGATGGAGATCCTGGTCCGCCGGGTGAGGACGTCGTCGAGGTGGCGCGCACCCTCGTGCGAGGCGGCGTACACGATCTCGGCGCGCAGGTAGTCGTCGGCCGCCGCGAGCGGTTCCCCGAGCCCGGGGTCCTCGGCGATCAGGTCGAGGATCTGCTCCGTCAGCGAGCCGTACCGGTTGAGGAGATGCTCGACCCGGACGACGTGCAGCCCGGTCCTGGCCGCCGTTCCGGCCCGGGCGTTCCACAGGGCCCGGTAGCCCTCCGCGCCGAGGAGCGGGATGTCCTCGGTGACACAGGCGGCCACGCGCTGGTCGAGGCCGTGGACCGCCTCGTCGACCGCGTCCTTGGCCATGACGCGGTACGTCGTGTACTTGCCGCCGGCCACCACGACCAGGCCGGGGACCGGGTGGGCGACGGTGTGCTCGCGCGAGAGCTTGCTCGTGGCGTCCGACTCGCCCGCGAGCAGGGGCCGCAGGCCCGCGTAGACGCCCTGGACGTCGTCCCGGGTGAGCGGGGTGGCGAGCACCGTGTTCACGTGCTCCAGGAGGTAGTCGATGTCGGCGCTGGACGCGGCCGGGTGGGCCTTGTCGAGGTCCCAGTCGGTGTCGGTGGTGCCGACGATCCAGTGCCGGCCCCAGGGGATGACGAACAGCACGGACTTCTCGGTGCGCAGGATGAGCCCGGTGGTCGAGTGGATGCGGTCCTTGGGCACGACCAGATGGATGCCCTTCGAGGCGCGGACGTGGAACTGGCCGCGCTCGCCGATGAGGGCCTGGGTGTCGTCCGTCCACACGCCGGTCGCGTTGACGATCTGCTTGGCCCTGATCTCGTACGAGCCTCCGGACTCGACGTCCTGGACGCGCGCGCCGACGACCCGCTCGCCCTCGCGCAGGAAGCCGACGACCCGGGCCCGGCTGGCGGCCTTCGCGCCGTAGGCCGCGGCGGTGCGCACGAGGGTGGTGACGAAGCGGGCGTCGTCCATCTGGGCGTCGTAGTACTGGAGGGCGCCGACCAGGGCGTCCTTCTTGAGGCAGGGCGCGACCCGCAGGGCGTTCCGCCGGGAGAGGTGGCGGTGGGTGGGCAGGCCCCTGCCGTGGCCCGAGGAGAGGGACATCGCGTCGTACAGCGCGACGCCCGAGCCCGCGTAGAACCGCTCCCAGCCCTTGTGCTGGAGCGGGTAGAGGAAGGGGACGGGCTTCACCAGGTGGGGTGCGAGCCGCTCCAGGAGCAGTCCGCGCTCCTTGAGTGCCTCCCGTACGAGCGCGAAGTCCAGCATCTCCAGGTAGCGCAGGCCGCCGTGGATGAGCTTGCTCGACCTGCTCGACGTGCCGGAGGCCCAGTCACGGGCCTCGACGATGCCGGTGGAGAGTCCTCTCGTGACGGCGTCGAGAGCGGTGCCCGCGCCGACCACTCCGGCGCCGACGACCAGCACGTCCAACTCGCGCTCCGCCATGGCCGCGAGCGCCTCGGCGCGCTCGGCGGGTCCCAGTGTCGCTGTCCTCACGGCTGCTGCCTCCCGTCGTCCCCCGCCTCGATTCTGGCCCGGTCCGTTGAGTTCAGCCACCGCCTCGCCGCCACCCTGTGGATAACACTCGATGACCTTCGGCCCCACAATGCCGCATATCGGTCATATTTACGCCTAGTCTGACATTGCGCTCACCTCGTTCTGTCCACCGGGGTTGCGCGTCGCGCTCCCTCCGGCTACTGGGAAGGACGGCCCACCCCCATGCCCGCTGATCTCGCCGTCATCGGCCTCGGCCACCACGGACTCCCCCTCGCCCAGGCCGCCACCGCCGCAGGCGTCGACACCATCGGCTACGACACCGATCCCCGTCCCGTCGCCGAACTCGCCGCCGGCCGGTCCCCGGTCGACGGCTCGCTCACCGCGCCGGAGATCCGCCGGATGCTCGCGGGCGGCTTCCGGCCCACCACGAACACCGCCGAACTCGGCCGCGTCCGCACCGCCGTCCTCTGCGCGCCGACCCCCCTCGGCCCCGACCGCGCCCTCGACCTCACCGCCGTCACGGACGCGGCCCGCGCCCTCGCCGCCCGGCTGCGCCCCCACACCACCGTCCTCCTGGAGTCCCCCGTCCCGCCGGGCACCACCGAGGGCCTCCTCCGCGAGCTCCTCGAAGCGGGCTCGGGACTCCGCGCCGGCCGCGACTTCCACCTCGCGTACTCGCCCGGCCGCCTCGACCCCGGAAGCCGTACGCACGGCTTCGCCGGCACCCCCAAGGTCATCGGCGGCCTCACCCCGGCCTGCACGGAGTCCGCCGCCGCCTTCTACGGCCGGCTCACCGACAAGGTCGTCCGTGCGCGCGGCCCGCGCGAGGCCGAGACGGTCAAGCTCCTGGAGACCAACTTCCGGCACGTCAACATCGCCCTCGTCAACGAGATGGCGGTCCTCTGCCACGAGCTCGGCGTCGACCTCTGGGACGTCATCCGCTGCGCGGAGACCAAGCCCTTCGGCTTCCAGGCCTTCCGGCCCGGCCCCGGCGTCGGCGGCCACGGCGCCTCCGTCGACACGATCGGCGCCCACCGCCCGCTCCGCCTCGTCGAACTCGCCGGCCAGGTCAACGAACGGATGCCCCAGTACGTCGTCCAGCGCGCCGCCACCCTCCTCAACGAGCACGGCAAGTCGGCCCGCGGCGCCCGGATCCTGCTGCTCGGGATCACGTACAAGCCCGACCTCCCCGACCGCCAGGGCTCCCCCGCCGACGAGATCGCCCGCCGCCTCATGGACCTCGGCGCGGCCGTGGCCTACCACGACCCGCACGTCCCCGACTGGCGCGTCCGGGAGCTCCCCGTCCCCCGCGCGGACTCCCTCTACGAGGCCGCCGCCCACGCCGACCTGACGGTGCTGCTCCAGCACCACCGCACGTACGACCTCCAGGGCCTCTCGGTCAAGGCCCAACTCCTCCTCGACACTCGCGGCGCCACCCCCGCCGGCGCCGCGCACCGCCTCTGAGGCCGGCCCCGGCCCGGAAACCCCTATGCCGTCGTCATGCACCACTGCTAGCCTCCGGGACCTCCGCGCGCACCGTTCCACGCGCGCACCGTCCCGGGGGCTTTCGTGTTCTTCCTCATCCTTCTGCTCGTCACGTTCTTCCTGACGGCAGGAGTCGCCGGCCTGTGCCTCGCGCTGAACGTCAAGAACTGCGCCGTCCGGCTGGAGGCCCGGCAGCTGAGCAACCTCCAGCTGCGCGCACACGCCCGGGGGGACCTCGGCCCGCCCGACAGGATCGCCACCGCCTACGGCATCCGCTGGGCCGGCGGGCTGGCGGCCCTGGTCGGACTCGGCATGATCCTCGCGCCGCTCATCGCGGCACTCATCGGCTGACGCCCGTTCCCGTACGACCTCACTTCACCCGTCCCTGGGGGGATCGGCGCCATGAGCCAGCCCGTTCCGCCGCCCTCCGGAGGGGCGAAGAAGGCTGCCCGGTAATCCGCCGCGCACACGGCGAGGGGCCCCGCACCACCCGGTGCGGGGCCCCTCGCGCGTGTGCGTCGGGTCAGCGCTTGTGCTGCGCGTCCGCGACCGTGACCTCGACGCGCTGGAACTCCTTGAGCTCCGTGTAGCCCGTCGTGGCCATCGCCCGGCGCAGGGCGCCGAAGAAGTTCATCGAGCCGTCCGGGATGTGCGACGGGCCCGCGAGGATCTCCTCGGTGGTGCCGACGATGCCCAGGTCGACCAGCTTGCCGCGCGGCACGTCCTCGTGGACGGCCTCCATGCCCCAGTGGTGGCCCTTGCCGGGCGCGTCCGTGGCGCGGGCCAGCGGGGAGCCGATCATGACCGAGTCGGCGCCACAGGCGATCGCCTTCGGCAGGTCGCCGGACCAGCCGACACCGCCGTCGGCGATGACGTGCACGTACCGGCCGCCGGACTCGTCCATGTAGTCGCGACGGGCCGCGGCCACGTCGGCGACGGCGGTCGCCATCGGGACCTGGATGCCCAGCACGTTGCGCGTGGTGTGCGCCGCGCCGCCGCCGAAGCCGACGAGGACACCCGCCGCGCCGGTGCGCATCAGGTGCAGGGCCGCGGTGTACGTGGCGCAGCCGCCGACGATGACCGGGACGTCCAGCTCGTAGATGAACTGCTTCAGGTTCAGCGGCTCGGCCGCGCCCGAGACGTGCTCCGCGGAGACCGTCGTGCCGCGGATGACGAAGATGTCCACGCCGGCGTCGACGACGGCCTTGGAGAACTGCGCGGTGCGCTGCGGGGAGAGCGCGGCGGCGGTGACGACACCGGAGTCGCGCACCTCCTTGATGCGCTGCCCGATCAGCTCTTCCTTGATCGGGGCGGAGTAGATCTCCTGCAGACGGCGGGTCGCGGTCTCCTCGTCCAGCTCGGCGATCTCGTCGAGCAGCGGCTGCGGGTCCTCGTACCGGGTCCAGAGGCCCTCGAGGTTGAGGACGCCCAGGCCGCCCAGCTCGCCGATACGGATGGCGGTCTGCGGCGACACGACCGAGTCCATCGGAGCGGCCAGGAAGGGGAGCTCGAAGCGGTAGGCGTCGATCTGCCAGGCGATCGAGACCTCCTTCGGGTCCCGGGTGCGCCGGCTCGGTACGACGGCGATGTCGTCGAACGCGTACGCCCTGCGGCCGCGCTTGCCGCGCCCGATCTCGATCTCAGTCACGATGTGTGGCCTTTCCCTCTACGTCTGCGCCTACCAGTATCCCCGACACAAGCGTGGGGGGCGGCTCCGGCCACATGCCGGAACCGCCCCCACGCGTCGCGCTGTGTTACTTCCTGCTGTAGTTCGGTGCCTCGACCGTCATCTGGATGTCGTGCGGGTGGCTCTCCTTGAGGCCCGCGGACGTGATCCGGACGAACCGGCCCTTGGACTCCATCTCCTCGATGGTGGCCGCGCCCACATAGCCCATGGTCTGGCGGAGGCCGCCGACGAGCTGGTGCAGGACGTTGGCCAGCGGGCCGCGGTAGGGCACCTGGCCCTCGATGCCCTCGGGGACGAGCTTGTCGTCCGAGGCCACCTCGGCCTGGAAGTAGCGGTCCTTCGAGTACGACCGGCCCTGGCCGCGGGACTGCATCGCGCCGAGCGAGCCCATGCCGCGGTACGACTTGAACTGCTTGCCGTTGATGAACTGCAGCTCGCCCGGGGACTCCTCGCACCCGGCGAGCAGGCTGCCCAGCATGACCGTGTCGGCGCCGGCGGCGAGCGCCTTGCCGATGTCGCCGGAGTACTGCAGGCCGCCGTCGCCGATGACCGGGACGCCGGCCGCGCGGGCGGCGAGCGCCGCCTCGTAGATGGCGGTGACCTGCGGGACGCCGATGCCGGCGACCACACGGGTGGTGCAGATGGAGCCGGGGCCCACGCCGACCTTGACGCCGTCGACACCGGCGTCGATCAGGGCCTGCGCGCCGTCACGCGTCGCGACGTTGCCGCCGATGACGTCGACACCGACGCTGGACTTGATCTTCGCCATCCAGTTCAGGGCGTTGCTGTTGTGGCCGTGGGACGTGTCGACGATCAGGAAGTCGACGCCCGCGGCGGCCAGGCCCTGCGCGCGCTCCAGCGCCTCGGGGCTGGCGCCGACGGCCGCGCCGACGAGCAGCCGGCCCTCGGCGTCCTTGGCCGCGTGCGGGTACTTCTCGGCCTTGACGAAGTCCTTGACCGTGATGAGGCCCTTGAGGATGCCGGACTCGTCGACGAGCGGCAGCTTCTCGATCTTGTGGCGGCGGAGCAGCTCCATCGCGTCCACACCGGAGATGCCGACCTTGCCCGTGACCAGCGGCATCGGGGTCATGACCTCGCGCACCTGGCGGCTGCGGTCCGACTCGAAGGCCATGTCGCGGTTGGTGACGATGCCGAGGAGCTTGCCCGCCGGGTCGGTCACCGGGACACCGCTGATGCGGAACTTGGCGCACAGCGCGTCGGCCTCGGCCAGCGTCGCGTCCGGGTGCACGGTGATCGGGTCGGTCACCATGCCGGACTCGGAGCGCTTCACGAGGTCGACCTGGTTGACCTGGTCCTCGATCGACAGGTTGCGGTGGAGCACGCCCACGCCGCCCTGCCGCGCCATGGCGATCGCCATGCGGGACTCGGTGACCTTGTCCATCGCCGCGGACAGCAGCGGAATGTTCACGCGCACGTTGCGGGAGATGCGGGACGAGGTGTCGACCGCGTTCGGGAGGACCTCGGACGCGCCCGGCAGCAGCAGCACGTCGTCGTAGGTCAGCCCGAGTGTCGCGAATTTCTCGGGCACTCCGTCGACGTTTGCAGTCATGACACCTTCCCCAAATGGCCTTGATCGGTGCGGATGTCCATGCTAACGGGCCGAAGCCGTGTCTCATTCCACGATCAAGATCAGCCAGAAGCTTTGGACGTTTGTACGTGTACGAAAGGGCCGACAGGCCCCGGCAACGCTTACTTCGCGGCGCAAGACCTACTGCTCGGCCAGCGCCCTGAGCCGACTGAGCGCGCGGTGCTGCGCGACCCGGACCGCCCCGGGGGACATGCCGAGCATCTGCCCGGTCTCCTCGGCGGTCAGCCCGACGGCGACCCGCAGCACGAGCAGCTCGCGCTGGTTCTCCGGAAGGTTGGCGAGCAGCTTCTTGGCCCACTCGGCGTCGTCGCTGAGCAGCGCGCGCTCCTCGGGACCGAGGGAGTCGTCCGGCCGCTCCGGCATCTCGTCGGAGGGCACGGCCGTGGACCCCGGGTGTCGCATGGCGGCGCGCTGGAGGTCGGCGACCTTGTGACCGGCGATGGCGAAGACGAAGGCCTCGAAGGGCCTGCCCGTGTCCTTGTAGCGCGGCAGCGCCATCAGGACGGCGACACAGACCTCTTGGGCGAGGTCCTCCACGAAGTGGCGGGCGTCCCCGGGCAACCGGTTCAGGCGGGTGCGGCAGTACCGCAGGGCGAGCGGGTGCACGCGCGCCAGAAGGTCGTGCGTGGCCTGCGCGTCGCCCTCGACCGCGCGGCGCACGAGCGCGCCGATGTCCCCCTGCCCGGCAGGCATGGGGGAACCCACGGTCTCGTCGTCGCGCATCGCTCCATGGTGCCCCGACGCCTCTGCGTTCGCGGCACCGCGTCCGTAGTTGTGCACCGAAGCGTTATGAGCAGGTGCGCCGGAACTCATCTCCCGCGCCCTCCCCTCCCGCTCGACCGACTCGTCCCCGAGGAACTCCACATCTCAAGGATGCGGCATTCCGCGAGGAAGTGACACAAGCCCGCCCCGTCCACCCCACGACGGACGTGGATGCGGACGGGGAGAAGGCCGGTGACCTGCGACTCAGCGCACCAGGCCCCAGCGGAATCCCAGCGCGACGGCGTGCGCCCGGTCCGAGGCGCCCAGCTTCTTGAAGAGGCGCCGGGCGTGCGTCTTGACGGTGTCCTCCGAGAGGAAGAGCTCGCGCCCGATCTCCGCGTTGGACCGGCCGTGGCTCATGCCTTCGAGGACCTGGATCTCGCGCGCGGTGAGCGTGGGCGCGGCGCCCATCTCGGCCGAACGGAGCCGGCGCGGGGCGAGCCGCCAGGTCGGATCGGCGAGCGCCTGGGTGACGGTGGCCCGCAGTTCGGCGCGCGAGGCGTCCTTGTGCAGATAGCCACGCGCACCCGCGGCGACCGCGAGCGCGACGCCGTCGAGGTCCTCGGCGACCGTGAGCATGATGATGCGGGCGCCCGGGTCCGCGGAGAGCAGCCTGCGAACGGTCTCCACACCTCCCAGTCCGGGCATGCGCACGTCCATCAGAATGAGGTCCGAGCGGTCCGCGCCCCAGCGGCGGAGGACTTCCTCGCCGTTGGCCGCGGTGGTCACACGCTCGACGCCGGGCACGGTCGCGACCGCGCGGCGAAGCGCCTCTCGGGCAAGCGGGGAGTCATCGCAGACGAGGACGGATGTCATGACTGACCTCCGTGGCTCTCGCAGCTGTTGCGCGTCACCTTGAGCCTCCAGGGCTGGTACGTATCGTCACCTGTGCGATTGACGCTCTCGGACACCTGCCCGATCGCTTGTTCCTTCAACCGCCTCCGCACACTCAACGACGGTCACTCGAAAGAGTTACGGGTCGGACGGCAGCCTTCCGCACTCTACGTGAGGGCCCGTAAGCGGAGGAGAGCGACGCGACCTTTCCGTCCCTGATCAAAAGCTATGCCCCATTTAGCGGGTTTTCTTCCCTTTTCGCAGTGTCTGTGGCTAGATTCGCAATGAGTCATATTTACATCTACTTCGACAGTAGTTGTACTACCCCGACCCGTCGGGGCCCGAGGAGCCCCGGTCGATCAGCCATCCACCCGCCCACCTATCCGTTCGACACGGTTTCAAGGGGACTAGCGCAATGGCAGATTTCTCCCGCCTTCCCGGACCCAACGCCGATCTGTGGGACTGGCAACTCCTCGCGGCCTGCCGCGGGGTGGACAGCTCCCTGTTCTTCCACCCCGAGGGAGAGCGCGGCGCGGCACGGAGTGCGCGCGAGAACTCGGCGAAAGAGGTCTGCATGCGGTGCCCGGTACGCGCGGAGTGCGCGGCTCACGCACTCGCCGTGCGGGAGCCCTACGGCGTATGGGGCGGCCTCACCGAGGACGAACGCGAAGAGCTCATGGGACGCGCCCGGAACCGCCTGATCACGGCGGCGCCGACGCCCGCGTCCGTCACGTCCGTGACGTCCATGACGACATCGGCGGCGGCAGCGAGCCGCCCGATCGTGGAGCGCATGTGAAGGAACGTTTCCCCAAAGACAGCCGAAGAGACGGCGGAGTCTGAGACGGAACACGAGACAGCCCGCGCCCACGCGCGCGTGGCAATGCCGACGCGTGGCAGTACGTACGTGGGGCAGTGCCTACGCGCGCGTGGCGGCGCGGATCAGCTCGTCGAGCGTGGCGGCGACCGCCGGGACCTGTGCCAGGTCCGGCAGGGTCAGGGCCACGATCTCCCGCTCCACGGCGGGCTCCACGGTCACGGTCCGCGCCCCCTTGGGTCGTACGGACTCGATGGCGAGCTCGGGCAGGACGGCGACGCCCAGCCCCGCGCCGACCAGGCCCACCACGGCCGGGTAGTCGTCGGTGGCGAAGTCGATGCGGGGGGTGAAGCCCGCCTCCTCGCAGACGTCCACGAGCTGGCGGCGGCAGCGCGGGCAGCCCGCGATCCAGGACTCCTCCGCGAGCTCGGCGATGCCGACCGAGTCGGCTCCGGCGAGCCGGTGCCCCTCGGGCACCAGGCCCACCAGTCGGTCCGCGAGGAGCGGGCGGACGACGAGGTCGTCCCACTCGGCCTGCCCCGCCCCGTACCGGAAGGCGAGGGCCACGTCGCAGTCGCCCTCCCGGAGCATCTCGATCGAGCGCGGCGGTTCGGCCTCCACGAGGGAGACCCGGGTGCCGGGGTGCGCGGCGCGCAGGGCCGCGAGCGCGGTCGGTACGAGGGTGGAGCTGCCGCTGGGGAAGGAGACCAGCCGGACGCGGCCCGCCCGGAGCCCGGCGATGGCGGCGACCTCCTCCTCCGCGGCGGTGAGCCCCGCGAGGATTCCGGCGGCGTGGCGCACCAGGACCTCGCCGGCCTGGGTGAGGCGCATCTCGCGCCCGGTACGGATCAGCAGCGGGGTGCCGGCGGAGGTTTCGAGCGCCTTCATCTGCTGACTGACGGCGGGCTGGGTGCAGCCGAGTTCGCGCGCGGCGGCCGAGAAGGAGCCGGTGGCGGCGACGGCGCGCAGGACGCGGAGATGGCGTGCCTCGATCATGCGTTCAAGCATAAGCGAATCTTGGGTGAAGCGCCGTATGTGTAGGCGATCCTTTGAGATGTATCGCCCGTAAAGTGCCCGCATGACCTTGTTGAGCGTGAATGCGGGCCGGGCCAGGGCGGTGGACTACACCGATTCCGCGTCGGGGATGACGGGCATCGACAAGCGGCCCGTCACGGGGCCCGTGCGGATCGAGGCCCCGGGGGCGCGCGGTGCCGGGGCGAGCGGTGTCGCCGGGGACGCGGTCTGCGACCTGCGGTTCCACGGCGGCGACGACCGGGCCGCGTACGCCTTCGCCCGGGAGGACCTGGACCGGTGGGAGCGGGAGCTCGGCCGTGAGCTGGGCAACGGCTCCTTCGGCGAGAACCTCACGACGCTCGGCCTCGACGTGAACGGCGCCCTGATCGGGGAGCGGTGGCGGATCGGTGAGGACGTGGTCCTCGAAGTGACCGGCGGGCGCATCCCGTGCCGGACGTTCGCGGGGTTCATGGAGGAGCGGGGCATGGAGGAGCGGGGCTGGGTCAAGCGGTTCACGCGGTCGACGGCCGGACCCGGCGCGCTGCTCCGGGTGATCGCGCCGGGCGAGGTGCGGGCCGGTGACCCGATCGCGGTCGTGCACCGGCCGGACCACGCCGTGACCGTCGCGCTGCTGCATCGCGCCGCGACCGTCGAACGCGCGCTGCTGCCCGGCACGTTGGTCGCCGCGGAGTGGATGGAGTCGGAGCTGCTCGCGCTCGCGCGCCAGTACGCGGACAAGTACGGCCGGGCGGGGCACTAACGTGCCCGTATGACGACTGCACTGATTACGGGGGCCACCGCGGGCATCGGGGCCGCCTTCGCACGCAGGCTGGCGGCGGATGGTCACGATGTCGTGCTCGTGGCCCGGGACATGAAGCGGCTCCGGGAACAGGCCACCGAACTGCACGACCGGCACGGCATCGAGGCCGAGGTCCTCTCGGCGGACCTGGCCGAGGAGAAGGGCATCGCGGCCGTCGAGGCGCGGCTCTCCGACCCGAAGCAGCCGGTCGACGTGCTCGTGAACAACGCCGGCTTCGGCAACAAGGGCCGGTTCCTCGAAGTCTCCATGGCCGACGAGTTGAAGATGCTCACGGTGCACTGCGAGGCGGTGCTGCGGCTGACCTCCGCCGCCGCCGCCTCGATGAAGGAGCGGGGCCGGGGCGCGGTGGTGAACGTCGCCTCGGTGGCGGCCTTCGTGCCCCGCGGCACGTACGGGGCGTCGAAGGCCTGGGTCGTGCAGTTCACCCAGGGCGCGGCCCGGGACCTCGCGGGCAGCGGGGTGCGGCTGATGGCGCTCTGCCCCGGCTTCGTGCGGACCGAGTTCCACGAGCGGGCCGGGATGGGGACGGACAACATCCCCGGCTGGATGTGGCTCGACGCGGACAAGCTGGTGACGGCGGCGCTCGGGGACCTGGAGCGGGGGAAGACCCTGTCGATCCCCGACCCCCGCTACAAGGCCCTGATGGGTGTGGTGAAGCTGGCGCCGCGCGGGCTGCTCGGCGGTGTCTCCTCCAAGGCGGGGCGCAAGTACGGCCCGAAGTGACGCCCGTACGGGATCACTGACCGTTCGGGACGAGGGCGGCGAGGGCGGCGAGGTCCAGTCGGGTGACGGAGCCGTCGGTGGAGCCGTTTCCCCAGGTCACGTGCAGGGTGTGGCCGGTGACCCGGACGTGCGCGAGGCCGGCCGCGGGGGCCGGGGCGGGTTCGGCGGTGAGGGAGGCGAGGGCGACGAAGAGGCTTTTGGGGCCGTGCGTGCCGCCCTCCAGGGCGAGGGTCCGGCTGCCGGGACCCTGAAGGGTTTCCCCGGTGGGGAGTTCGGTGGCCGTCGCGGCCTCCGGGTAGCCGTGGACCGGGTGAAGTTCCGCGTGCGGCCCGTCGGGGGTCGTGGCCCAGCCCGTCTGCCGTACGGGAGTCCCCTCCGGGGCGCCGAGCACGAGGTGCGCGCGGACCTCCGCGCGGCCGTGGGCGAGGGTCGCCGAGAGGACCCGGACGCCGGGGTGGGGGGTGTGCAGGGAGGCCGCCCAGTCCGGGCCCGTGCCCGCCGGGAGGGCGGGGCCGCGCGTACTGGCCCGGCCGTCTTCCGTCAGCAGGGCGAAGTGGTTGTCGGCCGGGGCCGGACCGGCACTGGGGCCGGTCCGCGTGGAGTAGGCGTGGCGGGCGTAGCCGGGGTCGTCCTCGTCCTCCTCGGCGCTGTGGACGTGGTTGCTGCCGTGGTTGTGGAGGCGTACGAGTCCGTCGGCGGCGGTCGTCTGGACGAGCAGCCCGGTCGGGGCGATGGGGCGGACGGTGTCGGTCCGTTCGGCGGGCAGGGCCTCCTCGGGGTCGGTCCAGGCCGGGTGTCCCGCGGGCAGGAGGAGACCGAGGAATCCCTTGGACGCCCAGTAGGGGGAGCCGGGACCCGAGTACTCCTGGACGAGCGGCGGGTACGGGCCGTGCCAGCCGAGGGTGAGCAGCCCGCGCTCGTCGGTGGCGCCGCGGTCGAGGAAGTACCGCAGGGTGCCGGAGGCGAGGCGGCGGGTGGCTCCGGGGGTGAGCGGGGTGTGCCCGGTGAGGGTGCCGAGCCAGGGGGCGGCGGCCGCGGCGAAGCGGTAGATCAGGGAACGCCCGTACGGGAGGGGGGCGCCGCTCGCGTCGAAGAGGTGGACGTAGTCGTCGAGGTGGCGGTGCAGGCGGGGGCCGTAGCGGTCGAGGAGCGTCCGGTCGCCGGCGAGGTGGGCGTGGAGGGCGGGGTAGAAGTGCAGCGCCCAGGCGTTGTAGTGGTCGAAGGCGCGGTTGTCGCCGTCGCTGTACCAGCCGTCGCCGACGTACCACTCCTCGACGCGGGCGAGGGAGCGGTCGATCGTGGCGGCGGCGTGGTCGGTCTCGATGCCGGCGTCCTGGAGGAAGCCGGCGACGGTGAGGCCGAAGAGCCACCAGTTGTTGTCGACGGGCGACGGCCCGAGGGCGGGGCGGAGCCAGTCGACGACCCGGTGGCGGGTGCGGTCGTCGAGGCGGTCCCAGAGCCAGGGGCGGGTGAGACGGAGACCGAGGGCGATCGAGGCGGATTCGACGATCGCCTGGCGGGTGTCGGCCATGCGGGGCCAGGAGTCGGGGTCGGGGGCTCCGGGCCTCCCGGGGCCGGCCGCGAGGCCTTCGGCGTACCGGGCGAGATGGCCGGCGGGGTCCTCCCCCTGGGCGCCCGCGACGCGGAGCGCCGCGAGGAGGAAGGTGCGGGCCCAGCCCTCCAGGCCGTCGGAGCGGGCGCCGGACCAGCTGGGGCGCGGGCCGGGGAGGTCGATGAGGCCGCCGCGCGGTGAGGCGTGGGGGCGGACGGCGAGGAGGAGCCGGTCGGCCGCGGCCTCCCAGTGGACACGGGTCCAGCCGGTGTACGGGCTGAGCTCACGGTTCTCGGGCGGCGTGGGCATGATGCTCCCTGAGGGCTCCCTGGGGTGACGGTTGCGTCGCCCGGAATCCTGGACAGGCTCCGATCGAACGTCAAGGGATCCGGAGCGAATGATCGAAACTTCCGTCGTTCGATCATTCGTGGACTAGGGTCGGGGGACCACCACCACCGCGAGGGGGAACTGCGCCGTGCGCGAGACAGCTGCCGAACGACACGACCGACTGCTGGCCCTGGTGCGCGAGCGCGGCACCGCCCGCGTCGCCGAACTGGCCGAGCGGCTCGGGGTCTCCCCCGTCACCGCCCGCCGGGACGTCGAGGCGCTGGCCGCGCAGGGGCTGCTCGACCGGGTGCACGGCCAGGTGTCCTGGCCCCGGGCGCAGGGTGCCCCGGGGGCGGGGCGGTCCGGCGAGGGCCTGGTCCTCGGCCTGCTCGCCCCCTCCGCCACGTACTACTTCGCCGAGGTCATCCGGGGGGCGCACGAGGCGGCGGCCCGCGCCGGCGCCCGGCTGGTGCTGCGCATCTCGGACTACCGGCCGGAGGAGGACCGGGCCCGCACCGAGGGCCTGCTCGCGGCCGGCGCCGAGGGCGTGCTGGTCGCGCCCGGCTGGCGCGGGCCCGAGGACCGGCTCGCGTACGGCGACTGGCTGGCCGAACTCCCCGTACCGGCGGTGCTCCTGGAGCGCAGGGCCGAGCCCGGCAGCCCGCTCGACGGCCTGGACCGGGTCGTCTCCGACCACGGGCACGGCGTCCTGCTCGCCCTGCGCCACCTGCTCGGGCTCGGCCACTCGACGCCGCTGCTCGTGGCCCGCGGGGACTCCCCGACCGCGCTCGCGGTGCGCGCCGGGTACGCCGAGGCGCTGCGGACGCTGGGCCTCGAGGAGCCCCGGCCGGTCATCGACTCCGTACCGGCGGAGGCGGATCCGGAGGGCTTCGAGCGGGCGGTGCGGGCGCTGTACGAGGCGGTCCGCTCGGGGCTCGCGGGCGCGGCGCTCGTCCACAACGACGTGGACGCGATCGAGATCGTGCAGCGCCTGGCCGAGCTGGGCGTGCGGGTGCCGCAGGACCTGGCGCTCATCGCGTACGACGACGAGGTCGCGGCCCTCGCCGACACCCCGCTGACGGCGGTCGCCCCGCCCAAGCGGCAGGTCGGGCGGTACGCGACGGAGCTGCTCGTGGAGCGACTCGGCGAGGATGCCGCGGGGCCGGACGAGGAGGTGGTGCGGCGTCATCTGAGCCTGCTGCCGACGCTGCGGGTGCGGGCCTCCTGCGGAGCGCGCCCGGGGCATCCCGCACGATCGATCTGATCTTTTTTCGATCAATCAATCTTTCGCTCTTGACTTCGGTCATGAACGGTCACAGGATCACGGCCACAACCTCCCAGCCGCCCCGCCTCCAGGAGCCGAGCCGTGACCCGTAGTTGGAGCAGAACGTCCCGCGTCATAGCCGGCACCGCCACCGCCCTCGCCGTCCTCACGGCCTGCGGCGGCGGCGGTGACGACACCGCGAACCAGCCGGACAAGGCGAACAAGCCGAACGGGCCCGTGACCATCACCTTCTGGGGCTGGGCCAAGGGCTCCAAGGACGTCGTGGACGCCTTCAACGCCTCCCACACCGACATCAAGGTGAACTTCGAGGAGATCCCCTCCGGCACCGCCGGCGGCTACGCCAAGATCTCCAACGCCGTGAAGGCCGGCAACGCCCCCGACCTCGTCTCCATCGAGTACTCCTCGCTCCCCGAGTTCGTGAGCTCCGGCGCCCTCCAGGACATCGGCGGCGAGTTCACCGAGGCCGACCGCGCGAAGCTGCTCCCGCAGAGCGTCGAACTCACCACCCTCGGCGGCAAGTCCTGGGCCGTCCCCTTCGACGCCGCTCCGCAGGCCTTCTTCTACCGCAAGGACCTGTTCGCGAAGTACAAGGTCCAGGCCCCCACCACCTGGGACGAGTTCAGGAAGGCCGCGGAGCAGGTCAAGAAGGCCGACGCCAAGACCCGTATCGCCACCTTCTTCCCCGACGACCCGACCACCTTCGAGGCCATGGCCTGGCAGGCGGGCGCCCAGTGGTTCAAGGCCGGTGACGACACCTGGAAGATCGACACCACCGACCCCGCCACCACCAAGGTCGCCGCCTACTGGCAGGGCCTCCTCGACGACGGTCTCGTCCACAAGAACGCCTCCTTCAGCCCCGAGTGGACCGGCTCCCTCAAGAACGGCACCACCATCGGCTACCTCGGCGCCTCCTGGGGCGCGGGCGTCCTCAAGGGCACCCTGCCCGAGCAGAGCGGCAAGTGGGCCGTGGCGCCCATGCCCAGCTGGGACGGCAAGCCCGCCAGCGGGATGCTCGGCGGCACCTCCTTCGCCGTGACCAAGGACAGCAAGCAGAAGGCGGCGGCCGTCGCCTTCGCCGAGTGGATGTCCACCACCGAGGAAGGAGTGAAGGCCCGCATCGCCTCCGGCACCTCCTCCGCCTTCCCGGCCGCCGCGAGCCTCCGCCCGGTCGCCAAGCAGGCCTTCGACGCGAGCTACTACGGCGGCCAGGACATCTACGCCCTCTTCGAGGCCTCCGGCGCCTCCATCAACCCCAACTGGGCCTGGGGCCCGACCACCGGCACCACCAACACCACGATCAAGGACCACTTCGGCAAGATCACCAAGGGTGGTCCGACCGTCGCGGAGGCCGTCAAGGCCGGGCACGACGCCACCGTCGCCGAACTCACCAAGCGCGGCCTGAAGGTCGAGGGCTGACCGCGTGAAGGCCCGCACCCGCGCCGCCGCGATCCTGCTGACCCCGTTCTTCCTGCTGTTCACCGCGGTGATGGTGGTGCCGATCGGTTACGCGGTCTGGCTCAGCCTCTTCACCGAGAAACAGTCCGGACTCGGCTTCGGCGGCACCGAGACCGTCTTCACCGGCCTCGACAACTACACCGCGGCGCTGGGTGACCGGGCCTTCCGCGAGGGCTTCGGCGTCCTGCTCGGATACTGCCTGTCCTACATCCCGCTACTGCTCGTCGGAGCCCTCGGCCTCGCCCTCCTGCTCGACTCGGCGCTCGCCCGCGCCCGCCGCTTCTTCCAGCTCGCGCTCTTCCTGCCGCACGCCGTCCCCGGCATCATCGCCGCCCTGATCTGGGTCTACCTCTACACGCCCCAACTCAGCCCGGTCGTCAAGGCGATGGAGGCCGGCGGGATCGGCTTCGACTTCTTCTCCCCCGAAGGCGCCCTGCCCTCCGTCGTCAACATCGCCCTGTGGGAGTGGCTCGGCTACAACATGGTCATCTTCTACGCGGCCCTCCAGGCCATCGACCGCTCCGTCCTCGAAGCGGCCACCGTCGACGGGGCCGGCGCCTGGCGCATCGCCTTCTCCATCAAGATTCCGCTGGTCAAGGCCTCGCTCGCGATGGTCGGCCTCTTCACGATCATCGGCTCCCTCCAGCTCTTCACCGAACCGCTGATCCTCAACAAGGGCACCGGCTCCGCCGTCACCTCCACCTGGACGCCCAACATGTACGCCTACACCGCGGCCTTCGACCGCAACGACTACGGGCTCGCGGCGGCGGCCTCCGTCCTCCTGGCCCTGACGGCGGCGCTGCTCTCCTTCGCGGTGACGCGACTGACGGGCCGCCGGAAGTCCGGTACCGCCCGGAAGGAGCCGATGGCATGAGCAAGCCCCGTACGCGCTCCGCCTGGCTCTCCGGGACCGCCGTCAACGGCGCCCTCTTCCTCGCCGTCGTCTACATGCTCTTCCCCCTCGTGTGGCTGATCACCGCAGCCACCAAGGACGCCGGAGGGCTCCTCGCCGGAGACGCCTTCTCCTTCGAGGGCTTCGACCTCGGCGGCAACCTCTCCCGGCTCGCCGAGTACAACGACGGCATCTACTTCCACTGGTACCTGAACAGCCTCCTCTACGCGGGCTTCGGCGCCCTCGCCTGCTCACTGGTGAGCGTCGCCGCCGGATACGCCTTCCACGTCTACGACTTCCGGGGCAAGGAGCAGCTCTTCGGCCTCGTCCTCCTGGGCGTGCTCGTCCCCACCACCGCGCTCGCCCTGCCGATGTACCTCCTCGCCAGCGAGGTCGGCGTCGTCAACACCTACTGGGCCGTCCTGATCCCCGTCCTCGTCAACCCCTTCGGCGTCTACCTCTCCCGGGTCTTCTGCGCCGGCTACATCCCCGACGAGGCCCTGGAGGCCGCCCGCATCGACGGGGCCGGCGAACTGCGCGTCTTCCGGTCCATCGGTCTGCGCATGGTCATGCCCGGCTTCGTGACCGTCTTCCTCTTCCAGTTCACCGCCATCTGGAACAACTTCTTCCTCCCCCTGGTGATGCTCTCGGACCAGAAGCTCTACCCCCTGAGCCTCGGCCTGTACGCGTGGAACAGCAACGCCCACGCGGAACCCGACTTCTACCCCCTCGTCGTCACCGGATCCCTGCTGGCCGTCGTCCCCCTCGTCGTCGCCTTCGTCTCCCTCCAGCGCCACTGGAAGGCCGGCCTGACCGCCGGCAGCGTCAAGTGAGGAAGGCCTGCTCCCACGATGCACCCCACCACTGACAACCGCCCCGCGCTCCTCCTCGCGATGGGCCCGGACACCGCGGAACGCCTGCTGACCGACGCCCACCGGCAGCGCCTCGCGGCACTCACCCGCACCGATCCGCACCTCGTCGCCCACGACCTCACCGCCCCCGACGCGCGGACCGCCGCAGCCCTCGCCGAGGCCGAACTCCTCCTCACCTGCTGGGGCGCGACCCCGCTCACCCCCGAGGTCCTCGACCGGGCCCCGCGCCTCAGGGCCGTCGTCCACGCGGCCGGCTCCGTCAAGCACCACATCACCGACGCCTGCTGGGACCGCGGCCTCCGCGTCACCTCGGCGGCCGCCGCCAACGCGCTGCCGGTCGCCGAGTACACGCTCGCCGCGATCCTCTTCGCCGGCAAACAGGTCCTCCGCTCCGCCCACCGGTACGCCGAACTCCGCACCGACCACGCCTGGCTGACCGAGTCCGCGGCCTGGGGCAACCACCGCCGCACGGTCGGCATCGTCGGCGCCTCCCGCATCGGCCGCCGGGTCGTCGAACTCCTCCGCCCCTTCGACTTCGAGATCCTCCTGTACGACCCGTACGTGACGGTCCCGCCGCCCGGCGCCGAACTGACCGACCTGGACGACCTCTGCGCCCGCTCCACGGTCGTCTCGGTCCACGCGCCCCAACTCCCGTCCACGTACCGCATGATCGGCGCCCGCCAGCTGGCCGCCATGCCGGACGGCGCCACCCTGATCAACACGGCCCGCGGCTCCCTGGTCGACGAGACGGCCCTCCTCCCCCACCTCCGCACGGGCCGCCTCCACGCGACCCTCGACGTGACGGACCCGGAACTCCCGCCCCCGGACTCCCCGCTCTACACCCTCCCGAACGTCCTCCTCACCCCCCATGTGGCGGGCTCCCTGGGCAACGAACTCCACCGCATGGCGGACCAGGCGATCGAGGAGGTGGCGCGCTACGGGCGGGGCGAGCCGTTCGCGGAGGAGGTCAGGGCGTCAGACCTCCGGCACTCGGCGTAGGGCGCCCGCCGAGAGGCCCCGCCCGGGGGCCCCGGGCGGGGGCCCCGGGCGGGGTCTCTCGGGTCACGGCGACGTCGCGGACCCGCGTGCGCACACCTCGAAGACGAAGGGAGCGGCCGCCGGTTCGAGGGACAGGACGTCCGGGAGCAGATCCTCGAGACTGTGCTTCCGCAGCAGCCGCGCGAGCAGCAACCGCCCCCGCCCGGGCTCGACGACCCGGACCAGCCGGCCCCATCCGAAGGGCATGTCCCCGGACTCCTCCGACTCGCCCGGCAGTCCCCTTACCCGCACCTCGGCGGCCGCTCGGGCGTGCTCCCCCGCCTCCGCGAGCGCCGTGACCAGAGCGATCCACACGTGGAGGGTGTCGCCCGAGTCCGGGAGGGACCGGACGAAGGCGCGCGCCCGGTCGTACTCACCCCCCGCCACGAGGGCGCGCACGATCTCCGACACGTGCCCGGAGCTGATCCACCTGGCGCCGTACCCGGCACCCCCGGCGGCCTCGGCGAGCAGCTTGTCCCCCGCCTCCTCCTCACCGAGCTCGAAGAGCGCCCGAACCAGGCCGGGGACGGCCATGAAGACAAGGAGCCCCTGCTCGAAGTGGGACAGCGCTTCGTCCAGACAGACGTCGGCCCGCTCCCCGTCCCCCGCCCTCGCGTACGCCACCGCGATCGCGGCCCAGGCCCGCACACGATCGTCCGCGCGGGTCACCCGCCGTGCGTACGACTCCGCCTTCGCCACCTCACCGTGCTCGGCGGCCCCCTCCGCCAGGACGAGCCACAGGTGCTCCCCGACCTGGCCGTCCAGCCGTTCCCCGACGGCCTCGGCGTCCTCGAACAACCCCTCGCCGCACAGGCGTCGCACCAGCTCCACCGCCGCGAGGAAGGCCGAGGGCACGGCGGTGAGGCGCCGCATGAGCGCCTCGGCGCGAGCGAACTCCCCCATCCGGACCAGGGCCTCGGCCGCCGAACCCGCCCGGATCTGCCAGCCGATCGGGGCGGCCCCGCCCTCGGCCGCGTCCCCCACCGGTTCGGGCCCGTCCTCGACACCACGCAGAAGGCCACGGGCCAGGTCGGCGAACCCCGCCTCCGCCAGCGCCCGTGCCGCGTGGAACGGGTCGGCCGCCGTTCCCCGGGACTCCGCTCTGATCCGGTCCTCCACCTCCGCGACCAGCCCCGCCGCCGCGGCGAGGGCCTCGGGCCCGGCGCCCTCGGAGCAGGCCGTCACCACTCCACGGACCAGGGCGAGCCCACCCTCGCCGTAGGGCACGTCAGAGGCGAGCTCATGCGCTCGGCGCAGGTCGCCGGAGACGGCCAGCGCCTCCACGACCGCGGCAAGCAGGTGCCGGGACAAGGTCCGCCACGGGTCACCGCGGCGTGCCAGGGCCTCGGCCCGGTCGAGCGCGCCGGCCGCCACCAGGGCGTTCACCACCACGCGGAGCGCCCGTTCCCTCGCCCATTCGTCGTCGATGGACCAGGCGAGTTCCTCGGCCGTCCCCAGGTCGTCCGTGGCGGCCAGGCCGGCCACGACCTCACGCAGGGCGGACCCCCGGGCCTCCGGGGCCTCGATCGTCTCCGCCAGCGCCTGTGCGCGGTCCCGCCGCCCCGCGGCCACGAAGGCGCCGACCACGTCACGCAGGGCCCAGGCCCGCGATTCGGGCTTGTCGAGCAACCGCACCGCGGCGATGGCGCGCTCGAACTCGCCGGCCTCCGCCAGCGCCCCCACCGTGGCGGCGAGAACCGGCGACACCCGGATCATCGCGTCCACCCGGTCCAGGATCGCGGCCGCCCTGCCATCGCCGCCGCGCAAAAGGACCCCCGCGATACGGACCAGCGGCAGGACCTCGCCGTCCGGCCCCGCCTCGGCGGCGAGCCTCACGGCCTGCTCGACGTCCCCGCACTCGGCGTAGCCCACAGCCGTCTCCGCCAGCACCCGCGCCCGGGTCGGCGCGTCCGGTTCGACACGGCACAGCGCGACGGCCCGCTCGCGCATACCGGCCGCCGACCATGCGCGGGACAGCTCGCAGAGCAGCTCCGACCTCGTCCGCGGGTGTTCCACCAGGAGGGCGACGGCCGCCGCCCGGTCGAGCAGTCCGATGCGTGACCACGCCCGGCAGACCACGGCCAACGCCTTCTCGCGCTCGTCGCCCGTCATGTTCCCCGCCTGCGCCGCGGCGTCCTGAGCCTCGGCCAACAGGGCCACGGCCTCGTCCGTCTCACCGGTCTCGAAGAGCCGGAGGGCGATGTCCGTCAGGGCCTGCGCCCGCCAGTCGAGACTCCTGATGCTCCGGGCGAGACCCTCCGCCCTGCCGTACCGCCCCAGCACCGCCCAGGCCCACGGCAGTGTCGGCGGAATGCCGTCGCTCCTGCCTTCGAGTCGTTCACGGGCCACCACCAGGCGCAGGAAGTCCAGGAAGTCCGGCACACCCGCGTCGATGACCGCCGTCTCCGTCTCCTCGATCTCCGTCAGCGCCGCCAGGTCCCCACCGGTGCGCGCGAGGAGCCGGTCGTGCCGGTCCTCGTCCAGGGCGCATCGCGTCATCCGCTCCGGATCACCGGCCGCGCGCAGCTCGGAGAACCAGCCGTGCAGCAGGTAGTCGGGGGTGTCCTCGGGCCATCCCCGGGCGCGCCATCCCTCCGCCCAGGAGTGCACCGCGCTCCGGTACCGGCCGAGTTCCCGCGTACCGAGCATCTCTCCCGCCTGCAGCCGGAGTTCCTCGTGCGCCAGCAGGTACGCGTCCCCCCGTACCGCGAACGTCCGCCCCGGCCCCGTACGCAGCACGTCCTTGACCCGGTACGGGACGTCGTCCGTCAGTTCCGCGAGGTCGTCCGCCGTCAGGCCGCCGCCCGCCGCCGTGAGGAGGGCGAGGAGGTCGTACGGGAGTCCGCCCGCCTCCAGGAGCCGCTTCAGCTCGCGTTCCGCCTCCGCCCTGATCGCGCGGGCCTTCGGGGAGGGGGCCAGGAGCCGTACGGCCTCCGGGGCGCGGAGCGGGTGGTCCTCCGGGACGTCGACCGGCAGCGGCGGGTTGAGGCGGCCGGAGACGATGACGGGCAGGTCGTACGGGAGGAGGGCCGCGATCGAGTGGGCGTCCGGGCCTGTCGTCACACCCCGGTCCTCGTCGAGGCCGTCGACGAGGAGGACCAGCCGTTCGCCGCGCGCGGCGCAGGACGCGGCGGCCGTGGCGTACAGACGCAGCAGGTGGGCTTCGCGGGTGGCGGCGGTCAGGAGGGCCGGGAGCCCTTCGCCGGCCAGTTCCGCCAGCTGTTCCAGGACCACGTCCACGAACGCGGTGACGTCGTTCTGGGCGCCGAGACGGGCCGTGACGAAGAAGGGGACGATCCGCACGCCCGGCGGCGGGTCGAGGGCGAACCAGGAGAGCAGTGCCGTCTTGCCGGCCCAGGCCTCCGCCCGCCACCAGACGTACGCGGGACGGGAGCCGGTGAGACAGAAGGCCGCGAGCTCGGCCAACTCGACTTCGCGGTCGACGAGTTCCGTGGGGGCGATCCGGCGGACCTGCTCCCGGTATCCGGAGCGGACCGCCATCGGTTCCGGTACTCCGATCCGGTTTCCGTCGCCGATCACCACGACACCCGAACCGTTGTCGACGGTGACCGACCGTTCTCCCCCTGCCCGCTCCATCCGTCCAACCTAGACTGGAAGGGTCCTACCGGGGTCGGGAGGCGCCATGACCTTCGTACAGATAATCGACTGCAAGACCAGTCGGGTGGACGACCTGAATCTGCTCATGGACCGGTGGGTCGAGCAGACCAAGGGCAAACGGACCGCGACCCACAGCATCGTCGGCAAGGACCGGTCCGACGCCTCCCACATCGTGGAGATCGTCGAGTTCCCCTCCTACGACGTGGCCATGCGGAACTCGCAGCTCCCCGAGACCGACCGGATCTTCCGGGAGATGGTCGCGCTCTGTGACGAGATGCCGACCTTCACCGATCTCGACGTGGTCCGGGACGAGGCACTATACAAGGGCAATGCCCGGCGTCTCCTGGACATGTTCGCGCAGGAACGGGAGCTCGCGCTGCTCGACGAGATCCTGGCCGAGGGGTACCACGACCACGATCCGACCAACGAGCAGGACGTCATCGGCATGGACGCCGTCCAGCGCGAGGTGGAGATGTGGCGGGGCGGCTTCGACTTCGCCTTCACCGTCGACGACCAGATCGCCGAGGGCGACCGGCTCTGCACCCGCTGGACGTGGAAGGGCAGCCACACCGGGGACTTCATGGGGCTCCAGCCGACGGGCATGGACGTGACCATGACCGGCACGGTCATCCACCGCTTCCGGGACGACGGGAAGATCGTCGAGGGGTGGTGGCAGTACGACCTGCTCGGCCTGATGGGGCAGCTCGGCGCCGTGGAGGGGTAGGAGCGGAACGGAGAAAGCACGAGGCCCGATGCCCCCGCGACGGGGGCACCGGGCCTCAGTGATCAGTTACGACACGCCTCAGTGGGAGTGGCCGTGACCGTGGCCCGCGTCCGCCGGCTCCTCTTCCTTCTTCTCCACCACGAGGGTCTCGGTGGTGAGGAGGAGGGAGGCGATCGAGGCGGCGTTCTCCAGGGCGGAGCGCGTCACCTTCACCGGGTCGATGACGCCGGCCTTGACCAGGTCGCCGTACTCGCCGGTCGCGGCGTTGAAGCCCTGGCCCTTGTCGAGCTCCGCCACCTTCGAGGTGATGACGTAGCCCTCGAGGCCGGCGTTCTCGGCGATCCAGCGCAGCGGCTCGACGGCGGCGCGGCGGACGACCGCGACACCCGTGGCCTCGTCGCCGGTCTTGTCGAGGTTGCCCTCGAGGACCTTGACGGCGTGGACCAGAGCGGAGCCACCACCGGAGACGATGCCCTCCTCGACCGCGGCGCGGGTCGCGGAGATGGCGTCCTCCAGACGGTGCTTCTTCTCCTTGAGCTCCACCTCGGTGGCGGCGCCGACCTTGATCACGCACACGCCGCCGGCCAGCTTCGCGAGGCGCTCCTGGAGCTTCTCGCGGTCCCAGTCGGAGTCCGTGGACTCGATCTCGGCCTTGATCTGGCTGACGCGACCGGCGATGTCCTCGGCGTTGCCGCCACCGTCGACGATGGTGGTGGCGTCCTTGGCGATGGTCACGCGGCGGGCGGTGCCCAGCACCTCAAGGCCGGCCTGGTCGAGCTTGAGGCCGACCTCCTCGGCGATGACGGTGGCACCGGTGAGGGTGGCCATGTCGCCGAGCATCGCCTTGCGGCGGTCGCCGAAGCCCGGGGCCTTGACGGCCACGGCGTTGAAGGTGCCACGGATCTTGTTCACGACCAGGGTCGACAGGGCCTCGCCCTCGACGTCCTCGGCGATGATCAGCAGCGGCTTGCTGGCGCCGGCCTGGATGACCTTCTCCAGGATGGGCAGCAGGTCCTGGATCGAGGAGATCTTGCCCTGGTTGATCAGGATGTACGGGTCGTCGAGGACGGCCTCCATACGCTCCTGGTCGGTGACCATGTACGGGGACAGGTAGCCCTTGTCGAAGGCCATGCCCTCGGTGAAGTCGAGCTCCAGACCGAAGGTGTTGGACTCCTCGACGGTGATGACACCGTCCTTGCCGACCTTGTCCATCGCCTCGGCGATGAGCTCGCCGACCTGCTGGTCCTGCGCGGAGAGCGCGGCGACGGCGGCGATGTCGGACTTGTCCTCGATCGGGCGCGCGGTGGCGAGGAGCTCCTCGGAGACGGCCTTGACGGCGGCGTCGATGCCCTTCTTCAGGGCGGCCGGGGAGGCGCCGGCGGCGACGTTGCGCAGACCCTCGCGGACCAGGGCCTGGGCGAGCACGGTGGCGGTGGTGGTGCCGTCACCCGCGATGTCGTTGGTCTTGGTCGCCACCTCCTTCACCAGCTGGGCGCCGAGGTTCTCGAACGGGTCGTCGATCTCGACCTCACGGGCGATCGTGACACCGTCGTTGGTGATGGTGGGGGCACCGAACTTCTTGTCGATGACGACGTTGCGGCCCTTGGGGCCGATCGTCACCTTCACCGTGTCGGCAAGCTTGTTGACGCCGCGCTCAAGGGCGCGACGGGCGTCCTCGTCGAACTTCAGGATCTTCGCCATGGGAGCGGTTCAGCCCTCTCGGAATCGTGTGGAACGAACGGCGCCCCCGGACGCCCAGTGCGGGGTCAAGGGGCGCAGCTCAAAGCATCTGCTTCAGATACTTCAGGTACTTCGGATGCTTCGGTGAATTACTTCTCGATGATCGCGAGCACGTCGCGAGCCGAGAGGACGAGGAACTCCTCGCCGTTGTACTTCACCTCGGTGCCGCCGTACTTGCTGTAGAGCACGATGTCGCCGACCTGAACGTCGAGCGGAAGACGCTCGCCGTTCTCGAAGCGGCCCGGGCCCACGGCGAGGACAGCACCCTCCTGGGGCTTCTCCTTCGCGGTGTCCGGGATGACCAGGCCAGAGGCGGTGGTCTGCTCGGCGTCGAGCGGCTGGACCACAATGCGGTCCTCGAGCGGCTTGATGGCAACCTTGGAGCTGGTGGTCGTCACGATCCGACCTCCCCCTTCGGAGATTACGGGGTCAACTGTCTGAGGTGGCGACCAGGTGGATCCGTCGTCGCGGGTGCCGGACCTGCCTGTCGCTGTGTTGGCACTCTCCAGGGGGGAGTGCCAGACCTGAGACTATGACCGCGATTAGCACTCGGTCAAGCGGAGTGCCAATTCCGTGCCGTCGCGCGTCGTTCCGGTCTCGGTATGGCGAACGCCGTGGCGGACCCCGAGGTTCCGTACGAGGGTGCGGCCATGCCGACCTCCCCGCCCCCGGTACGCCCCTGGGCCGACTTCCTGTCCGGACTTCTGCTCCTCGTCCTGGAGACCGTGCTCGCCGCGATCGCCGCTTTCACTCTGGGGATGCGGAGATGGGCCGAGTCCTACGATCCGCAGCCCTCGGCACCGCCCCCCATGGACTGGGTGCCGGTGCTGGTCTTCGGCGGGATCACGGGGGGCGTGCTGCTGCTCGCGTGGGTGTCGGTGCGCAGCCGTTGGCCCTGGACGGCCGGAGGCCAGTTCCTCGCGGCGGCGCTGCTGGGCATCGCCACGCTGACCTTCGGGACACAGGAGTGGGCGCGCTCGCACCCCGCGCCCCCGGGACCGACGGTCTCGCCGACGCCCGGCGAGGCGCGGTGCGTGTGCCGCAGCGGCGGCGGCCCCTGCGAGTGCCCGGGCGGCTGACGTCGGTGCGGGCGGTCGCCACCAGCCCGGGCTGAGGTCGACCCGGCCCGGGCGGCCGACCCGGCACGGGCAGCCGACCCCAGCCCCTCGGCCCGGGCAACCGCCGTCAGCCCCGGTGCCGGTCGCGGTGTTCCGGTGCGCGGGCTTCCTGGCGTACGGCCTCCCGGAGGAGCCGTGCCGCCCGGTCCGCGACCGTCGTCGCCTCCCCCGGTCCCCTCCCCCGCTCCACCGCCTTCCGCCCGAGGCGCTCGATCGGGTCCACCGCCGACGCGCACCCGGAGGCGCCGAGGAGCACCCCGGCGAGCGCCACGCCCGCCAGGGCCCGGCGTGCCGGGACGCGGCGCGCCCGCACCCCTCTCACCCGCGCCCCTCCCACCCGTAGCCCTCTCACGCGCGGTCCTCTCACACGTAGTCCTCGAGCTTGGCGACCGCGTACCCCTTGGCCGTGATCACGTTCATCACCCGGCGGATCATGTCGGGCATGGTGCCCTTCCAGTCGCCCTTGCCCCGGAAGTGGGTGAGCACGATGTCGCCGGGGTGCAGGTCCCGGTCCCACTCGCGCCACTCCATGTGGTCGGGGAAGGCCTCCGCGGCCCAGAGCGGAACCGCCTTGACCCCGCAGGACTTCGCCGCGCGCAGCGTGTCCTCGTTGTAGTTGCCGTACGGCGGGCGGAAGAGCGGGGGCCGCTTGCCGAACCGCTTCTCGATGACGTCCTGCATCCCGCAGATCTCGCGCTTCTGCTTGCTGTACGAGAGCCCCGGCAGGTAGCGGTGGTTGAGCGTGTGGTTGTGCAGGGCGACCCCGGACTCCTGCGACTTCTGCATCCTCGCGAAGTAGGCGTAGTCGTCCTTGACGACGTAGTCGCTGAGGAAGGCGCTGTAGGGGATGCGCAGCTCCTTCATCATCCGCAGCAGCTGGGGGTCCTTCTCGGCGCCGTCGTCGATCGTCAGGAAGACGATCTTCTCCTTGGTCGGCACGGTGGTGAAGACGGGCGGCAGGCCTTCGCCGTCCGTCTCGAAGCCCTTGCGGGTGGTGATCCTCGGCTTGGTCTTCGGCGGGGCCGGGGCGTCGAGCGGAGGCCGGGTGAGGCCCCACTTCTTGGCGGCCAGCGCGCGGGCGGCCCGCTGCCCGCGGACCTTCTCGACGTACGCGTCGAGCGCACCGGCCGAGCCCGGCCCCCGGCCTTGCTGGCCGGCTGCGGGGGCGGGCGCGCCGCGCCCCGGTGCGGCGGGGCCGGGCTCGGAGCCGGACCCGCCACAGGCCGTGGCGGCGGACGCGAGGGCTGCGACGACGAGAGCGGCCCCGAGGGTCCGCCGGAGAGGGTGCGCGCTGATCACCATAAATTCTTCCTCTTGTCGTACAAGCTGTATGGCGCCGCATCCTGTCAGCGCGGGCGCCCCTCGGAGTCGCGAACCGCCCGCACGGCGCCCACCGTCCCCCGTACGACACCCACCGTCCCCCGACCGGCCCCGCACCCTTACGCCGACCGGCCCACAGCCCGTCCCCCGACCGGTCCACAGCCCCACAGGGCCCACAATGGGACGGGTGACCGACCTCGCCTCCTTCACCGCCCTGCTCACCCCCGAGGGCCAGACGCTCCTCGCCGCCCTGCGCGACTACGACCCCGCACAGGAGCTGGCGGTCGTCTCCCGGCTGCGCCGCGACCACCCCGCCGAACTCGTCACCTCGGCGGTCGGCCAGGCCCGGCTGCGCCAGCGCGCGGTGGCGAAGTTCGGCGCCGAGGACGCGTACCGGATGTACTTCACGCCCAACGGCGTCGAGCAGTCGACCCGCGCCTCGGTCGGCACGTACCGGGCCGCCCGGCTCAAGGCGCTCGGCGTCGGCAGCGTCGCGGACCTCTGCTCCGGGATCGGCGGCGACGCGATCGCCCTCGCCCGCGCCGGGATCTCCGTGCTCGCCGTCGACCGCGACCCGCTCACCGCCGAGGTCGCCCGCGCCAACGCCGAGGCGCTCGGCCTCGCCGCGCTCGTCGAGGTCCGCGAGGCCGACGTCACCGAGATCGACACGAGCCCGTACGACGCGGTCTTCGTCGACCCGGCGCGGCGCGGGGGCCGGGGCAGGATCTTCGACCCCGAGGCGTACTCCCCGCCGCTCTCCTGGGCCGTCGAGGCGGCCCGCAAGGCCCCGCACGCCGCCCTGAAGGTCGCGCCCGGCATCCCGCACGAGGCCGTCCCCGCAGAGGCCGAGGCCGAGTGGATCTCGGACGGCGGGGACGTGAAGGAGGCCGTGCTCTGGTTCGGTACGGAGCCGGGCGCCCGCCGCGCCACGCTGCTGCCCTCGGGCGCCGGGCTCATCGGCCGGGGGCTGCCCGACCCGGCGGTCCGGCCGGTCGGCCGCTACCTCTACGAGCCGGACGGCGCCGTCATCCGCGCGCACCTCGTCGCCGAGGTCGCGGAGGACCTGTCCGGCGGGCTGATCGACGAGACCATCGCCTACGTCACGGCCGACGAGCTCGCCCCCACCCCGTACGCCGCCGCCTACGAGATCACCGACGAACTGCCCTTCAATCTCAAGAAGTTGAAGGCCCTGCTGCGGGAGCGTGAGGTCGGCACCCTCACCGTGAAGAAGCGCGGCTCGGCGGTCGAACCCGAGGAGATCCGGCGCAAGGTGAAGCCGAAGGGCCCCAACGCGGCGACGGTACTGCTCACCCGGGTCGCGGGGGCCCCGACGATGCTGATCGGCCGCCCGGCGGGCGGGGGCCGGTGACCGGGGCGCCGTAAGCGGCAGAATCCGAAGGGACGTTCACCCACACGACGGAGCACCATGCCTGAGCCGACGGCGACCCCGTACGCGCCCTTCCGCGCCGCCCCCTTCCACGACGAGCCGTTCCCCGAGCTGCTCGGATGCGCCTCCCAGGTGATCGTCAGCGCCGACGAGCAGTGGATCGCGGTCAATTCGGTGATGCAGGGCCTGAGCCGGGTGGCCGTCTACCGCGCCGCCGACCTCTCCTGCGCGCACCTGCTGACCTTCACGACGGACGCCGAGTCGATCGCGTTCCACCCCACGCTCCCGCTCCTCGCCATCGGCCTGGACAACTACGACGCGTACCAGCGCGAGGGCGGCCTCACCCTCCTCGAACCGGTCACGGGACACCGCGTCGACTTCGCCGACCCCGAGTGGGGCATCGAGCCGATCCGCTGGCTGGACGCCCGCACGCTCGAACTCACCTTCTTCACCTGGGAATCGGACTGCGCGCAGCTCCGCTCCCGCGCCACCGTCGTCCGCGACGACTGGCTCGGCCTCACCCCCGACGCCCTCGACCTGCGCACCCTCCCCCGTCAGCCACTCCCCCCTGACACCCTGGTCGAGTACCTCGACACGGAGCCCACGCGCCCGCTGCTCCAGGCGCTCGCCGAGCGCGCGGGCCGGAGCTACGACGGACTCGGCGGGGTCCGGGCCGTGGCCGGGCTGAGCGACGGCCGGGTGCTCGCCACCCGCGGCGGCGCCACGGTGGAGTGCCGGGCCCCCGACGGATCGCTGCTGTGGAGCGTTCCCGCGCCGTCCGGGACCGGGGGCAGCCGGATCGAGGTCGCCGCCGACGAGCGGACGGCGCGCGTCGCCGTCGCCGGCCCCGACTCCCGTACCCGGACCGACTTCCCGCTCGTCGACCTCTCCGACGGCACGCTCCTCGACTGCCCGTCGGTGCCGTTCCCGGCCGCGCTGTCGGCCCGTACGGACGGGGTCTGGGCGATCCGGGACACGTTCGACCGCGGCTCCGAGACCGAGCCCCCCGCCCCGCCGAACACCCGGGTCTTCGCCGCCGACGGCACCCCGCTCGCCGGGGTGCACGAGCCGGACCGGTACGACCTCGTCCCGATCCACGTCCGCCGCTGCCCCGAGCTGCTGTACGGGCGGCGGCGCCGTGACGTGATCGCGCTCGACCCCCGCTCCGCGGCCGAGACGGTCCTCTTCGCGCTGGACCCCTTCAGGGTCGACCATCCGCTCGGCCGGGCGGTGTACGTCTCCGACGCCGCGGGCCCCGCGCTCCTGCACGGCCGGACGGAGCTGGTCCGCCGGACCTTCCCCGCCGGAGAGGTCGTCTGGACCCGCCCCCTGGACTCCGAGGTCATCGCCGTCGACGCGCACGAGAGTGTCCTGCACGCCCTGTGCACCGACGGCACCCTGCTCTCGGTCGACACCGCCGACGGCACCCTCCTCGACCGGCGCGCCCTGCCCCCGTACGGTCCGCTCTCGCTGCACGCGGCCCCCGACGGCACGGTCCTCGTCGGTACGTCGGCCGGCCAGATCCTGCGCTACTGAGCCCCGGTCTCCCGGGCGCGGCCGAGGAGCAGGGCCCGCTCGCGCGCGTTGCGGGTGAGCGAGGCCGCCCGCTCGAACTCCGCCCGGGCCGCCGCCGCCCGCCCCAGCCGGGCCAGCAGGTCGCCCCGCACGCTCGGCAGCAGGTGGTAGCGCGCCAGGGCCGGCTCGGCGGCGAGGGCGTCGACGATCGAAAGGGCCGCGGCGGGGCCCTCGGTCATCGACACGGCGACCGCCCGGTTCAGCTCGACCACCGGGGACGGGGCGAGGGTGCCGAGTCGCCCGTACAGCGCCGCGATGGTCGCCCAGTCCGTCTCCTCGTACGAGGCGGCCCGCGCGTGGCAGGCGGCGATCGCTGCCTGGAGGGCGTACGGCCCGTAGGAGCGCCCGTCCCCGGCCCGCTCCAGGGCGGCGAACCCGCGCCGGATGAGCAGCCGGTTCCAGCGCCTTCTGTTCTGGTCGGCGAGGAGGACCGGCTGCCCGTCGGGGCCGGTACGGGCCGCCGCACGGGAGGCCTGGAGTTCGAGGAGGGCGGCGAGCCCGTGGACTTCGCCCTCCCCGGGCATGAGCACGGCGAGGCCACGGGCCAGCCGCAGCGCGTCCTCGCACAGGCCGGGCCGCAGCAGGTCGTCGCCCGCGGTGGCCGCGTACCCCTCGTTGAAGATCAGGTAGACGACTTCCAGGACGGAGCCCAGCCGGGCGGCCCTCTCCTCCCCGTACGGCACCTCGAACTCCACGCCCGCCTTCGCGAGCGTCCGCTTGGCGCGGGTGATCCGCGCCGCGACCGTCGCCTCCGGTACGAGGAAGGCCCGGGCGATCTCGTCCGTGCGGAGCCCGCCGACGAGCCGCGAGGTGAGCGCCGTGCGGGCCTCGGCGGAGAGCACCGGGTGACAGGTGGTGAAGACGAGCCGGAGCACGTCGTCGTCGATGTCGCCCGGGCCGGACGGCTCGGGGTCGTACGACTCCTCCGTGAGCGTCCGGCCCACCTCGGCGAGCTTCCGGGCGTACGTCTCCCGACGCCGTACGAGGTCGACGGCACGGTTCTTGGCGGTGGCCGTCAGCCAGGCTCCCGGCCGCTCCGGGACCCCTGTCCGCGGCCACTGCTCAAGGGCGGCGACGAGCGCGTCCTGGGCGATCTCCTCGGCGATGCCGACGTCCCGGACGATCCGCGCCACGGTGGCGATGATCCGTGCCGACTCCATCCGGAAGACCGTCTCCAACGTGCTCTCCACCGTCACGCTTCACATGACAGCACACACGCGGGTCAGCCTTCCGGCATCTCCTCGACCTCACGGACCTCCAGACCGACCTTCCACTGCGGCGGGTGGACGGCCAGGAAGCGCTTCCCCCACTCGACCGCCTCCGCCATGTCCTTGCACTGGAGCATGGCGTAGCCGCCGACGACCTCCTTGGTCTCGGTGAACGGTCCGTCGGTGTACGACAGCTTCCCGTCCGACCAGGTGATCCGGGTGGCTTCGGCGGTCGGCTTGAGCCCGGCCGTGTCCACCATGGCGCCGGCCTTGGTGATCTCCTCGAAGAGCGCGCCCATCCGCTCCTCGAAGCCGGGGTCGGCGCTCTCCATGTCGATGGTGTTCTCCTCGATGCGGACGAGGGACAGGAAGCGGGGCATGACGACTCCTCGGTGGTGCGGTGGCGGGGCCTTTCCCCGCCTTCCACACATACGTCGAACGGGCCGGGCCCGCATCGACACCACGCCCGGGAAATCTTCCGGTGGCCTGTCCGGCCGCCGGACAGGCCCTAGACGTAGTCCTCCAGGCGGGCCACGGTGAAGCCCTGGTCCTGGATGCGGCGCAGCATCGTGGCCGTCATCTCGGTCATCGTCCGGCCCTTGAGCTCGGAGGGGCCGCGGAAGTGGGCCAGGATGATGTCGCCGGGGTGCAACTTCCCGTCCCCGCGCTGGTACTGCATGTTCTTGATCTGCATGGACTCGCGCCACAGCACGATCGCGTCCACCCCGCAGGTGCCCGCGGCGGCCCGGGTGTCCTCGTTCCAGTTCCCGTACGGCGGGCGGAAGAGCCGCGGGGTCGTGCCGTACTCCTTCGCCAGCTTCGTCTGCTGGCCGCAGATCTCCCGGCGCTGGGCCTCACGGGAGAGCGTGCGGAGGTTCGGGTGGGTGAGGGTGTGGTTGGCGACGCCGTGGCCCTGGTCGGCGAGCGGGGCGAAGTACCGGTAGTCGCCGCGGATCGCCGAGTCGGTGAGGAACATGGTCACCGGGACCTTGAGGTCCTTCATCATCCGCACGAACGCGGGGTCCTTCTCGGCCCCGTCGTCGATCGTGATGAAGACGATCTTCTCGGCGGTGGGGATCTCGCTGATGACGGGGACGGGGCCGCCGGGCTTCCGGACGACCGGCTTCGTCGCCGGCGGGGCGGGCGGTGCCGCGAAGGGCTTGAGCCCCCAGGCGCGGTACGCGGCGGCCCCCGGCGCTCCGGCGGCCCGCCCGTCGGCGGCCGTGTCCCCGGCGCCCTGCCCGCCCGGGGCCTCGTCCCCCGGGACGCGGCTTCCCTCCGCGGTGGGGGCCACCGTGGGGGCGCTCTCGGATCCGCCGGGGGCGGGGGCCGCGGCCGGGCCCTCCGCCGTGCAGCCGGTCACCAGCAGAGCGACGACGGTCAGCGCCGCCCACACCACGATCTTCTTGTCCACGCCCTGTGGGATGCGCGAGCGGGCCCGAGGGTTGCGCGTCAGTCCGGGGAAACCGCCTCGAAGCGCCAGCGATGGACCGGACGGGTGATGAGGTCCGCCTCCGGCTCGGGCAGTTCGGGCAGTTCGGCGTCGAAGGCCTCCGCCTCCCACCAGGTGAGGACCAGGACCCGGTCCTGCGGGGCGCGGAAGATCTCCCGGCGCAGCGGCTCGTGCGCCAGGACCTGGGCCCTGGCCCACTCCAGGAGCTCGGTGCCGCGGCCCTGGGCGGCCCGCGCCTCCCACATGAGCGCGAGCCTCACGGGTACAGGTTCTCCTTGCTGACCTCGTGCACGTGATCGTGATCGTGGGAGTGGCCGTGGGCCTGCTTGCCCGGCACGTGCGGATCGGTCACCGGCAGGGACGAGTCCGCCGACAGCTCCAGGTCCGAGGCCGGCCGGTTGCGGGCGACCATCTCGGAGCCGAGCGCCGCGACCATCGCGCCGTTGTCCGTGCACAGGCCCGGGCGCGGCACGCGCAGTCGGATGCCGGCCCGCTCGCAGCGCTCCTGGGCGAGGGCCCGCAGCCGCGAGTTGGCGGCGACGCCGCCGCCGATCATCAGGTGGTCGACGCCCTCGTCCTTGCAGGCCCGGACGGCCTTGCGGGTGAGCACGTCGACGACCGCCTCCTGGAAGGACGCGGCCACGTCCCGTACGGGCACGTCCTCGCCGGCCGCCCGCTTGGCCTCGATCCAGCGGGCCACGGCGGTCTTGAGGCCGGAGAAGGAGAAGTCGTACGCGGGGTCCCGGGAGCCGCTCAGTCCGCGCGGGAAGGCGATCGCCTTCGGGTCGCCCTCCTTGGCGAGCCGGTCGATGACCGGGCCGCCGGGGAAGCCGAGGTCGAGGACGCGGGCGATCTTGTCGAAGGCCTCGCCGGCCGCGTCGTCGATGGTGGCGCCCAGGGGGCGCACGTCGGAGGTGATGTCGGCGGAGAGCAGCAGCGAGGAGTGGCCGCCGGAGACCAGCAGGGCCATCGTCGGCTCGGGCAGCTTGCCGTGCTCCAGCTGGTCGACGCAGATGTGCGAGGCGAGGTGGTTGACGCCGTACAGCGGCTTGCCGAGGGCGTACGCGTAGGCCTTGGCGGCCGAGACGCCGACGAGCAGCGCGCCCGCGAGGCCGGGGCCCGCCGTGACGGCGATGCCGTCGAGGTCCTTCGCGGAGATCCCGGCCGTCTTCAGGGCGCGCTCGATCGTCGGGACCATCGCCTCCAGGTGGGCCCGGGAGGCGAACTCGGGCACGACACCGCCGAAGCGGGCGTGGGTGTCGACGCTGGAGGCGACGGCGTCGGCGAGGAGGGTGGTGCCGTGGACGATGCCGACGCCGGTCTCGTCGCAGGAGGTCTCGATGCCGAGTACGAGGGGTTCGTCAGCAGCCATCAGAATCAGTCTCAGTTCCTTGAACGGTCAGTCGCATCACGAGCGCGTCCACGTTTCCCGGCTGGTAGTAGCCGCGCCGGAAACCGATGGGCTCGAAGCCGAAGCGCTCGTAGAGCTTCTGGGCCCGGGTGTTGTCCACGCGCACTTCGAGGAGGACCTCGTCGCACTCGAAGGCGGTGGCGTGCTGGAGCAGGTCGGTGAGGAGCCGGGCGCCGAGGCCCGTGCCCCACTGGTCGCGGGCGACGGCGATCGTCTGTACGTCGGCGAGCCCGCCGGCCGCGGCCAGTCCCGCGTACCCGACGAGCCGCCCCCGCTCGTCCTCCGCGACGAGGTAGCGGCGGGTGGCCCGGGGGCCGCGCGCGTGCGCGAGCTCCGACCAGAACATCCCCTCCGACCAGGCGTCCTCGGGGAAGAGCTCGTCTTCGAGGGCCAGCACCGGGGCGATGTCCCACCAGCGCATCTCGCGCAGTTCGACGCCGCCGGTCACGTGGGTGTGACCACCTTGTAGTTCTTCGGCACCTGCGCGTCGGGGCGGCGCAGGTACATCGGCAGCGGGTCCAGGAACCCCTCGCCACCTGCCGCCAGCTTCTCCGCGGCGAGCGCGGCGAGCGCGGCGGCCGACTGGTGCTCGGGGTCGCGGGCGTCGGGGAAGGCCTCGGGGTAGAGGCGGGCGCCCGCGCCGACGACGGGCAGGCCCGCGAGCCGGTCGGCGATCTCGGCGGGCCGGTCGACGGCCGCGTCGGTCACGCGCGTACGGGAGTCCTCGTACCGCGCCCAGTAGACCTCCTTGCGGCGCGCGTCCGTGGCGACGACGAAGGGCTCGTCGATCCCGGAGGCGTACGCGAGTCCGTCGAGGGTGCACAGGCCGTGCACGGGCACGCCGAGCACGGAGGAGAAGGCGGCGGCCGTGACGAGGCCGACGCGCAGCCCGGTGTACGGGCCGGGGCCGACGCCGACGACGAGGCCGGTGAGCGCGTCGAGGGTCAGCCCGGCCTCTTCGAGCACCCGGTCGACGGCGGGCAGCAGCAGCTCCCCGTGACGGCGGGCGTCGACCTGGCTCGACGAGGCGACGACGGCCTCGCCGTCGTGGAGGGCGACGGTGACGGCGGGGGTGGCGGTATCCATGGCGAGCAACAGCACGCGAACAGCCTACGGCTCCGGGGGCGGGTGCCGTCCCGGCGGAGGCACCACCGGGCACGGCGCCCGGCCCCTCGGGGCACCGGCTGCTACCGTCACCCTTCGATACGTTCGTACGAGAGGTGGGCACGGTGGCACGGAGCAGCTCGGGAATCGTGGCCGGGCTCACCGCGGCGGCCGTCGCCGCGGTCGGCTTCCTCGCGTACCAGGCCTCGGCGAGCGCCCCGGCCGACCTGTCGGTGAAGCCGCGGACGCCGGGCGCGGTCGCCCCCTCCGTCTCGCCGAGCGGCGGTCCGAAGCAGCCGGCGCCGAACCCGCTGGCGGTCCCGGCGAGCTCGGGCACGGGTGAGCGGGTCGTGTACGCGCTCTCCGACCGCCGGGTGTGGCTGGTGGACGGGAAGGGCAAGGCGAGCCGGACGTTCACGGTGATGCCGAGCACGGTGCACCCGCTGCCCGGTGCCTACACGGTGACCTCGCGGTCGGGTTCGGTACGCGGCTCGGACGGGGTGCAGATCGAGCACGTGGTGCGGTTCGCGACGACCGAGGACGTGGCGATCGGCTTCAGCGCGGCGGTGGACGGCTCGACGCCGACCCCGGACCCGTCGAAGAAGACCGGCGGCATCCGCATGAAGCGGGCGGACGGGGACGCGCTGTGGACGTTCGCGGTGATCGGCGCGAAGGTCGTCGTCGTCGCCTGAGCGGTAGACGCCTGAGCGGCCGAGGCCCGAGCGGTCGACGACTGATCGGTGGTCGCCTGGCAGTCGTCGCCCGAGCCCGCCGTGACGACCGGCGAAGGCCGTCGTCACCCGAGCCCGCCGTAACGGCGGCCCCGACGGCCTACGCGGCGGCGTCCCGCCGCACGGTCGGCTCCTGATAGACCTCGTACACCGCGTACCCCTCGCCGCTCTCCTCGGCCTCCGCGCCCTGCGCGGGCTCGGGCCGGAGCGGCGGGGTCGCCAGGGTGTGGGCCGCGGCGCAGGAGGCCAGGAGCTCGCCCATCGAGACGTGGTCCCGGCCGTATCCCGCGTTCACGCGCTGTGGCGTCGCCATGCATGCCTCCCGTAGGTTAGGTAGACCTAACCAGCTTGTGCATCCATGTCACCACGGCTCGTACGGCCCACGCAACATCTTGCCGACACGTTGTCGGAAGGTCCGTACGATCAGACGTACGGTTCAGCCGAGATCGAGGTCCTCGTCGGCCCAGCGCGAGCCGATCCCGCGCAGCACGACCGTGCGCCGGTCGTCGTCGGTGTGGCCGGTGACGCGGTGGATGAGGACGTGCAGCCGGTCGTCGGTCAACTCCTCGACCTTCCCGTCACCCCACTCCACGACCACCACGGACTCGGGCAGCGAGACGTCCAGATCGAGGTCCTCCATCTCGTCGAGACCACCGCCGAGGCGGTACGCGTCGACGTGCACGAGGGCCGGGCCACCGACCAGCGACGGGTGGACGCGGGCGATGACGAAGGTCGGGGAGGTGACGGCACCACGCACCCCGAGCCCCTCGCCGAGGCCGCGGGTCAGCGTGGTCTTCCCGGCGCCGAGCTCACCGGTGAGCATGACGAGGTCGCCGGGGCGGAGGAGTTTCGCGAGCCGGCGGCCGAGGTCCCCCATCTGCTCGGGGGAGTCGATGGCGAGGGTGGCGCCGGAGACGGGCGGGTGCGCTGCTTCCATGGCAGCCAACCTAACTCTTGTCGGCGTCCGCCCTCACCGTCGCCGGCCCCGGGACGGCCCCCACCCTGACGAGCAGATCGGCCAGCCGGTCGGTGACGGCCTCGGGGTGCTCCAGCATCACCAGATGGCCGGCGTCCGGGACGATGACGAGCTCCGCGTCGGGGAGGAGATCGGCGATGGCCTCGGTGTGCGAGCTGGGGGTGACGAGGTCGTTGTCCCCGGCGAGCGCGAGCACCGGCAGCTCCGCGAAGGCGGCGAGGGCGGCGGCCTTGTCGTGGTCGGCGAAGGCCGGGTAGAACTCGGCCACCACGTCGATCGGGGTCGCCTCGATCATCCGCTCCGCGAAGCGGGCGACCGCCGGATCGACGTCCTTCGACGCGAACGAGTACTTCTTGATCAGGCCGGCGAAGAGGTCCGCCGTCGCCCGGCGGCCGCGCTCGACCAGCTCCGCCTGGGAGCCGAGCGCCCGCAGCACCCCCGGCAGGACCCGCCGGACCGCGTTGACGCCGACGAGCGGCAGCCCGTACGACACCTCGCCGAGACCGCCGGCCGAGGTGCCGACGAAGGCGGCGCCGACGACCCGGTCGCGGATCAGCTCCGGGTACTGCTCGGCGAGCGCCATCACCGTCATGCCGCCCATCGAGTGCCCGACGAGGACGAGCGGGCCCTCGGGCGCGGCGGCGTCGAGGACGGCCTTGAGGTCGCGGCCGAGCTGGTCGATGGAGACGGGCACCCCGTCGGGACCGGACTGGGCGACGCCGTGGCCGGAGCGGCCGTGGCTGCGCTGGTCCCAGTGGACGGTACGGACGAGACCGCGCAGCGCGGCCCGCTGGAAGTGCCAGGAGTCCTGGCCGAGGCAGTAGCCGTGGCTGAAGACGACGGTGACGGGGGCGGGTTCCTTGCGGCCGAAGAGCCGCCGCCGGCGCCCGGCCGGCGTCTCCGGCTCGACCTCGTCCACCTCGTAGTAGAGGACGGTCGAGTCGTCGGCGATCGCCCGGCCGGAGGTGCCGCGGAGGCTGCCGTACGGGCCGGCGGCGTCCAGGGCGAGCCGGGCCTTCTGCCGAACGGAGCGGCCGACCGTGAGCCGCTCGACGGCGACTCCGGCGGCGGCGCCCGCGGCGAGGACGCCTATCGCGGCCCCGGCGAACCCGGCACGCCGCCAACTGCTGGACTCGCCCACGGAAACCCCTATTCGTCCAGGTAGACGCGCGGGACGCGCGCGCCGATCCGGGTGACGATCTCGTACGCGATGGTGTCGGCGGCCACCGCCCAGTCCTCGGCCGTCGGCTCGCCCCGGTCGCCGGGGCCGAAGAGCACGGCCTCGGTGCCCGGCTCGGGGGTGTCCCCGCCGAGGTCGACGACGAACTGGTCCATGGCGACGCGCCCGGCGACCGTACGGACCGTGTCGCCGACGAGGACCGGTCCGCGGCCCGAGGCGTGCCGGGGGACGCCGTCGGCGTAGCCCAGCGGGACGAGACCGAGGGTGGTCTCGTCGCCGGTGACGTAGTGGTGCCCGTAACTCACCCCGTGCCCGGCCGGGACCTGCTTCACCAGGGCGACGCTCGCCTTGAGCGACATGACCGGCCGGAGCCCCAGCTCCGCGGAGGTGCCGAGCTCCGGGCTGGGCGAGACGCCGTAGATGGCGATGCCGGGCCGGACCAGGTCGAAGTGGGCCTCGGGCAGGGTGAGGGTGGCCGGCGAGTTGGCGATGTGCCGGACCTCGGGCGTGACGCCCGCCTTCTCGGCGTGGTCGAGCATCGAACGGAAGACGTCGAGCTGGGCGGCGATGGAGGGATGGTGGGGCTCGTCGGCGCAGGCGAGGTGGGACCAGAGCCCGGTGACCTTGACGAGCCCTTCGGCCTCCGCCTTCAGCGCCTCCCCGACGAGCTGGGGCCAGTCGGCGGGCTGACAGCCGTTGCGCCCGAGCCCGGTGTCGGCCTTGAGCTGGACACGGGCCCGCTGACCGGTGCGGCGGGCCGCCTCGACGACCTCCTCCAGCGCCCACATCCCGCTCACGGACATGTCGAGACCGGCCTCGATGCCCTGGTCCCAGGGGTCGCCGGGGGTCCAGAGCCAGCACATGACGGGGACGTCGGTGATCCCCGCGGCGCGCAGGGCGAGCGCCTCGTGCGGGGTGGCCGTACCGAGCCAGTCCGCGCCCGCTTCCAGGGCGGCGCGGGCACAGCGCACGGCGCCGTGTCCGTACGCGTCGGCCTTGACCACGGCCATGATCCGGACGTGGGGGGCGATGCGGGCGCGCAGCGTGCGGACGTTCGCACGCAGCGCGCCGAGGTCGATCTCGGCGCGGGCTCTGCGGGGCGGAGGTGTCTCAGTCATCGCGCCCAGTCTCTCAGGTGTCAGCTACCGGGCCGCTTCCCCCAGATGTAGACCCGGTCACCCTTGCGGAGGACATCCCAGAGTTTCCGGGCGTTGCCGTAGCCGAGATTGACGCAGCCGCGGCTTCCGGTGGGCGTGGCGATCTGCCCGTAGACGGCGTGGAAGGCCTGGCCGCCGCTGAAGAACTGGGAGAACGGCATGGGGGTGTCGTAGATGGACGACCAGTGGTCCTTGTGGCGCCAGTAGACGGTGTGCCAGCCGGTGCGGGTGGCGTACCCGGCCCGCCCGCTCCGGATGTTCACCACCCCGTAGGTCACCTTCTTGTCCTTCCGCACCCACATGAGCTGCCGGTCGAGGTCGACGCAGGCCACGGCGTACTTCTTCGCGGGGCAGCGCCGTCCCGGGTCCAGGTTCTTCCGCGCGGCGAGCAGCTCGGCACGGGCCCAGGTGACGGGCCCGGCGTATCCGTTGGCGGGCTTGATCTTCTCCTTCGTCTGGAAGGCCTTGATGGCCTTGCAGTCGGCAGCCGACTGCCTCCCGTCCACCTTCAGCTTCAGCAGCCGTTCGACCTGCCGCTGATACGTCCCGGCCTGCGCGCTGCAGGCGGCCCCGACGACACTCCGTGGCAGGTACTCGACCAGCTCGTCCACCACCTCCTCCGGCACGGGCACGGGCACGTCCCCCTCGGTCCGCAGCGGCGGCAGCACCTGGTCGGGCGTGTCCATCGGATACTCGGACCGCCCGCCCCCGACGACCCCGGGCACGAGGGGTTCGGTGGAGGCGGGAGGCTCGGGCGTGTCGGCACCGGGCGCGGGCGTGTCCGCGGCAGCGGCGGTGGACCCGAGGGCGAGAACGGCGGCAAGGACGGCGGCGGGGACGGACGACAGCGGCGCGGTACGACTTCTCGGACTGATCACCCGACCCACCCAATCCCCGCCGGACGCTCCGAGCACGCCGGGTCCCACGGGCGGGGCAACGCGTTCGCCCGAGTGGGCGCCGGGCGAACCCGTCGGCCACTCCCTACGCCGGCGCCGCCACGTCTCCCCACGCCCCCCGCAGGGACTCCGCCACCTCGCTCGCCGTCACCGGCCCCGAAGCCCCCGGCCCGCCGGAGACCGACGCCCGCCGCGCCGCGAGCCCATGGAGGTACGCCGCAGCCGATCCCGCGTCCACCGCCGAAAGCCCCGCCGCGAGCAGCGACCCCGCCAGCCCCGACAGCACGTCGCCGCTCCCCGCCGTCGCCAGCCATGGCGTCCCCGTCGGGTTCACCCGTACGGGCCCGGCCCCCGGCCCCCCGTACACCAGCGTCGTCGACCCCTTGAGCAGCACCGTCGCCCCGAAGCGCTCCGCCAGCTCCCGTACCGCCGCGAGCCGACCCGCCTCCACCTCCTCCCGGGCCACGCCCAGCAGCGCCGCCGCCTCCCCCGCGTGCGGGGTGAGCAGGGTCGCGGCCGGGCGGCGGGCCCGTACGACCGCCGGGTCCAACCCCCGCAGCCCGTCGGCGTCGACGAGGACCGGCACGTCGGAGGCGAGGACCTCGGCGACCGCGACGAGGGGCCCGGGCCCCTCCCCGAGGCCGGGCCCGACGACCCAGGCCTGCACCCGCCCGGCCTGCTCGGGCCGCCCCGAGTACACCAGCGTCTCGGGGTGCTCGGCGAGCACCGCGTCCCCCGCGGGCCCGACGTACCGCACGGCCCCCGCCCCGCCCCGCAGCGCTCCCGCCACCGCGAGGACCGCCGCACCGGGGTAGCGGGAGGAGCCGGCGACGACACCGAGGACCCCGCGCCGGTACTTGTCGCTCCCGGCCCCCGGCCGGGGCAGCAGCCGCGCGACGTCCTCGTGCTGGAGCGCCTCCGTCTCCGGGACCCCGGGGAGGTACGGGCCGAGGCCGATGTCGACGAGCCGCAGCGCCCCCGCGTACTCCCGCGCCGGGTCGACGAGCAGCCCCGGCTTGTACGTCCCGAACGTCACGGTCGCGTCGGCCCGCAGCGCCTCCCCGGTGACCTCCCCGGTGTCGGCGTCGACGCCGCTCGGCAGGTCGACGGCGACGACGACCGCGTCGGAGCCGCGCGCGGCCCGCGCGACGGGAACGGCGTCGGGCCGGAGCCCGCCGCGCCCGCCGATGCCGGTGATGCCGTCGAGGACGAGGTCGGCGACGGCCAGCGCCTCGAAGGGGTCGTCGGCGATCCGCCCGCCGGCGGCCCGGAGCGCCGCGAGGCCGCCCTCGTGGGCCCGGTCCCCGAGGAGTACGGCGGTGACGCCGGCGCCCCGCCGGGCGAGCCGGGCCCCGGCGTACAGGGCGTCGCCACCGTTGTCGCCGCTGCCGACGAGGAGCACGACCCGCGCCCCGTACACCCGCGGGAGCAACCCGCGGCAGGCGGCGGCGAGTCCGGCGGCGGCGCGCTGCATGAGGGCGCCTTCCGGGAGGCGGGCCATGAGTGCGGCCTCGGCGGCCCTGACGGTCTCCACGCGGTGAGCGGTTCGCATGTCCAGCAGTCTGCCGCAGACCTCAAGCCCCCGCCCGAAGGCGAGGGTTGACGCCTCCTCATAGATCAACTTAGGTTTGCCTTACCTAACTAGCCACCGCCTGGAAAGGCCGCTTCGCCATGCGTACCAGCCCCCGCACCCGCACCCTCGCCCGCACCGCCCTCACCCTCGCCTCCGCCGCCGCCCTCACCGTCGGCCTCGCCTCCACCGCCTCCGCCGCCACCGCCGGCCGCACCGTCACCGACGGCACCCGCACCTACAACCTCTCCCTCACCGCCCCGAACACCGCCTCCGCCGCCGGCACCAACGTCACCGTCGGCGGCTCCGGCTACAACCCCGACCAGGGCGTCTACGTGGGCCTCTGCGCGGTACCCGCGGGGGTGAACACCGCCGACCCCACCACCTGGAACAGCAAGCCGACCCCGTGCCTCGGCGGCCAGGACGAGACCGGCACGACCGGCGCCTCGCACTGGGTGAACAGCGACTGGTACTGGATGTCCCCGTCCAACTCCTCCCCGTTCACGGAGTCCGGCGGCCTCGGCTCCTTCTCCGTCCAGATCCACGTCAAGGCCAAGATCTCCGACACCGTCACCTGCGGCCAGGCGGGCGTGACCTGCGCGATCGTCACCCGCGCGGACCACTTCGACAGCTCCGACCGGAAGTACGACGTGTACGTCCCGGTGACCTTCCAGTGAGAACCGCCCTTCTGACGGCCGCCGCCGTGCTCGCCCTCACGAGCACGGCGGCGACGCCGCCACCACTCCTCCCCGAGACTCTCCACGAGACCCTCCGCACCCTCACCCCGCCCTCCGGCAGCGCCCTCGACGCCGAGGTCGACCCGGCCGCCGACCGCCTCTACGTCAGCAGCAGCGACGGCACGGCCCACCGCCTCACGGCCTACGACACCGCGACCGGCACCCCCGTCGGCGACCCGGTCGAACTCCCGGCGCCGGCCACGGTGATGGCCCTCGGCGCCGCCGGCACGCTGTACCTCGGCCTGTCGACCCGTATCGCCGTCTACGACACCGCGAGCCGCACCCTCACCGACGACCGTGTCCCGGTCGACGGCAGCGTCACGCACCTCGCCGCCGACCCGGGGCAGGGACGGCTGTACGTCGGCGACCAGGCCGCCACATCGGTGACGGTGTACGACACGGCCACCGGCACGCCCGTCGGCGACCCCGTCGTCCTCCCCTTCCACCCGGCCGGACTCGCCGTCGACACCACCCACCACACGGGGTACGCGACCTACGTGGGCGGCGCCGTCGAGAACGGCTCCGTCGTCTACCGCAACGTCCTCAACGCCGTCGACGGCACCACAGGCCGCCTCACCGGCACGGTCAGCCTCGGCACGACCGCCCTCGGCAGCATGGGCGTCACCGTCGACCCGACGAGCCGCACGGGGTACGTGGCCAACCTCGCGGCCGGCACGGTATCGGTCGTCGACCTGGCGGAGCGGAAGGTCACCGGCACGATCGCCGTCGACGGCAACCCGAAGGCCCTCGCGTACGACCCGGGGACCGCGACCCTGTACGCGGCGCGGACCGGGGCCGCGTCGGTGGCGGTCGTCGACGTGGCCGCGGGCAAGGTGACGGAGACGGTCACGACGGGTGAACGCCCGGCGGCGCTGGCTCTGGACCCGCAGGAGCACACGCTCTACACGGTGGCGGGCGGAGCGGTCACCCAGACGGCACGGAAGGCACCCCCGGAACCGTCCCCGGAACCGACGGACCCGACGGACCCGACCCCGACACAGGACCCGACTCCGGAGCCGACGGACCCGACCACCACGGCGCCGACGCCCCCGACGCCGACGGCGACCGCCTCTCCCCCGTCGGAACCGACACCGACGGACTCCACGACTCCGACGCCGGGAGCGACGGACGAGTCCACGGAGACGACCACCGGCCCGAGCACCCCGAGCAGCACAGGAGCCACAGAAGGCACGGACACCACCGACGCCACGGGATCCACGGGATCCACCAACCCCACCCCCCACACCACCAGTAGCACCAGCAGCACCAGAAGTCTCGCCACCACCGGCAGTCGCACCCTCCCCGTCACCCTCGCGGCAGCGAGCCTCGCCACCCTCGGCGCCGCGACCCTCGTCCTCTCCCGTCGCCGCAGAGCAGCGGCAGCGGCAGCTACGGCAGCAGAGGACACCCCCTAGACGCGCGCGACACCCACACCCGAGCCGACCCCGGCAGTCGCGCGTGAAACGGCCCGGGGTCCGACCGTGAGAACGGCCGGGCCCCGGGCCACACGCACCACATCGACCTCACCCCTCGGCGATCACCACCGCCGAGGCCACCCCCGCGTCATGGCTCAGCGAGACGTGCCAGTGCTTCACGCCCAGCTCCGCCGCCCGCGCCGCCACCGTCCCGCGCACCCGCAGGCGCGGCTGCCCGGTGCCCTCGACGTACACCTCGGCGTCCGTCCAGTGCAGTCCGCCCGGCGCGCCGAGCGCCTTCGCCAGCGCCTCCTTCGCGGCGAACCGCACCGCGAGCGAGGCCACCCCGCGCCGATCGCCGCTCGGGAGCAGCAGCTCCCCCTCGACGAAGAGGCGCTGGAGCAGCCCCGGTGTGCGCTCGATCGACGCGGCGAAACGGTCGATCTCCGCCACGTCGATCCCCACCCCAATGATCATTTCCCACTCACTCCACGGTCACCGACTTGGCCAGGTTGCGCGGCTGGTCGACCTCGTTGCCCCGCGCGGTGGCGAGCTCGCAGGCGAAGACCTGGAGCGGCACCGTGGAGACCAGCGGCTGGAGCAGCGTAGGCGTCGCCGGGATCCTGATGAGGTGGTCGGCGTACGGGACGACGGCCTCGTCGCCCTCCTCCGCGATCACGATGGTCCGGGCACCGCGCGCCCGGATCTCCTGGATGTTGGAGACGATCTTGTCGTGGAGGACCGAGCGGCCCTTGGGCGAGGGCACCACGACGACGACCGGCAGGTCCTCCTCGATGAGCGCGATCGGCCCGTGCTTGAGCTCTCCGGCGGCGAAGCCCTCGGCGTGCATGTACGCGAGCTCCTTGAGCTTCAGCGCGCCCTCCAGGGCCACCGGGTAGCCGACGTGCCGGCCGAGGAAGAGGACGGTGTCCTTGTGGGCGAGCGAGCGGGCGAGGGCCCGGACGGGCTCCATCGTCTCCAGGACGCGCTCGACCTCGTCGCCGATGCGGGCGAGCTCGCGGACGACGGCGTGGATCTCGTCGCCCCACTTGGTGCCGCGCACCTGCCCGAGGTAGAGGGCGAGCAGATAGCAGGCGACGAGCTGCGTCAGAAAGGCCTTGGTCGACGCGACGGCGACCTCGGGCCCGGCGTGCGTGTAGAGCACGGCGTCGGACTCCCGCGGGATCGTCGACCCGTTGGTGTTGCAGACGGCGAGCACCTTGGCGCCCTGCTCGCGGGCGTGCCGGAGCGCCATCAGGGTGTCCATGGTCTCGCCGGACTGGGAGATCGCGATGACCAGGGTCTTCTGGCCGAGGATCGGGTCCCGGTAGCGGAACTCGCTGGCGAGCTCGACCTCGCAGGGGATGCGGGTCCAGTGCTCGATGGCGTACTTGGCGATCATCCCGGCGTGGAAGGCGGTGCCGCAGGCGATGATGACGATCTTGTCGGCCTCGCGGAGCACGGCGTCGGGGATGCGTACCTCGTCGAGGGTGAGCCGGCCGGCTCCGTCGATCCGCCCGAGGAGGGTGTCGGCGACGGCCTTGGGCTGCTCGGCGATCTCCTTGAGCATGAAGTAGTCGTAGCCGCCCTTCTCGGCGGCGGAGGCGTCCCAGTCGACGTGGAAGGCCCGTACGTCGGCGGGCACCCCGTCGAAGTCGGTGACGGTGACGGCGTCCCTGGTGAGCTCGACGACCTGGTCCTGGCCGAGTTCGATCGCCGAGCGGGTGTGGGCGATGAAGGCGGAGACGTCGGAGGCGAGGAAGTTCTCGCCCTCGCCGACGCCGACGACGAGCGGGGAGTTCCGGCGGGCGCCGACGACGACGTCGGGCTGGTCGGCGTGGACGGCGACCAGGGTGAAGGCCCCGTCGAGCCGGCGGCAGACGAGCCGCATGGCCTCGGCGAGGTCCCCGGCGGAGGAGAACTCCTCGGCGAGGAGGTGGGCGACGACCTCGGTGTCGGTCTCGGAGAGCAGGTCGTGGCCGCGTTCGGCGAGTTCGGCGCGCAGGGCGGCGAAGTTCTCGATGATGCCGTTGTGGACGACGGCGACGCGCCCGGCGTTGTCCAGGTGGGGGTGGGCGTTGACGTCGGTCGGCCCGCCGTGGGTGGCCCAGCGGGTGTGTCCGATGCCCACGGAACCGCCGGCCAGCGGCCGGTCCACGAGCTCCTTCTCCAGGTTGACGAGCTTGCCCGCCTTCTTGGCCGCGGCGAGACCTCCGTCGGAGAGCACCGCGACACCGGCCGAGTCGTAGCCCCGGTATTCGAGCCTCTTGAGGCCCGCGACCACCACATCAAGCGCCGACTGCCCGCCGACGTATCCCACGATTCCGCACATGGGGAAAGCCTAGGGCGGAAGGGGGCCGGAAGGCCGGAGTTCGGCGGCCGCGCGTCGGCGGCCGAACTCCGGCCTTCCGGCCCCTGGAGGGTGATGTCGAAGGGTGGTGTCAGCCGAGCTTGGCGACCTGCGCGTCGACGATGGTCTTCGGCAGGGCCTTGACCGTGCCGCCGAAGCTGAGCGTGGAGAACGTCGCCAGGGTGTTGCCCTGCCGGAGGACGACCAGCTTGGTGACGAACGGCTCCCCGTCCACGTCCGTGGTGACCGTCCAGGCGAGCGACTCCTCACCGGCGGCCAGCGTCTCCGGGGCGACCTTGAGGATCTTCGTCTTCTCGCCGCCGCCGATCAGCGTGAAACCGCCGGCGCAGTCGGTGCCGGCCGTCTTCAGCGAGGCGAAGGCCTCCTGGGCGCCCTGCCCCTCGTACGAGCCGAGCGTCACGCTCGTCACCGGAGCGGCCAGCGCTCCCAGGGCCTCCTCCGGCGAGGCCGTGGCCCCTTCGGTCTTCGGCAGCTCGATGGCCTTGCGCGTCGCGGTCGCGCCCGGCTTCCCGGTGGAGACGAACGACATGGCATCGGCGAGCGGCTTGCAGGTCGGCTTGTCGGTGGAGATCGCGTCGGCCGGGACGACGTCCGCGGGCTTGGCCTTCTGGACCTGGTGGCCCGGCAGGTCGGCCTGCTCGACGAGCAGCTTCTCCAGCTCGGCGGCGGACAGCGCCTTCGCGGCGGGCGCGCTGCTCGTGGCGGAGGCGCTGGGAGCGGCCTCCTTCCCGGCGCCCTTGCCCTCGCCGTCGCTCTTCTCCCCGCCACCGCACGCGGTGACGAGCAGCGCGAGCGAGACGGCGGTGGCGGCGACGGCGGCGCTTCTCATGGACGTACGCATCGGTGGTGACTCTCTGCTTCTCTTCGTGCCGCCAGGCGGCGGCTCCCCCCGCGTGAAGATCAGAGAACACGCGGCATCAGCATGATCACCTCAGAGCGGCGATCGGACAACGACTTTTGTCGCGTGACCGACCCCACGGCCCACGGACGCCCTCGACCCCCGACAATGGCGGGGTGATCACTTCGCCGCCACGAAGCACCAACGGAGAAGGCCCCCGGAACGGAGACGGCCACCGGAACGGCAACGGCCACCGCCGTCCCTCCGAGGCGACCCCGTACGTCGACTTCACCCGAGCCGAGTGGAGTGCGCTCCGCGACAAGACTCCGCTCCCCCTCAGCGCCGACGAGGTCGAGCGGCTCCGCGGCCTCGGGGACGTCATCGACCTCGACGAGGTCCGCGACGTCTACCTCCCGCTGTCCCGGCTGCTCAACCTGTACGTCCAGGCCACCAGCGGCCTCCGCGGCGCCCTCAACACCTTCCTCGGCGAGAGCGCGGAGCAGCGCGGCACCCCCTTCGTCATAGGAGTCGCCGGTTCGGTCGCCGTCGGCAAGTCGACGGTCTCCCGACTCCTCCAGGCCCTCCTCGCCCGCTGGCCGGAGCACCCGCGCGTGGAGCTGGTGACCACGGACGCCTTCCTCTACCCGATGGAGGAGCTGAAGGCGCGCGGGCTCATGTCCCGCAAGGGCTTCCCCGAGTCGTACGACCGCCGGGCGCTCACCCGGTTCGTCGCGGACATCAAGGCGGGCAAGGAGGAGGTCACGGCCCCGGTCTACTCGCACCTGATCTACGACCGCGTGCCCGGCGAGCGGCTCGCCGTCCGCCGCCCCGACATCCTCATCGTGGAGGGGCTGAACGTCCTCCAGCCGGCCCTGCCCGGCAAGGACGGCCGCACCCGCGTCGGTCTCGCCGACTACTTCGACTTCTCGGTGTACGTGGACGCGCGGCCCGAGGACATCGAGCGCTGGTACCTCAACCGCTTCCGCAAGCTGCGCGACACCGCGTTCCAGGACCCGTCCTCGTACTTCCGGCGGTACACGCAGGTCTCCGAGGAGGAGGCCTTCGACTACGCCCGCACGATGTGGCGGACCATCAACAAGGTCAACCTCCTGGAGAACGTGGCGCCCACGCGCGGCCGGGCGACCCTCGTCGTCCGCAAGGGCCCGGACCACAAGGTGCAGCGGCTGAGCCTCCGCAAGCTCTGACCTCCGTAAGCTCTCCGCATGCTGCATCTCCGGATGATCGTTCCGCCCGACCTCACCCCGGCCGCCGTCGACCTGATCGACTCGACGGTCGGCACGACGCACCTGGTCGTACTGCCGGGCGCGGCCCGGAACCCGGCCGGTGACGTCGTCATGTGCGACGTGGCCCGTGAGGCCGGCCATGAACTCCTCAACGGGCTGCGCGGGCTGAAGATCGATCAGGACGGCTCGATCGCCGTCGAGGACATCGACCTGTCCCTCTCCAAGCGCGCGGACGCGGCCGAGAAGGAGGCCCCGGGCGAGCCCGCGGACGCGGTGATCTGGGAGCAGCTGGCGGGGGCGACGCACGAGGAGTCGACGCTCTCGATCACGTACAGCGCCTTCATGATCCTGGCGACGATGATCGCGGCCTGCGGTGTCGTCCTGGACAACGCGATCCTGATCGTGGGCGCGATGGCGGTCGGCCCGGAGTTCGGCCCGCTCGCCGGGGTCTGTACGGCGGTGGTGCAGCGCGCGCCGAAACTGGCGGCGCGCTCGTTGATCGCGCTGGTGGTCGGCTTCGCGGCGGCGATCGCGGCCACGACGGTGTTCAGCCTGGGGATGGACGCACTGGGCCTGTTCAGCAAGGACCAACTGGACGCGGACCGCCCCAACACCAGCTTCGTCTGGCAGCCGGACCCGTTCTCCTTCGTCGTGGCGCTGCTCGCGGGCGTGGCCGGCACGCTCTCGCTCACCTCCTCCAAGTCGGGCCTCCTGGTGGGCGTCGCGATCTCGGTGACGACGATCCCGGCGGGCGCGAACGCGGCGGTGGCGCTCAGCTACGGCGATGTGGGCCAGATGTGGGGCTCGATCGAGCAGCTGGCGCTCAACCTCTTCGGCATCATGCTGGCCGGAGTGCTGACGCTGTACGGGCAGAAGCTGCTGTGGCGCACCCAGCGCGGCCGCTGGCGACGCGCCCCGAAGCTCTGACGGCACCCGGAAGAACGAGGAGGCCCCGTCGCGCCCGGAGTCCGGGCGCGACGGGGCCTCCCCCGTGTGCATGACGGTGCTTCAGAAAGGCTATCCCAGCGCGGACTTCACGACGTCCGCCAGGCGCTGCGCGACCGCGCGGGCCTGCTCGATGTCCGCGGCCTCGACCATGACGCGGACCAGCGGCTCGGTGCCGGAGGGGCGCAGCAGGACACGGCCGGTGGCGCCGAGCTCCTGCTCGGCGGCGGTGACGGCGGCGGCGAGGTCGCCGGAGGTCGTCACCCGGGACTTGTCGACGTCCGGGACGTTGATGAGGATCTGCGGGAGGCGCTCCATCACACCGGCGAGGTCCGCGAGGGACGTGCCGGTGGCGGCGATCCGGGCGGCCAGCATCAGGCCGGTGAGGGTGCCGTCGCCGGTGGTGGCGTGGTCGAGCACGATGACGTGCCCGGACTGCTCGCCGCCGAGCGCGTAGCCGTGCTCCTTCATGGACTCCAGGACGTAGCGGTCGCCGACCGCGGTCTGGACGAGGTTCATGCCCTCGCGCTCCATGGCGAGCTTGAAGCCCAGGTTGGACATGACGGTCGCGACGACGGTGTCACCGCGCAGCGTGCCGGCCTCGCGCATGGCGAGGGCGAGCACGGCGAGGATCTGGTCGCCGTCGACCTCGTTGCCCGCGGCGTCCACGGCGAGGCAGCGGTCGGCGTCGCCGTCGTGGGCGATGCCGAGGTCGGCGCCGTGCTCGACGACGGCGGCGCGGAGCAGGCCCAGGTGGGTGGAGCCGCAGCCGTCGTTGATGTTGAGGCCGTCGGGCTCGGCACCGATGGTGACGACCTCGGCGCCGGCCCGGACGAAGACCTCGGGGGAGACGCGGGCGGCGGCGCCGTGGGCCTCGTCGAGGACGACCTTGAGACCGTCGAGACGGTTGGGCAGGACGGCGAGGAGGTGGGAGACGTACGTCTCGAAGCCCTCGTCGTACTCGCGGACGCGGCCGACGCCGGCACCGGTCGGGCGCGCCCAGGGAGCGCCGGTGCGGTGCTCCTCGTACACGGACTCGATGCGGTCCTCGAGGTCGTCGGCGAGCTTGTGGCCGCCGCGGGCGAAGAACTTGATGCCGTTGTCGGGCATCGCGTTGTGGCTGGCGGAGAGCATCACGCCGAGGTCGGCACCGAGGACGCCGGTGAGGTGGGCCACGGCGGGGGTGGGGAGGACGCCGACGCGCAGCACGTCGACACCGGCGCTGGCGAGACCCGCCACGACGGCCGCTTCCAGGAACTCTCCCGACGCGCGCGGGTCCCGTCCGACCACGGCGGTCGGCCGGTGGCCCTCGAAGGTGCCCGCTTCGGCCAGCACGTGCGCCGCCGCGACCGAGAGACCGAGCGCCAGCTCCGCCGTCAGGTCCGCGTTGGCGACGCCGCGCACGCCGTCCGTGCCGAAGAGTCGTCCCACAGCTGTCCTCCGAAAATACGTGCCCAAGCCGATGAAAGATGAACGTGATGATGAAGGTGAAGGTGAAAAAGGCTATGAAAAAACGTACGCCCCGACGGCACGGGCAGTGCCGCCGGGGCGTACGAGAACAGTCCGAGCAGGCGTGATTAACGCTTGCTGTACTGCGGGGCCTTACGGGCCTTCTTGAGACCGGCCTTCTTGCGCTCGACCGCACGGTCGTCGCGGGAGAGGAAGCCGGCCTTCTTCAGCGCCGGGCGGTTGTTCTCGACATCCGCCTCGTTCAGCGCACGGGCCACACCGAGGCGCAGGGCGCCGGCCTGGCCGGAGACACCGCCACCCGCGATGCGGGCGATGACGTCGTAGCGGTTGTCGAGCTCGAGCACCTTGAAGGGCTCGTTGACTTCCTGCTGGTGCACCTTGTTGGGGAAGTAGTCCTCAAGGGTGCGACCGTTGATCTTCCACTTGCCGGTGCCCGGAACGATCCGGACGCGGGCGATGGCGTTCTTGCGACGGCCCAGGCCGGCGGCCGGCTGCGGGTCGCCGAAGCGGGACGCGAGCGACTCGGAGGTGTACTCACCCTCGACGAGCTCGGTCTCGGTGGTGTACTCCTCAACGCCCTCGAACTCGTCGACGGGGGTCTCGGGGGTGGTCTCGGCCACGATGCTCCTCAGATTTCTTTCGTTCTTAGGGGGTGTGGCCGGAACTACTGCGCGACCTGGGTGATCTCGAACGGGACCGGCTGCTGCGCAGCGTGCGGGTGGTTCTCGCCCGCGTAGACCTTCAGCTTCGAGATCATCTGACGGCCCAGGGTGTTCTTGGGGATCATGCCCTTGATGGCCTTCTCGACGGCCTTCTCGGGGTTCTTGGAGAGCAGCTCGTCGTAACGGACGGAGCGCAGACCACCCGGGAAGCCAGAGTGGCGGTACGCCAGCTTCTGGGTCTTCTTGTTGCCGGACAGGTGGACCTTGTCAGCGTTGATGATGATGACGAAGTCGCCCATGTCCATGTGCGGGGCGTACACCGGCTTGTGCTTGCCTCGGAGGAGGTTCGCAGCCGTGGTCGCGAGACGGCCCAGGACGATGTCCTGCGCGTCGATGATGTGCCACTGGCGAGTGACATCGCCGGGCTTGGGGCTGTACGTACGCACTTCGTAGCCTTCGCTTCTTCAGTGGATGGAGTCCAGACACACCTGAAGCGATCATGCAGCTGGGGCCTGCACTGCCGGGACACCGCCCGTATGCGAGCCACTGGTAACTGCTCCAGGGAACCTGCGTAAGAGCCCTTCGCGTGAGCGCGACGGAGCCAATACGCATAACAAACCGCAACACTACCCGCGCCACCCCCGACGGGTCAAAACGCCGCGAGACACCAGGTCAGCGCGCCCGCTCGACCCGCCGCTCGTCCCACACCGGCTCCGACGTCTCCCGAACGACCCCGTCCGACCCGAACACCAGGAACCGGTCGAAGCTCTTCGCGAACCACCGGTCATGCGTCACCGCGAGAACCGTGCCGTCATACGTCTCCAGACCGTCCTGGAGCGCCTCGGCCGACTCCAGGTCCAGGTTGTCCGTCGGCTCGTCGAGGAGCAGCGCCGTCGTCCCCGCCAGCTCCAGGAGCAGGATCTGGAAGCGGGCCTGCTGCCCACCGGAGAGCTTGTCGAAGGGCTGGTCGCCCTGGCGCTCCAGCTCGTACCGCCGCAGCATCGACATCGCCCCGCCCCGGTCCTTGGCGTGCTCCGTCCACAGGATGTCGACGAGCGGCCGCCCGGTCAGCTCCGGGTGCGCGTGGGTCTGCGCGAAGTGCCCGGGCACGACCCGCGCGCCCAGCTTCCAGTCGCCCGTGTGGGCGACCGACGGGTCCCCCGCGAGCAGCCGCAGGAAGTGCGACTTCCCGGAGCCGTTCGACCCGAGGACCGCGACCCGCTCCCCGTAGAAGATCTCCAGCGAGAACGGCTTCATGAGACCGGTCAGCTCAAGGTTCTCGACGGTCACGGCCCGCACACCGGTCCGGCCGCCGCGCAGCCGCATCCGGATGTCCTGCTCGCGCGGCGGCTCCGGCGGCGGCCCCGCCTCCTCGAACTTCCGCAGCCGGGTCTGCGCCGCCGCGTACCGCGAGGCCATGTCGTGGCTGACCGACGCCGCCTGCCGCAGGTTGAGCACGAGCTTCTTCAGCTGGGCGTGCTTCTCGTCCCAGCGCCGCTTCAGCTCCTCGAAGCGGGCGAACCGCTCGCGCCGGGCCTCGTGGAAGGTGGCGAAGCCGCCACCGTGCACCCACACGTCCGAGCCGGCCGGGCCGGGCTCGACCGCGACGATCTTCTGGGCACCCCGGGAGAGCAGCTCGCGGTCGTGGGAGATGAAGAGCACGGTCTTACGGGTCTCCCGCAGCCGCTCCTCCAGCCACCGCTTGCCGGGCACGTCGAGGTAGTTGTCCGGCTCGTCCAGGAGCAGGACCTCGTCGGGGCCGCGCAGCAGGTACTCCAGGACCAGCCGCTTCTGCTCGCCGCCGGAGAGCGTCCGCACCTCCCGGAACTGGGCCTTCTCGTACGGGACGCCGAGCGCCGCCATGGTGCAGATGTCCCAGAGGGTCTCGGCCTCGTACCCCTGCACCTCGGCCCAGTCGCTGAGGGCCTGCGCGTACGCCATCTGCGCGGCCTCGTCGTCGACCGTCATGATCAGGTGCTCGGCCTTGTCGACCGCCTTCGCGGCCTCCCGGATCCGCGGCTGCGCCACCGAGACCAGCAGGTCACGGACGGTGGACTCGTCCCGCACGGAGCCGACGAACTGCGGCATCACACCGAGGCCGCCGCTGACGGTGACGGAGCCGCCGTGCGGCTGGAGCTCCCCGGAGATCAGCCGGAGCAGCGTGGTCTTTCCGGCGCCGTTGGCCCCGACGAGGGCGACGACCGCGCCCTCCCCCACGCGGAAGGAGGCGTCCCCGAGCAGGACCCGCCCGTCCGGAAGGTAGTACTCAAGATGTGCGGCCTCGACATGTCCCATGGAGTGCATTGTCACCGCACGCATCCCCTTCGCCCAACCGGATTAGGATGCGCGGCATGAGCTTCGGGGGACCGCAGTGGCCGCAAGAGCCGCAGCAGCAGGGTCAGCAGGGTCAGCAGGGATACGGACAGCAGTACGGCGGGCAGCCGGGCTACGGACAGCAGCAGCAGCCCGCGTACGGACAGCAGCAGCCTTCCGGGTACGGGCAGCAGCAGCCGAACCCCTTCCCCGGCGCGCAGGGCGGCGGACCGACCCCCGACTGGGGCGCCCTCGCCGACGCCTCCGCCAGCCGCGGCCGCCGCAAGCGCTGGCTGATGATCGGCGGCGGGGTGCTGGCCACCCTCGCGGTGGGCGCGATCGTCGCCACGGCCGTCGTGACCACGAACAAGACGGACGACGAGGCGAAGAACGGCGGGGTCCCGACCGTCACGGTCTCCCCCACCGGCTCCCCCACCCCCGAGCCGACGTTCTCCTCGGTGGCGCCGCCGCCCCCGCCGAACCCGAAGGACTACATCTCGGACCCGAAGAAGGACACGGCCCCGATCAGCGCGGAGGGCCTCTTCCCGGGCAAGAAGCTGACCATGGACGGCCGCCTGTACAAGAAGGGCGCGACCGCCACCACCACGAACTGCGCGGCGGCCGTCCAGGGCGGTCTCGGCACCGTCCTCAAGAAGCACGGCTGCCAGAAGGTCCTGCGCGCCACCTACGTGAAGGACGGCGTGGCGATCACCGTCGGCGTGGCCGTCTTCCCCTCCGAGGCGGCGGCCACCAAGGCGAAGGCCCAGGCCACCGGCGGCATCGCGCCGCTCGCGGGGGCGGGCGTGCGTGAGTTCTGTCACGGCACGATCTGCCTGCGCCGGGCGAACTCGGTCGGCCGCTACGCCTACTTCACCCAGGCCGGCTTCGCCAACGGCAAGAAGGTCACCAAGGCCGACAAGCCCGTCTTCCAGGCCAGCGACGACCTCGGCACCTTCGCCTTCAACCAGATCTACGCCCGCGGCCGCACCCAGGCGTCAGCAGCAGCCAACGCTCCCGGGGAGTGACCGCTTGTTGCGAGCCTCCTTGCTGCGGGCGGCGAGCAGCGCGTCCTCCGGGTAGCCGACCTCTTCGAGGGTGAGGCCGTGCGGCCGTACGACGTGGACGGCCGAGTCCCGCACCCCGGCGGCGAGCACCTTGCCGGGCCAGTCGACCGGCCGGTGGCCGTCGCCGACGAAGAGCAGGGCGCCGACGAGCGAGCGGACCATGTTGTGGCAGAAGGCGTCCGCCTTCACGGTCGCTTCGAGGATGCCGTCGGGCCGCCGCTCCCAGCGCAGCACCTGCAGGGTGCGGATGGTCGTGGCGCCCTCGCGCTTCTTGCAGTACGCGGCGAAGTCGTGCTCGCCGACGAGCGCGGTCGCGGCCTCGTTCATGGCGTCCATGTCCAGGGGCCAGTCGTGCCACAGGACGTGCCCGCGCAGCAGCGGGTCGACGCCTCCGGGGTTGTCGGTGACCCGGTAGGCGTAGCGGCGCCAGATCGCCGAGAAGCGGGCGTTGAAGCCGCTGGGGGCCTCGGCGACGGACCAGATCCGTACGTCGTGGGAGAGCCGGCCCGCGAGTCGCCTGAGCAGCTTGTCCCGGTGCTCCTCCCACAGCTCGACGGGCAGGTCGACGTGGGCGACCTGGCCACGGGCGTGCACCCCGGAGTCGGTCCGGCCGGCGACGGTCAGCTCGTACGTCTCCGTGGAACGCGTCACGGTCCGCAGCGCGGCCTCGATCTCGCCCTGCACGGTGCGCCGCCCCAGGGGCTGCTTGGCCCAGCCGGAGAAGTCCTTGCCCTCGTACGAAAGATCAAGGCGTACTCGTACGAACCCGTCCTGCACGTCATCGCTCACGCGGGAATCCTCTCAAACACACGGGAGCGGGCCCGCACCCCAGGGGGTACGGGCCCGCACAAGAGAAACGAAAAACGCTTACGCGTCCTTCGACTCCTCGGCCGGAGCCTCAACGGCGGCCGCGTCGGCCTCCTTGACGGCGCGCACGGTGGCGGCCTCGGCCTCGGCGACGGTCGCCTTCTTGGCGATCTCGCCCTCGACCAGCTCGATCACGGCCATCGGGGCGTTGTCGCCACGACGGTTGCCGATCTTGGTGATGCGGGTGTAGCCACCGGGACGCTCCGAGTAACGCGGGGCGATCTCCGTGAAGAGGGTGTGGACGATGCCCTTGTCGGTGATCGTCTGCAGCACCAGGCGACGGTTGTGGATGTCGCCCTTCTTCGCCTTGGTGATCAGGCGCTCGGCGACGGGGCGCAGGCGGCGGGCCTTGGCCTCGGTCGTCGTGATGCGGCCGTGCTCGAAGAGGGACTTCGCCAGGTTGGCGAGCAGCAGACGCTCGTGAGCGGCGCTGCCACCGAGACGAGCACCCTTGGCGGGACGCGGCATGGTGTTTCTCCTAGTGATCTGCACCGGCCGTATGAGGTACCGGTGTCAGTGTCCGAGCGGGCGGTCGCCCGTCGAAGACCCCGCGCCCCTAGGGGCGCGGGGAACTGCGCGGCCGGCCGAAACCGGCCCGCAGAGGTCGATCGATCCTCGGGAAGAGGATCAGTACTGCTCGGTCTCCACGAAACCGGCGTCCGCGTCGTCGTCGGCGCCGAAGGCGTCCGCGGCGGCGGTCGGGTCGAATCCGGGCGGCGAGTCCTTCAGCGCGAGGCCCATACCGGCCAGCTTCGCCTTGACCTCGTCGATCGACTTCGCACCGAAGTTGCGGATGTCGAGCAGGTCCGCCTCGGAGCGCGCCACGAGCTCACCCACGGAGTGGATGCCCTCGCGCTTGAGGCAGTTGTACGAACGAACGGTGAGCTCGAGCTCCTCGATCGGCAGCGCCAGATCGGCGGCGAGCGCGGCGTCCGTCGGGGACGGGCCCATGTCGATGCCCTCGGCGTCGATGTTGAGCTCGCGCGCCAGACCGAACAGCTCGACCAGGGTCTTGCCGGCGGACGCCATGGCGTCACGCGGGCGCATGGCCTGCTTGGTCTCGACGTCGACGATCAGCTTGTCGAAGTCGGTGCGCTGCTCGACACGGGTCGCCTCGACCTTGTACGTGACCTTGAGCACCGGCGAGTAGATGGAGTCGACCGGAATACGACCGATCTCCTGGCCCACCTGCTTGTTCTGCACGGCGGAGACGTAGCCGCGACCGCGCTCGACGGTCAGCTCCATCTCCAGCTTGCCCTTGCCGTTGAGCGTGGCGAGGACGAGGTCGGGGTTGTGCACCTCGACACCGGCCGGGGGCGCGATGTCGGCGGCGGTGACCAGACCCGGGCCCTGCTTGCGCAGGTACATCACGACCGGCTCGTCGTGCTCCGAGGAGACGACCAGCTGCTTGATGTTGAGGATGAGGTCGGTGACGTCCTCCTTGACACCCGGCACGGTGGTGAACTCGTGCAGGACGCCGTCGATGCGGATGCTGGTGACAGCGGCACCCGGGATCGAGGAGAGGAGGGTACGGCGGAGGGAGTTGCCGAGGGTGTAACCGAAGCCCGGCTCCAGCGGCTCGATCACGAACCGGGAGCGGAACTCGTCGACGACCTCTTCGGTCAGCGACGGACGCTGAGCGATCAGCATGTCTCTATGTCCTTCATTCGTGGACGCCCACTATTTGACGCCCGACGGGATCTAGCACCTACAAGGGTACGGGCGGCACGGTCCGAAGAGCCGTACCGCCCGAAGCCTGTGTCAAGCAGCCGTGCGTCAGACGCGGCGGCGCTTGGGGGGACGGCAGCCGTTGTGCGGCGTGGGGGTGACGTCCTGGATCGAACCGACCTCGAGGCCCGTGGCCTGGAGGGAACGGATCGCGGTCTCGCGGCCGGAGCCCGGACCCTTGACGAAGACGTCAACCTTGCGCATGCCGTGCTCCTGCGCGCGGCGAGCGGCCGACTCGGCGGCCATCTGCGCGGCGAACGGGGTCGACTTGCGCGAGCCCTTGAAGCCGACGTGGCCGGCGGAGGCCCAGGAGATCACGTTGCCCGAGGGGTCCGTGATCGAGACGATCGTGTTGTTGAACGTGCTCTTGATGTGCGCGTGGCCGTGAGCGACGTTCTTCTTTTCCTTGCGGCGCACCTTCTTGGCAGCGCCCTGACGACCCTTGGGGGGCATCTATTACTCCTACGGGAGGTGGTCGGTCCTACAGCGAAGACCGCTTGGTCAAGCGTCCGCTGAGGACTACTTCTTGCCCGGCTTCTTCTTGCCGGCGATGGCGCGACGCGGGCCCTTGCGGGTACGAGCGTTCGTGCTGGTGCGCTGACCGCGAACGGGCAGGCCACGACGGTGGCGCAGACCCTGGTAGCAGCCGATCTCGACCTTGCGGCGGATGTCGGCGGCGATCTCGCGGCGGAGGTCACCCTCGGTCTGGAGGTTGGCGTCCACGTACTCACGGATCTTGACGAGGTCTTCCTCGGCAAGGTCACGGACACGGGTGGACGGGTCCACGCCGGTGGAGGCGAGGATCTCCTCGGACCGGGTACGCCCGATGCCGAAGACGTAGGTGAGTGCGACCACCACACGCTTTTCGCGCGGGATGTCAACACCGGAAACGCGTGCCATTCAATGGCTCCTGTGTTCTCGGGGGTCTGCTGCAGAACCAATCCCGACCGCCGACCGCCCTGGATTCAGGGAGGTGGTACGACCGGGTCCCCGGCCCCCGCCGGAGGTGCCGTCAGCCGTGGAACACGACCGGACGGGCTCTGCGTATGTACGTACTGCTATGCGTCGCGCGAAGAACTGCGAAATGCAGGTCGGTCGGCGTGCGTCAGCCCTGGCGCTGCTTGTGGCGCAGGTTGTCGCAGATGACCATGACCCGGCCGTGACGGCGGATCACCTTGCACTTGTCGCAGATCTTCTTGACGCTCGGCTTGACCTTCATGGGATGTGAGGTTCTCCGGGTCAGTGCCATCACCGCGCGCGAGGCGCGAGGTGCGGGCAAGATCTACTTGTACCGGTAGACGATCCGGCCACGCGTCAGGTCGTACGGAGAGAGCTCCACGACGACCCGGTCGTCCGGAAGGATTCGGATGTAGTGCATCCGCATCTTGCCGGAGATGTGCGCGAGGACCTTGTGACCGTTCTGGAGCTCCACCTTGAACATGGCGTTCGGGAGGGACTCGATCACGGTGCCCTCGATTTCGATGGCACCTTGCTTCTTGGCCACGCTTCGCCTTTCGAATCGGCTACCTTGATCGACTCTCGCCGCCGTATGCGGACACACGGGTACACGAGAGCCGACACATCAGTCTACGTCAGGCCCCTGGAAAAGACGAATCCGGGAAGTTTGCCCACAGTAGAAGATCATTAAGCGAACGGCTACGCGAGCGGGTCCGGCGCCGCGACGACGCCCAGCTCCGCCAGCTTCGCCTTGCCGCCGTCGACCGCGGTCAGGACCAGCGGGCCCTCCTCGGTGAGGGCGATCGAGTGCTCCCAGTGGGACGACCAGGTGCCGTCGGTCGTGATGACCGTCCAGTCGTCCTTGAGGACCTCCGTCGCGGGGGTACCCAGGGAGACCATCGGCTCGATCGCCAGGCAGAGGCCGGGGACCAGCTTCGGGCCCTTGCCGCGCTTGCGGGAGACGTAGTTCAGCAGGTGCGGGTCCATGTGCATCTCGGTGCCGATGCCGTGGCCGCCGTAGTCCTCGATGATCCCGTACCGGCCGAGGCTGTGGTCGCCGACCGCCGGCCGCGGCTGCCGCTTGATGTACGTCTCGATGGCCTTCGAGATGTCCACGAGCCGGTTGCCGAGCTTCATCGCCGCGATGCCCGCCCACATCGACTCCTCGGTCACCCGGGAGAGCTCCACGAGCTCGGGCGCGTGCCCGGTGCCCACGAAGGCCGTGTACGCCGCGTCACCGTGCCAGCCGTCGACGATCGCGCCCGCGTCGATGGAGATGATGTCGCCGTCCTTGAGGACGGTCTTCTCGTCCGGGATGCCGTGGACGACGACCTCGTTCACCGAGGTGCAGATGGTCGCGGGGAAGCCCCCGTAGCCGAGGAAGTTCGACTTCGCCCCGTGGTCCGCGATGACCTTCCGCGCGACCTCGTCCAGATCCCGGGTCGTCGCACCCGGCACCGCCGCCTCGCGGGTCGCCGCGTGGATGGCGGCGACGACCAGCCCTGCCTCACGCATCTTCGCGATCTGCTCCGGGGTCTTGATCTGCACCATCGTGGCGGGCCTTTCCTTGCGTGTACGCGGGGACAGAACAACGATACGGCCGCGGCGCCCCTCAAGGGCACCGCGGCCGTATCGAACGAACCGGGGTTACTTCTTCAGCGCGGCCATGGCCTTCGCCGTGACCTCGTCCACCTTGCCGAGCGCCGAGATCGTCACGACCAGGTTCTGCGCCCGGTAGTAGTCGATGATCGGCTCGGTCTGCGTGTGGTAGACCTCCAGGCGCCGGCGGACCGTGCCCTCGGAGTCGTCGTCACGCTGGTAGAGCTCGCCGCCGCAGACGTCGCAGACGCCCTCGGTCTTCGGCGGGGTGTACGTCACGTGGAAGACGTGCGCACTGTCGTTGCGGCAGATGCGGCGACCCGCGATCCGCTTCACGACCTCGTCCTCGGGGACCTCCAGGTCCAGGACCGCGTCCAGCTGCATGTCCTCGGCCTTCAGGACCACGTCCAGGGCCTCGGCCTGCGCCACGTTGCGGGGGAACCCGTCCAGCAGGAAGCCGTTCACGGCGTCCGACTGGGCCATCCGGTCCTTGGCCATCCCGATGGTCACCTCGTCGGGCACCAGGTCGCCGGCGTCCATGAAGGCCTTGGCCTTCAGACCCAGCTCCGTGCCCTGAGAGATGTTGGCGCGGAACAGGTCACCCGTGGAGATGTGCGGGATCTTCAGTTCCTTGGCAAGGAACGCGGCCTGCGTTCCCTTGCCCGCACCGGGCGGTCCGACGAGGACGATTCGCATCAGCGGAGGAACCCTTCGTAATTGCGCTGCTGGAGCTGGCTCTCGATCTGCTTCACGGTCTCCAGCCCCACACCCACGATGATGAGGATGCTCGTCCCACCGAAGGGGAAGTTGGCATTGGCGCCACCGAAGCCTGCCAACGCCATCGTCGGCACAAGAGCGATCAGACCCAAGTACAGCGAGCCCGGCCAAGTGATCCGGTTGAGCACGTAGCTCAGGTACTCGGCAGTAGGTCGACCAGCCCGGATACCCGGGATGAAGCCACCATACTTCTTCATGTTGTCGGCTACTTCCTCGGGGTTGAACGAGATCGCCACGTAGAAGAAGGCGAAGAACACGATCAGGAGGAAGTACGTGGCGATGTAGTAGGGGTGGTCACCCTTGACGAAGTGGGCTTCGATCCAGGTCTTCCACCCCGCGGTGGAGCTCGAGAACTGCGCGATCAAGGCCGGGATGTAGAGCAGCGACGACGCGAAGATGACAGGAATCACACCTGCCTGGTTCACCTTCAGCGGGATGTATGTGGACGTACCGCCGTAGGAACGTCGGCCGATCATCCGCTTCGCGTACTGCACCGGGATGCGGCGCTGCGCCTGCTCGACGAAGACCACGAGGGCCACCATCGCGAATCCGACGAGGATCACGGTGCCGAACTCGATCCAGCCGTCGGCGAGGTCGCCCTCGACCTTGATCTTCCACAGCGCGCCCGGGAAGCCGGCGGCGATCGAGATGAACATCAGGATCGACATGCCGTTACCGATGCCACGGTCGGTGACGAGCTCACCGAGCCACATGACGACGGCGGTGCCCGCGGTCATCGTGAGGACCATGGTGGCGATGGTGAAGATCGACTGGTCGGGTACGACCTGGTCGGCGACCACACAGCCGCTGAAGAGCGCACCGCTCTTGGCGGTGGCGACGAGACCGGTGCCCTGGAGGATGGCGAGAGCGATCGTCAGGTACCGGGTGTACTGCGTGATCTTCGCAGTACCCGCCTGCCCCTCCTTCTTGAGGGCCTCCAGGCGCGGGATCACGACGGTCAACAGCTGCAGGATGATGCTCGCCGTGATGTACGGCATGATGCCGAGCGCGAAGATCGTGATCTGCAGCAGCGCGCCGCCGCTGAACATGTTGACCAGACCGAACAGGCTGTTGTTGCCCTCGCTGGCCTGCTTGACACACTGCTGCACAGCCTCGTAGCTGACGCCGGGGACCGGGATGTGAGCCCCGAGGCGATACAGCACGATGATGGCCAGCGTGAAGAGCAGCTTCTTGCGCAGGTCGGGTGTCTTGAACGCCCGGGCGAACGCGGTGAGCACGGTGCCTCCTGCGACCCCCGCGTTACGCGCGTGAGGGTGACGGTTTGTATGTGAGCAGGTACAGAACACGGCAGCCGCAAGCCATAGGCGCAGACTGCCGGGGAAGCTATCAGCGGCTACCATACCCGCCCCTGCTGTCAGCGGGAAACGTCTCCGAGGCACGTCAACAGAGCAAAGGTCACAAGCGAACTCCGCGTATCGGACATCCCCCTTCCCTCACCCCGAAGACTGTTCGAAAGGTTCCGGACGGACCGGCCGAAACAGATCAGTCTCCGCGGCTCTCCCGGGAGGTTCGGAGAAGCGGCTCCGGCGTCCCCGCAGCCCCCGGAGTCCGTCACCTCCGGCGTCGGAGAGCTCCCCGGGGCGCCGTAGCGCCCGCGGACGGCCACGTACGCCCGAGTCCCGCGGGCGGGCACGCAAAAGAGCCTGGCCGGCTCCCCCGAAGGGGAACCGGCCAGGCTCTTAGCTGTCGACCGAGACTCAGACGAGCTCGGTGACGGTGCCACCAGCGGCGGCGATCTTCTCCTTGGCGGAGCCGGAGACGGCGTCAACCGTCACCTGCAGCGCCACGGTGATCTCGCCGGTGCCGAGCACCTTGACGAGCTGGTTCTTGCGAACCGCACCCTTGGCGACCAGATCGGCCACCGTAACCTCGCCACCCTGCGGGTAGAGCGCGGTGAGCTTGTCCAGGTTCACGACCTGGTACTCGGTGCGGAACGGGTTCTTGAAGCCCTTGAGCTTCGGCAGACGCATGTGGAGGGGCATCTGCCCACCCTCGAAGCGCTGCGGAACCTGGTAACGGGCCTTCGTACCCTTGGTACCACGACCGGCCGTCTTACCCTTCGACGCCTCACCACGACCCACACGGGTCTTCGCGGTCTTGGCGCCGGGGGCGGGACGGAGGTTGTGGGCCTTCAGCGGGCTGTTCTCCGCCATGTCAGTCAACCTCCTCGACCGTCACGAGGTGGCGGACGGTGTGCACCATGCCGCGGAACTCGGGACGATCCTCCTTGACAACCACGTCGTTGACCTTCTTGAGGCCAAGCGAGCGCAGGGTGTCGCGGTGGTTCTGCTTGCTGCCGATGTACGACTTCGTCTGCGTGACCTTGAGGCGAGCCATTAGGCACCCGCCCCAGCACGCGCACGGAGCAGAGCCGCGGGAGCGACGTCCTCGAGGGGCAGACCACGGCGAGCCGCGATCTCCTCGGGACGCTGCAGGCCCTTGAGGGCCGCCACGGTCGCGTGCACGATGTTGATCGCGTTGTCGGAGCCGAGCGACTTCGACAGGATGTCGTGAACGCCGGCGCACTCGAGCACGGCGCGCACCGGGCCACCGGCGATAACACCGGTACCGGGGGAAGCCGGCTTGAGCAGGACGACGCCCGCGGCCTTCTCGCCCTGGATCGGGTGAGGGATGGTGCCCTGGATGCGCGGAACCTTGAAGAAGTTCTTCTTGGCTTCCTCGACACCCTTGGCGATGGCCGCGGGAACTTCCTTGGCCTTGCCGTAACCGACACCTACGGTGCCGTCACCGTCGCCCACCACGACCAGCGCGGTGAAGCTGAAGCGGCGACCACCCTTGACAACCTTGGCGACGCGGTTGATCGCGACAACGCGCTCAACGTACGCGGTCTTCTCGGCGGCAGGGCCACCGTCGCGGCCCTTCCGGTCCCGCCGCTCGCCGCCACCGGCACCGCTACCGCGGCGCTGGGGTCCAGCCATTGGATTACCTCTCTCTGTTACGTCCGTTAGTCCCGGAACCGGGGCTTAGAACTTCAGCCCGGCTTCGCGGGCGGCGTCAGCCAGAGCGGCAATGCGCCCGGCGTACCTGTTGCCACCACGGTCGAACACGACAGCCTCGACACCGGCGGCCTTGGCGCGCTCGGCGACCAGGGAACCGACCTGCTTGGCCTGCGCGGACTTGTCACCCTCGCCGCCACGGATCGACGCGTCCAGGGTCGACGCAGACGCAAGGGTGTGACCCTTGAGGTCGTCGATGACCTGAGCGGTGATACCGCGGTTGGAACGCGTCACGACGAGGCGCGGACGCTCCGCCGTACCCGACACGTTCTTGCGGATGCGGATGTGGCGGCGCTTCTTGGCGGCGCCCTTGTAGGCGTCGCCCTTGGCGATCTTCACACCGTATGCCATGGCTTACTTACCAGCCTTTCCGACCTTGCGGCGGATGACCTCACCCGCATACTTCACGCCCTTGGCCTTGTAAGGGTCAGGCTTGCGAAGCTTGCGAATGTTGGCGGCGACCTCGCCGACCTTCTGCTTGTCGATGCCCTCGACCGAGAACTTGGTCGGCGACTCGACCTTGAACGAGATGCCCTCGGGCGCCTCGATCAGGATCGGGTGGCTGTAGCCGAGCTGGAACTCCAGGTTGGAGCCCTTCGCGGCAACGCGGTAACCGACACCGCTGATCTCGAGCGCCTTCACGTAACCCTGGGTCACACCGGTGATCATGTTGGCCACCAGCGTGCGGGACAGGCCGTGGAGGGCCTTGTTCTGACGCTCGTCGTTCGGGCGGTTGACGTTGAGCACGCCATCCTCGCCCTTAACGATCTCGATCGGAGCGGCGACGGTGTGGCTCAGGGTGCCCTTGGAACCCTTCACCGTGACCGTGCGGCCATCGATGGTGACGTCCACGCCGGCGGGAACCGGGATAGGCAGCTTGCCAATACGCGACATGAGCTTTCCTTCCTTTCCCGACTACCAGACGTAGGCGAGGACTTCCCCACCTACGCCCTTCTTGCCTGCCTGCTGGCCGGTCAGGAGGCCGTGGGACGTGGAGATGATCGCCACGCCCAGGCCGCCGAGAACCTTCGGCAGGTTGGTGGACTTCGCGTAAACCCGGAGACCGGGCTTCGAGATCCGCTTGATGCCCGCAATGGAGCGCTCACGGTTCGGACCGAACTTGAGCTCGAGGACGAGGTTCTTGCCGACCTCGGCGTCCTCGACCTTCCAGCCCGTGATGAAGCCCTCCTGCTGGAGGATTTCCGCGATGTGAGACTTGATCTTGCTGTGCGGCATCGTCACGGAGTCGTGGTATGCCGAGTTCGCGTTACGCAGACGAGTCAGCATGTCCGCGATCGGATCAGTCATGGTCATGAATTGGCCTTCGGCCTCTCTCGCCGGGGTTTCCTGTATGCGCCATCCCTCTCCCCACACAGGGGCGGGACGGGTGCGGCGCGGGGACCTACGGCGTAGTAAGTCGTACGGGCGGCGGACGCCCAACCCTCCTAGCCTAAGCCATGGAGAGATGGGCGGCCGCCAACCCAGTGCTTACCGAGAGTCTCTGGTCATTCCCAACGCCCAAAGGGCAGTGGGGAATTACCAGGAGCTCTTGGTCACGCCCGGCAGCTCGCCACGGTGAGCCATCTCACGGAGGCACACGCGGCACAGGCCGAACTTGCGGTACACGGAGTGGGGACGACCACAGCGCTGGCAGCGCGTGTAGCCACGCACGCCGAACTTAGGCTTGCGGGCAGCCTTCGCGATGAGAGCCTTCTTCGCCATCTCGCTTACGCCTCCTTGAAGGGGAAGCCGAGGTGACGGAGAAGGGCGCGGCCCTCAGCGTCGTTGGTCGCCGTGGTCACCACGGTGATGTCCATACCCCGGACACGGTCGATCTTGTCCTGGTCGATCTCGTGGAACATGACCTGCTCCGTGAGACCGAAGGTGTAGTTGCCACGCCCGTCGAACTGCTTGGGGGACAGACCACGGAAGTCGCGGATGCGCGGAAGCGCGAGCGACAGGGTGCGGTCCAGGAACTCCCACATGCGGTCGCCACGGAGGGTGACGTGCGCACCGATCGGCTGGCCCTCACGCAGCTTGAACTGCGCGATGGACTTACGGGCCTTGGTGACGGCCGGCTTCTGGCCGGTGATCGTGGTCAGGTCACGGACGGCACCGTCCATGAGCTTCGAGTCACGGGCGGCGTCGCCGACACCCATGTTGACCACGATCTTCACGAGGCCGGGAACCTGCATGACGTTCTCGTAGGAGAACTCCTCACGCAGCTTGCCCGCGATCTCCTCGCGGTACTTCGTCTTGAGACGCGGAGTGGTGGTAGCCATCAGATGTCCTCACCCGTCCGCTTGGCAACGCGGATCTTGTTGCCCTCGTCGTCGAAGCGGAAACCGACACGCGTGACGACCTTCTGGCCGTCCTTCTCCACGACCAGCTGGACGTTGGAGACGTGGACCGGAGCCTCGGTCGTGACGATGCCACCGGCCTGCGACGGGCCGGCCTTGGTGTGCTTCTTGACCCGGTTGACACCCTCGACGAGGACACGGTTCTCGCGCGGGAAGGCCGTGATGACCTTGCCCTGCTTGCCCTTGTCCTTACCGGTGATGACCTGGACCAGGTCGCCCTTCTTGATCTTCATGCTTACAGCACCTCCGGCGCGAGCGAGATGATCTTCATGAACTTCTTCTCGCGCAGCTCACGGCCGACCGGGCCGAAGATACGGGTGCCACGAGGGTCGCCGTCGTTCTTGAGAATGACAGCGGCGTTCTCGTCGAAGCGGATGTACGAGCCGTCCTGGCGGCGGCGCTCCTTGACGGTGCGAACGATGACCGCCTTGACGACGTCACCCTTCTTCACGTTGCCACCGGGGATCGCGTCCTTGACGGTGGCGACGATGACGTCACCGATGCCCGCGTAGCGGCGACCCGAGCCACCGAGAACACGGATGCAAAGGATCTCCTTGGCACCAGTGTTGTCGGCGACACGCAGTCGCGACTCCTGCTGGATCACGTCTATCTCCTGATTGTCTGCCGGTTCCCGGCAGGGGCACCGAAGTGCCCCTGCCGAGCCTGGCGGAACGAACTCGAAGGGTTACCCCTTCAAGCTGCGGTTACTGGATTTCGCTTGCGCGAAATGCCTACTTGGCCTTCTCGAGGATCTCGATGACGCGCCAGTGCTTCGTCGACGACAGCTTCCGGGTCTCCATCAGGAGGACGCGGTCACCGATGCCGGCAGCGTTCTGCTCGTCGTGAGCCTTGAGCTTGTTCGTACGGCGGATGACCTTGCCGTACAGCGCGTGCTTGACGCGGTCCTCGACAGCGACGACGACGGTCTTGTCCATCTTGTCGCTGACGACCAGGCCCTCGCGGACCTTGCGAGCGTTGCGCTCGGTCTTCTCAGTCACGTTGCTCTCGCTCATCAGGCGTTCTCCACCGTCTCGATGCCCAGCTCGCGCTCACGCATCAGGGTGTAGATCCGGGCGATGTCCTTACGGACGGACTTGAGCCGACCGTGGTTCTCGAGCTGGCCCGTCGCCGCCTGGAAGCGGAGGTTGAACAGCTCTTCCTTGGCCTCGCGGAGCTTGTTGAGAAGCTCCTCGTTGCCCAGCTCGCGCAGCTCGGACGCCTTGGTACCGGCCGACATCACAGCTCACCTGCCTCGCGCTTGACGATCTTGCACTTCATCGGCAGCTTGTGAGCCGCACGGGTCAGGGCCTCGCGCGCGATCTTCTCGTTCGGGTAGGACAGTTCGAACATCACCCGACCCGGCTTGACGTTCGCGATCCACCACTCCGGCGAACCCTTACCGGAACCCATGCGGGTCTCGGCAGGCTTCTTCGTGAGGGGGCGGTCCGGGTAGATGTTGATCCAGACCTTGCCGCCACGCTTGATGTGGCGGGTCATCGCGATACGAGCCGCCTCGATCTGGCGGTTGGTCACGTACGCCGGCGTGAGGGCCTGGATGCCGTACTCGCCGAACGCAACCTGCGTACCACCCTTGCTCATACCCGAGCGCTTGGGGTGGTGCTGCTTGCGGTGCTTGACCCTACGGGGGATCAGCATTTCGGTCAGGCCTCCGTTCCGGTGCTCTCAGCCGGAGCGGCAGCGGCGGCGGGAGCGTCGGCCTTGGGGGCCTCGGCAGCCGGCGCGGACTGCTGCTGCGGCTTGCGGCCGCGGCCGCCACGCTCGCCACCGCGGCCACCACGGCCGGCGGGACGGTCGCCAGCGCCGGCACCACGGGCCGGGCGGTTACCCGCACGGGCCGCAGCGTTCTCGGCGCGGACCTCGGCGATGTTCTTGACGTCGCCCTTGTAGATCCAGACCTTCACGCCGATGCGACCGAAGGTCGTCTTGGCCTCGAAGAAGCCGTAGTCGACGTTCGCGCGGAGCGTGTGCAGGGGCACACGGCCCTCGCGGTAGAACTCCGAGCGGGACATCTCGGCGCCGCCGAGGCGACCGCCGCACTGGATCTTGATGCCCTTGGCGCCGGCCTTCATCGTGCCCTGCATGCTCTTACGCATGGCGCGACGGAAGGAGACGCGGGAGGAGAGCTGCTCGGCAACGGCCTGAGCAACCAGCTGAGCGTCCATCTCGGGGTTCTTGACCTCGAGGATGTTCAGCTGGACCTGCTTGCCCGTGAGCTTCTCGAGGTCACCGCGGATGCGGTCGGCCTCGGCGCCACGGCGGCCGATGACGATGCCGGGACGCGCGGTGTGGATGTCCACCCGCACGCGGTCACGGGTGCGCTCGATCTCAACCTTCGAGATGCCGGCGCGCTCCATGCCGGACGTCATCATCCGACGGATGGCGACGTCTTCCTTGACGTAGTCCTTGTACAGCTTGTCGGCGTACCAACGGGACTTGAAGTCCGTGGTAATGCCGAGCCGGAACCCATGCGGGTTAACCTTCTGGCCCATTACCGGGTTCCTTCCTTGCTGCTGACGACCACGGTGATGTGGCTGGTCCGCTTACGGATCCGGTAGGCACGGCCCTGAGCACGCGGACGGAACCGCTTCAGGGTCGGGCCCTCATCCACAAACGCCTCGCTGATGACCAGCGAAGAGGCGTCCGTGTGGTCGTAGTTGTGTGCAGCGTTGGCAATGGCGCTGTCAAGCACCTTGCCAACCGGCACGCTCGCGGCCTGCGGGGCGAAACGCAGGACCGCCTGAGCCTCCGTGGCGTCCATGCCACGGATAAGGTCCACCACGCGGCGGGCCTTCATGGGCGTGACGCGGATGTACCGCGCCTGGGCCCTGGCTTCCATGGTTGTCCTTCCAGTGTCTGTCATGGTCATTCCACCCCGCTACTAGCGGCGCTTCGACTTCCGGTCGTCCTTCACGTGACCCCGGAAGGTGCGCGTCGGCGAGAACTCGCCGAGCTTGTGGCCGACCATCGACTCGGTGACAAACACCGGAATGTGGGTCTTGCCGTTGTGCACCGCGATCGTGTGGCCGAGCATGGCCGGGATGATCATCGAGCGACGGGACCAGGTCTTGATGACGTTCTTGGTACCGGCTTCGTTCTGTACGTCCACCTTCTTTACGAGGTGTCCGTCGACGAAGGGTCCCTTCTTGAGACTGCGCGGCATCTAAACCCGCTCCTAGCGCTTCTTGTTCGTCTTGCGGCGGCGGACGATGTACTTGCTCGAAGCCTTCTTCGGCGAGCGAGTACGACCCTCCTTCTGACCCCACGGGGAGACCGGGTGGCGACCACCGGAGGTCTTACCCTCACCACCACCGTGCGGGTGGTCCACCGGGTTCATCGCCACACCGCGAACGGTCGGGCGAACGCCCAGCCAGCGCTTACGGCCGGCCTTGCCCCAGTTGATGTTCGACTGCTCGGCGTTGCCGACCTCGCCGATGGTGGCGCGGCAGCGGGCGTCGACGAGACGGATCTCACCGGACGGCATACGAAGGTGGGCCATCGTGCCCTCCTTCGCCAGCAGCTGCACGGAGGCACCAGCGGAGCGCGCGAACTTGGCGCCGCCACCGGGACGGAGCTCGATCGCGTGGATCGTGGTACCGACCGGGATGTTGCGGAGAGCCAGGTTGTTGCCGGGCTTGATGTCAGCGCCGGGGCCGTTCTCGACGCGGTCACCCTGCGTCAGACCCTTGGGGGCGATGATGTAGCGCTTCTCGCCGTCCACGTAGTGGAGCAGCGCGATGCGCGCCGTGCGGTTCGGGTCGTACTCGATGTGCGCGACCTTCGCCGGCACGCCGTCCTTGTCGTGACGACGGAAGTCGATCACCCGGTAGGCGCGCTTGTGGCCGCCACCCTGGTGTCGAACCGTGATCCGACCGGTGTTGTTACGGCCGCCCTTGCTGTGCAGGGGGCGGACCAGCGACTTCTCCGGCGTGGACCGCGTGATCTCGACGAAGTCGGCTACGGAAGAGCCACGACGGCCCGGCGTAGTCGGCTTGTACTTGCGGATTCCCATTTCTCAGTCCTCGTCCGATTCCGGACGATCCAGACCGCCCTTAGGCGGTCGGACCGCCGAAGATGTCGATACGGTTGCCCTCAGCAAGGGTCACGATGGCGCGCTTGGTGTCCTTGCGCTTACCGAAACCGGCCTTGGTGCGCTTGCGCTTGCCCTGGCGGTTGATCGTGTTGACCCCGGTGACCTTGACCGAGAAGACCGCCTCGACGGCCTGCTTGATCTGGGTCTTGTTGGAGCCAGGCGCGACGATGAACGTGTACTTGTTCTCGTCCAGCAGGGCGTAGCTCTTCTCCGAGACAACCGGCTTGACGAGGATGTCACGCGGGTCCGAGAAGGTCTTGCTGGTGACGACGGCCTCAGTCATCAGGCGTCGCTCCCTTCGGTCTCAGCGGTCTGGGGGCCAGACACGAAGGACTCGAGGGCGGCCTGGGTGAAGACCACGTCGTCGGAGACGATCACGTCGTACGTGTTGAGCTGGCCCGGCTCCAGGATGTGCACCTGGGGCAGGTTACGAGCGGACAGCCACGCGGCCTCGTCGGAGCGCTCGACGACCAGGAGCAGGTTCTTGCGCTCCGAGATCTTGCCGAACAGCGTCTTCGCGGCCTTGGTGGAGACGCCACCCTCGACCACGCCGGTGACGACGTGGATACGGGAGTGGGTGGCCCGGTCCGAGAGGGCACCGCGGAGGGCGGCGGCCTTCATCTTCTTCGGGGTCCGCTGGGAGTAGTCACGCGGCTGCGGGCCGTGGACGACGCCACCGCCGACGAACTGCGGGGCGCGGGTCGAGCCCTGACGGGCGCGGCCGGTGCCCTTCTGGCGGTAAGGCTTCTTGCCACCACCACGGACTTCGCCACGACGCTTGGTCTTGTGCGTGCCCTGACGGGCCGCAGCCAGCTGCGCGACGACGACCTGGTGGATCAGCGGAACGCTGACCTTGGCGCCGAAGATCTCCTCGGGGAGCTCGACGGTCCCGGTCTTGTCGCCTGCCGGCGAAAGGATGTCAATGGTGCTCATCGGTTCCTCAAACCCCCTTGGCCGCGGTGCGGACCAGGACGAGGCCACCGTTAGGGCCGGGGACGGCGCCCTTGATGAGCAGCAGACCCTTCTCGGCGTCAACGGCGTGGACGGTCAGGTTCTGGGTGGTCACACGCTCGTTGCCCATGCGACCAGCCATCTTCATGCCCTTGAAGACACGGCCCGGGGTGGCGCAGCCACCGATGGAACCGGGCTTACGGTGCACGCGGTGGGCACCGTGCGACGCCTTGCCACCACGGAAGTTGTGGCGCTTCATGACGCCGGCGAAGCCCTTGCCCTTGCTCTTCGCGGTGACGTCGACCTTCACGCCGGCCTCGAAGAGCTCGGCGGTGATCTCCTGGCCGAGCGTGTACTCGGAGGCGTCAGCGGTGCGGAGCTCCACCAGGTGGCGGCGCGGGGTGACGTCGGCCTTGGCGAAGTGACCCTTGAGGGGCTTGTTCACCTTGCGCGGGTCAATCTCGCCGAAGGCGATCTGGACCGACTCGTAGCCGTCGCTGTCGTTCGTACGGACCTGGGTCACGACATTCGGGCCGGCCTTGACGACGGTCACCGGGACGACCCGGTTGTTCTCGTCCCAGACCTGCGTCATGCCGAGCTTCTCACCCAGGATGCCCTTGATGTTCTTGGCCATCTCGCGCGCCCTCAGAGCTTGATCTCGATGTCGACGCCCGCCGGCAGGTCGAGACGCATAAGCGAGTCAACCGTCTTCGGCGTGGGGTCGAGGATGTCGATGAGGCGCTTGTGCGTGCGCATCTCGAAGTGCTCGCGCGAGTCCTTGTACTTGTGCGGCGACTTGATGACGCAGTACACGTTCTTCTCAGTGGGCAGCGGCACCGGGCCCGCGACCGACGCACCAGTGCGCGTCACCGTCTCGACGATCTTCTTCGCCGAGGAATCGATGACCTCGTGGTCGTAGGCCTTGAGCCGGATGCGGATCTTCTGTCCCGCCATGGCTACTAGTAGTCCTGTCTCTCGTAACGCTCTGGACTCGGGGGTTCTCCTGGCCTTCACCTCCGACCCACGCGGTCGGGCGTGTCGCGCTCCCTCTACGCAGAAATCCCGAAGGATTTCCCAACCAAGGGGGCGCGGTCCCTAGAACCGCGAGTCGGGGGCAAAACACCCACCGAGCGCCTGGTCTGCACCCCGCTGGCGCTTCCCGGAAGATTCCCGTACGTCCGCTCCTGAAAAGGAGCGACGAGTACTGTGGGACTCGCTTCCGGTCCTCCCGACGGGAGGCGCGCAGCATCGGCACTCAACCGAGCAACCCCGACAGTCTGCCATACGGGACCTTCCGGCCGCCAATCGGGAGCGAAGACTGTACCCCACGTCACGTACGGGCAAGCCTCAGGGCGCCCGTGGCACCCCCGAAGCCGCTCACCCCAACCGCCGGGCCCGCTCCGTCAGATGGCGCCGTTCGGGGACGCTCGTCGTGTGGCGGGCCGCCTCGCGGTAGGCGGCGGCCGCGTTCTCCTTGTCGCCGAGGAGTTCGAGGAGGTGGGCTCGCGTGGCGAGGAGCCGGTGGTGGTGGGCGAGTCGCCTGTCCTCCGCGAGACCGGTGAGCAGTTCGAGGCCGGCCTCGGGGCCGTGCACCATCGCGACCGCGACCGCGCGGTTCAGCGTGATCATCGGGTTCGGCCCGGTCCGCTCCAGGAGCTCGTACAGCGTGAGGATCTGCGGCCAGTCCGTGGCCTCCGCGGACTCGGCCTCGTCGTGCACGGCCGTGATGGCCGCCTGGAGCTGGTACGGGCCCACCTGCCCCTTCGGCAGCGTGCGGCTGATCAGCTCGACTCCCTCCGCGATCAGCCGGCCGTCCCACCGCCTCCTGTCCTGCTCCGCGAGCGGCACCAGCTCGCCGTGCGGGCCCGTACGGGCAGGGCGGCGGGCGTCGGTCAGCAGCATCAGGGCGAGCAGGCCGGCCGTCTCGGTGTCCTCCGGGACCAGCCGGTGCAGGAGCCGGGTGAGCCGGATCGCCTCCGTGGCGAGCTCGGGCACGGTGAGGTCGTCGCCGCCGCTGGCCGTGTAGCCCTCGTTGAAGACGAGGTAGAGCACGTGCCGCACCTCGGCGAGGCGGGCCGCCCGGTCCTCCCCCTCGGGCACGGCGAGCGAGCCGCCCGTCGCCTTGATGGTCTGCTTGGCCCGGCTGATCCGCTGCGCCATCGTCGACTCGGGTACGAGGAAGGCGGCGGCGATCTGCGCGGTGGTGAGGCCGCCGACGGCCCGCAGGGTCAGCGCGATCCGGCTGGCGGGGCTCAGGGCCGGGTGGCAGCAGAGGAAGAGCAGGGCCAGGGAGTCGTCCCAGCCGGAGTCGGGGGCGTCCGCGGCCCGGGCCACGAGTTCGGAGTCCGGGGTGGCGAACGCGAGGGCGTCCTCGCGGCGCCGGCGCGCGACGTCGCTGCGCAGCTGGTCGATGTACTTCCGGGTCGCGACGGTGAGCAGCCAGCTCCGCTCGTGGTCGGGGATCCCGTCCTCCGTCCACTGGCGTGCGGCGACGATCATCGCCTCCTGGAGGGCGTCCTCGCAGGCGTCGAAGTTGCCGTGGCGCCGGACGAGCCGGGCGAGGACCTGCGGCGCGCATGCGCGCAGCAGGTCCTCGACCGCCCTCGGGTCGTGGGGCCGGGTCACACGTCCGCCGCGGACTCGTGCAGGACCGGCCAGAGCTCGACGGGGTCGACGTCCGCGAAGGGCATGTCCGCGGCGATCTGCTGGGCGCGCTCCAGGCTGTCGCAGTCGAGCAGGTAGAAGCTGGCCACGTACTCCTTGGTCTCCAGGTACGGCCCGTCGGTGACCGCGGGGACGCCGGCCTCGCGGCGGACGAGCTGGGCGGCGGCCGCGTCGGCGAGTCCGTACGCGCCGATCAGCTCGCCGCTCTCGCGGTACTTCCGGTTGAAGGCCTCCTGCTTGGCGATCGCCTCGGGCCAGGCCTCCGCCGGGAAGGAGTCCCACTTCGCCTGGTTGCCGTAGATCATCGCGACGTACTTCATGTGGGTGTCCTCCCCGTCCTGCGCGCCCCTGTGGCGTGCCGTCACCCTTGAGTCGGAGCCGCCGGCGCGGCCTCGACATCGGACGACAGTAATTCCCGGAACATCTCGAAGATCCCTCGGCGGGAGCACGAGGAGGCCGGGAAACGCGAGAGGGCCCCGCACCTTTCGGTGCGGGGCCCTCTTGCAGCTCGTGGAGCTGGCAGATCAGATCAAGATCAGGCAGTGATCTTGACGACCTGGCCGGCGCCGACGGTCCGGCCACCCTCACGGATGGCGAACTTGAGGCCCTCCTCCATGGCGATGGGCTGGATCAGCTCAACGCTCATGGCGGTGTTGTCGCCCGGCATGACCATCTCGGTGCCCTCGGGGAGGGTCACGACGCCGGTCACGTCCGTGGTACGGAAGTAGAACTGCGGGCGGTAGTTGTTGAAGAACGGGGTGTGACGGCCACCCTCGTCCTTCGACAGGATGTAGGCCTGGGCCTCGAAGTTGGTGTGCGGCGTGACCGAGCCCGGCTTGATGATGACCTGGCCGCGCTCGACGTCCTCACGCTTGATGCCACGGAGGAGCAGACCGACGTTCTCACCGGCCTGGCCCTCGTCGAGCAGCTTGCGGAACATCTCGATACCGGTGACCGTGGTGGTGGTCTTCTCGGTCTTGATGCCGATGATGTCGACGGTCTCGTTGACCTTGAGGACACCACGCTCGATACGACCGGTGACGACGGTGCCACGACCGGTGATCGTGAAGACGTCCTCGATCGGCATGAGGAACGGCTTGTCGACCTCACGCTCGGGCTGCGGGATCGACTCGTCCACGGCGTGCATGAGGCCGAGGAGCTTCTCGCCCCACTCCTTGTCGCCCTCGAGCGCCTTGAGCGCCGAGACGCGGACGACCGGAAGGTCGTCGCCCGGGAAGTCGTACTCGGAGAGGAGCTCACGGACCTCGAGCTCGACGAGCTCCAGGATCTCCTCGTCGTCCACCATGTCGGCCTTGTTCAGGGCGACGACGATGTACGGAACGCCGACCTGGCGGGCCAGGAGCACGTGCTCCTTGGTCTGCGGCATCGGGCCGTCGGTGGCGGCAACCACGAGGATCGCGCCGTCCATCTGCGCGGCACCCGTGATCATGTTCTTGATGTAGTCCGCGTGACCGGGGCAGTCGACGTGGGCGTAGTGACGCGACTCGGTCTGGTACTCGACGTGCGCGATCGAGATCGTGATACCGCGCTGGCGCTCCTCGGGAGCCTTGTCGATCTGGTCGAAGGCCGAGGCCTCGTTCAGGTCCGGGTACGCGTCGTGCAGCACCTTGGTAATGGCGGCCGTGAGGGTCGTCTTACCGTGGTCAATGTGACCGATGGTACCGATGTTGACGTGCGGCTTAGTCCGCTCGAACTTTGCCTTCGCCACTGAATCCTCCTGCGGAGTGGTTCTGTACGCCTTGCTTCATCGGCGCCAGGTGATCTTTGCTGGGATGCCATCCACCGGGGCCCGATTCCTCGGGTTTCGGGGGTCGAGCCCCGGCGACTGGTGTCAAGCCTAAAGCGTGAACTCGGAAGAGTTACTCGCCCTTGGCCTTCGCGATGATCTCCTCGGCGACGTTCCGCGGAACCTCGGCGTAGGAGTCGAACTGCATCGAGTAGCTTGCGCGACCCGAGGTCTTGCTGCGGAGGTCTCCGACGTAGCCGAACATCTCCGAGAGGGGCACGAGGCCCTTCACGACGCGAGCGCCGCTGCGCTCCTCCATGGCCTGAATCTGACCACGGCGGGAGTTGATGTCGCCGATGACCTCACCCATGTAGTCCTCGGGCGTGGTGACCTCGACGGACATCATGGGCTCGAGGATGACCGGCGAAGCCTTCCGCGCGGCCTCCTTGAAGGCCTGCGAACCGGCGATCTTGAACGCGAGCTCGGAGGAGTCGACCTCGTGGTAGCCACCGTCGAGAAGGATGACGCGGACGCCAGTCATCTCGTAGCCGGCCAGGATGCCGAACTGCATGGCCTCCTGCGCACCCGCGTCGACCGAAGGGATGTACTCCTTCGGGATGCGGCCACCGGTGACCTTGTTCACGAACTCGTACGAGGCGTCGCCGCCCTCGATCGGCTCGATCGCGATCTGCACCTTGGCGAACTGACCGGTACCACCGGTCTGCTTCTTGTGGGTGTAGTCAAGACGCTCGACGGCCTTACGGATCGTCTCGCGGTACGCGACCTGCGGCTTGCCGACGTTCGCCTCGACCTTGAACTCGCGACGCATACGGTCGACGAGGATGTCGAGGTGGAGCTCGCCCATGCCACCGATGATGGTCTGGCCGGTCTCCTCGTCCGAGTGCACCTGGAAGGAGGGGTCCTCCTCCGCGAGACGCTGGATGGCAACACCCAGCTTCTCCTGGTCACCCTTGGACTTGGGCTCGATCGCGACCTGAATGACCGGCGCCGGGAAGTCCATGGACTCCAGGATGACCGGGTTCTTCTCGTCGCACAGCGTCTCACCGGTGGTGGTCTGCTTCAGGCCCATGACGGCGACGATGTCGCCGGCGCCCACCGAGTCGATCTCCTCACGCTTGTTCGCGTGCATGCGGTAGATCTTGCCGATGCGCTCCTTCTTGCCCTTGACGGAGTTCAGCACCGCGGTGCCGGCCTCCAGGCGACCGGAGTAGATCCGGACGAAGGTGAGCTTGCCGAGGTGCGGGTCGCTCGCGATCTTGAACGCGAGGGCCGACAGGGGCTCCTCGTCGGACGGCTTGCGCTTGACGACCAGCTCCGCGTCCTTGACGTCGTGGCCCTCGATGGCCTCGACGTCCAGGGGGGAGGGGAGGTAGCGCACGACCGCGTCGAGCAGGGGCTGGACGCCCTTGTTCTTGAACGCGGTGCCGCAGAAGACGGGGGTGACCGTCTTCTCGCCGCCACCCTTGCCGGAGGCAATGGTGATGCGACGGACGGCAGCGTAGAGCTGCTCCTCGGTGGGCTCGACGCCCTCGAGGAAGAGCTCCATGAGCTCCTCGTCGTTCTCGGAGACGGACTCGACGAGCTTGGCGCGGTACTCGTCCGCCAGCTCGACGAGGTCGGCCGGGATGTCGACGATGTCGTACATCTCGCCCTTGGAGGCTTCCGCGGACCAGACCAGGGCCTTCATGCGGACGAGGTCCACAACACCCTGGAAGTCCATCTCGGCGCCGATGGGCAGCTGCATGACGATCGGAACCGCGCCGAGGCGGTTCACGATCATGTCGACGCAGCGCAGGAAGTCGGCGCCGGTGCGGTCGAGCTTGTTGACGAAGCAGATACGCGGAACGCCGTAGCGGTCCGCCTGACGCCAAACAGTCTCGGACTGGGGCTCAACGCCGGCCACACCGTCGAACACGGTGACAGCACCGTCGAGCACGCGCAGCGAACGCTCCACCTCGACGGTGAAGTCGACGTGGCCCGGCGTGTCGATGATGTTGATCGTGTGATCGACATTCTCGAGCGGCCAGTGGCAGGTCGTCGCGGCGGACGTGATCGTGATGCCGCGCTCCTGCTCCTGCTCCATCCAGTCCATCGTGGCAGCGCCGTCGTGGACTTCACCGATCTTGTAAGAGACACCGGTGTAGAACAGGATCCGCTCGGTGGTGGTCGTCTTGCCCGCGTCGATGTGCGCCATGATGCCGATGTTGCGCACCTTGGCAAGGTCAAGCGAAGTGGTAGCCATATCGGCTCAGTCTTCTCTCGGTCTCGATGTGGGTTGCGACTACCAGCGGTAGTGCGCGAAGGCCTTGTTGGACTCGGCCATCTTGTGCGTGTCCTCACGCTTCTTGACCGCAGCTCCGAGGCCGTTCGAGGCGTCGAGGAGCTCGTTCAGGAGGCGCTCGGTCATGGTCTTCTCGCGACGGGCGCGGGAGTAACCGACGAGCCAGCGCAGCGCGAGGGTGGAGGCACGACCGGGCTTGACCTCGATCGGCACCTGGTAGGTGGCGCCACCGACACGGCGGGACTTGACCTCGAGGGACGGCTTGACGTTCTCGAGAGCGCGCTTCAGCGTGATGACCGGGTCCTGGCCGGTCTTCTCGCGAAGACCCTCCATGGCGCCGTACACGATGCGCTCGGCGGTGGAACGCTTGCCGTCAAGCAGGATCTTGTTGATCAGCGAGGTGACAAGAGGAGAGCTGTAGACCGGGTCGATGATGACCGGGCGCTTCGGGGCGGGGCCCTTACGAGGCATTCTTACTTCTCCTTCTTGGCGCCGTAGCGGCTGCGAGCCTGCTTACGGTTCTTGACGCCCTGCGTGTCGAGGGAACCGCGGATGATCTTGTAGCGAACACCCGGCAGGTCCTTCACACGGCCACCACGCACGAGCACGATGGAGTGCTCCTGCAGGTTGTGACCCTCACCCGGGATGTAGGCCGTGACCTCGATGCCCGAGGTCAGACGCACACGCGCGACCTTACGGAGGGCCGAGTTCGGCTTCTTCGGGGTGGTCGTGAACACACGCGTGCAGACGCCACGACGCTGAGGGGAACCCTCAAGAGCGGGCGTCTTGTTCTTCTCGACCTTGTCCTGCCGGCCCTTCCGGACCAGCTGCTGGATCGTAGGCACTACTTCTCCGGTTTCTGTGTGCCGTCGTCAAACTAACCTGGAACATTTACCGACCCACGCGGTCGGGTGTGTCGAATCTCGCGGACCTCCGCCGAAGGCGGAAAAGGCGCGGATTACGGTGGCCGTTTCGCGGACTCGCCGTGCGGTTGAGGACACGCACACGAGCCCAGGCACACCCCAGGCACAAGGCATGAGCGTACCTATCGCATGGACTCCGGTCAAAACAAATGGCCACGCGCATGGAGCCCCGGGCGTCGCCGGGCGGGTCGAAACCCTTGGCGGGGCTGCCTTGGGGGCTTCCGGAGAGATCTCCCGGGGAGGCCCGCCCGGGGAAAGGTCACCCCGGGCGGCCCTGCGGACCCGGTCCCGGCTGGCCGGTCGGCCGGCGGGCGGGCGAGGCGGTCGCGGTCAGTCGCGCGCGGTACGCCGCGCCTCGACGGCGCCTTCGGCGTCCGCGCCCTCCTCGTCGGGCTCCAGGAACTGGTTCACGACCTTGACGAAGACGCCCAGGCGCTCGTCGGGCACACCGAGCCAGCGGGCGAAGTCCTCCATGGTCGGCTGCCAGTCGTTGGGCGGCAGCAGATCCGCGGCGAGCGGAAGCTCCTCGGGGGTGACCCGGCCGGACCGGATCAGCATGTCGCGGACGGAGACCCCGAGCAGTGGGGCGATCCGGCGCATCGTCTCCAGGTCGGGCATGCTCTGCCGCTGCAGCAGACGCGTCACGGCGGCACGGTGGACTCCGGCCTCGTCCGCGATCCGGGACTTGCCGCCACCGCGCGGACTGTCGATGTCGTAGCCGCGCGCTCTCATCAGACCCTCGACCCAGCCCGCGAACTCGTCGAGTCCTTGACTACTCATGTGTACCGCTCCTCGCTCCCCCACCCTCCGGATGCCTCACTTTAGCGTGCTTGCGCGCAAGGAATTACGTGCTTTCGGGCACGCAATCGTGTCGAATCGATGAAGGCCTGATCAGCGCACCCTCACAAGTTTGTTGCGCGCTCGCACGCAACGTGTCAGGCTGCTGGGCGCCGCACTCGTCGGCCCCCTGAGCCCCAGAAGCCCCATCGGCACCATGGACGCCCCGGTGGCCTCGGACCGTGGAGAACCTTTTGTTCCAGCCCGACCCATCCCCCTGGCAGGCCTCCGCCGCGTGCGCCGGCCTCTCCCCGTCCGTCGTCTTCGCCCGCCGGCCCAAGGAGGCCGCCCCGGCGCTGCGCGCCTGCGCCGACTGCCCCGTACGCCGCGAGTGCGAGGCGACGGTGGCCCCGTCCGAGAGCTACTTCGACGGCGTCTGCGCGGGCCGCCTCTGGCGCAACGGCCGCCCGGCGGACGCTCAGCGCGTGGCGAAGGCGGTCGCCCTGGCGGGAGGTGTCCGCCGTGGCTGACCGCACCGGCGCCCCGCACGGCATCGATACCGCCGACGCCCTCGGCGGCGCCGGCCACACCGGCCGGCTCGTCCTGCGGGACATCGCCCTCTGGACCGCCTCCCTCGTACGGCAGTTCCCCGAGCTCTCCGAGGAGCTGGCGCCCGGCCGCCGCTCCCCCGCCGGGACCGCGCCCACCGCCCCGCACCCCGGCCGCGACGAGCTGATCCGCGAGGAGCGGCGCGAGGCGCTGCTCCTCGAACAGCGGCACGGCCTCTCCGTACCCGGGCACGGCGCCGCCCCGATCCGGCTGCACATCTCCGACGCCATCCGGGACATCACCGACGGCGTGGTGGAGCTGGAGGAGGCGGTCTGTGCCCGGCTCACCCTGCCGCGGCCGCGCCGGGCCGGGGTGATCGAGCGGCTGCGCCGGATCGTCGGACTGCTCGACGCCGTCGCCGCACACCCGGACCTCGCCCGGCACGTACGGGACGAGATCCGGCGGATGGCGCGCCGGTGCGCCCGGACGCTGGGCGACGCCGAGACGATCGTCCGGGTGTCGGGGCGCTGCCCCTGGTGCGACTCCGTGTCGCTGCGGGCGTTCCCGGACCGGCGGGCGGTGCTGTGCGTGAACCCGGCGTGCGTCTGCACGGACGCGGCCTGCGGCTGCCAGGACGACCCCGCGTACCGGCACCTGTGGCCGGAGGACCGGTGGGACGAGCTGACGGAGGCCTCGGGGACCCGTACCGAGGAGATCGAGGCGGCGATGGACGACACGAAGGAGACCGCATGCTGAGCTCACCCGCGATGCCGGGGCTGTCCGCGCTGCCCGCGCTTCCCGCCCTGATTCCCGGGCCGCTCGCCGCCGAGGAGGCCGGGGTCGCCCCCGCGACCATCCGCAAGTGGGTGCAGCTGGGGCATCTGCGGGCCGCGGGGAAGGCGGGCCGCGCGCAGCTCTTCCGCCTGGAGGACGTCTTCGCGGCGGAGCGGCTGGCCCGTCGCCGTACGCGTACCGTCTGATCGTTCCTCACCGAAGCGCCCCGATTCCGGATCCGGAATCGGGGCGCTTCGTCATGCCGTCATGCCGTCAGGAAGGTGTGGAGGGAGCGGACCAGGGTGTCGGCGAAGCGTTCGCGTACGGGCTCGGGGACGCGGTCGAGGGAGAGGTACGGGTTGAGGTCCTCCAGCTCGACGAGGAGCAGCTCGCCCTCCGGGGTGCGGCAGGCGTCGACGCGCTGGATGCCGTGGTCGAGGGTGTTCCAGTCGACGAAGCGGCGGGCGAAGCGCAGGTCGGCGCCGGTGGGCTCGTACGGTTCGAGGACCCAGCGCTGCCGGGGGTCCGGGGCGTACAGGGCGTACTGGAAGAGGTCGTCGACGAAGTAGAAGGAGACCTCGTACCGGAAGTCGATGCGCGGCTGGACGAGGACGTCGTCGTACGTGAGGCCGGCGAGGTCCTCCCGCGGCACGAAGCGCAGGCCTATGGAGTCGGCGCCGGCCTTGGGCTTGACCGCGTACTCCGGGGCGTCGGGCAGGAGGGCGAGGCCCTCGGGGCGGTCTGCGGTGGGGATGACGGGGTGACCGGAGGCGGTGAGGTCGAGCAGGTACTGCTTGCCGGCCATGTCGCCGCGCCCGTGGAGGGGGTTGTAGACGCGGGTGCCGAGGACCAGGGCGCGCTCGCGGAAGGCCTCGTACTCCTTGCGGTACCCGAGGACCGGGCCGCTGTTGCGGACGACGACGGCGTCGAAGTCCTCCATGAGGGCGGCGGCGTCGAGCGGGTGGCAGAGGGCGAGGTCGAAGTCGGCGCGCAGCCGGGCGGTGAGGTGGATGTCCTCGTCGCAGTAGCGGCGCCCCCGGGCCGGGTAGGCCAGGTCGGTCACATAGAGCAGGTGGGGGCGGTCGGCGGACACGGGCGGCTCCCTCGGTTCGGTGACGGCCAACCTATCGAGGGGGTCGTCCGGCGGAAGGTCCGGCGTATCCCCCTCCCGTTCTAGTTGCGTGCGCGCACGATCGCTGTCACAGTTGGTGCAGCGGCGGAGCTGCGCCCGCAGGACGGGACGCGGCCTCCGCCGTTCGCCGTCCGGGTGCGCTGCCGCGCCCCGCCCCCTCCCGCCGGAGCGCCCCGGGCGGCACCCCGTCCTGCTGTCCCTCCCACCGAGGAGAACCGTCATGACCACTCCCCCGAGTGCTTTCCCGGACGTCGAGAAGCTGGTCGTCGACGTCCTCAAGGCCGATCCCGCCCTCGCCGGCGTCACGGTCGCCGTCAACGCGCCGGCCGGCTTCGACGGCACACAGAGCGCCGTCCTGGTGAACCGCCGCGGCGGCGCCTGGGTCGGCGACCTGCACGTCGACATGCCGCTGATCGAGTTCGAGGTGTACGGGCCGAGCAAGAACGCCGCCCACGTCCTCGCCAACGGCGCCCGCCGGGCACTGCTCGCCACCATCGGCAAGCAGATCGGCGCCAACAACCTCGTCCACGACGTCGAGGAGCAGGACGGGCCGCGCTGGATGCCCGACTACCTCTACCGAGGCGCCAACCGCTACCTCTGCGTCATCCGTCTCTCCCTGAGCGTCTTCTGAGCCGCTCGCCCCCTGAGCGGCTCCCGGGCCGCTCGCCCCCCGAGCGCCCTCCGAGCCCTTCCGGCTCCCTGACGGGCGCTCCCCCACAGACCAGGCCTCGCCGTCCGGCGGGGCCTTTGCCGTACCCGGGCCCGACGCCCGGGGCGGCGCCTCACCCAACCCAAGGAGAACCTCACCATGGCTGGAAACAACTCTGCCGAGATCCGCGTCGCAGGCACCGGCAAGCTCTACGTGGCCGACGCCGGCACCTCCGCCCCGGCCACCTTCGGCACGGACTCCGCCGCCGACTGGTCCGGCGCGGGCTGGAAGGATCTCGGCTTCACCTCCGGCGACGGCGTCACCTTCTCCAAGAAGGACAAGCTGGAGGCCATCGACTCGTGGCAGTCGGTCTCCCCGATCCACTACATCTACTCGAGCCGTGACCTCTCGCTGAAGTTCTCGCTGCTCCAGTTCAACGAGGACACGCTGCCCTTCTTCATGGGCGGCGACGCCGTCAAGGCGGAGCCGACGCCGGCCGTCGACACCTACCGCTACGAGATCGCCGAGCGTCCGTTCGCCGACGTGCGTGCCCTCGGCCTGGAGTTCACCGACGTCAAGGCCGGTGGCACGACCGCGGTGCGGTACCGCTTCATCATCCCGCGCGGCCAGGTCACCGCGACCGACGACATCAAGCTGGCCCGCAAGGCGGCGTCCCAGCTGGGCGTCACCTTCTCCGCCATGTCGAAGGGCGACGGCAAGCCGCTGGCGACCTTCCTCATGAAGGACAGCCAGTACTCCGCCACCGTCTGATCCCTCTCCACCCGGGGCGGGACGGCGCAGCGCCGTCCCGCCCCACCCCTCTCCTCTTCACTCACTCGAACAAGGAGTACGCATCACCATGGCCCGTTTCGACGTCAACGCCGCCCGCGCCCAGCGACAGGAGGCCCACGGCCGCGCCTGGTCCTTCGAGCTGGACGGCGAGAGCTACACCCTGCCCACCGAGCTGAGCCGTGGCACCGCGAAGGCGCTGCGCAAGCTCGACGACAACGACGTGGACGGCCTGCTCGCGCTCCTGATGGGTGAGGAGCAGTTCTCCCGCTTCGAACAGCACGACACCACCATGCAGGACATCGCCGCCATCCTGGAGGCCTACGGCAAGGAGACCGGGCTCGGCCTGGGGGAAGACTGAGCCTCGTCGAGTTCGTCGACGAACACGCCGAGGCCCTTGAAGCGGACTTCCTCCGCTACTACTCCACCGATCTGCTCGACTGGCACCGCGGCACGCTCTCCAGCCGCCGGGTCATGGCTCTGATCAAGCACCTGCCGCGGGACAGCGCCGTACAGCGCGAGCTCCACGGCGAGGCCGCCGAGTGGTCGATCACCGACCATCTGCTCGCGGCCACGGTGGACCACATGGCCATGGCGAACTGGATGTTCGCCTGCGTCAACACCGGTGAGGACTCCGATCCGCCGGAAGCTCCGACGCCCGTTCCCCGTCCGGGTGTTCCCACCGAGGACGAGGACGGAACGGAGGACGCGGCGGACGCGGTCCGGGGCGGGGAGAGCGCGCCCGCCGAGGAGAACCCGCTGCCGTCCCACCACGCCATCGCCCGGTTCTTCGGGTGATCCCGCGGCCCCCGGAGCCCCTTCCCGTCAGGGAGCGGGCTCCGGGGGCGCTTCTTCCCGTCCCCGTTCGGCGGTCATGTCCTTCTCCAGGGCCCTGGCCCGGTCGGACAGTCTCCGCCCTCTGCTCGCGCGCGCGTCCGGTTCGGCGGAATCGGCGTCGCGCCGGTCGACGGGCGGTCCGACCTGGGCGGGCACCCCGGCCAGCGGCGGGACGATCGGCCGGCCGCCCTTGCCGCGCACGACCTTCCGCACCGGCTGGGCGTTCCGGCGGGCCCGGTTCTCCTGGGCGGTCACGAGGACGTCCGGCTCCGGATCGGCCTCGGACTCCTTCCGCTCGGGTTCCGGCCCGGGCTCGGACCGCTGCCCGGACTCGGACCGCTGCACCGGTTCGGACCGCTGCCCGGGCGTCAGGCGCTGCTCGGATGCCGGGCGCTGTTCGGGTTCGGCTCGCTGTTCGAACAGCTCGCGTTCCCTGCGTACGCGCTCCTCGGCCTCGACGACGGCCGCGGGCGGTTCGAGGAGCCGGGCGAAGGGCAGCGCGATCACCCGGGCGCCCTCCTGGCCGGCGTCCGTACGGCGCTGGGGGCGGCGGATTCCACGCGCGTCACCCTGACCCTGTGCGTAGGCGTCGGCGACGCGCTTCTCGTACTCCCGGCGGATGCGGGGCAGTTCGTCCGACACGGCCTCGGCCCAGCCGGAGGTGAAGGCGGTCGTCTCCCGACGGTCGACCTCGGCCCGGGGGATCACGACGAGTTCCTCGGGGGCGTACCCGGAGACGTGGACGAGCTCCGAGAGGTAGGCGAAGAGATGAGGCAGATCGGGGTGGGCCGCGAGCCAGTCGACGACTCGTTCCCGGCTACCAGCGCCCGGCTCCGTATCCATGCGTCAGTACTGCCTTCCAGCCCCCTGGGGTCCCCGCGCGCCCCTCGCGCCCCTCGCACCCCCCGAGGTGGTCCGGTACGGAGGGCGCGTCCTCCAGGTTACCCGGTCGAACTCACGGCCGTTTCAGCCGCCAACGCGTTCGGGAAACGCGCAAGAAGACACACCGTCAGGCGTTTCCCGCTCGACAAACATCGAACAGATGTTCCACACTCTGTTCGCACAACAGTTCGAACACGTGGTGCCCCCGCCCCTCACTCCGCGGCGCCGCCACACCCGCACGGGCAAGCAACCGGAAGGCAGGCGTCCATGACCCAGCAGGCCGAGGCATCGCGACCGCAGATCCCTCTCCAGGACCGCCTCCGCCAGCTCCTCGACGGACCCGTCGCCCTCGACAAGAGGGCGCTGCTCGGCACGTTGTACGCCGAGGTCTCCCGCTACGAGACCCTCGCGTACACCGCGGGCTGGAACGACGCGCTCGCGGCGATGCGCCGCGGCCCCCGCCGAGGCGAGGACGCCTAGCCGCCACCGGCTGCCCCCGCACGAACGAGCCCCTGCCGGAACCGGCAGGGGCTTTTCGGCGCTTGGCCGTCACCGGCCGGAAGCGGAGCAATCATGGCAGAAGTAACGAACGAGGAACTCTCGATCCAGATCGCCAGTCTCAGGCATCACCTGCGGACACCGGACGGCGGCTGGCTGCCCACCACCAACTGGCTGAAGGAACAGCTCGGGCCCCTCACGGAGCTCAAGAAGAAGATCGACGACATGCACCAGGAGCTCACCAAGGCGAAGAAGACCGAGCTCCTGGAAGGCATGGGCCTGGACGGTTTCGCCGCGGCACTCGAGAAGTACTACGAGAAGAGCGAGTACTGGGGCTACTACCTCGGAGCAGCCGTCGCGAGCTTCCTGGTCCCCGTGGTCGGCCTCATGATGCTGACGAATTTCACCAACTTCCAACGGGCCGTCCAGGGCCTGTTCTTCAACCTGATCGACAAGATCCCGGGAGTGAACACCCGGGGCCGCATCCTGGCGATCAACGACGGGAACACCCTCCCCCGCCTCCAGGACGCCCAACAGGTCCGGGCGCGCGAGGAAGCCGCCGGCGGCGGAATGGCCTCGATCCCCGCCGACGCGAACTTCGAGCCCCTCCGTCGGCAGCTCGAGGCGCTGAACCCGCACCTGAAGGAGTTCAACACCCAGGCAGGCCCGTTCAGGACCAAGTTCAAGGACCTGCCGAAGGCCGGCGCCATGACCAAGGCGGCCGACGCGATCGACAGGATCAAGACGGCCGTCGCCGCCTTCGACCCGCCCAAGACCGAGCTGGTCGCGACCGCCGTCGGCAAGCTCATCGAGGCCGTGAAGGACTACGACCCGAAGAAGATCCCGGACCCCAAGAAGATCGAGAAGCTCAACGCGGCCATGGTCGACGCCAACCCGACGCAGATCAAGGCGATGGCGACGGCGACGGGGAAGCTCGCGAGCGCGCAGCGGCACTTCGACCCGAAGAAGCTCCCGAAGGCCCGTGGCCTGGAGTCGGCCGCCAGGGCCGCCGAGCGGCTCGCGAAGGCGGGCGGGGACGTGGCCCAGGCCTTCAACAACCTCAAGCTCAAGGCCCAGGAGACCGCTCAGGCCCTCGCCTGACCCCCACCCACCCCGAAAGGAGGTAACCCATGAGTCTCGTCAGTTCCACCAAGAAGGCGTCCGATTCCCTGCGCAACCTCAAGACGCAGGCGTCCGGTGCCGGGACCTCGGTCAAGAAGGTCGGGGACGCCGGCAACACGGCCTCCAACCAGCTCAAGAACCTGCGCACCAACGCGCAGGGTTCCGGCACCCAGCTCAAGAACCTCAAGACCGCCTCGGACCAGGCCGAGCGCTCCATGAAGAAGGCCGGCGACACCGCCCAGTCGGCCGGCGGCAAGCTCGGCAAGTACGAGTCCGGCGCGGGCAAGGCCGCCAAGGGCCAGGACAAGCTCAACAAGTCCATGAAGGGCAACATCCTCGCCCGGCTGCTCGAACTCTTCATGCCGCTCATCGAGAAGATCGTCGAGATGGCGAGCCGCTCGAAGACGATGCAGACGATCATGAAGAAGGCGTTCGGCGCCATCAAGACCGTGATCAGCTCCGTCATGAAGGCCATCGGCCCGATCATGAAGAAGGCGGGCGACCTGATCAAGACGGTCTGGAACGGCATCAAGAAGGCCGTCTCCACCGTCGTCAAGGCCGTCGCGACCGTCATCAAGACCTACGTGACCATCTGGAAGACGGTCATCACCACGGTGATGAACGCGATCAAGTCGGTCGTCGGCGCGGTCTGGAAGGGCATCAAGGCCGTCATCACCCCGGTCGTCGACTGGATCAAGACCGCCATCCCCAAGGCGTTCAGCGCCGTCAAGGACAAGATGTCGTCCATCTGGAACGGCCTCAAGGACATCGCGTCCCGGGCGTTCGACGGCATCAAGAACGGCGTGAAGGGCCCGATCAACTCCGTCATCGGCCTCATCAACTCGATGATCGGGCGACTGAACTCCATCAAGGTCAGCGTCCCCGGCTGGGTTCCGGTCGTCGGCGGCAAGACCTTCGGCGTCAACCTGCCGACCATCCCCATGCTCGCCACCGGTGGTGTCGTCATGCCCCGCCACGGCGGTGTCCCGGCGATCCTCGCCGAGGCCGGCGAGGCCGAGGCCGTCCTCCCGCTCTCCAAGCTGGACCGGCTGCTCGCCCTCACCGCCCGCCGGGCCCGCATGGCCCAGGGCCACCCGGGCGGTGCGAACGGCCCCGGGCTGCACATCGAGAACTACCACGCCGCCCGGAACAGCGACCCGCAGTCCACCGCCGACGCCCTCATGTACCTGGCGAAGGCACGCGGATGAGTGCCGTGGCAGTGATGCCCGACCCGTTCCGGGGCGTCGCCCCGGTGATGAGCTCCCTGCGTCAGGGCGTGGGTCAGGCGGGCGACTCGCTGCGGCGGCTCAAGCAGGACGTGCAGCGGGCGGGCGGCGGCATCGACAAGTTCGCCGCCGGCCTCCGTACCGTCGGCACCTCCGTGCGGACCCTCGGCAGCAACGCCGCCGGGGCCGCCGGCTCCCTCGGCAGGACCGGCAGGTCCACCGCGCCCGCCCGCACCCGGCGGATCGGCGCCGCGGCGGACAAGGCGAGGACGGCCGCCGGCAAGATCGGCACCGGGGTCGGCGGCATCCTCGCCCTCCTCCTGCCGCTGCTGCCCGTCGCCGACGTCGTCACCCGCCTGATGGACACCTACGGCACGGTGATGACCGTCGCCTCGATCGTCATGACCGCCGTCAACGTCGCCATGCGGGCCAACCCGCTCGGCTTCGTCGTCGGCATCATCGTGCCCGTCGCGGCGTATCTGATCGAGCTCGCGCTGAACTCCGAGACCGGCCAGAAGATCATGAAGCAGGTCTTCGACCAGGCCCTCAAGGGCGTCCAGGCCGTCTGGAAGTTCATCAGCCCGTTCGTGAAGGCGATCGGGACCGCGGTCGGGATCTACTTCAAGGGCTACCTGACCCTGATCACCGGAGCGATCAAGGGCATCGGCGCCGCCGTCAACGGGATCTCGAAGATCGGCTCCGCCGTCTCCTCGGCCTCGAACGCGCTGCGCGGCATCGCCTCGGGCTCGATGAACGGCATCAAGAACGCCGTACAGCCGATCGTCTCCTGGATCACCGACTCCGTCCCCGGGTTCTTCCGGACCGCCAAGGACGCGTTCTCCGGAGCCCTGCGCGGCATCGGCGACCTGGTCAAGGGCGGTCTGAACACCGTCCTCGGCGTCGTCAAGGGCCCGATCAACGGCCTGATCGCCTTCGCCAACTGGATCATCGACGGCCTCAACAAGCTCAGCTTCAGCTTCCTCGGCAAGAAGTTCGGCGTCGACCTCGACAAGGTCCCGATGCTCGCCGAGGGCGGTGTCGTCTTCCCCGGCGCGTCCGACGCGCCGCGCATCGACCCGCTCTCCGCCCTGGAGGACCGTCGCATCCCGGCGCTCACCGAGCCGCCCCGACAGCCGTACCGCGTACGGGACTTCCACGAGGCCCCGGGCGCCGGCCCCCGGTCGACCGCCGAGGACCTGCTCTTCCTCGCGACCGCCCGCGCGTGACACCCGCCGACCTCCCACCAGAAGTGAGGTGACGGCCCCCATGGCCGAGACCACCACCACATACGCCGGAAACACCTTCATCGCCGACCTCGCGCCCGGCTCACTCATCACCCAGGACGGGCAGATCCAGTGGGCCGGGCTCCTCATCGGGCCCGGCACACCGTTCGCCATCGACAAGTCCGGCCTGTCGGGCTGGGAGGACCTGCCCGAGTACGACTCCTCCGACGCCGACCGGCCGACCTCCCACGGAGCCTGGCCGGGTTCCCGGTTCGCCAAGCCGCGCAAGGTCGGCGGCACGATCGTGCTGATGCCGGAGTGGAACCAGGCCTCCGAAGCCATCCGCGCGCTGCGCCAGGCGCTCGCCCTCCTCGACGAGGAGCGCTGGCTCACCGTCCGGCTGCACGGCGAACTGCTCGCCGTACGGGCCCGGATCGCCCAGCGCGTCGTCCCCGCCGACCAGGGCTTCGCCACCCAGGGCAGCTCCCGCATGTCCGTCCAGTGGCTGGCCGCCGACCCCCGCCGGTACGTCGTCAACGAGCAGACCGCCACCACCACCGCCCCGCAGCCCGAGCCCGGGCTGGTCTGGCCCCTGACGTGGCCGCTCGACTGGGGCCGGGCCACGTCCACCGGCGACACCGTCGCCGAGAACACCGGCTCGGCAGCCACCCACCCGGTGATCACCTTCCGCGGGCCGTGCTCCATGCCGACCGTCACCGAGCGGGTCAGCATGCGCCGCCTGCGGTACGCGATCGACCTGGCCGCCGGCGACGAGCTCACCGTCGACACCGCCAACGGGACGGTGATGCTCAACAGCACCGCGTCCCGCCGCCACACCGCGATGGCCGACTCCAGCCCCGAGGAGCTGTTCCTCCTCGAACCGGGCCGCACCGAGCTGTCCTTCCGGCCCGACGGATCCGGCCTGGGAGCCCTGATGACAGTCCGCTGGCGCAGCGCCGAGTGGTGACCGGCAGCCTCCCCCGCCCCTCCTGAAAGAGGTGAACCATGACCGTACGAGCCGCCTGGCTCCTGCCCACCGGCCAGACCCGTGAGGACACCCGCCTCACGCTGGCCGCCCTGCTCACCCCCAGCGGACAGAGCCCCGACGAGACCCCGCTGCGCTCCCGGCCCGGCATCCTGCCGGGCGGCTTCGTCCTCACCGGGGCCGGCGCCATGCAGTGCGCGATCGGCACCGGGCGCGCGATCATCCAGGGCAAGGACACCCGCCAGGGCGCCTACCTGGTCAGCGCCGTGTCCCCGGAGACGATCACCCTCGCCGACGGCGACCCGCAGTACGACCGGATCGACCTGATCGAACTGGCCGTCATCGACGACGCCTACGACAAGACCGGCACCACCGACGCCGTCATCCGCCTCGTGAAGGGCGTGCCGGCAACCGTGCCGGTGGCCCCGGCGAGCGGCCCCGGCAGCACGATGCCCCTCTACACCGTCAGGGTCCCGAAGGGCACCTCCGCCGGCACCGGCGGCATCACCTGGACCGGCTCCGGCGTCACCACCCAGCACTGGCCGGTGGTGGCGCTCGGCGGCATCCTCCCCACGAGCGGTTTCAAGGGCGCGTACGTCGGCCAGTACCGCGACGCGGCCGGGATGCTCCAGCGCTGGGACGGCGCGACCTGGGTCTCGTACCCCAAGCCGCTCGGCGGCATCGCCCCCGGCAGCCTGCTGTCCGTCGGCAGTTACGCCGGGCAGTACCGGGACAACGCCGGGATCCTCGAACGCTGGGACGGCTCGGCCTGGCAGTACGTCGAGGGCCGGACGAAGATCCTCTTCGCCGCCACCCAGTGGACGACCGCCCAGATGCAGAGCGTCGATCCCGGCACGTGGACCGTGCTCAACCTGCCGACCGTCGAAGTCGACGACGGCGGCGGCTGGGCCGGCAACAACACCTACGTCGTGCCGCGCTCCGGCTGGTGGCGGGTCTCCGGGCAGGCCACCTGGGCCAACGACGGCCAGACCGGCATGCGCGGCGCCCGCGTCATGGCGGGCGGCGTCGGACAGTCCCGGATGACCTGGCTCACCCCCGCGGGCAACGGCGCCATCAGCGTCGGCGGCCAGGGCCTGATCCGGCTCGAAGCCGGCACCACGCTCCAGCTGGCCGGCTTCCAGAGCCACTCCGCGGCGATCAAGACCCTCGGCGGCTCGGGCTACGCCTGCACCCTCACCGCCGAGTGGCTCAAGTCCTGACCCTCCCCCCTCCCGCACCTCCCTCATTGGAGAACCCATGAACCTGCGCAGCAGCTGGGCCGCCGAGACCGGCCAGACCCGCGAGGACACCCGTCTGACCCAGACCGGCGCGACCACGCCGCTCAACACCGTCCAGGTCCGCTCCGGCATCCTGCCCGGCTCGTACGACGGGCAGTACCGCCTCTCCGGTCTGTGGATGGAGAAGGCCGCGGCCATGACGGCGACCGTCCACGAGGGCCGCGCCGTCATCCAGGGCTCGATCTCCCGGGGCGCCTACCCGGTCACCCTCCCGGCCTCCCAGGTGGTCACCTTCGCGGCGGGCGATGCCCAGTACAACCGCGTCGACCTGGTCGTCGCCAGGATCTACGACAACCTGTACGACTCGTCGAACCGCAACGAGGCGAAGATCGAGGTCATCCAGGGCGTCCCCGGCCAGACCCCGCAGGCCCCGGCCGCCCCGTCGCTCAGCCTGCCCCTGTGGGAGGTGACCGTCCCGGCCGGCGCCAGCGCGGGCAACGGCGGCATCCCGTGGAACACCGCCCTCAAGGACCTGCGCACCCCGGTCGTCTCCCTCGGCGGCATCCTCCCGGTCGAGGGCCCGACGCAGCGGGGCACGTACCCGGGCCAGTACCAGGACACCCCGGGCGGCGAGTTCCAGCGCTGGGACGGCGGCAAGTGGGTGTCGTACCCGGCTGGGGTCGGCGGCGTCGTCCCCGGCTCCGTCTCCATGGCGCAGGGCGGCTACACCGGCCAGTACCGCGACTCCACCGGCGGTTCCCTCCAGCGCTGGAGCGGCTCGGCGTGGGCACCGGCGTTCCCGGGGCCGTACTTCAACGACTCGCTCGACGCCGGCTACACGACCTCGACGACCTTCGTCACGACGCTGGTCGAGCGCACCACGAACCCGCTGGCGCTGACGTTCACGGCACCGCCGTCCAAGAACGTGCTGGTCAACTTCGGCTCGCGGATGGAGACCATCCTCGACACCGGCCAGACGACGAACATCCCGGGCACGGCCTTCATGTGCCTGCGCATCACACAGGGCGCCACCCTCGTCCGCGAGGTGGAGGACGAGCTGGCCGCGAAGGTCGGCAAGCCCGCCCTGCCGTCGGACGGCGTGTCCGCGGCGACCATCCAGCGCCTCAGCAACCTCACGCCGGGCGCCTCGTACACCCTCACCGCCTACTACCGCACCTCCCACGTGACCCTGCGGGCCTGGTTCGACAACTCCTTCATCCAGGTCACCCCGCAGTACTGAGCCACCAGGACCGCCGTCCTGCCGCCCTGATTCCCAGGAGAACCCATGCCCGTACGCTCCGGCTGGCTGCTGCCCACCGGTCAGACCCGCCAGAACACCCGCATCACCAGCATCGGCGCCACCACCCCCGTCAACCCGTTCGCCTCCCGGTCCGGCATCCTGCCCGGCACGTACGACGGCAAGTACCGCGTCGGCGGCCTGTGGATGAGCGGCAACGGCCCGATGACCGCCACCGTCTACCACGGCAGGGCCGTCGTCCAGGGCGGTACGACCGACGGCTCCTACCCGGTCGCCCTCGACGAGGACATCACCATCACCTTCGGCGACGGCGACCCGCTCAACCCGCGCATCGACCTCGTCGTGCTGCGCGTCTACGACAACGACATCGACGCCCTCGGGAAGTACGAGGCGGCCATCGAGATCGTCCGCGGCGAACCGGCGGCCGTCCCGGTGGCCCCCACCCCGCCCCCGGTCTCCCTCACGCTGTTCTCCGTCAGGGTGAAGGCCGGGGCCTCCGCGGGAACCGGCGGCGTCGGCTGGGCCGACGGCATCCTGACCGACCTGCGCACCACGATCGCCTCCGTCGGCGGCATCCTGCCCGTCTACAACAACGCGGCCGTGCCGGGCGCCTACCCGGGGCAGTACCAGGACAACGACAACTCGCACTTCCTCCAGCGCTGGGACGGCACCAGCTGGGTCGCCTACCCCCGGGAGATCGGCGGCATCGCCCCCAACAACATGCTGTCCACGGGGAGTTACATCGGACAGTTCCGCGAGACGAACGGTGTCCTGCAGCGCTGGAACGGCACCACCTGGGCGAACTACCAGCCGCCGGTGGAAGTCGAGACCGCGTCGGGCGCGCTGAACACGTACGGCGGCTGGACGGTCTCCAACTTCACCGCGCGCCGCACCCGCGGCGTCGCCACGGTCAGGGTCAGCATGACCCGCGCCGGCACCGACATCACCGCGGGCTCCACCGGCACCATCCCCGACCAGCAGATGTGCGTACTGCCGACCGGCTGGCGCCCCGTCTCCAACTACGAGGCGCCGGCCAGCGACTACCTCGCCACCGGCGGCGCCACGATCTTCTCCACCGGGATCGTCTCGCTCCGCTCCTGGACGCCGACCGCCGTCATCCCGAACGGCCGGATCGTGCACATCACCGCCACCTACGTCCTGTAAGGAGGAACGCGATGGCACTCGACACGCCCTACCGGGCGATCTTCTGTGACCTGACCAGCGATCAGACCATCGACATCCTGCCCCTGCGGGACGTCCAGTTCGACGACTTCATCGGCAAGGCCGGCTCGCTCTCCGGCACCATCCCCATCCCGGACAAGGCGATCGCCGACCGGGTCAAGAAGGTCCGCGAGGGCCGCACCACGGTCTACCTGGAGCGCGACGGCGACCTGTGGTGGGGCGGCATCGTCTGGACCACCACCCTGCAGTCGAGCGGCCGCGGGGTGCTGACCCTCTCCCTCCAGGCCGCCACCTTCGACTCGTACGCGAGCCGCAGGCGCATCCGCTCCAAGATCGAGTACAACCAGCCGACCGACCAGCTGGCCATCGCCCGCGGACTGTGGACGGAGCTCACGAAGGAGGACGCCTTCACCGTCGAGTTCGGCGAGGAGACCTCCACGACCAAGCGGACCGCCGCCTGGCGGAACGGCGACGAGACCGTCTACCTGGAGGCGCTGGACCAGCTCGCCGCCCTGCAGGACGGCTTCGAGCACCAGATCATGGTGTACCGGGACCCGGTCAGCGGGAAGCGCATCCGGCAGCTCCGGCTCGGCGCGCCCCAGATCCGTACCGGCGCCACCGACCTGGTCTTCGACCGGCCGGGCACGATCCTGTCGTACTCCTTCCCCTGGGACGCCACCCGCGGCGGCACCACGGCCGTCGCCCGGGGCGCCTCCACCAACAGCAACGCCGCCGCCGAGTCCCGGCCGCTCGTCTCCACCCAGCAGATCGCCACCGACCTCATCGCCGACGGCTGGCCGCTGATCGACCTCTCCTCGGACCACAACGAGATCACCGACCAGCTCACCCTGGACCAGGTCGCCGCCACCGAACTCGCCCAGGCCGGCGGCGCCGTCGTGATCCCGGCGATCAGCATCCACCTCGGCGGGATCGTCCCGCCCGCGCTCCTGGGCCGCACCGCCCGCATCCGCATCACGGACGAGTGGTACTCCAACGGCCTCGACGCCCGCTACCGCATCATCGGCGTCAAGGTCACACCCCCCGAGCGCGGCCGTCCCGACACCGCCGAGCTCTACCTTGAGGAGGCCTGATGCCCCAGCTGCCCGAGGACATCATCGACCGGCTCAACCAGATGGAACGCCGGATCACCGCCCTCTCCACCGCGGTCAACACCCGCCCGCCCATGAACGAGGTCGCCGACGGCCAGCTCACGGTGCGGCGCACCAACGCCGACGGCTCGACGGCCCCCGTCCTCCAGATGGGCGCCAGCTCCCCCACCACCGTCAGGCCCGTCATCCGGATCTTCGACGGCTACAGTCACGAGATCTTCGCGGACGACATCATGACCGGCGGCCTCGCCCGGCCGTGGTTGCAGCTCCTGCCCCCGGTGGACCAGAACCAGGCCCGGTGGCCGTCGACCACCAGCGCCGCGTTCACCATGATCGCCCAGTCCTTCAACCCCATCTGGCAGCCCAAGATGCGGCTGACCGTCTACACGAAGGTCTCCAGCGGCGCGACCGGCCAGGTCAAGGTCCTCGTCGACGGCCAGCCGTTCGGCCCCACCGTCACCGCCGGCCAGACCTACGACCACACCGGCCTGCTGCCCGGCGACATCCAGACCAAGTTCGGCAAGATCATGACCGTCGAGATCCAGGCCATGGCCTCGGGCGGCACGGTCTACGCCCAGCCCGTCCTGATGTACGGCACCCAGACCTGATCCGCCCTCCGAGGCCGGCAAGGAGCACACCATGAACATCGACCCCACCCAGCCCTGGGGCGTCGCCATCGACTACGCGGGCCGCGCCGCCGTCACCGAGAACGGCCACACCCTCGACGTACGCGTCTACGACAACAGCTTCGGCGGCCCCCTGGAACAGGACCCGATGACCGGCGAGTACCCGTCGGTCTACGTCTCCGCCCAGGTCACCGAGGCCGGCACCGCCGACGCGGCCCTGCGCGGCTCCGGGCTGATCGTCGTCAACGGGCAGGGCGGCAGCCCCGTCGTCCCCGACCCGTCCGCCGTCGAGCGGGCCGTGGCCGCCGCGCTCGCCGACTTCGCGGGCCGACGCGACGCGTACGCCGCGCTCTGCGCGACCTGGGCGCCGCCGGCCCCGGCCCCGGCCCCCGCGCCGCAACCGGAGCCCGAGCCGGACCCCGCTCCCGCACCGGAGATCCCGGAGCAGACCCCGGAATCCGCCGCGTAGCCGCCCCGCCCGCACCCCACCCGTACGCCCGCCCGAGCGCGGGCCTTCTTCATGTCCGGAGGACACCAGATGGCCACTCCCCTCCCCGCGGACCGGCTCCTCGCCGCACTCCGCGCCGAAGGCGTCACCGTCGTCGAGCACCCCGGCTGGCGCACCCACAACCGGAACCACACCGGCGCCTGGGGCCCGGTCACCGGCGTGATGATCCACCACACCGTCTCCACCGGGACCGCCTCCTCCGTCGAGCTCTGCTTCAACGGGTACGAGGGCCTGCCCGGACCGCTCTGCCACGGCGTCATCGCCAAGGACGGCACCGTCCACCTCGTCGCCAACGGCCGCGCCAACCACGCCGGCGGCGGCGACCCGTCCGTCCTCCAGGCCGTGATCAGCGAGACGTACGGGGACCGGCCCCCGGCCCCCCGCGTCCACCAGGGCAGCCCCGGCGCCGTCGACGGGAACTCCCGCTTCTACGGCTTCGAGTGCGTCAACCTCGGCAACGGCACCGACCCCTGGCCGGCCGCCCAGCGCGACGCGATCGAGCGGGTCTCCGCCGCCCTGTGCCGGGCCCACGACTGGGGCGCCAGGTCCGTCATCGGTCACCTGGAATGGTCCGACTGGAAGAGCGACCCCAAGGGCTTCGGCATGCCGGCGATGCGCGACCGCGTCCAGGCCCGCCTCGGCAAGGCCCCCGCCCCGAGCACCCCCGCGGGCGGAAAGCCCGCCGGCGGGAAGCCCGCACCGCCCCGCCTGCAGCCCTTCCCGGGCACCTCGTTCTTCCGCAGGGAGACGAGCTCCCCGGTCATCACCGCGATGGGCCGCCGTCTCGTCGCCGAGGGCTGCTCCGCGTACGTCGTCGGCCCCGGCCCCCGCTGGAGCGAGGCCGACCGGCGCAGCTACGCCAAGTGGCAGCAGAAGCTCGGATTCCGCGGCTCCGACGCCGACGGCACCCCGGGCGCCGCCTCCTGGAGCGCGCTGAAGGTCCCGTACACGAAGTAGCCCCGCACGAGAGGAGACCCCCGATGTCCGATGCCGCCAAGCGCACGGCCCGCACCGTCCTCCAGTCCGCCGTCGGCATCGCCGTCGTGCTCCCCGCGATCGTCGACGCCTCCGGTGTCCCCGCGACCCTCCCCTGGGTCGCCGGGGCGCTGGCCGTCGCCGGCGGACTGACCCGGGTGATGGCCCTCGACGCGGCGCAGAAGCTGCTGCCGTCCTGGCTCCGATCCACCCCGGGTGGTGCCGATGACCGAGTCTGATCCGAACGACCCCGTCGCCGTCGCCCTCGAACTGGAACGCCTCCGGGGCACCCTGGAGGCCGGCTTCGCCCGCGTCGACGGCTCGCTCGCGCTGCTCGTACAGCGCAGCGACCAGACCGACAAGCAGCTGGCCGACCACGAGGCCCGGCTCGACTCCCTTGAGCGCGCCCGCTGGCCGCTGACCAGCATCGCCGCGCTCACCGCGAGCGCCGGCGTGCTCGTCGCGGTCTGGGAGCTGGCCCAACGCTGAAACGCCGAAGGGCGGCCACCCCGCAATCGGGGTGACCGCCCTTCGGTTCGCACTACTTACTGGTTGTACGGACCGTAGTCGTAGTCCTCCAGCGGAACGGCCTGGCCGGAGCCCGAGCCGAACGGCGAGTAGTCGATGTCGTCGTAGCCGACGGCCGAGTACATCGCGGCCTTGGCCTCTTCGGTCGGCTCGACCCGGATGTTGCGGTAGCGGGCGAGGCCCGTACCGGCCGGGATGAGCTTACCGATGATGACGTTCTCCTTGAGGCCGACCAGGGAGTCCGACTTGGCGTTGATCGCCGCGTCGGTCAGAACCCGGGTGGTCTCCTGGAAGGACGCCGCCGACAGCCACGACTCGGTGGCGAGCGAGGCCTTGGTGATACCCATCAGCTGCGGACGGCCGGAGGCGGGGTGACCGCCCTCGGTGACCACACGACGGTTCTCGGTCTCGAACTTCGAGCGCTCGACGAGCTCGCCCGGCAGGAGCTCCGCGTCGCCGGACTCGATGATCGTCACGCGGCGCAGCATCTGCCGGATGATGATCTCGATGTGCTTGTCGTGGATCGACACGCCCTGCGAGTTGTAGACCTTCTGGACTTCGGCGACCAGGTGGATCTGGACCGCACGCTGACCGAGGATGCGCAGCACGTCGTGCGGGTTGGTGGCACCCACGGTGAGCTTCTGGCCCACCTCGACGTGGTCGCCCTCGCCCACGAGCAGACGGGCACGCTTCGAGATCGGGAACGCCGTCTCGTCGGTGCCGTCGTCCGGGGTGACGACGATCTTCTTGGTCTTCTCGGTCTCCTCGATACGGATGCGGCCGGCCGCCTCCGAGATCGGGGCGACACCCTTGGGCTGACGAGCCTCGAAGAGCTCGACGACACGGGGCAGACCCTGGGTGATGTCGTCACCGGCCACACCACCGGTGTGGAAGGTACGCATCGTCAGCTGGGTACCGGGCTCACCGATGGACTGGGCGGCGATGATGCCGACCGCCTCACCGATGTCGACCAGCTTGCCGGTGGCGAGCGAACGGCCGTAGCAGAACGCACACGTACCGACGGCGGACTCACAGGTCAGGACCGAACGGGTCTTGACCTCCTCGACGCCCGCGTTGACGAGGGCGTCGATGAGCACGTCACCCAGGTCGACGTTGGCCGGCGCGATGACCTTACCGTCGACGACGACGTCCTCGGCGAGCATCCGCGCGTACACGGAGGTCTCGACGTCGTCCGTCTTCCGCAGGACACCGGTCTCGTCCTTGGCCGCGATCCGCAGCTTCAGACCGCGCTCGGTGCCACAGTCCTCCTCGCGGATGATGACGTCCTGCGAGACGTCCACCAGACGACGGGTCAGGTAACCCGAGTCGGCGGTACGCAGGGCGGTGTCGGCGAGACCCTTACGGGCACCGTGCGTGGAGATGAAGTACTCGAGGACGGTGAGGCCCTCGCGGAACGACGCCTTGATGGGACGCGGGATGGTCTCGTTCTTGGCGTTCGACACCAGACCACGCATACCGGCGATCTGACGCATCTGCATCATGTTTCCTCGGGCACCCGAGTCAACCATCATGAAGATGGGGTTCGTCTTGGGGAAGTTCGCGTTCATCGCCTCGGCAACCTCGTTGGTCGCCTTGGTCCAGATCGCGATGAGCTCCTGCGTGCGCTCTTCCTTGGTGATCAGGCCGCGCTCGTACTGCTTCTGGACCTTCTCGTCCTGCGCCTCGTAGCCCTTGACGATCTCCTTCTTCGCCTCGGGAACGACGACGTCGGAGATGGCCACGGTGACACCGGAACGGGTCGCCCAGTAGAAGCCCGCCGCCTTCAGGTTGTCGAGCGTCGCCGCCACGATGACCTTGGGGTAGCGCTCGGCGAGGTCGTTGACGATCTCGGAGAGCTGCTTCTTGCCGACGGAGTAGTCGACGAACGGGTAGTCCTCGGGCAGCAGCTCGTTGAAGAGCGCGCGACCCAGGGTCGTCCGCAGACGGAACGAGTCACCCTGCTGCCACTCACCGGCGGCGATGCTGTCCTCGCCGTCCTCCGTGACCGGGGGAACCCAGCCACGCGGGGCGACGGTGCCGACGGGGAAGCGGATGTCGATCTCGGACTGCAGCGCCAGCTCGCCGGCGTCGAACGCCATGACCGCCTCGGCCGTCGAGCCGAACGCGCGGCCCTCGCCCTTGGTGTCGCGGAGCTCACCGTCGGTGGTCAGGAAGAACAGACCGAGGACCATGTCCTGGGTCGGCATCGTGACCGGACGGCCGTCGGCCGGCTTCAGGATGTTGTTCGAGGACAGCATCAGGATGCGGGCCTCGGCCTGCGCCTCCGCGGAGAGCGGCAGGTGCACGGCCATCTGGTCACCGTCGAAGTCCGCGTTGAACGCGGTGCAGACGAGCGGGTGGATCTGGATGGCCTTGCCCTCGACCAGCTGGGGCTCGAAGGCCTGGATGCCGAGGCGGTGCAGCGTGGGCGCACGGTTCAGCAGAACCGGGTGCTCGGCGATGACCTCTTCGAGGACGTCGTACACGACCGTGCGGCCGCGCTCGACCATCCGCTTGGCGCTCTTGATGTTCTGCGCGTGGTTCAGGTCGACCAGGCGCTTCATCACGAACGGCTTGAAGAGCTCCAGCGCCATGGCCTTGGGAAGACCACACTGGTGCAGCTTCAGCTGCGGACCGACGACGATGACGGAACGCGCGGAGTAGTCCACACGCTTACCGAGCAGGTTCTGACGGAATCGACCCTGCTTACCCTTCAGCATGTCGCTGAGGGACTTCAGCGGACGGTTGCCGGGGCCCGTGACCGGGCGACCACGACGGCCGTTGTCGAAGAGGGCGTCGACCGCCTCCTGGAGCATCCGCTTCTCGTTGTTCACGATGATCTCGGGGGCACCGAGGTCGAGCAGACGCTTCAGACGGTTGTTGCGGTTGATCACGCGGCGGTACAGGTCGTTCAGGTCGGAGGTCGCGAAGCGGCCACCGTCCAGCTGCACCATCGGACGAAGGTCCGGCGGGATGACCGGCACGCAGTCGAGCACCATGCCGTTGGGCTTGTTGCTGGTCTGCAGGAACGCGGAGACGACCTTGAGGCGCTTGAGCGCACGGGTCTTCTTCTGGCCCTTGCCGGTACGGATGATCTCGCGGAGGCGCTCGGCCTCCTCCTCCAGGTCGAAGGACTCCAGGCGCTTCTGCAGCGCCGCGGCACCCATCGAACCGTCGAAGTACGTGCCGAAGCGGTCACGCAGCTCGCGGTAGAGGAGCTCGTCGCCCTCCAGGTCCTGGACCTTGAGGTTCTTGAAGCGCGCCCAGACCTCGTCGAGACGGTCGATCTCGCGCTGCGCACGGTCGCGCAGCTGCTTCATCTCACGCTCGGCACCCTCGCGCACCTTGCGGCGCACGTCGGCCTTGGCACCCTCGGCCTCAAGCTCGCCCAGGTCGTTCTCGAGCTTCTTGGCGCGGGCCTCCAGGTCGGAGTCGCGACGGTTCTCGATCTGCTGACGCTCGACGGAGACGTGCGCCTCGAGGGAGGGCAGGTCACGCGTACGACGCTCGTCGTCGACGAACGTGATCATGTACGCCGCGAAGTAGATGACCTTCTCGAGGTCCTTCGGGGCGAGGTCGAGCAGGTATCCGAGGCGCGACGGGACGCCCTTGAAGTACCAGATGTGGGTGACGGGAGCGGCGAGCTCGATGTGGCCCATCCGCTCACGGCGCACCTTGGCGCGGGTGACCTCGACGCCACACCGCTCACAGATGATGCCCTTGAAGCGGACACGCTTGTACTTGCCGCAGTAGCACTCCCAGTCCCGGGTCGGACCGAAGATCTTCTCGCAGAAGAGTCCGTCCTTCTCGGGCTTGAGCGTGCGGTAGTTGATGGTCTCCGGCTTCTTGACCTCGCCGTGGCTCCACTGACGGATGTCGTCAGCGGTAGCCAGACCGATCCGGAGCTCGTCGAAGAAGTTGACGTCGAGCACTATGCGTCAATCCCTCTCAGGGTTGTAAGTCTTGGGGTCTGGAACGGGGGTCCTGGGGCCGGCCGGGGATTCAGTGATGCTTCACCGAATCCCCGGACCGGACTCCCGTCAGACCTCTTCGACGCTGCTCGGCTCGCGCCGGGACAGGTCGATACCGAGCTCCTCCGCTGCGCGGAAGACGTCCTCGTCGGTGTCGCGCATCTCGATGGACATGCCGTCCGAGGAGAGCACCTCCACGTTGAGGCACAGGGACTGCATCTCCTTGATGAGCACCTTGAAGGACTCGGGGATGCCGGGCTCAGGGATGTTCTCGCCCTTGACGATGGCCTCGTAGACCTTCACGCGGCCGGTCACGTCGTCGGACTTGATCGTCAGCAGCTCCTGGAGGGCGTACGCGGCGCCGTATGCCTCCAGCGCCCACACCTCCATCTCACCGAAGCGCTGGCCACCGAACTGGGCCTTACCACCCAGCGGCTGCTGGGTGATCATCGAGTAGGGACCGGTCGACCGAGCGTGCAGCTTGTCGTCGACCAGGTGGTGGAGCTTGAGGATGTACATGTACCCGACGGAGACCGGCTCCGGGAACGGCTCGCCGGAGCGGCCGTCGAAGAGACGCGCCTTACCGGTCGGGAGCACCATGCGCTCGCCGTCGCGGTTCGGGATGGTGTGGTTCAGCAGGCCCGCGAGCTCGTCCTCACGCGCACCGTCGAAGACCGGGGTGGCGACGTTGGTGCCGGGGGCGACCTTGTCGGCACCGATCACCTGGAGGCGCTGCGCCCACTCGTCCGCGAGGCCGGAGACGTCCCAGCCGCGGCTGGCGAGCCAGCCGAGGTGGATCTCCAGGACCTGTCCCGGGTTCATTCGGGACGGGACACCCAGCGGGTTGAGGATGATGTCGACCGGGGTGCCGTCCTCCAGGAACGGCATGTCCTCGATCGGCAGGATCTTCGAGATGACGCCCTTGTTGCCGTGACGGCCGGCGAGCTTGTCACCATCGGTGATCTTGCGCTTCTGGGCGACGTAGACGCGGACCAGCTGGTTCACGCCCGGGGGAAGCTCGTCGCCCTCCTCACGGTCAAAGACGCGGACGCCGATGATCTTGCCGATCTCGCCGTGCGGCACCTTCAGCGAGGTGTCACGGACCTCACGGGCCTTCTCACCGAAGATCGCGCGGAGCAGGCGCTCCTCCGGCGTCAGCTCGGTCTCACCCTTGGGCGTGACCTTGCCGACGAGGATGTCGCCGGCGACGACCTCGGCACCGATACGGATGATGCCGCGCTCGTCGAGGTCGGCGAGGACCTCCTCGGAGACGTTCGGGATGTCCCGGGTGATCTCCTCCGGGCCGAGCTTGGTGTCACGGGCGTCGACCTCGTGCTCCTCGATGTGGATCGAGGAGAGGACGTCGTCCTGCACGAGGCGCTGCGACAGGATGATCGCGTCCTCGTAGTTGTGGCCCTCCCACGGCATGAACGCCACGAGCAGGTTCTTGCCGAGCGCCATCTCGCCGTCTTCGGTGGCGGGACCGTCGGCGAGGACCTGGCCCTCGATCACGCGGTCGCCCTCGTCGACGACGACCTTCTGGTTGACCGAGGTGCCCTGGTTCGAGCGCGAGAACTTGTGCAGGCGGTACGTGATGTACGTGCCGTCGTCGTTGGCGACCGTGACGTAGTCGGCCGACAGCTCCTGGACGACACCGTCCTTCTCGGCCTTGAGCACGTCGCCGGCGTCGGTGGCGCAGCGGTACTCCATGCCGGTGCCGACGAGCGGGGCCTCCGACTTAATCAGCGGCACCGCCTGACGCATCATGTTCGCGCCCATGAGGGCACGGTTGGCGTCGTCGTGCTCGAGGAACGGGATCATGGCCGTCGCGACCGACACCATCTGGCGCGGCGAGACGTCCATGTAGTCGACCTCGGACGGCAGGACGTAGTCGACCTCGCCGCCACGCTTACGCACCAGGACGCGGTTCTCGGTGAGCTGCATGTCGTCATTGAGCGCGGCGTTGGCCTGCGCGATGACGAAGCGGTCCTCCTCGTCGGCGGTGACGTAGTCGACGTCGTCGGTGACCTGACCGTCGACGACCTTGCGGTACGGCGTCTCGATGAAGCCGAACGCGTTGACGCGGCCGTACGAGGCGAGCGAACCGATCAGACCGATGTTCGGGCCTTCGGGGGTCTCGATCGGGCACATGCGTCCGTAGTGGGACGGGTGCACGTCTCGGACCTCGAAGCCGGCCCGCTCACGGGACAGACCACCAGGGCCCAGCGCCGAGAGACGACGCTTGTGCGTCAGACCCGACAGCGGGTTGTTCTGGTCCATGAACTGGGACAGCTGGCTGGTGCCGAAGAACTCCTTGATGGAGGCGACGACCGGCCGGATGTTGATCAGGGTCTGCGGCGTGATCGCCTCGACGTCCTGGGTGGTCATGCGCTCACGCACGACGCGCTCCATACGAGCCAGACCCGTGCGGACCTGGTTCTGGATGAGCTCGCCGACGTTACGCAGACGACGGTTGCCGAAGTGGTCGATGTCGTCGGTCTCGACGACGATCTCGTTGCCGTTCTCGCCGATCGTCTCGGTCTCGCCCGCGTGGAGCTTGACCAGGTACTTGATCGTGGCGATGACGTCATCGGTGGTGAGCACGCCGGCGTTCAGCGGCTCGTCGGCGCCGAGCTTCTTGTTCACCTTGTAGCGGCCGACCTTCGCGAGGTCGTAGCGCTTCGGGTTGAAGTAGAGGTTCTCGAGCAGCGTCTGAGCGGCCTCACGGGTCGGCGGCTCGCCCGGACGCAGCTTGCGGTAGATGTCGAGCAGCGCGTCGTCCTGGCCCTGGGTGTGGTCCTTCTCCAGGGTGGCGCGCATGGACTCGTACTCGCCGAACTCCTGCAGGATCTGCTCGGTGGTCCAGCCCAGAGCCTTCAGCAGCACGGTGACCGACTGCTTGCGCTTGCGGTCGATGCGGACACCGACGAGGTCGCGCTTGTCGATCTCCATCTCCAGCCAGGCACCCCGGGACGGGATGATCTTGGCGGAGAAGATGTCCTTGTCGGACGTCTTGTCGATCGAGGAGTCGAAGTAGACGCCCGGCGATCGGACCAGCTGCGACACCACGACACGCTCGGTGCCGTTGATGACGAAGGTGCCCTTGTTGGTCATGAGCGGGAAGTCGCCCATGAAGACCGTCTGAGACTTGATCTCACCGGTCTCGTTGTTGGTGAACTCGGCGGTGACGAAGAGCGGGGCGCCGTACGTGAAGTCACGGTCCTTGCACTCGTCGATCGAGTTCTTCGGCGGCTCGAAGCGGTGGTCGCGGAAGGTCAGCGACATCGACCCGGAGAAGTCCTCGATCGGCGAGATCTCCTCGAAGATCTCTTCCAGGCCGGACTTCGTGGGGACGTCGCGTCCCGACTCAAGGGCAGCCTCGACGCGAGCCTTCCAGGCGGCGTTACCGAGCAGCCAGTCAAAGCTCTCGGTCTGCAGCGCGAGGAGGTTCGGAACCTCGAGGGGCTCCTTGATCTTTGCAAAGGAGATGCGCAGCGGGGCGGTGCTTGCGCCGTTGTTCGTATTGGTCGAGGCGTTGCGCGAGGCGGCCAAGAGGGGGTCCTTCCGAGGGCTCGGACTCACTACGCGCGTACCGGTCCCCAGCAAAGCTTCACGGCAGACATTTCCTGAAATGACCAAAAGGCCAGGTCAGACGGGGTCGGTCCACGAAGCGGATGCGAAGGTATGCCCCTGGTGACGGGCAGGGGGCAGCTAACAGGCAGCGCAAAGGGTCAGTGTAGCCACTTGGCTCACTGATGTCCAGGGCGAGTTCTTCGCGACCCTCGTTGCTCTCAACTCCGCGGTACCTCGCGCCATGCGGCGCACCTCGATACTGCCCGTTCAGTCGTCGATCCATGCCTCGGATACGGATCGTTGTGACGACGCGTCCTGAGAATTGCGCGCTGCGTGCGGTTCGTCAAGGCCCCCCGGTCTGCGGGGCGCACGGCGAAGATCACCATACTCCGCCTCCGACGGCCCTCGGGACCCTCGCCACGCCCGCTCTCGGGAACGCCGAAAGGCGACCACCCAGATGGGTGATCGCCTTTCGATGCCCTCGCGTTACACGGGGGCAGGAGTCAGCTTCAGCGACTCGAAACGGTCTTACTTGACCGTGACGGAGGCGCCGGCGGCCTTGAGGGACTCGGCAGCCTTCTCGGCGGCCTCCTTCGCGACCTTCTCGAGGACCGGCTTCGGGGTGCCGTCGACGAGGTCCTTGGCCTCCTTGAGGCCCAGGGAGGTGAGCTCACGCACGACCTTGATGACCTGGATCTTCTTGTCGCCGGCACCCTCGAGGATGACGTCGAACTCGTCCTGCTCCTCGGCGGCCTCAGCGGCAACCGGGGCGCCCGGGCCGGCAACGGCGACGGCCGCGGCGGCGGTGACGTCGAACTTGTCCTCGAACGCCTTCACGAACTCGGAGAGCTCGATGAGGGTCATCTCCTCGAACTGGGCGAGGAGGTCGTCCTGAGAGAGCTTCGCCATGATGGGCGATCCTTCCACTAATTCGGCAGGTGCCGGATGTATGTAGAGGCGGGCGTAACGGCCCGCTGCGACCCGCGCACTAGGCGGCGCGGATCAATGCGCGAGCCGAATTACTCGGCACCGCCCTGCTCGGCGAGCTTGACGCGAAGCGCCTCCGCGGTGCGGACGAACTTCGACGGCAGCGCCTGGAAGAGCGAGGCAGCCTGAGACTGCTTGCCCTTGAACGCGCCGGCCAGCTTGCTGAGCAGAACCTCGCGGGACTCGAGGTCCGCAAGCTTCTTGATCTCATCGGCGGTCAGCGCCTTACCGTCAAGGACACCGCCCTTGATGATGAGGTTCGGGTTCTCCTTGGCGAAGTCACGAAGACCCTTCGCCGACTCCACCGGGTCACCGGTGATGAAGGCAGCGCCCGTCGGACCGGTGAACTGGTCGTCGAGCGAGGTGATCCCGGCCTCGTTGGCCGCAATCTTGGTCAGCGTGTTCTTCACCACGGCGTACTGGGCGTTCTCACCGAGCGAACGACGCAGCGTCTTGAGCTGCGCGACGGTGAGACCCCGGTACTCGGTCAGCACAACGGCGCTCGAGCTCTGGAACTTGTCCTTGAGCTCGGCTACCGCGGCAGCCTTGTCGGGCCTTGCCATGAGCGTCGGCCTCCTTCCGGGTGATGGGACCGCGCGAAGGGGCTGAACAAAACAAAACGCCCCGGCGCAGGCGCACGGGGCTTAGCTCGACCACATCACGAGGACGCGGGAACTCTTCCACAGTCACCTGCGCGGGTCGTCCGCATCTCAGCGAATCCTTCGGCCACCGCACCCTGATGGGCACAGTGACGACCAGCGGTCTTTGGCTTCTCTGGAAGAGTACGCGACCGCAACGGCTTCGGGCAAATCAGCCCTGACCGAGCGCTCCCAGCATCTCCATGACGTCGAAGGTCTCCTTGGCCGGCGGGGCCTCGACCGTCGCCTCGGTGCCGTAGTCGGAGTAGAAGGCGGTCATGTCCATCGTGCCCTCGGGCATCTTCATGCCGACGACCGTCTTCACCGGGTAGCCGTCGCCGTTGACCCAGAGCTCGGTGTCGTAGCCCTTGATCCCCGATTCCTTCATGGTCGCGACGAGCTTGTCGCGGTCCGCCTTCGGCATACCGTCGAAGCTCTTGTTGGCGTTCAGCATGTCCTCGAAGGCGACCGTGCCCTTGTAGTGCTGCGCCTCGACGCCCTCGACCTTCTCCGGGCCGACGTGCTTGATGCCCGGGGCCTCCAGGAGAAGCGCGAGCTGCTGGGCCGGGTCCTGATTCATGCCGCCCAGGCCCTGCGTCATCTGCTTCTGCAGGGCGGCGTCGCCGGACTCCTTCGCCATTGCGGCGAAGTCCATCTTCATCCAGCGCTTGCCGTCCATGCCGGCGGCCTGCTCGGCGCCCATGTCCATGTACATGACGTCGTCACGCATGATCATGCGGATCTTCTCGGGCATCCCGGCGGCACCCATGCTCGCGAACATCCCGCCGGACATCGTCACGTCCATCGCGGCCGGGTCCCAGCCCTGCACGCCGGTCATCGTGGTGGTGCCGGAGCCCAGACCGGCGCCCGTCATCTCGATCGTCATCCGGATCTTCGCGGACTTGGCCGCCGAGGTCTTGGTGTACGCGGCCTGGATGACCTTCGTGACGTCTTCGAGGCTCTGCGTCTGCGGCTTGTCGGCCGCCTTCGTGCCGCCGTCCTGACAGCCCGCGACCCCCGTCACGACCGCCGCTGCCGTCAGCGCGACTCCCGCGCGCTTCCATGCGGACCTGTTCATGAGTGTTCCCCACCCCTTGATCAACGTCTTTACGGTTCTTCGAACCGTAACAAAGAACAGGCCCCCGCCTCTCCGAGGAGAGGCGAGGGCCTGTCGACCACTCAGTGAACCGGTGAGGTTCAGACCGCGGCCGGGTCCTCCTCGACGAGGAGGTTCCGGGTGCGGTTGGAGTCCAGCGGGATGCCGGGGCCCATGGTCGTCGTCAGGGTCGCCTTCTTGATGTAGCGGCCCTTGGCGGCGGACGGCTTCAGACGAAGGATCTCGTCCAGGGCCGCGGCGTAGTTCTCGACCAGCTTCGTCTCGTCGAAGGAGACCTTGCCGATGATGAAGTGCAGGTTCGAGTGCTTGTCGACGCGGAACTCGATCTTGCCGCCCTTGATCTCGTTGACAGCCTTGGCGACATCGGGGGTGACGGTGCCGACCTTGGGGTTCGGCATCAGACCACGCGGGCCGAGGACGCGGCCGAGGCGGCCGACCTTGCCCATGAGGTCCGGGGTGGCCACAACGGCGTCGAACTCGTTCAGGCGGTTGCCCTTGGAGATCTCGTCGATGAGCTCGTCGGAACCGACGATGTCGGCGCCAGCGGCGATCGCGGCCTCGGCACGGTCACCGGTCGCGAAGACCAGGACCCGGGCGGTCTTACCGGTGCCGTGCGGGAGGTTCACGGTGCCACGGACCATCTGGTCGGCCTTGCGCGGGTCGACGCCCAGGCGGAAGGCGACCTCGACGGTGCCGTCGAACTTGGTGGCGGCGGTGTCCTTGGCAAGACGGACGGCCTCGAGGGGGGCGTAGTTCCGCTCCCGGTCGATCTTGGCGTCCGCGCTGCGGAGAGCCTTGCTGCGCTTCACTTCTGCTCCTGTTGGTTCAGGTATGGAGTCGTGGTGCGGGCCGCGCCGGCCCTACCACTGAGGTCACGAGGGGGGTGATCAGCCCTCGACCGTGATGCCCATGGAACGGGCGGTGCCGGCGATGATCTTCGACGCGGCGTCCAGGTCGTTGGCGTTCAGGTCGGGCAGCTTGACCGTGGCGATCTCGCGGACCTGAGCGGCCGTGAGCTTCGCGACCTTGGTCTTGTGCGGCTCGCCGGAGCCCTTGTCCACACCAGCAGCCTTGAGGATCAGCTTCGCGGCCGGCGGAGTCTTGGTGATGAAGGTGAAGGTGCGGTCTTCGTAGACCGTGATCTCCACCGGCACGACCATGCCACGCTGCGACTCGGTCGCGGCGTTGTAGGCCTTGCAGAACTCCATGATGTTGACGCCGTGCTGACCGAGCGCGGGGCCGACCGGCGGGGCCGGGTTCGCCGCACCGGCGTTGATCTGGAGCTTGATAAGCCCCGTGACCTTCTTCTTCTTGGGAGGCATTGCTCTCTCCGGGTCCTAGTGAGAGTGTTCAGCCCGCCTTCCGGTCATCCGGATGCAGGCATACCGCACAACGATAACGGGTATGGACGTGCGGCTAAAAACCGAGCAGGTCAGAGCGGCTACGAGAGCCACTCTGACCTGGTCGGAAGACGGTGAGATCAGTTCTTCTGGATCTGGTCGAAGCTCAGCTCGACCGGGGTCTCGCGACCGAAGATCTCGACGAGGCCCTTGACCTTCTTCGAGTCCGGGTTGATCTCGTTGATCGTGGCCTGGAGGGTCGCGAAGGGACCGTCCGTGACCGTCACCGAGTCGCCGACCTCGAAGTCCAGGACCTGGACCTCCAGCTTGCGGGCCGGAGCCGGCTTGCCCTCGGCCTCGGCGGCCTCGCGGGCGGCCTTCTCCTCGGCCTCCGGGGCGAGCATCTTGACGATCTCGTCCAGGGTCAGCGGGTACGGGTCGTAGGCGTTGCCCACGAAGCCGGTGACGCCGGGGGTGTTGCGGACGACGCCCCAGGACTCGTTCGTCAGGTCCATGCGGACGAGAACGTAGCCGGGGAGCTTGTTCTGCTTGACGTTCTTCCGCTCGCCGCCCTTGATCTGGACGATCTCTTCCTCGGGGACCTCGGCCTGGTAGATGAAGTCCTCGACGTTGAGCGAGACGGCACGCTGCTCGAGGTTGGCCTTCACGCGCTTCTCGTAGCCGGCGTAGGTGTGGATGACGTACCACTCGCCGGGAAGGGTGCGGAGCTCCTCACGGAGCGCGGCGACCGGGTCGACCGGGGCGGCCGGCTCGGCCTCCTCCTCGGTCTCGTCCTCGGCGTCCTCGACGGACTCCTCGTCGGACTCGTCCGACGCCTCTTCCTCGGCCTCGACCTCGGCGTCCTCGTCGGACTCCTCGGCCTCGTCGCCTTCCAGCTCGTCCTCGTCCTCGTCCTCGACGTGGAGAGCGGCTTCTTCGGCGGCCTCGTCAGCGGCGTCGTCAGCAGCGTCTGCCTGGTCCTCGTCGGCGGCCTCGACGATGTCCAGCTCGTCCTCGACGGACTCGGACTCGAAGGCGTCGTTCAGGTTCGCGTCAGACACGGTGGCTGCTTCTTCCTGCGATACAGATGGGGTGGAACAAAAAGTCAGCCGAAGACGTACTTGACTGCTTCCTGGAAGCCATAGTCAATCACGGTGACAAGGCCGATCATGATGACGACGAAGATAATCACCACAGTGGTGTACGACGTCAGCTGGCTGCGCGTGGGCCAGACGACCTTGCGGAGCTCTGCGACGATCTGGCGGTAGAAGAGCGCGAGACGGCCCAGAGGGCCCTTCTTTCCGCGCTTGCCGCCCTTGCGGGCCTTCTTCTTCGCGTCCGCGGCTTCGTCGTCGGCATCAGGCATGTCGATGGAGCCTACGGCGTCCGTCACGATCTCTCACCTGATTCCGGGTCGGCCGTGCCGCGCCCGGGTGGAGCCGCACGGCGGTGCAATGAAGTACGTACATGCGCACAACACCTGGCGGTGTGTGTAGCAGGGCCGGAGGGACTTGAACCCCCAACCGCCGGTTTTGGAGACCGGTGCTCTACCAATTGAGCTACGACCCTTTGTTGGTGTCCCTCAACCTACCGCATCGTGAGATGTGGTTTGTGCGGGCCAACGAGCAGTGAGCATACGTGGTGATGGGGGTCCGCGTCGAACAGAAACCACGCCGACCTGCCGTAGGACGCGCGTACGACCGGGAATGACCATTCCTGTCCGGTCCGTGAAACCTGTGTGCCCGGCCCTGAGCCGGTCTGGGACGATGGGCCGCATGAGCGCTGCTACCCCTCCCACCGAGCGTCGGGTCTCCGCCCGCATCGGTGCGATCTCCGAGTCCGCCACCCTCGCCGTCGACGCCAAGGCCAAGGCCCTCAAGGCCGCCGGACGCCCGGTGATCGGCTTCGGCGCCGGTGAGCCCGACTTCCCGACCCCCGACTACATCGTCGAGGCGGCCGTCGAGGCTTGCAGGAACCCGAAGTACCACCGCTACACGCCGGCCGGCGGTCTGCCCGAGCTGAAGGCCGCGATCGCCGCCAAGACGCTGCGCGACTCCGGCTACGAGGTCGACGCCTCCGAGGTCCTGGTGACCAACGGCGGCAAGCAGGCGATCTACGAGGCCTTCGCCGCGATCCTCGACCCGGGCGACGAGGTCATCGTCCCGGCGCCGTACTGGACGACGTACCCCGAGTCGATCCGCCTCGCCGGCGGTGTCCCGGTGGAGGTCGTGGCCGACGAGACCACCGGCTACCGGGTCTCGGTGGAGCAGCTGGAGGCCGCGCGCACGGAGAAGACCAAGGTCGTCCTCTTCGTGTCGCCGTCCAACCCGACCGGCGCGGTGTACCCCGAGGCCGACGCCGAGGCGATCGGCCGCTGGGCCGTCGAGCACGGCCTCTGGGTCCTGACGGACGAGATCTACGAGCACCTCGTCTACGGCGACGCGAAGTTCACCTCGCTGCCGGCGATCGTGCCCGAGCTGCGCGACAAGTGCATCGTGGTCAACGGCGTCGCGAAGACGTACGCGATGACGGGCTGGCGCGTCGGGTGGATCGTGGGCCCGAAGGACGTCGTGAAGGCCGCGACGAACCTCCAGTCGCACGCCACGTCCAACGTGAGCAACGTCGCGCAGATCGCCGCCCTCGCCGCCGTCTCGGGCAACCTGGACGCCGTCGCGGAGATGCGCACCGCCTTCGACCGTCGCCGCCAGACGATCGTGCGGATGCTGAACGAGATCGAGGGCGTGTACTGCCCGACGCCGGAGGGCGCGTTCTACGCGTACCCCTCGGTGAAGGGTCTCCTCGGCAAGGAGATCCGCGGCAAGCGCCCCGCGACGTCGGGCGAGCTCGCGGCCCTGATCCTCGACGAGGCCGAGGTCGCGGTCGTCCCGGGCGAGGCCTTCGGTACGCCGGGCTACCTGCGTCTGTCGTACGCGCTCGGTGACGAGGACCTGGTCGAGGGCGTGTCCCGGATCCAGAAGCTGCTCGCCGAGGCGACGGACTGATCGTGTGACGGACGGGCCCCCGCTCCCTTCGGAGCGGGGGCCCGTTTTTGCGTTCTAGCAAGGTCCCGATCGGGGAAAGAGGGTGCCTTCGGCCATTCGGGTGCGGCAGGATCGGTCGATGGAGCACGATTCACGCGACATCACCCTGCTGCCCAAGGCCCATCTGCACCTGCACTTCACCGGTTCGATGCGGCCCACGACACTCATCGAGCTGGCGGACAAGTACGGCGTCCGCCTCCCCGAGGCGCTGAGCAGCGGTACGCCCCCGAAGCTACGGGCGACCGACGAGCGCGGCTGGTTCCGCTTCCAACGCCTGTACGACATCGCACGCTCCTGCCTGCGCGAGCCGGACGACATCCGGCGGCTGGTCCGCGAGGCGGCCGAGGAGGACGTCAGGGACGGCTCGGGGTGGCTGGAGATCCAGGTCGACCCCACCTCGTACGCCCCTCTGCTCGGCGGGCTCATCGCGGCCATGGAGATCATCCTGGACGCGGTCGACTCGGCTTCCCGGGAGACCGGGCTCGGGATGCGGGTGCTCGTCGCGGCGAACCGGATGAAGCACCCCCTGGAGGCGCGGACGCTCGCCCGGCTCGCGGTGCGGTACGCGGACCGGGGCGTGGTCGGCTTCGGGCTCTCCAACGACGAGCGGCGCGGCATGGCGCGCGACTTCGACCGGGCGTTCGCGATCGCCCGGGACGGCGGTCTGCTCGCGGCCCCGCACGGCGGCGAGCTGACGGGACCCGCCTCGGTACGGGACTGCCTGGACGACCTGCGGGCGGCGCGGGTCGGCCACGGAGTGCGGGCGGCGGAGGACCCCCGGCTGCTGCGGAAACTCGCGGAGCGCGGGGTGACCTGCGAGGTCTGCCCGGCGTCGAACGTGGCCCTGGGGGTGTACGAGCGGCACGAGGACGTACCGCTGCGGACGCTCTTCGAGGCGGGCGTGCCGATGGCGCTGGGCGCGGACGACCCGCTGCTGTTCGGCTCGCGGCTCGCCGCGCAGTACGAGATCGCCCGCCGGCACCACGGGTTCACGGACGTGGAGCTGGCGGAGCTGGCCCGTCAGTCGGTCCGGGGCTCGGCGGCCCCGGAGGGCGTCCGGGCGAAGCTGCTCGCGGGAATCGACGACTGGGTCACCGCCTGAGTCCCCGCGAGCCCGGCCTGATCGGCAGGACACCCCTAGATCGCGACGCCGACCGTGACGGGCTCGTTGACGAGGGTGATGCCGAAGGCGTCCCGGACCCCGGCGACGACCTCGCGGGCGAGGGCGAGGAGGTCCTCGGTGGTCGCCTCGCCGCGGTTGGTGAGCGCGAGCGTGTGCTTGGTGGAGATCCGGGCGGGCCCGGTGCCGTACCCCTTGGTGAATCCGGCCCGGTCGATCAGCCAGGCCGCCGAGGTCTTCACGGCGCCGTCCTCGCCCGCGGGGAAGGCCGGCGGGGTGACCTCGGGGCCGAGCCGTCCGGCGACGCGCGTGAGGAAGGTCTCGTACTCCCCCGCCGTGAGGATCGGGTTGGTGAAGAAGGAGCCCGCGGACCAGGTGTCGTGGTCCTCCGGGTCCAGGACCATGCCCTTGCCGGCGCGCAGCCGCAGCACGGTCTCGCGGGCCAGGGCGAGCGGCACCCGGTCCCCCGCCTCGACGCCGAGGGCGCGGGCGGTCTCCGCGTACTTGATCGGCGCGGAGAGCCCGGCGGCGTCCTCCAGCTCGAAGCGGACCCGCAGCACCACGTACCGCTCGGGGTGGTCCTTGAAGAGGCTGTGCCGGTACGAGAAGGCGCACTCGGCGTTGGTGAGGGTGACGGTCTCCCCTGCGCGCCGGTCGTAGGCGACGACCTCGGTGACGGTGGCGGAGACGTCCTGCCCGTACGCGCCGACGTTCTGGATCGGGGTCGCGCCGGCCGAGCCGGGGATGCCGGCCAGGCACTCGATCCCGGCGAGCCCGACCTCGACGGCGCGGGCCACGGCGTCCGTCCAGACCTCGCCCGCGGCGAGCTCCAGGCGCGTGCCCTCCAGGGCGAAGCCGGTGGTGGCGATGCGCAGCGCCGTGCCGTCGAATCCCTTGTCCCCGATGACCAGGTTGGAGCCGCCGCCGATGATCAGCAGCGGGGTGCCCGTGCCGTCGGCCTCGCGGACGGCCGCGACCACCTCGTCGTCCGTGGTGGCGGTGAGGAGCCGGGTGGCGGGGCCGCCGAGCCGGAAGGTGGTCAGGGGCGCGAGGGGGGCGTCGTGGAGTGGCTGCACGGGCTCAAGGGTACGGGCCCCTTCGACCGCGGCAGGAGAGACACGGAAGCCCCGGCACCGTGGGGCACCGGGGCTCACACGCGACCGTCAGGCGAGCTCGACCACGGCGCGCGACATGCCGAGGACCTTCTGGCCCGCGCTCATCGCGGTGATGTCGACCCGCACCCGTCGGTCGTCCAGCTTCGCGGCGACCTTGGCGCTGACCTCGACGAGGGCGCCCTGGTCGTCGTTGGGGACGACGACCGGCTTGGTGAAGCGGACGCCGTACTCGACGACGGAGGCGGGGTCGCCGGCCCAGTCGGTGACGACGCGGATCGCCTCGGCCATGGTGAACATGCCGTGGGCGATGACGTCCGGGAGCCCGACCTCCACCGCGAACTTCTCGTTCCAGTGGATCGGGTTGAAGTCCCCGGAGGCGCCCGCGTACCGCACGAGCGTGGCGCGGGTCACGGGGAAGGTCTGCGCGGGCAGCTCGGTGCCGACCTCGACCTCGTCGTAGGCGATCTTGGCGGTCATGGTCAGGCCCCCTCGGGTGCGCGGGAGACGAGCTTCGTCCAGGCGGTCACGACGTGCTCGCCGGAGGCGTCGTGGACCTCGCCGCGGATGTCCAGGATGTCGTTGCCCGCGAGGGACTTGATCGCCTCGATGGTGGAGGTGACCGAGAGCCGGTCCCCGGCGCGTACGGGCCGGGTGTAGGCGAACTTCTGGTCGCCGTGGACCACGCGGCTGTAGTCGAGGCCGAGCTGCGGGTCCTCGATGACGGCGCCCGCCGCCTTGAACGTGATGGCGAACACGAACGTGGGCGGGGCGATCACATCGGAGTGCCCGAGCGCCTTGGCCGCCTCGATGTCGGTGTACGCGGTATTGGCGTCACCGATCGCCTCGGCGAACTCGCGGATCTTCTCGCGGCCGACCTCGTAGGGCGTGGTGGGCGGATAGGTCCGGCCCACGAAGGACTGGTCGAGCGCCATGGACTCGATACCTCCTGGATTCATTGCCGATGTTGCCGATGTTGCCGGTCTTGCCGATCGCGCCGGTGTCGCCGATCGCGCGGACAAACGACACGAGGCCGCCCCCTGGTGGGGACGGCCTCGTGTACGAGCCTGATTAACGCGTCTCGCGGTGCGCAGTGTGCGAGTTGCAGCGGGGGCAGTGCTTCTTCATCTCCATACGATCCGGGTTGTTACGCCGGTTCTTCTTGGTGATGTAGTTCCGCTCCTTGCACTCCACGCAGGCCAGCGTGATCTTCGGGCGGACGTCGGTGGCAGCCACGTGAGTGCTCCTTGGACGGATGGGACGGATGAACGCATAAAAGAGTAGCCGATCGAAGGACCGACCCCACAATCGGCTACCGTGTGTAGCGGTGACCGGACTTGAACCGGTGACACAGCGATTATGAGCCGCTTGCTCTACCATCTGAGCTACACCGCTTTGATGATCTGGATCCCGCCCGAAGGCGGGGTCCTTCTCACCAGAGCCCCAATACGGAATCGAACCGTAGACCTTCTCCTTACCATGGAGACGCTCTACCGACTGAGCTATTGGGGCGAGCGAGGAAGACATTACACGGTCTCCCGCCCATCACCCAAATCCGATTCCCCGGGGCGCCGCGACGGCCCTCACCAGGCGTCACGTACGCCACTCGTGGACTCATCGGTACGACTATTGCCCTCCTCCTCGAAGGTCGGTCCGAGCGCCCCTAGGCTCGGCCCCACCTTGCGCGATCTTGATCTTGAGGAGCCTTGAGGAGCCGATGGCAGCCGACAGCAAGCAGCCCCAGCCGCCCGAGGACGGAGCCGCCACCACAGCCGACTCGACCTCGCTCCTGCTCTCCCACGCGCGCCTCACCGACGGCCGGACCGTGGACGTACGGCTCGTCGGCGGGCGGATCGAGGCCGTGGGCACCGCCGGCAGCCTCGGCGCCGTCGGCGGCTCCCGCGTCGACCTCGCCGGCTATCTGCTGCTGCCCGCCGCCGCCGAACCCCACGCCCACGCCGACACCGCCCTCTCCGCCGACACCCCCGGCCCCGTCTCGTACGCCCCCGAGGAGGTGCAGCGGCGGGCCACCGAGGCCGCGCTGCTCCAGCTCGGCCACGGCGCGACCGCGCTGCGCGCGCACGTGCGGATCGGCGACGTGCAGGGGCTCGGGCCCCTCGAAGCCGTGCTGCAGGCCCGGCGCTCGCTGCGCGGCCTCGCCGACCTGACGGCCGTCGCCGTTCCCCGGCTCCTCACCGGCGTCGCGGGCGCGGACGGGCTCGCGATGCTGCGGGACGCGGTGAAGATGGGCGCCGGTGTGGTCGGCGGCTGCCCGGACCTCGACCCCGACCCGGCCGGCTACGTGGAGGCGGTCCTGGAGGTCGCGGCCGAGCACGGCTGCCCGGTCGACCTGCACACCGACGGGGACGACCCGGCCCGGCTCGCCCGGCTCGCGGCGATGGCCGGCGGCCTGCGACCCGGGGTGACGATCGGGCCGTGCGGCGGGCTCGGCCGGCTCCCCGCCGACGTGGCGCGGCGGGCGGCGGACCAGCTGGCGGCGGCCGGCGTGACGGTGATGTGCCTGCCGCAGGGCGGCTGCGGCGGTACGGAGCTGCGCGGCGCGGCGCCCGTCCGGCTGCTGCGGGCGGCCGGGGTGCGTGTCGCGGCGGGCAGCGGGTCGCTGCGGGACGTGTCCAACCCGGTCGGGCGGGGGGACCCGCTGGAGGCGGCCTACCTGCTCGCCTCGCTCGGCGGCCTGCCGCCCCAGGAGGCGTACGCGGCGGTGAGCGCGGAGGCGCGGACGGCGATGGGGCTGCCGGAGGTACGGGTGGAGGCGGGCTTCCCGGCGGAGCTGCTCGCGGTGCGCGGCGAGCGGCTCGCGGGCGTGCTGTCCCTCGCGTACAGCCGGATCGTGGTGCACCGGGGGCGGGTGGTGGCCCGGACGAGCGCGGTGCGGGAGTACTGCGACTCGGCGGCCGCCCTGGACCTGCCCAGGCAGGCGCGGCCGGAGCGGCCGCCCGAGCCGGGAAGCCCTCCGGCCGGTCCCGTCGTACGGTCGTGAGTATGCGCATCGTCATCGCTGGAGGACACGGACAGATCGCCCTGCGCCTGGAGAGGCTGCTCTCGGCGGGCGGGCACGAGGTGGCGGGGATCATCCGCCGGCACGAGCAGGGCGACGACCTACGGGAGGCGGGCGCCGAGCCGGTCGTCCTGGACCTGGAGACGGCGTCGGTGGAGATGGTCGCGGCGGTCCTGCAGGGCGCCGACGCGGCGGTCTTCGCGGCGGGCGCCGGGCCGGGGAGTTCGGTGGGCCGCAAGGACACCGTGGACCGCGCGGCCGCGGTGCTCTTCGCGGACGCGGCGGAGCGGGCGGGCGTACGGCGCTACGTGGTCGTCTCCTCGATGGGCGCGGACGCGGCGCACGCGGGCGACGAGGTCTTCGACGCGTACCTCCGGGCCAAGGGGGCCGCCGACGACGCGGTCCGCTCCCGTACGGCCCTGGAGTGGACGATCCTGCGCCCGGGTTCCCTGACGAACGACGCGGGCACGGGCCTGGTCCGGCTGGAGGCCCACACGGGCCGCGGCATGGTCCCCCGCGACGACGTGGCCGCGGTCCTCGCGGAACTCCTCGACACGCCGGCGACCGCGGGCCTGACCCTGGAGCTGGTCAGCGGCTCGACGCCGCTCTCGGTCGCGGTGAAGGACGTGGCCGGAAACTGACCCGGCGCCACAAGGTCCGGAAACGAGTGAAGGTCCCCGGTGCAAGCACCGGGGACCTTCTTCACGTGGCGACGCCAGGATTCGAACCTGGGTAGGCTAAGCCGACGGATTTACAGTCCGCTCCCATTGGCCACTCGGGCACATCGCCATGAGATCGCTGCCGTGGAGCCGCTTTCGCGGTGTTCCGTGGCAACGACGTAAACAATACCTGATCCCGGGGGGTGCTTCGCCACCGGATTGATCAGCCGTTCGGGGCGCGGTGAACCCCCTAGGCTTTGGGCTGTACCCCACAGCATCCGAACAAGGAGCCACGAGTCATGGCCGACTCCAGTTTCGACATCGTGTCCAAGGTCGAGCGGCAGGAGGTCGACAACGCCCTCAACCAGGCCGTCAAGGAGATCTCCCAGCGTTACGACTTCAAGGGCACCAACGCCTCGATCTCCTGGTCCGGCGAGAAGATCCTGATGCAGGCGAACGGCGAGGAGCGCGTCATGGCGATCCTCGACATCTTCCAGTCCAAGCTGATCAAGCGCGGGATCTCGCTGAAGTCGCTGGACGTCGAGGGTGAGCCGCAGCTGTCCGGCAAGGAGTACAAGCTCTTCGCGTCGGTCGTCGAGGGCATCTCGCAGGAGAACGCCAAGAAGGTCGCGAAGGCCATCCGGGACGAGGGCCCCAAGGGCGTCAAGGCGCAGGTCCAGGGCGACGAGCTGCGCGTCAGCTCGAAGAGCCGGGACGACCTGCAGGCCGTGCAGGCGCTGCTCAAGGGCAAGGACTTCGACTTCGCCCTCCAGTACGTGAACTACCGCTGACCCGTCGAGGCCGACGTCCGAAAACCGCCGGACCGAGTGTCGGCGGGCCCCGCACACTGGATCGTGGAAGACCCGTGCGGGGAGAGGATCCAGCCATGACCGTGTACGCGTACGTCGACGGCCCCCTGGGCGAGATGCTGCTGGTCGGACAGCTCGCCGAAGGGGGCCGTGCCGTGCTCCGCTCGCTGTCCCTGCCGGGACAGAAGGGCGGCGTCGAGGTCGAGGACGGCTGGACCTGCGCGCCCGGGGCGTTCGAGGAGGTCGCCCGGCAGCTCGGCGAGTACTTCGCCGGTGAGCGGGACCGGTTCGACGTCCCGTACGACCCGAGTGTCGGTACGGAGTTCCAGCGGCGCGTCTGGCGGGCCCTGGAGGAGATCCCGTACGGCACCACCGTCTCCTACGGGGACGTCGCCCGGCTCGTCGGCTCGTCCGGGGCCGGGGTGCGGGCCGTGGGCACCGCGATCGGGCGCAATCCGCTGCTCGTGGTGCGGCCCTGTCACCGGGTGATCGGGGCCGACGGGAGCCTGCGCGGGTACGCCGCCGGTCTTGAGCGGAAAGAGCGGCTGCTGGGGCTCGAGGGCGCGCCGGCGGGCCGTGCGGGTTCCGTGTGAGCGAGGGGCTCTTTCCGCGCGAGCGGGCCGACGTCGCGCCCGGGGCCGTCCATGTGCCCGGGTGGCTTCCGCTCGCGCGGCAGCGGGAGCTGGTGGACGCCTGCCGGGAGTGGGGGCGCGGACCCGTGTCGTACCGGCGGACCGTGCTGCCGGGCGGGGGCGTCATGTCGGTGCGGTCGCTGTGCCTGGGGCGGCAGTGGGAGCCGTACCGCTATCTCGACACGGTCGGTGTCGAACTGCCCGGCTGGCTGGTCGCGTTGGGGCGGGAGGCGCTCGTCGAGGCGTACGGGGAGGGTGGCGGGTTCGGGGGGTTCGCGCCGGACACGGCGCTGGTGAACTTCTACGGGCCCGGCGCGCGGATGGGCATGCACCAGGACAAGGAGGAGCGGTCCGGTGCCCCCGTCGTGTCGTTGAGTCTCGGGGACCGGTGCGTCTTCCGGTTCGGGAACGCGGAGAACCGTGGACGGCCCTATCGGGACGTCGATCTGACCTCCGGTGATCTTTTTGTTTTCGGCGGGGCTTCGCGGTGGGTGCACCACGGCGTGCCCATCGTGTACCCGGGGACGGCCGATCCGGCGCTCGGTCTGGTCGGACGGCTCAACATCACCCTGCGGGAGACCGGGTGGGCGGACAGGCCCCTAGGCTGACCCGTATGGCAGAGGAACTGCGCCGGTCGCTCGGCGTCTTCGACGCGGTCGTGATCGGGCTCGGTTCGATGGTCGGGGCCGGGATCTTCGTCGTGCTCGGACCGGCGGCCGGTGCTGCCGGGTCCGGGGCGGGGCTGCTCCTGGCGCTCGGGGTCGCCGCCGTCGTCGCGTACGCCAACGCCATGGCCTCGGCCCGGCTCGCGGCCCTCTACCCGGCCTCCGGCGGCACCTATGTGTACGGTCGCGAACGCCTCGGATCGTTCTGGGGATATCTGGCCGGCTGGGCGTTCGTCGTCGGCAAGACGGCCTCCTGCGCGGCGATGGCGCTGACGGTCGGGGCGTACCTGTGGCCGGAGCGGGCGCACGCCGTGGCGGTGGCCGCCGTGGTGGCCCTGACGGCCGTCAACTACCGGGGAGTTCAGAAGTCGGCGCTGCTCACGCGGGTCATCGTGGCGACGGTCCTGGCCGTCCTCGCCTGTGTGGCCGTGGTGTCCTTCGGGGCCGGTGAGGCGACGCGGCTCACGCTCGGCGGAGAGGTCGTCGCGGGCTCGGTTTTCCAGGCCGCGGGTTTGCTCTTCTTCGCTTTCGCGGGGTACGCGCGCATCGCCACGCTCGGCGAGGAGGTCCGCGATCCGGCCCGCACGATCCCCCGGGCCGTGCCGGTGGCCCTCGGGATCACGCTCGCCGTCTACGCGGCCGTCGCGGTGAGCGTGCTCGGCGTTCTGGGGCCCTCCGCCCTGGCCCACTCCCCCGCGCCGCTCGCCGACGCGGCCCGCGCGGCGGACGCGACGTGGCTGGTGCCGCTCGTCACGGTGGGCGCGGCGGTCGCGGCCCTCGGCTCGCTGCTCTCGCTGATCCTCGGGGTGTCCCGTACGACCCTGGCGATGGCGCGGGACGGGTACCTGCCGAGCGGGCTCGCCGCCGTGCACCCCCGCTTCAAGGTGCCGCACCGGGCCGAGCTCGCCGTGGGCGCGCTGGTGGCCGTGGTGGCGGCGACGGCGGACGTGCGGGGCGCGATCGGCTTCTCGTCCTTCGGTGTGCTCGTCTACTACGGGATCGCGAACGCCTCCGCCTGGACCCTGGGAGGGCGGGTCAGGGCGCTCACCGCGCTCGGGTTCGCCGGGTGCGCCGTGCTCGCCTTCGCGCTGCCGCTGGGGTCCGTCCTCGCGGGGGCGGGGGTCCTCGCGGTGGGGGTCGTGGCGTGGGCGGTCAGCCGAGGACGACCCGCACCCCCGCGGCCGTGAGGGCGTCGGTGATCTCCTGGAACGTCGCCGGGCGGTGCCCGGCGGCGTAGGGCGGGGTCCCGAGACAGGCGCGGGCCACATCGGCGTGGTGCCAGACGAGGGTGGCGCCGGCCAGCTCCTCGCCGATCGCTCCGGCGGATGCCTCGCGGAAGCAGCGGCCGGGGCCGAGCACGGCCTCCCCCAGCGCGCAGTGGAACGAGTCCTCGTCGACCACGTCGGTGCCGTCGAGGTGGTACGTGGCACCGGGGACGAGCTCCGGGGCGCCGTGCGAGCCGTGGGCGGCGGCCCGGTCCCGCCACGCGCCGCGCGCCGCGCCGGTGAACCGCCGCCAGGTGCCGGGCTCGGCGGGGCGGTCGTGCCAGAACAGGTCCCATATCGCGCCGGTCTCGGGCGGCACCAGGCGCGTACGGGGGAAGGACAGGGTGAGGTCGACGAGACCGCGGTGGCGGGCGGAGGGGTCCCAGCCGGTGATCCGGCCCGCCTCGCCCTCGTGGTGCCGGCTCCCGGTCCGGGTGAGGCCCTGGTAGCGGACCTCCCCGAACTCCTCCGCGCCGGCCGCGAGGGCGTCGCGGAGCTCGCCGCGCGGTTCGCAGCCGACGAAGGTGACGTCGGTGTGGGTCCGCTCCTCGGGTACGGCGGGGGTCGCCCGGATCAGGTTCCCGCACGGGACCGGGTCGGCGGGGTGGTGGACGCGGTACGGCTCGCCGGCCGCCTCGACCGTGACGACGTCGCCGCGCATGCCGAGGACCCGGGTGTCCGCGAGGGCCCACGGCGTGCCGTGGAGCTCCACGACGAGCGTGCCGAACGGCGCGGTGCCCTCCACGACCGCCTGGGTGACGGCCCGGGAGAGATCGCCGCGCGGTTCGCAGCCGCGGAGCTCGTAGCGGACGCGGGCGGGGCGGGCGGGCTCGGCGAAGAGGCCCGTCACGTCCGTGCAGAGGGCCAGGACGTGACGGCCGGGGGCGCCGGGGCCGGGTGTCCGCGCGTCGGGCACCAGCGCGTAGCGGGGGTGCCGCATCAGCGGGCCGCGTACGCCTGGTCCGTGGGGACGATCTCCTTGCCGAGAGGCAGCAGCGAGACCGGGATCAGCTTGAAGTTCGCGATGCCGAGCGGGATGCCGATGATCGTGATGCAGAGGGCGACGCCGGTGACGATGTGGCCGAGGGCCAGCCACCAGCCGGCGAGGATCAGCCACAGCACGTTGCCGACGCAGGAGGGGGCTCCCGCGTCGCGACGGTCGACGACCGTGTACCCGAAGGGCCACAGGGCGTAGATGCCGATGCGGAACGCGGCGAGACCGAAGGGGATGCCGATGATCGTGATGCAGAGCAGGACGCCCGCGAGCATGTAGCCCAGGAACATCCAGAATCCGCAGAGGATCAGCCATATGACGTTGAGGATGGTCTTCACGGGCGTCGACCTGCCATCTGTTCGAGTCGGGCGATGCGCTCGGCCATCGGCGGATGGGTGGAGAACATCTTGGACATGCCCTTTCCGGGGCGGAACGGGTTGGCGATCATCATGTGGCTCGCCGTCTCGATCCTGGGCTCGGCCGGCAGCGGCAGCTGCTTGGTGCCCGCCTCCAGCTTCCGCAGGGCGCCGGCCAGGGCGAGCGGGTCGCCGGTGAGCTGGGCGCCGGAGGCGTCGGCCTCGTACTCCCGGGAGCGGGAGATGGAGAGCTGGATGATCGAGGCGGCGATCGGGCCCAGGATGACGATCAGCAGATAGCCGAGGAGTCCCGGGCCGTCGTCGTCGTTGGAGCGGCCGACGGGGATCAGCCAGGCGAAGTTGACCAGGAACATGACCACGGAGGCGAGAGCTCCGGCGACCGAGGCGATGAGGATGTCGCGGTTGTAGACGTGACTCAGCTCGTGGCCGATGACCCCGCGCAGTTCGCGTTCGTCGAGGAGCGCGAGGATGCCCTCGGTGCAGCAGACGGCGGCGTTGCGCGGGTTGCGGCCGGTCGCGAACGCGTTGGGCGCCTGGGTCGGCGAGATGTAGAGCCGCGGCATGGGCTGGCGGGCCTGCGTGGAGAGCTCGCGCACCATCTTGTACAGCGCGGGGGCCTCGAACTCGCTGACCGGGCGGGCCCGCATGGCCCGCAGCGCCAGCTTGTCGCTGTTCCAGTACGCGTACGCGTTGGTGCCGAGCGCCACGAAGAGCGCGACGATCAGCCCCGTACGTCCGAAGAAGCTGCCGATGACGATGATGAGGGCGGAGAGCCCTCCGAGGAGGACGGCGGTCCTCAGCCCGTTGTGCCGGCGGTGCACGGTACGCCCTCCAAATGGTGCGGCAGGGGAACCCTTTGCTTCGTGGTGGTCCACTCGTCCAGTGGACCCTCCCGTACTGGTCAACGCCAGGCGGGAGGCTCGGGTTCCCCCGGCCGTACCGGGGCGGCTGTGGGCCGTTCGGGTGATCAGCGGGCCGCCGGGACGCCGATCTTCTCCAGGCCGGTGGCGATGGGCTCGACCTCGCTGGTGCAGTGGGCGCAGCGGGAGGCGATCGCCGGGATCTCGGTGAAGCAGCGGGGGCAGTCGCGCTTCTCGGACTTGGGGTCGGCGGCCTCCTCCCGCGCGAACCTCTCCTGGACCTTCGCCAGCGGGGCGACGATCAGGAAGTAGAGGACCGCGGCGGTGATGACGAAGGCTATGGCGGCGGAGATGGCGAGGCCGTAGGGGAAGACGGTCTTGCCGAGGGTGAACTTCGCCTCGCTGAAGTCACCGACGGAGCCGGTGGCGAGGCCGATGAGCGGGGTGATGAAGGCCTTGCTGAAGCCCGTGACGACGGCCGTGAACGCCGTTCCGACGGCCAGACCGATGGCCATCGAGATGACGTTCCCGCGAAGTATGAAGTCCTTGAATCCGTTCAGCACGGGGTGTTGCTCCTCGGTATTGCTCTGTGGGGGGGGCTCTATGGGGGCTCTGCGGGCGTCAGAAAAGACTGTCCGCGGCGAAGCGGAGGGCGAACTGCGGGTAGCCCGACAGCACGACTCCGGCGCCGGCGGTCAGCGCGATCGCCAGGGTGACCGGCACGGTGGCCTTGTGGGGGACGGGGGTCCCCTCCGGCGCGCGGAACAACAGCGCCGTCCAGCGCAGGTAGTAGTACAGCGCGATCACGACGTTGACGCCCATCACCACGGCCAGCCAGCCGAGACCCGCGTCGACGGCCGCCGAGAAGACGGTCACCTTGGCGAAGAGGCCGATGATACCCGGGGGCAAACCGGCCAGATTCAGGAGGAAGAACCCGAGGACGAGGGCGGCGGCGGGGCTGGCCGCGTACAGGCCGCGGTAGTCCGCGATCCGGTTCCCGGGGCGGGTACGGGCGACGAGGGCGACGACCGCGAAGGCGCCGAGGTTCACGACGGCGTACATCAGGGCGTACGCGACGGTGGCGCCGATCCGGTCGCCGCCGGCGTACGCGGCGGCGGCGATCGGCACCAGGAGGTAGCCGGCCTGGGCCACGGAGGACCAGGCGAGCAGCCGGACCGCGCTCCACGCGCGCGTGGAGACCTGGCGGAGGGCGGCGACGTTGCCGGCGGTCATGGTGAGCGCGGCGAGGACGGCGAGCGCCGGGCCCCAGACGTCCGCGTACGAGGGGAAGGCGACGACCGTCACGAGGATCAGGCCGGTGAAGCCGACGGCCTTGCCGACCACCGAGAGGTAGGCGGCGACGGGCAGCGGGGCGCCGACGTAGGTGTCGGGGACCCAGAAGTGGAAGGGGACGGCGGCCGTCTTGAAGGCGAAGCCGACGAGGGTGAGGGCCACGCCCGCCTCGGCGAGCGTCTCCAGCTGCCCGGGGACGTCGTCCAGGCGCTGGGCGATCTCCGTGAGGTGGAGGGTGCCGGTCGCCGCGTACACGAAGCTGACGCCGAGCAGGGTGACGGCGGTCGCGGTGACGGACGAGAGGAAGAACTTCAGCGCCGCCTCGCCGGACATGCGGTCGCCGCGCTTGAGACCGACGAGCGCGAAGGCCGGCAGCGAGGCCACTTCGAGGGCGACGACGAGGGTCGCGAGGTCCCGGGAGGCGGGCAGCAGGGCGGCGCCGGCGGCCGAGGAGAGCAGCAGGAACCAGAACTCGCCGGCCGGGAGCTTCTCCCGGGTCGCGTCCAGGGAGAGGAGCGCGGTGAGCAGCGCGCCGCCGAGGACGAGCAGCTGGATGACGAGGGTGAAGTGGTCGGCGGTGTAGCTGCACGCGCCGGACTGGGTCTGGGCCTGGGCCTGGGCCTCGGCGGTGAGGCAGAAGGTGGAGCGGTCGCCGGCCCGCAGCGGGATGAGCAGCGCGAGGGCGGCGACGAGACCGCCGATCGCGGTCCAGCCGAGGAGCCGCTTGCGCTCCGGGGGGACGAAGAGGTCGGCGACGAGGACGACGAGGGCGACCACGGCCGTGAGGGTCGGGGGCGCGATCGTGAGCCAGTCGACGGACTGGACGAGCGACGACGTCACTGGGTGCCTCCGGCGAGGAGCTTCTGGACGGCCGGGTCGGTGAGGCCGAGGAGGACGGCGGGCCAGAGTCCGGCGAGGACGGTGAGGGCGACGAGCGGGGTCCAGGCGGCGAACTCGTAGCCCTGGACGTCGGCGATCGGCGTCTCCCCCGCGGGTCGCGGGCCGCCCATGCAGACGCGGCGGACGACCATGAGGAGGTAGGCGGCGGTGAGGAGGGTGCCGAAGGCGCCGATCGCCATGAAGGTGAGGAAGGCGGGGCGGCTGAGGCCCTCGGCCGGTTCGAAGGCGCCGAAGAGGGCGAGCATCTCGCCCCAGAAGCCGGCCAGGCCGGGCAGTCCGAGGGAGGCGACGGCGGCGAAGGCGAGGAGGGCGCCGAGGCGCGGGGCGCGGCCGTAGAGCGCCGCGCCGGTGACGCCCGCGAGGGTGTCGAGGTCGGCGGTGCCGTACCGGTCCTTGAGGGCGCCGACCAGGAAGAAGAGCAGGCCGGTGACGAGGCCGTGGGCGATGTTGGCGAAGAGCGCGCCGTTGACCCCGGTGGGGGTCATCGTCGCGATGCCGAGGAGGACGAAGCCCATGTGGCCGACGGAGGAGTACGCGATGAGGCGCTTGAGGTCGCCCTTGGCGCCGGGGCGCGCGAGGGCGAGGCAGGCGAGTGATCCGTAGATGATCCCGGCGACGGCGAAGGCGGCGAGGTACGGGGCGAAGGTCCGCATCCCGTCCGGGGTGATCGGCAGGAGGATCCGGACGAAGCCGTACGTGCCCATCTTGAGCAGGACGCCGGCGAGGAGCACGGAGCCGACGGTCGGGGCGGCGGTGTGGGCGTCCGGGAGCCAGCTGTGGAGCGGCCACATCGGGGTCTTCACCGCGAGCCCGAGACCGATCGCGAGAGCGGCGGTGACCTGCACGGACGTGGTCAGTCCCCGGCCGTTGTCGGTGGCGAGCGCCACCATGTCGAACGTGCCCGCCTGTACGCCGATGAGGAGCAGGCCGAGCAGCATGACGACGGAGCCGAGCAGCGTGTAGAGGATGAACTTCCAGGCGGCGGCCTGCCTGCCCTCGCCGCCCCAGCGGGCGATGAGGAAGTACATCGGGATGAGGACCATCTCGAAGGCCAGGAAGAACAGGACGAGGTCGAGGACGGCGAAGGTCGCGAGGGTGCCGGACTCCAGGACCAGGAGGAGCGCGACGAAGGCCTTCGGGGACGGGCCCGTGGGCATCTTGAAGTAGCTGTACAGCGCGCAGAGGAAGGTCAGCAGCGCGGTCAGGACCAGGAGGGGGAGGGAGATGCCGTCGACGCCGAGGTGGATGCGCACGTCGAGTGCGGGGATCCACGGGATGTCCGTCGTGGCCTGCATCCTCGACGGCTGGTCGTGGTCGAAGCCGAGCGCGAGGACGATCGCGGCCAGCAGGATCACGCCGGTGACGGTGACGCCGTGGCGGAGCACGGCCTGGTCCGGGGACTTCCCCTTCAGTCCGGGCGGGGCCGGGAGGAGAGCGGCGGCCGCGCCGATGAGCGGGCCGACGACGATCGACGCAAGAAGGAACTGCATCACGGATTCGCTGATATCGATCACGTCTCACGCTCCGGCGACGGCGTTGGCGAAGGCGACTGCGGCGATCGCCAGGACGACGGAGCCGGCGAGCAGGGCGCTCAGGTAGGTCTGCACGTTGCCGGTCTGGGCGCGGCGGACGAGCCAGCCGAGGCCCTTCACGGACTCGCCCGCGCCGCGGACGTAGGTGTCGACGACCTCGCGGTCCAGGAAGCGGACCAGGGAGGCGGCGGCGAGGACGGGGCGGACGAAGGCGGTCCGGTAGACGGCGTCCAGGTGGAAGCCGTCGGCCGCCGGGCCGTGCAGCGGCCCCAGGAGGGCGCGGCCGGGGTCGGCCGGGTCCTCGGCGGGGTGCGGCAGGTGCAGCGCCTCGGCCTCGACGAGACCCGCGTCGGCGTCGGGGTGGGCGACGTGCGGGGCGGGGCCCGCCACCGGGGTCCGGGCCGTGAGAGTGCGCCAGACCGCGTACGTGATCACGGCTCCGGCGGTGGCGAGGCCCGTGCCGAGGACGGCCGTGGTGACGGTCGGGGTGAGGGCGTGCCCGTCGAACCAGTCGTCGAGGTACGTGACGGTCAGGCCGAAGCCCAGGGAGGGGATCGCGAGGACCCACAGGACGGTCGTCATGGCGATCGGCTGGCGGCCGTGGTCGGGGGCTTCGGCGCCGCGGCCCCGGAAGGTCCGCAGCCAGAGGCGGAGCGCGTAGGCGGCGGTGAGGAGGGCGGTGAGCAGCCCGGCGACGAGGACGGTCCAGCCGGCCCCGGCGGGGGCGACGGTCCGGTCCCCGAGCGCGGTGTGCTCGGCGGCCACCAGGACGGCCTCCTTGGAGAAGAAGCCGGCGAAGGGCGGGATCGCGGCGAGCGCGAGCAGGGCGACGGTCATCGTCCAGTACGCGTCCGGGATGCGCTTCGCGAGGCCGCTCATCCGGGACATCGCGGTGAGCGAGTTCGTCCCGGCGGCGTGGATGACCGTGCCGGCGGCGAGGAAGAGCAGCGCCTTGAAGGCGGCGTGCGAGAGGAGGTGGAAGACGGCGGCCCCGCGGTCGCCGACGGCGAGGGCGCCGGCCATGTAGCCGAGCTGGCCGATCGTCGAGTAGGCGAGGACCCGCTTGATGTCGTCCTGCGCGAGCGCGGCGAGCGCCGAGCCGACCATCGTGATCGCGGCCATGACGGCGAGGACGGTCATCGCGGCGGCGGAGGCGGCGAAGACGGGGAGCAGCCGGGCCGTGAAGTAGATGCCGGCGGCGACCATCGTCGCCGCGTGGATGAGCGCGGAGACGGGGGTGGGGCCGGCCATCGCGTCCGGGAGCCAGGTGTGCAGCGGGAACTGCGCGGACTTGCCCGCCACACCGGCGAGCAGCAGCAGCGCGATCAGGGTGGGGTGGTCGAGGCCGCCGCTCGCGACGGCGCCGAGGACGCCGGTGATCCGGAAGGTGCCGGCGTCGGTGGCGAGCGCGAAGATCCCGATGAGGAAGGGGACGTCACCGAGCTTGGTGACGAGGAAGGCCTTGAGGGAGGCGGCCCGCGCCTCGGGGGTCTCCCAGTAGTGGCCGACGAGGAAGTACGAGCAGATGCCCATGATCTCCCAGCCGACCAGGAGCACCATCAGGTCGCCGGAGTAGACGACGAGCAGCATCGCGGAGGTGAAGAGCGAGACGAGCGCGGCGTACGAGGGGTAGCGCGGGTCCTCGCGGAGGTAGCCGGTCGAGTAGATCTGCACGCAGGTCGCGACGACGCCGACCAGGACGGCGACGAGGGCCGCGAAGCCGTCGATGTAGAGGCTCAGATCGATCGGGACCGAGCCGGTCGGGGTGAGCTGGGTGGCCGCGTCGATCGCCCGGCCGCCGCCCTGGCGTGCGGCGACGACGACGGCGAGGACGGCCGCGGCGAGCGTCGGGAGCACGGCGAGCGGGCGGACGAAGCCGGGCGCGGTGCGGCCCAGGAGGAGTCCGGCGACGGAGCCGAGGAAGGGCAGGAGGGGGACGAGGACGGCGAGGGTCGTGGTGGTCACGCGGTGGCCTCGGCCTTCTCGCCGTGGGGCGTGTCGTCTGCGGGTGCGTCGGCGTCGGGTGCGTCGTCCGGGGACTCCGGCCGCTCGGCCGTGTCGCGGAGGCGGTCGACGTCCGAGGTGCCGCGGTTGCGGTGGACCATCAGGACGATCGCGAGACCGATGCCGATCTCCGCGGCGGCGACGGCGATGGTGAAGAGGGTGAGCGCCTGGCCTGCGTGCAGGGCGTCGCGGAGCCAGACGTCGAAGGCGACCAGGTTGAGGTTGACGGCGTTGAGCATGAGCTCGACGGACATCAGGACCAGGATCGCGTTGCGGCGGGCGAGGACTCCGTACACGCCGACACAGAAGAGGAGGGCCGCGAGGACCGCGGGGTAGGCGAGGTGCATCAGCGCTCCTGCTCCTTCTTGCGGGAGAGGACGATCGCGCCGACCAGCGCGGCGAGGAGGAGCACCGAGAGGGCCTCGAAAGGCAGCACCCAGTGCTTGAAGAGGATCGCGCCGGTGACCTCGGTGGAGCCCTGTACGGCCCCGTCCAGATCGATCCAGGTCGTACGGAACGCGTCGACGACGACCCAGACGAGGGCGACGGCGGCGGCGAGCGCGACGGCGAGGGCGACCGGCCGGTTGCCGGAGTCGGCGTCCGGGGAGCGGCCGATGGGGGCCTTGGTGAGCATGAGGCCGAAGAGGAGGAGGACGACGACGGAGCCGACGTAGATCAGGACCTGGACCCAGGCGATGAACTCGGCCGTGAGGAGCAGGTACTCGACGGCGAGCCCGCCCAGCGCCACGACCAGCCAGAGCGCGGCGTGGACGAGTTGGCGAGTGGTGACGGTGACGACGGCGGCGCCGAGGGTGACGAGGCCGACGAGGAGGAAGGCGATCTCGACGCCGGAGGGCGAGAGGAAGCCGTGGGGTGCGGTGGTCGCTTGCGCTGCCAGGATCACTGCTCCTCCTCCTGGGCATCGGCGTCGGACTGGGCCTGGGTCGGGTCTTCGGCGGCGGCCTGGGCCTCGGCTGCGGCCTGGGCCTCGGCGGCGGCCTGGGCCTCGGCGGCGGCTGCGGCGGCCTTCTCCGCTGCCTTCTCCGCCGCCTTGCGGGCCGCGGCGATCTCCTTCGGTTCCTCCGCCATCGGGTCGAGCGCGGGCGGTTCCGGGACCGTCCACATCCACTCGCGGAGCTTGTCGCGCTCGTGGGTGAGCTCGTGGATGTCGGTCTCCGCGTACTCGAACTCGGGCGACCAGAAGAGCGCGTCGAAGGGACACACCTCGATGCAGATGCCGCAGTACATGCAGAGCGAGAAGTCGATGGCGAAGCGGTCGAGGACGTTCCGGCTGCGGTCGCGGCCGCCGGGGGCGGCGGCCGGCACCGTCTCCTTGTGGGAGTCGATGTAGATGCACCAGTCGGGACACTCACGGGCGCAGAGCATGCAGACCGTGCAGTTCTCCTCGAACAGCCCGATGACCCCGCGGGAGCGGGGCGGCAGCTCGGGCTGGACGTCCGGGTACTGCGCGGTGACGGTCTTCCTCGTCATCGTGCGGAGCGTGACGGCGAGGCCCTTGGCGAGGCCGGAGCCGGGGATGGGCATTACTGGATCGCCACCTTCACGATGCCGGTGAGCGCGATCTGCGCGAGGGCGAGCGGGACGAGCGTCGTCCAGGCGAGCTTCTGGAGCTGGTCCTCGCGCAGGCGCGGGTAGGTCACCCGCAGCCAGATGACGACGAAGGCGAGGACGGCCGTCTTGAGGAGGGTCCAGACCCAGCCGAGGCCGTCGGCGCCGAAGGGGCCGTGCCAGCCGCCGAGGAAGAGGACGGTGGTGAGACCGCAGAGGACGACGATGCCCGCGTACTCGGCGAGCAGGAAGAGCGCGAAGCGGAGGCCGGTGTACTCGGTGTACGCGCCGAAGATGATCTCCGAGTCGGCGACCGGCATGTCGAACGGGGGCCGCTGGAGTTCGGCGAGGCCTGCGACGAAGAAGACGAGCGCGCCGACGATCTGCCAGGGCAGCCACCACCACTCGAAGGCGTTCAGGATGCCGGGGAGGGAGACGGTGCCGGCGGCCATCGCGACGGAGGCGGCGGCGAGCAGCATCGGGAGCTCGTAGGCGAGCAGCTGGGCGGCGGTACGGAGGCCGCCGAGCAGGGAGAACTTGTTGGCGGACGCCCAGCCGGCCATGAGGCTGCCGAGCACGCCGACGCCCATCACGGCCAGCACGAAGAAGATGCCGGCGTCGACGACCTGGCCGACGGCGCCCTCGCTCGGGCCGATCGGGATGGCCACGAGGACGAGGAGGTACGGGAGGAGGGCGACGGCCGGCGCGAGCTGGAAGATCCGGCGGTCGGCCTCGGCCGGGACGACGTCCTCCTTCTGCGCGAACTTCACGCCGTCGGCGACGAGCTGGGCCCAGCCGTGGAAGCCACCGGCGTACATGGGGCCGAGGCGGCCCTGCATGTGCGCCATGACCTTGTGCTCGGTCTGCCCGACGACGAGGGGCAGGACGAGGAACACGGCGAAGACGATCAGGAGCCGGACGGCGACGTCGAGTGCGTCGTTCACGCGGGGTCGCCTCCGGCGGGGTCGGTGGGGTCGGTCGGTTCGGTGGGTTCAGTCGCGCGGGTCGGTTCGGTGGCGCCGGTAGAGCCGGTGGCGCCGGTAGAGCCGGTGGCGTCTTCCCGCTCTGCGGGCGGCCCGCTCTCGGGGTCGTCGCCCCCCGCCTCGGGGGACTCGGCCGCGGCCGGGGGTGCCGGGGCGGCCGGAGCTGCCGCCGGTTCAGCCGGAGGTGCCGAGGTGGCCGGGGTTGCCGGCTCGGCCGGAGGCGCGGAGGTGGCGGGGGTTGCCGGCTCGGCGGGAGCTGCCGCCGGCTCGGCCGGAGGTGTCGAGGTGGCCGGGGCGGCGGGCTCCGGCGGGTTCTCGTCGAAGGCGGGGCGGGCGTGGTGCCAGGGGGCGTCCGAGCTGCGCGTGCGCGGGGTGGCGGCCGTCGGGCCGTCCGTCGCCGCGTCCTGCTCCGGCGCCGCCTGGCTCGCCGAGCCGTCGGCCGTCGTGCGGGAGCGGCGCGGCGGGCGGGCGGTGGGCGCGGCCGGGGTGCCCGGCTCCGTACCCGGCTCCGGGGTCGCCGCGGTCTCCTCCGGGGCCGCCTGGCTCGCCGAGCCGTCGGCCGTCGTGCGGGAGCGGCGCGGCGGGCGGGCCGCAGGGGCGGTCGGCGGGCCGGGCTCCGCCGCGGCGGCCGGGGCGGCTGCCTCGGGGGCCGTCTGGCTTGCCGAGCCCTCCGTCACCGAGCGGGAGCGGCGCACCGGGGCGCCCGCCTCCGGGGTCGGCTGGCTCGCGGAGCCCTCCGTCACCGAGCGGGAGCGGCGCACCGGAGCGCCCGCCTCCGGGGTCGGCTGGGCTGCCGTGTCCTCCGGTGTCGGGCGGGGGCGGCGGGCCGGGCGGTCGCCCGCCGCCGCGCGGGCCGGGCGGGCCGGGGCCGGGGGAAGCTGGCCCTTGAGGGGGCCCCACTCGTTGGGGTCCGGGACGCCCGGCGGAAGCATCTGGCGGCGCTTCGGGCCTCCGCCGTCGTGGGACTCGCCCGGCTCCTTCGCTCCCGGCCATGCCTTCGCGACCCGGGCCGCCAGGACGAAGTCCTTGCGGAGCGGGTGGCCCTCGAAGTTCTCGGGGAGCAGCAGCGGCACCAGGTGCGGGTGGCCCGTGAACTCCACGCCGAACATCTCGTGGGTCTCGCGCTCGTGCCAGCCGGCGCCCGCGTACACCCCGATCGCCGTCGGGAGGGCGGGGGCCGCGTGCGGGACCGTCGTACGGACGAGGAGGCGGCGAGGGGCGTGGCCGGGCGCGAGGGCGACCACGTGCGCGCAGATCCGGAAGCCCGTGCCCGGTTCGTCGACCGCGCTCAGCCAGTCGAAGTACGTGCAGCCGAGCTCGTCACGGGCCGTCGTGAGGGCCGTGATCCAGGTGGCCGGCGGGACGTCGACCGTCAGCAGGTCGTACGCCTGCTCCGCCGTCGCCTCCTCGCCGAAGATCTCCGTGACCGCGCCGGGGAGGGAGTCGTAGGGGGAGTTCTGCGCGCTCATGCCTTGCCTCCCGGCGGCGGCGTCAGCGGGCTCGTCAGTTCCGCGACCGACGCGGTCGTCGCGTACCGCTCCGCCAGGCTCTCGCGCGCGATCTTCTCCTGGAGCTTGAGGATGCCCTGGAGGAGCGCCTCGGGGCGCGGCGGGCAACCCGGTACGTACACGTCGACCGGAATGATCTGGTCGACACCCTTGGTGACGGAGTACGAGTCCCAGTAGGGCCCGCCGCAGTTGGAGCAGGCGCCGAAGGAGATCACGTACTTCGGTTCGGGCATCTGCTCGTACAGGCGCTTCACGGCCGGCGCCATCTTGTCCGTCACCGTGCCCGAGACGATCATCAGGTCGGCCTGGCGGGGGCCGGGCGCGAAGGGGATCACGCCGAGCCGGATGAAGTCGTGCCGGGCCATCGACGCCGCGATGAACTCGATCGCGCAGCAGGCGAGGCCGAAGTTGAAGACCCAGAGGCTGTAGCGGCGGCCCCAGTTCAGGACCACCTTCATCGGCTCGGGGGCGAGACGGGCGAGCGTCCCCAGCTTCGGAGCGGGCAGGGGTGTTACGTCCATGACAGGACGCCCTTCTTGTACGCGTAGAGCAGCCCTACGGCCAGGAAGCCGAGGAAGACGAACATCTCGACCAGGGTCGCGGCGCCGTAGCCGGGCGCCGCGAAGACCGTCGCCCAGGGGAAGAGGAAGATCGAGTCGACGGCGAAGATCACGTAGAGGAAGGCGTACACGTAGTAGCGGACCTGGGTGTGTGCCCAGCCCTCCCCCACGGGGTCGACGCCGCACTCGTAGGTGAGCAGTTTCTCGGGTGTCGGCACGACGGGCCGCAACAGCCGCCCGGCGCCGAACGCCACGGCGACGAAGAGCACGCCGACGACGGCGAGCAGCCCGACGACGGAGTACGCCTGGAAGTAGTCCGCCGCGTCGGCCGCGACAACGGTCGGTTCCCGCACGTCCGCCCCTCGGTCTCGGTGTCTCATGGGTCACTTCTGTTCTGTACGCACGCGAGTCTAGGCCCTGTTAAAGGGGCGTAAGCAGTCCCCGGGTAGGGATATCCCCACCGCCGCTCACCGACCTCCCCCATGGCGTCGCGCGCTCCGCGACCGGCAGTCTGGGGACCATGAGCGCCGATCATGAATCCCCCGGTCCTGCCGTCGACTCCGGTTCCGCCGGTTCCGCCGTCGCCCCGCGTCCTCCCGTGCGGTTCGCCTACGGGAAGGAGACGTGGAAGGAGGTCTCCTTCCTCCTCTCCAATCTCTTCACGGCCGTGGCCGGTTTCGTCTACGCGGTCGTGACGGTCCTGGTCGGCGTGGGGCTCTCGGTCACCGTGATCGGGCTGCCGCTGCTCGCCCTCGGGCTGGGCGGCGCGCGCGGGATCGGCTGGTCGGAGCGGGCGCGGGCCCGCGGGCTCCTCGGCGTACGGATCGTGGAACCGTCCCGGATGCCGGCACGGGGTGGCTTCTTCGCCTGGCTGTGGTCCTCGCTGAAGGACCCGGTGGCCTGGCGGACCCAGTTGTACGGGCTGATCCGGCTGCCCTGGGGGATCGTGACGTTCACCGTCACGCTGGTCTCGCTCCTCGTCCTCTGGCCCGTCCTCCCCTTCATCGCCCGCGGTCTGTCCAACGCCGACCGGGGCATGGTCCGGGGGCTGCTCTCGCCCTCCGACGAGCTGGAGCGGCGGATCGCCGAGCTGGAATCGGACCGGGGCGTGGTCGTCGACACGGCCGCGGCCGACCTGCGGCGCATCGAGCGCGATCTGCACGACGGGGCGCAGGCCCGGCTCGTCGCCCTCGCGATGGGGCTCGGCCTGGCGAAGGAGAAGCTCCTGGAGGACCCGGAGGGCGCGGCGGCGATGGTCGACGAGGCCCACGGCGAGGTGAAGCTCGCGCTCCAGGAGCTGCGGGACCTGGCCCGGGGCATCCACCCGGCCGTCCTCACGGACCGGGGGCTCAGCGCCGCGCTCTCCTCGGTCTCCGCGCGCTGCACCGTGCCGGTGAAGGTGTCGGTGGACCTGGCGGAGCGGCCGGCCGAGGCGATCGAGGGCATCGCGTACTTCACGGTCTCGGAGCTGCTCCAGAACGTCTCCAAGCACGCACGGGCGCGGTCCGCGTCCGTGGAGGTGTGGCGGTCGGAGGACCGGCTGATGCTCCAGGTGCACGACGACGGGGCCGGCGGGGCGCGGCTCGACGGCGGGACGGGGCTCGCCGGGCTGACGGAGCGGCTGGGGGCGGTGGACGGGCTCCTCGTCGTCGACTCCCCGGAGGGCGGTCCGACGACGGTCACGGCGGAGCTGCCGTGGCGCTCCCGGCCAGTCGCCTGAGCCCGAGCCTGATGCGGTCGGTCGGTCGCCTGAGCCCGATCCTGAGTCGGCCGCTCGCCTGAGCCTGAGCCTGATGCGGTCGGCCGGTCGGTCGGTCGGTCGCCTGAGCCGGTCGCCCGGGCCGTCCCGGCCCGCAGGTAGGGAAAACCCCCCGCCGGAGACGCCCACTCCCCTCATGGTCCGGGGCGCGGCGAGACGGAAACCTGGAACACGTCACTCCCCCACCCCCTGAGCAGAGAAGGACGACCGTGATGGCCTCCCCCCGACTCCCCGCCGCGATCCGCGCGCCGTTCGAGGCCCGCACCTGGCGCGCCCTCGGCTACGTACTGATCGGGCTCCCGCTCGGCGTCTGCTGGTTCGCGCTCTCCGTCGCCTTCGTCGCGACCGGCGCCGGGCTGCTCATCACCTTCCTCGGGGTGCCGATCCTCGCCGGGGCGCTCGCGATGTGCCGGGGCTTCGGCGCGGTCGAGCGGGCGCGGGCGCGGGCGCTGCTCGACCTCGACGTGAAGGCGCCGGAGCCGGTGCGCGGCAAGACCGGCGGGGCGTTCTCCTGGATGGGGGCCATGCTGAAGAGCGGGGCGTCGTGGCGCCACCTGCTGTACGCGGTCCTGCACATGCCCTGGGCGGTCTTCGGCTTCTCCGTGACGGTGGCACTCTGGGCCTGGGGCTGGAGCCTCTTCACGTACCCGCTGTGGCAGTGGGTCTTCCCCACGTGGGTGGGGCAGGACGGCATCCAGCTGTACGGGGACGCCACCCACCAGATGTACCTCGACAACTCCTTCGAGATCGCGGTGACCAGCCTGATCGGGCTGCTGTTCGTGCTGGTCGGGCCGTGGGTGCTGCGGGGGATCGTCGCCGTCGACCGGCTGCTCGTCTCCGGACTGCTCGGTCCGTCGCGGCTCGCGTCCCGGGTGACGGAGCTGGAGTCCGACCGGGGTGTGGTCGTCGACACGGCCGCGGCCGACCTGCGGCGCATCGAGCGCGACCTGCACGACGGTCCGCAGGCCCGGCTCGCCTCGCTCGCCATGGACCTGGGGCTCGCGAAGGAGAAGCTGGCGGAGGACCCGAAGGCGGCGGCGGCGATGGTCGACGAGGCCCACGGCGAGGTGAAGGTCGCCCTGCAGGAACTGCGGGACCTGGCCCGCGGCATCCACCCGGCCGTCCTGACCGACCGGGGCCTGGACGCGGCGCTGTCGTCGGTGGCCTCCCGGTGCGCGGTCCCGGTGTCGGTGGACGTGGACCTGCCGGCCCGGCCGGTCGCGTCGATCGAGGGCATCGCGTACTTCACGGTCTCGGAGCTGCTCCAGAACGTCTCCCGGCACGCGCGGGCGCGGCGCGCCTGGGTCGACGTGTGGCGGGCGGGCGACCGGCTGATGCTCCAGGTGCGGGACGACGGGGTGGGCGGCGCGGAGGCGGCGGCGGGCCACAGCCTGGCGGGGCTCGTGGAGCGGGTCGGCGCGGTCGACGGCGTACTGGCGGTCGACTCCCCCGCCGGCGGCCCGACGACGATCACGGCGGAGCTGCCCTGGCGGGCGTAGCCCTGGACGGGGCGGGACGGGGCCGGGCGGGCGGGCGTGGCCACGCCCGGCCACCCCACGGCCACGCCCGGCCACCCCACGGCCACGCCCGGTCGCCCCACAGCCACCTCGGCCACCCCGGCCACACACCCACCCCACGGCCACGCCCGGCCACACACCCAGCCACCCCACGGCCACACTCAGCCACGCCCCCGCGAGCCCGCCACCCCCCAGGGGTGTCCCCTAAGCCGCCGGGGCGCCGACCGTGCCCGGACCCGAGCCTTGCCCCTCTCTGAACCCGTACCCCTCCTTCCGCGTCCTCCTTGCTGCGATGCTGTGCGCGTCGCATTCGAGCTCAGGACATGAGGACATGGGGGCTGCGGAACGTGGTCGTACGAGAGGTTGCGGACCGGGTGCGGGTGGTCATCGCCGAGGATTCGGTGTTGCTCCGTGAGGGTCTGACCCGACTGCTGACCGACCGGGGGCACGACGTCGTCGCCGGGGTCGGCGACGGCGAGGCCCTGGTCGAGCTGGTGGCCGGGCTCGCCGCCGAGGGTGCGCTGCCGGACGTGGTGGTCGCGGACGTACGGATGCCGCCGACCCACACGGACGAGGGCGTACGGGCCGCGGTGCGGCTGCGCAAGGAGTACCCGGGTCTCGGTGTCCTGGTCCTGTCGCAGTACGTGGAGGAGCAGTACGCCACCGAACTGCTGGCCGGTTCGAGCCGGGGCGTGGGCTATCTGCTGAAGGACCGGGTCGCGGAGGTCCGCGAGTTCGTCGACGCGGTCGTCCGGGTCGCCGGGGGCGGTACGGCCCTGGATCCCGAGGTCGTCCAGCAGCTGCTCGGCCGGAGCCGTCAGCAGGACGTGCTCGCGAACCTGACCCCGCGTGAGCGGGAGGTCCTCGGTCTGATGGCGGAGGGGCGGACGAACTCGGCCATCGCACGGCAGCTGGTGGTGAGCGACGGCGCGGTGGAGAAGCACATCAGCAATATCTTCCTGAAACTGGGGCTCTCCCCGAGCGACGGCGACCACCGTCGGGTCCTGGCGGTGTTGACGTATCTGAAGTCCTGAAAATCTGACACCCTGTCAGAATCCAGTGGGCGCGAGTCCTTCCCGAGCACACCCGGAGCGACACGAGGGCGACACCGGGCCGGCCTCCGGACATCCGGCGGCCGGGGAGTCCTAGATCCAAAGAATGAGGCGCAAGACGACCTTCCGGAACAATCCGGGTGGCGACAGAACGTGACAATTCAGGGCAAGAGGGCGTCTCAAAAAGAGGTCCGGTATGTGAGAAGTCCCGGGAGGGCCCCCCTTACCGTCGTAGGGTGGGCCACGGGACGACCGGTGATCGGCCGGCCGTCTCCCGAGCTTTCTCCCGCCTCCGGCGGAGAGTCCCCTTGCCACGAGGGAGGTCCAGTTCAGTGACCAGCCAGGTCAGTAGCGAGGCCGGTGAGGCCCTGCTCGGGGAGCAGCGCAGCGCCCCGGCGGCCCACCAGGGCACCGAGAAGGAAGTACGCCGGCTCGACCGGGTGATCATCCGCTTCGCGGGCGACTCCGGTGACGGCATGCAGCTCACGGGTGACCGCTTCACCTCGGAGACGGCGTCCTTCGGGAACGACCTCTCCACGCTGCCGAACTTCCCGGCCGAGATCCGCGCACCCGCCGGAACGCTGCCGGGCGTCTCGTCCTTCCAGCTGCACTTCGCCGACCACGACATCCTGACCCCGGGCGACGCCCCGAACGTGCTGGTCGCGATGAACCCGGCCGCGCTCAAGGCCAACATCGGGGACGTACCGCGCGGTGGCGAGATCATCGTCAACACCGACGAGTTCGCGAAGCGCGCCATGGCCAAGGTCGGCTACGCGGTCTCGCCCCTGGAGGACGGGTCGCTGGACGGCTACCGGGTCCACCCGGTGCCGCTGACCACGCTGACCCTCGAGGCCCTCAAGGACTTCGGCCTGCCCCGGAAGGAGGCCGAGCGGAGCAAGAACATGTTCGCGCTCGGGCTGCTCTCCTGGATGTACCACCGGCCGACCGAGGGCACCGAGACCTTCCTGCGCCAGAAGTTCGCGAAGAAGCCGCAGATCGCCGAGGCCAACGTGGCCGCCTTCCGGGCCGGCTGGAACTTCGGCGAGACCACCGAGGACTTCGCCGTCTCCTACGAGGTCGCCCCGGCGACCCGGGCCTTCCCCACCGGCACGTACCGGAACATCTCCGGGAACCTGGCCCTCTCGTACGGGCTGGTCGCCGCCTCCCGCCAGGCGGACCTGCCGCTCTACCTGGGCTCGTACCCCATCACCCCGGCCTCGGACATCCTCCACGAGCTGTCCAAGCACAAGAACTTCGGCGTGCGCACCTTCCAGGCCGAGGACGAGATCGCCGGCATCGGCGCCGCGCTCGGCGCGGCCTTCGGCGGCTCGCTCGGCGTGACGACGACGTCCGGCCCCGGTGTGGCGCTCAAGTCGGAGGCGATCGGCCTCGCGGTCTCCCTGGAACTGCCGCTGCTCATCGTCGACATCCAGCGCGGCGGCCCGTCCACCGGTCTGCCCACCAAGACCGAGCAGGCCGACCTCCTCCAGGCCATGTACGGCCGCAACGGCGAGGCCCCGGTGCCGGTGGTGGCCCCGAAGACGCCCGCCGACTGCTTCGACGCGGCGATCGAGGCGGCGCGGATCGCCCTCACGTACCGCACCCCCGTCTTCCTGCTCTCCGACGGCTACCTCGCCAACGGCTCCGAGCCCTGGCGCGTCCCGGACGTCGGGGAACTCCCCGACCTGCGGACGCAGTTCGCCACCGGACCCAACCACGAGCTGGCCGACGGCACCGAGGTGTTCTGGCCGTACAAGCGCGACCCCGAGACCCTGGCCCGCCCCTGGGCCGTGCCCGGCACCCCCGGCCTCGAACACCGCATCGGCGGCATCGAGAAGCAGGACGGCACCGGCAACATCTCGTACGACCCCGCCAACCACGAGTTCATGGTCCGCACCCGCCAGGCCAAGATCGACGGCATCGACGTCCCGGACATCGAGGTCGACGACCCGGACGGCGCGAGCACCCTGGTCCTCGGCTGGGGCTCCACCTACGGGCCGATCACGGCCGCCGTCCGCCGCCTCCGGGTCGCGGGCAAGCCCATCGCCCAGGCCCACCTGCGCCACCTCAACCCCTTCCCGAAGAACCTCGGGGAGGTGCTGAAGCGGTACGAGAAGGTCGTCGTCCCCGAGATGAACCTCGGCCAGCTCGCCACCCTCGTCCGGGCGAAGTACCTCGTCGACGCCCGCAGCCACACCCAGGTCAACGGCATGCCGTTCAAGGCCGAGCAGCTCGCCGCCGCTCTCAAGGAGGCCATCGATGAGTGAGCCGCTGCTCAACCTCGTGCCCAAGGCCGAGGCCGTCCAGTCGATGAAGGACTTCAAGTCCGACCAGGAAGTCCGCTGGTGCCCCGGCTGCGGTGACTACGCCGTCCTCGCCGCCGTCCAGGGCTTCATGCCCGAACTCGGCCTGGCGAAGGAGAACATCGTCTTCGTCTCCGGCATCGGCTGCTCCTCCCGCTTCCCGTACTACATGAACACGTACGGGATGCACTCCATCCACGGCCGCGCCCCGGCGATCGCCACCGGCCTCTCCACCTCCCGCCGCGACCTCTCCGTCTGGGTCGTCACGGGCGACGGCGACGCGCTCTCCATCGGCGGCAACCACCTGATCCACGCGCTCCGCCGCAACGTCAACCTGAAGATCCTGCTCTTCAACAACCGGATCTACGGACTGACCAAGGGCCAGTACTCGCCGACCTCCGAGGTCGGCAAGATCACCAAGTCGACCCCGATGGGCTCGCTCGACGCACCCTTCAACCCGGTGTCGCTGGCGCTCGGCGCGGAGGCCACCTTCGTGGCCCGTACGGTCGACTCCGACCGCAAGCACCTCACCGAGGTGCTGCGCCAGGCCGCCGACCACAACGGCACGGCGCTGGTCGAGATCTACCAGAACTGCAACATCTTCAACGACGGCGCCTTCGAGGTCCTCAAGGACAAGGACCAGGCCCAGGAGGCGGTCATCCGCCTGCAGCACGGACAGCCGATCCGCTTCGGCGCCGAGCTCGACAAGGGCGTCGTCCGCGACCCGGCCACCGGCGACCTCCAGGTCGTCACGGTCACCCCGGAGAACGAGTCCCGGATCCTCGTCCACGACGCCCACGCGGCCACCCCCACGACCGCCTTCGCGCTCTCGCGGCTCGCGGACCCGGACACCCTCCACCAGACGCCCATCGGGGTGTTCCGGTCGGTGGAGCGACCGGTCTACGACACGCTGATGGCGGAGCAGCTGGACACAGCCCTTGAGCAGCACGGCAAGGGCGACCTGGGCCAGCTCCTCACGGGGAACGACACGTGGACGGTGGCGGGGTAGTACGCCCGCACGACGTCAGGGGCCCGGCCGTGCGAACGGCCGGGCCCCTTTCACGTGCCCCTCGCCGCCGCCTCGTCGAACTTCCCGAGGAACCGCGGCACTCCGCCCTTCACCTGCCAGAGGTAGAGGCCCAAGAGGGCCGTGGTCCTGCTCCTGGCCGAACGGGCCAGGTACGTCTTGACGATCCCTTCGTACGGAGTCTGCAGCAGCCCGTTGATGACGCCCGACGCCACCGACTCCGCATGGTTCGCGGCCGCCGTGCGCAGTGCCTGGAGCGCCCAGTTGGTGGCGTCGTACATCTCCGTCGCGAACCGTTCGACCGGGGTCGTGCCGGACAGGCCCCAGCGTTTCCGGTACGCGGCCGTGAACTTCCGCGCCTCCGGCAGCAAGTCGGGGTCGACGTAGCCCGTGCCGAAGTACCAACCTTCGGCGGCCGGGCCGGCGACGGTGAGGAACTCCGGCTGAAGCACGTACTCGACGCTGCCGCAGGGCCCCCGGTAGCCCTGGTCGCGCAGGGCCCTGGCGCACAGCGCGGCCCGGCGCGGCGACATCCCCGCGAACATCACGCCCTGCGGGTCGGTCGCGAGGGCGGCCCGTACGGCGGGGCCGAAGTCCTCACTGTCGGCCTCGACGGGATGCGAGGTCACCACCCCGCCCTTGTCCCCCGACGGCGGGTACTCGTTCATGCTCTTGACGGCGTACCAGCTGTACCGGCCGGCGGCCCGGTCCTCCACGACGGCGGTCCGGACAGCACCGTGAGCGGTGAGGTAGCGACCGAAGGGAATGGTCATCATGTCGTGGAGGGACCGCGGCTGGAAGTAGGTCTGCTTGGTGTCCTGGCCGCCGATCTGGGTGGCCGGAACGTCGGCGATGACGCTCGCCAACCCCATGCGCCGGGTGGCGAGTTCGTTCCCCGCGGCCAATGCGGTCGGTGCCGTCGTCGGCCCCAGCACCCCCACCAGTTCGGGGTCCTTGAGCAGGCTGAGGGCGGCGGCCTTGGCCCGCTCCGGCTTCCCCCCGTCGTCCTCGACGCGGAGCCGCACGTCGAAGGGCCGGTCCGCGCGGGCGTTGAACTCCTCCACGGCCAGCCGGATGCCGCGCTCCTGCCCCCGCCCGTCCGCCTTGGTGGGGCCGCTCAGGTCGGTGAGGACGCCGATCGTGTACGTGGCGAGCGGGGTGCCGGTGCCCCCGGTTCCCGTGCCCGTCCCGCCCGGTGTGCGGGTCAGCAGCCAGGCGGTGAGGCCGCCGGCGCCCGCGACGGCGGCGGCGGATCCGGCCATGAGGATGCGGCGCCGCGAGACCCCCGCGGGCCTTTCCTCCTGGGTGAACACGGTCGGGTCGGCGACGGGCAGGTCGAGGACGCGGGTGGAGCGCTGGGCGATCAGGGCGGGCAGGCCGGGTGGGAGCCAGTCGCCCGCGGGGCCGTCGGCGTCGCCCAGTGCCGCCCGCACCTCGGCCGCCGTGGGCCGGTCCGCCGGGTCCTTCGCCAGACAGGCCGTGACCAGCGGAAGCAGCGTGTCGGGCACGTCCGCCAGGTCGGGCTCCTCGTGGACCGTGCGGTAGACGACGGCCGCCACCGCGCCCGTACCGAAGGGGCGCTCCCCCGTCAGGGCGTACGCGAGGACGCAGCCGAGCGAGAAGACGTCGCTCGGCGGGCCGACCTCACCGGCGCCCGCGACCCGGGCCTGTTCGGGGGCGAGGAAACCGGGGGTGCCGATCATCGCGTCCGTGGCGGTCAGCGCAGTCGCCCCGGCGGAGCGGGCGATGCCGAAGTCGATGAGGCGCGGCCCGTCGAGGGCGAGGAGGACGTTGCCGGGCTTGACGTCCCGGTGGACGAGTCCCGCCTCGTGCATGTCGGCGAGCGCGGCGGCGAGGCGGGCGCCGAGGGCCCGTACGGTCGGTTCGGGAAGGGCGCCGTGCAGGCCGACGGCCTCGGCGAGCGAGGGGCCGGGGACGTACTCGGTGGCCAGCCAGGGTTCACGGGCCTCCGGGTCGGCGCCGAGGACGCGGACGACCCAGCGGCCGGTGATGCGCTCGGCGGCGCGGGCCTCGCGGCGGAACCGTTCCCGGAAGCCGGGGTCGGCCGCGTGCTCGGCCCTGATCAGCTTGAGCGCGGCGAGCGACCCGCCGGCGGAACGGGCGAGGTAGACCACGCCCATGCCGCCGGCGCCGAGCCGCCCGAGGAGCCGGTAGCCGGCGAGCGCCGACGGATCGGCCTTGCGGAGCGGCTGCACGGGTCAGGCCTTCTTGTCGTTCTTCGCGGGCTTGTTCGGCAGCAGGGGCGCGGAACCGATCGGCTTGTACGCGCCGTTCTGCACCGCGAAGACGAAGGTGCCGCCCAGCCCCAGGTCGCCGAACTCGTTGAAGTGGTAGCCGCCCATCACGCCGGTGTACTTCTGCTTGCGCAGCGCGGCCCACAGGCCCTTGCGCGCGGGCCTGCCGCCGGCCTTCGCCTGGGCCGTCAGCTGCTTGATCGTCATGGTGACGACGTCGTACGACTCGCCCGCGTAGTACGCGGGGGCCGCCCCGTACCGCTTGCGATGGGCGGCGGTGAAGGCGGCGGCCGTCTTCTGGGTCGCGGGGTCGGCGACGGGCGCGCACACGAACCAGCCCTCGGCGGCGGCCCCGGCCTTCTGCAGGAATTCCCGGCCGAAGACTGCCTGGCCGGTGAACCTCGGTCCGGTGAAGCCCAGTTCGGTGAGGGCGCGGGCGGCGTGGACGGCGGTCTCGGTGACTCCGCAGTGGACGTACGCGTCGATGCCGGCGTCGATCATCTCGCCGAGCACGCGGCGGTACGCGCCGGCGTCGGCGTGGGCGGGGACGACCCGGAAGTGCGGGGCGATGCCGGCCTGTCCGAAGCCGAAGCGCGCGCCGCCGGTGGCCTGCCAGCTGTAGTGGTCCTCTGTCCGGTCCTCCAGGACTCCGGGGCGGCGGATGTCGGGCAGCAGCGTGACGGCGAAGGAGAGGTGGGTGCCCGCGCTGATGTGGTTCGGGATGGCGCGCAGGAACGTCTCGTTCCGCGCGCTGCCCGCCCGCAGGGTGAGCAGGTTGTATCCGGCCGAGACCGTGATCAGCGGGATGCCGGCCTCCTCGAAGGCGGGCATGACGGCCTGACCGACGGCGTCGGTGGTGGGGCCTAGGACGGCGAGGACCCCGGGGTCGGTGGTGAGGGTCTTGGCGGTCTGCAAGGCGCGGGAGGAGTCGCCCCGGTCGTCGACGACCTTGAGGTCGAGCGTGAAGGGCTTGTCCTTGCGGGCGTTGAACTGCTCGACCGCCAGGCGCGCGCCCTGCTCCTGGGCGCGGCCGATGTCCTTGGCGGGCCCGGACAGGTCGGCGAGGACGCCGATGGTCCAGCTGGTGCGGGGCGGCGCGGGCTTCTTGCCGCCGCCCTTGCCGTCCGCCCCGTCGTCGTCCCCAAGTCCCGCCCAGACGGCCGCCGCGCCGCCGCCGACGGCCAGCACGGCGGCGCCCGAGGCGAGCAGAAGGAAGCCCCGCCTGCTCTTCTCGGGGGCTGCCGGCCCGGTGGTGTCGCCGGCCTCGGTGACGTCGATCTCGGGGAGGGCGAGCATCCGGGCGGAGCGTTCGGCGATGGTCCGGACGACGGGGGCGGGCAGCCACTCGGCGCCGTCGCCGGGGCTGTCCTCGACGAGCCGGACGCCGATCTCGGCGGCGGTGGGCCGCCCGGCGGGGTCCTTGGCGAGGCAGGCCCGGACGAGGTCGAGCAGCCCTTCGGGTACGCCGGCGAGGTCGGGTTCGTCGTGGACGGTCCGGTACATCAGGGCGTCGACGGCGCCGGTGCCGAAGGGCGGCCGTCCGGTCGCCGCGTACGCGAGGAGGCAGCCGAGGGCGAAGACGTCGGCGGGCGGGCCAATCGCGTCCGTGCGGGCCTCGGCCTGCTCGGGGGCGAGGAAACCGGGGGTGCCGACGACCATGTCGGTCGCGGTGAGGGCGGTCTCCCCGGTGGCACGGGCGATGCCGAAGTCGATGAGGCGGGGGCCGTCGACGGCGAGGAGGACGTTGCCGGGCTTGACGTCCCGGTGGACGAGTCCGGCCGCGTGCACGGCGGCGAGGGCGCGGGCGACGGACCAGCCGAGGAGGCGGACGCTCCGCTCGGGCAGCGCGCCGTGCGCGGTGACGGCCTCGCCGAGCGAGGGGCCGGCGACGAAGGCGGTGGCCATCCACGGTTCGGGGGCGTCCGGGTCGGCGCCGGTGACGGGGACGGCCCAGGGGCTGGAGACCCGGCGGGCGGCCTCGACCTCGCGGCGGAAGCGGGCCCGGAAGTCGGGCTGGTCGGCCTGGTCGGCGTGGGTGACCTTGACGGCGGCGAGTTCGCCGGTCGCCGTACGGCCCAGATAGACGACGCCCATGCCGCCCGCGCCGAGACGGCCCAGGAGCCGGTAGGCGGCGATCGAGGACGGGTCGGAGGGCAGGAGGGGTTGAAGGGCTCCGGGCTCGGGCCGGCCCTGCGGCTCAGGCCGGGGCGTGGGCTGCCGCTCGGGCTGGGACTCGGGGGTCGTGGGGCTCATGACTGGACCTCCAGCTCGTCCTCGGCGCGTTGGAGCATGGTGACGAGGGCCTGGACCTGTGCCTGGGCCGTGCCGACGGTCGTGGCGTCGCCCATCTCCTGGTAGCCGGGGGCGCCCTTGACGACGGTGGCGACGGTGACCTGGCCGAGCCGGGACTGGTACCAGCTGTAGAACTGCGTCCCCTTCACGGCGTCGTCGAGGTAGGAGCCGCCCTCGCGGAGGGCGTCGTGGGCGGTGGCGTTGCCGCCGACGCCGAAGGGGTTGCCGAGCGACATGAGTCCGGTGACGCGCTCGCCTTCGCGCAGTTTCTGGTCGGGGCAGTTCAGCGCCTCTTCGAGGGTCGACGCCATCTCCCAGTCGGCGTCGGACTCGGTGCGGTGCACGGTGACGGTGGCGGCGACCCGCAGAACGCCCTTGCCGCCGGTGGCGGGGATCTCGCTGTAGGCGGTGACGCTGGCGAGGACGTCCGCCGGCCGACTGCCGGTCTCCCAGGAGCAGTTGGCACCGAGGACGGGCCAGTAGTCCGGGTCGCTGAGGTACGGGGTGCGCTTGACGTAACCCGGGGCCCAGGCGTCGGGCCCGGCGACGACGGCGAGGGCGAGGCGCCGGGCCTCGGCCTCGGTCTTCGGCGCGCGCTTCGGGTCCGGGGTGAAGTCGAGGGCGGTCGGGGTGGGAGCCGGGGCGGTGGTCGGCGCCTTGGTGGGTCCCTGTGCCGTGCCCGTACTCCCCTTGCCGTCGGGTCTCTCCCCGTCGCCGCTACTGCAGCCGGTCGCGATCAGCCCGCTCACCAGCACCGCGCAGCACGCGCGCAGCAGCCTTTGGTCCCCGTACGCCACAGTTCCCCCACGGTCCCTCACGGTTTCCCCCGAACAGTGAGCAGATCGTACGACTCGGCACCGACAACTCGCCCTGCTTACAACATCATTGGGACGGATCCGTGGCACGCTCGCGACGCGCCTCGTCGTACCGCGCCCGGGCCTCCTCGACCTCCGCGACCCGCTGGTCGGTCCAGCGGGCGAGCTCCGCGACCTGGCGGGCGGCCTCCTCGCCCATGACGGTGAGGCTGTAGTCGACGCGGGGCGGGATGACGGGCTTGGCGTCGCGGTGGACGAAGCCGTCGCGCTCCAGGGTCTGGAGCGTCTGGGTGAGCATCTTCTCGCTGACGCCGCCGACCCGCCGGCGCAGCTCGCTGAAGCGGTACGAGCGCTCGCGCAGCGCGATCAGGATGAGGACGCCCCAGCGGCTGGTGACGTGCTCCAGGACGAGGCGCGCCGGGCACATGGCGCCGTCGACGTCCGCCAGCAGGCTCTTCGGTTCCTCACTTACTCCCATACCAGTACCTTACTTCAAAGTGGGTACTTACGAAAGGAAAGCGCCCGCCGTACGGTGAGTGCATCGCCCACCGCACCCCACGGGAAAAGGAAGCAATCATGAGCATCGTCGTCACCGGAGCCACCGGACAGCTCGGCCGTCTCGTCATCGACGCCCTCCTCGCCACCGTCCCCGCGGAGTCCGTCGCCGCCGTCGTCCGGAACAAGGAGAAGGCCGCCGACCTCGCGGAGCGCGGCGTCGAGCTGCGCATCGCCGACTACAGCCGGCCGGAGACCCTGGCGGAGGCCTTCGGGGCCGGTGACCGCGTGCTCCTCATCTCGGGCAGCGAGGTCGGGCAGCGCGTCGCACAGCACGCCGCGGTGATCGACGCGGCCAAGGCGGCGGGCGTCGCCCAGCTCGCGTACACCGGCGTCCTCGGCGGCCCGGAGGCGGACTTCGACCTCGCCGCCGAGCACAAGGAGACCGAAGTACTGATCCTCGCCTCGGGGCTGCCGTACACCTTCCTCCGCAACGGCTGGTACACCGAGAACTACACCGCGAACCTCGCCCCCGTCCTGGCCCACGGCGCCGTCGTCTCCAACGCCGGCGAGGGCCGGATCGCCTCCGCCACCCGCGCCGACTACGCCGCCGCCGCGGCCGCCGTCCTGACCGGCCCGGCCGAGGAGCACCTGAACACGGCGTACGAGCTGAGCGGCGACACCGCCTGGTCCCTCGCCGAGTACGCGGCCGAGGTCGCCGCCCTGTCGGGCCGGGAGATCGCGTACACCAGCGTCCCCGCCGAGGCCCACCTCGCGATCCTCACCGGCGCCGGGGTCCCGCCGTTCTTCGCCGAGATCCTGGTCGACGTCGACCGGGCCGTCGAGCGCGGCGCGCTCGCCCGGCAGACCGGCGACCTGGCCCGGCTGATCGGCCGCCCCACCACCCCGATCGCGGTGACGATCAAGGAAGCGCTCGACGCCTCCTGACCCGCCTCCCTGATTGTCATGACCGTATGGCGATACGGGCATGACAACCCGCCTCGCGCGGCGCTACCTTCGACAGGACAGCGTGGCGCAGGGCGGGCGGGAGGTCCGGTGGAGACGAAGACCGAGAACGAAGGACGAGCAGGACTGCTCTACGGGTTCGGCGCCTACGCCATATGGGGGCTGGTCCCGCTCTTCTGGCCACTCCTCAAGCCCGCCGGAGCCGTCGAGATCCTCGCCCACCGCATGGTCTGGTCCCTCGCCTTCGTCGGCCTCGCGCTGCTCGCGCTCCGCCGCTGGGGCTGGATACGGGAGCTCGTCCGCAGCCCGCGCAAGCTCGCCCTGATCACCGTCGCCGCCGCCCTCATCAGCGTGAACTGGGGCCTCTACATCTGGTCGGTCAACAACGACCGTGTCGTGGAGGCCTCGCTCGGCTACTTCATCAACCCGCTCGTCATCATCGCGCTCGGCGTCGTCGTCCTCAAGGAGCGGCTGCGCCCGGCCCAGTGGGCTGCGGTCGGCGTGAGCTTCGCGGCCGTCCTCGTCCTCGCGATCGGGTACGGGGAGCTGCCGTGGGTCTCGCTCACCCTCGCCTCCTCCTTCGCGATCTACGGCCTGGTGAAGAAGAAGCTCAACCTCGGGGGCCTGGAGTCGCTCGCCGCCGAGACGGCCGTCCTGTTCCTGCCGGCCCTCGGCTACCTGATCTGGCTCGGCACCCAGGGCACCCTGGCCTTCGGCACCGGGGGCGCGGGGCATACGGCCCTGCTCGTCTCCACCGGCCTCGTCACGGCGGTGCCGCTGGTCTGCTTCGGCGCGGCCGCCATCCGCGTACCGCTGTCGACGCTCGGACTGCTCCAGTACCTGTCGCCGACCTTCCAGTTCCTGCTCGGCGTCCTGTACTTCCACGAGGCGATGCCCCCGGAGCGCTGGGCCGGCTTCTCGCTCGTGTGGCTGGCGCTGACGCTCCTCACCTGGGACGCCCTGCGCACGGCCCGCCGCAGCCGGGCGGCGATGGAAGCGGCGGCGGCGGAGGCGGTCGCCTCGGTCGAGGCGGCGGCACAGTCGGCCACCGCACAGTCGGCCACCGCACAGTCGACCCCCACGCCGACGGTCCGCCCGGGACGCTGACGCGTCACCCGTCCAGGAGGTCGTGCTCCCGGATCAGCCAGCAGACGGCCGTCAGCCGCAGGGTCGCGAAGTCGTGGCCGGCCGGCTCGGTCCAGTCGACCTCGGAGAGCCAGTCGGTGAACCCGAGGACGTAGTCGGCGAGCTCCTCCCGCCGGACGGTCCGGCCCCGCGAGCCCCGCTGGGCCGGGACGAGCGCGTCGCGCACCGCGGCGGCGTGCTGGTCGACGGCGGCCGCGAGCCCCGGCTCGGAGGTGACCTCCGAGAGCCGGGGCATGTACGTGGTCGCGACATCGGTCAGCGGGCAGCCGGGCGAATCGTTCATCCCCCCACATTAGGGGTGGACCGGGGCGTTCAGACCGTGACCTTGGTCGCAGCCCCTTGGACGCCACCCGAGGACTCGGGGACGCCACCCGAGGACTCGGGGACGCCGCCCGGGGACTCAGGGACGCCACTCGGGACCTCGGAGGTGCCGCCCGGGGCCTCCCCGGCGTCCGCCGGCCGCTGCCCCCGCACCCCCGTCGCCGTGACCACGGCCCCCAGCGCCACCATCACCAGCGGGACGACGAGCGCCGCCCGGAAGCCGCCGAGGCCGCCGCCGGCGATCCCGTACACCGCGGTCACCGCCGCGATCCCGACCGCCGAGCCGAACTGGGTCGCCGTCGTGAGCAGGCCGCTCGCGAGCCCCTGCTCCTCCTCCGCGATCCCCTCCGTGCCGGCGATGGTGAGCGGTCCGTAGGCGAGGGCGAAGGCGAGGCCGGTCAGCAGCAGGGTCGGGAACATCGCCGCGTACGACCAGTCCGGGCCGACCGGCAGGAACAGCGCGTACGAGACGACGGCGAGGACGAAGCCGCCGAGGATCACCCGGGCGTTGCCGAAGCGTGCCACGAGCCGCGGGGTCAGCGTCGGCGCGAGGACCGCGTCGACGCCCATGACCAGCAGGGCGAGCGCCGTCTGGAGCGACGACCAGCCGCGCAGTTCCTGGAGGTAGAGCGTAGCCACGAACTGGAAGCCGAAGAAGGAGCCCACGAAGAGCAGGGCGCCCAGGTCGGCGCGGACGAGCGAGGCCTTACGGAGGATGCCGAGCCGGACCAGCGGGGTGGCGGCCCGGCGCTCGACGGCGACGAAGACCCCGGCGAGGACGAGTCCGGCGGCGAGCGCGGCGGCCGTGACCGTCCAGCCGTCGAAGCCGTGCTCCAGGCGGACGATCCCGTACGCGAGGAGCAGCATGGTCCCGGCGGCGGCGAGCGCGCCGCCCAGGTCGAAGCCGCCCTTCGCCCGGGCCGGGCGAGGCTCCTTCGGGATCAGCCTGACCGCGGCGACCAGGATCGCGGCGGCGAGCAGGACGGGGGCGAAGAAGACCCAGCGCCAGCCGAGCTGGGTGAGCAGCCCGCCGATGACGAGCCCGAGCGAGAACCCGCCGGCGGCGGTGCCGGCGAAGACGAGGAGCGCCTGGTTGCGCTGCGGCCCCTCCTCGTACGAGGTGGTGATGATCGACAGGGCGGCCGGGGTCATGAAGGCGGCGGCGACACCGGTCATGAAGCGGGCCAGGATCAGGGTCCAGCCCTCGTCGGCGAGGCCGCCGAGGCCGGAGAAGAGCAGGAAGACGGTGAGCCAGCCGAGGAACATCCGGCGCCGTCCGAGCAGGTCGGCGGCCCGGCCTCCGAGGAGGGTGAAGCCGGCGTAGCCGAGGACGTACGCGGACATGACCCAGGCGGCGGTGCCGGTGGTGAGGCCGAGGTCGGCGCGGACGGTGGGGACGGCGACGGCGAGCATGGCGACGTCGATGCCTTCGAGGAAGATCGTCCCGCAGAGGACGAGGAGCAGACTCCAGGCGCGTAGGGACACAACTGTCTCCAGGGCAGGGTGGGTTGGGGTGTGAGGTCACCGGACCGGTTACCGATCCGAGGGTCGGTTCCCTCTTGTAACCACCTGAATCCTGCGGGAGCATCGGGTCCCATGGAAGAAGGCACTTCGAAGTCACCGAGTCACTGCGCGGGAACCTACGGAGCCGGCGGGGACCCCGATCCCTTCCAGTGGGACACCCGCGAGGACTGTGATGTCCGCCAGATCCTCGACCGCGTCGCCGACAAGTGGTCCCTCCTCGTCATCGCCCTCCTCGACCGCCGCGTCCTGCGCTTCACGGAGCTCAAGCGCGAGATCGACGGCGTCAGTCAGCGGATGCTGACCGTGACGCTGCGTCAGCTGGAGCGCGACGGCCTGGTGAAGCGCACCGTCCACCCGGTGGTCCCGCCCCGGGTCGAGTACGAACTCACGCCCCTGGGCGGGACCTTGCACACGACGATCCGCTCCCTGGTGACCTGGACCGAGCAGCACCAGAACGAGATCGCGGCGGCCCGCGAGGAGTACGACGCGAAGGAGGCGGCGCGCGTCTGAGGGGTGCGGCGGCGCGATATCCGGTGGCCCTCCCCGAGGAAACTCACGCACCCTGCCTGTCATGACAGAGATGACAGCCATGACGGACAGGGAAGCCGGGGAGGAACCGACGTACCGGATCCGGGCGGTCCACACCCCGGAGACCGTCACCGTCTACCAGGCGTACACGCCCGGGATCGGCCTGCCCGCGGCCCGCGACGGGCGCTTCCCGGCCGCCTGGAAACGGGACCGGATGACGTGGATCAAGCCGTCGTTCCTGTGGATGATGTACCGCTGCGGCTGGGGCGCGAAGGAGGGCCAGGAGACGGTCCTCGCCGTGGAGATCACCCGCGAGGGCTTCGAGTGGGCCCTGCGGCACGCGTGCCTCTCGCACTACGTGCGCGGGTTCCACCCCGATCAGGCGTCCTGGAAGCGTCAGTTGGGGCAGGCCCCGGCGCGCGTCCAGTGGGACCCGGAGCGTGACCTGCGCCTGCGGCCGCTCCCGTACCGCTCGCTCCAGCTCGGCCTGTCGGGCGAGGCCTCCCGTCGGTACGCCGACGAGTGGACGGTCTCGGTCACCGACGTGACCGCGCTCGCCCACGACGTCCACGCGCTCGTCCGGGCCGGCGACCTGACCGCCGCCGGCCGGCTGCTGCCCCGGGAAGAGCCGTATCCGACGCCCGCGGGGCTGCTGGACCACCTGCTGGTTCAGGAACCGGCGGTCACGACCGAGAAGTTGAAGTCGCCGGTGCCGAGCACCCCGTAGAGGCGCAGCCACAGCTGCATCAGCTGCTCGGTGGCCCGTGCGCTCGACAGGTCGCCGAGGTCCAGGATCCGGTCGGAGGGCCAGCCGAAGGACCGGAGCAGGTCGGCGACCACGGCCTTCGCGTCCTCGTCGTCGCCGCTGAGGAAGACGTCGTGCCGGCCCGGGACCCGGCCGGGGTCGACCATCACGGTGTTGGTCATGGTGTTGAGCGTCTTGACGACACGGGTCTCCGGGAACGCCTTCTGGAGCTGCTCCGCGAGGCTGCCGCCGTCGGGCGTGACGATCGCGGGCGGGAAGCCGCCCGAGAAGTCGAGCGCGTTGGACACGTCGACGAGGACCTTGCCGCGCAGGTTGTCGGCGCCGGCGGCCTCCAGGACGGCGAGGGAGACGAGGCCGCCGGTCGCGTTCACCACCAGCTCGCCGAGGCGGGCGGCGTCGGCGAAGGTGCCGTGCCCGCCGCCGTGTTCCTCGGCCCACTTCACGGCCTCGGCGTTGTCCGCGGTGCGGGAACCCATCGTGACCTCGTGCCCGAGCGAGACCAGCTTGGTGGCGAGTCGACGGCCGACCTCGCCCGTTCCCAGTACGGCAATCCTCATGGCGTGCACGCTCCTTGATGTCCGAAAACCAACGGCCCGGCCCGACCCTACGTCGCCCCCGGACGCGCGTGCCGTCCCACGCCGTCCCGTACCGTCCCGCCCCGTCAGGGCTTCCGCACCTCGAAGTGGAAGCAGCCGTACTCCACCGCCCGCACGTGCACGAGGGCGACGGCCGGGTCGGCGAAGGCCTCCGCGAAGGCCCGGTCGAAGCCCTCCCCGGGGGCCTCCGGGAGCTCCAGGAGCCGCCCGCCGACGATCCGGCCCCCCGCGTCGTATCGCCGGACGGTCCGCAGGGCCCCGGCCCGCTCGAAGGGGTACGCCTCCGAGGGCGCGGGGCCCCCGCACTCCTCGGCATGGACGAAGACGGGCCCCTGCTCGTCGTACGCCCCCGGCTCCGCCCCGGTCTCGGCGGCCCAGCCCCGCAGCGGGGCGTACGACACGAGCGCGATCCGCTCGCCGGCGACGGAGAGCCGCAGGCAGCAGCGGAGGGGACTCCCGCCCTCGGCGTCGACGAACGGCGTACAGGCCCGCCCGGCGTCGTCGGTGACGCGCAACCGGGCGAGGGCGGCGGGCGAGATGGCGCGTGCGAGGTAGATGCTCATGGGGCCAGCGTCACGCGGCACGGCGAAGCCCGCTGGCGGAATTCGGACGGCGCGCTCCGTCCCTACAGCCTCCGCAGCACCTGCGCCTCCGTCCGTTCCACCGACGCGCGGCCGTGGACGTGGACCAGGGCCAGGTGGAAGAGGGACGGGGCCAGCGGCGCCCAACGGTGACGGCGGTCCGGGGCGAGGAGGTGGCGGGTGACGTCGGCCGTGCGGAAGGGGACGTACTCGATCGTCTCGTGCTCCCAGCGGTCCGCGACACCACGGCCCATACGGGCCTCCAGCTGCTCCCCGGTGAGATCGGTGAGCCGGGCGTAGAAGTGCGCGCTCCAGTGGCGCTTGCTGACGTCGAGGACGAAGGCGAGGAGCGTGAGCCCGTACTCGTGCGGCTCGATCGCCAGCTCCTCGCGCATGCCTCGGCGGGCGACCGCGTGCAGCTCCGGAGCGTTGCGGCCGGCGGAGTCGATGTGGCGGGAGAGGCCCTCGTTGACCGAGGAGTTCCAGAGGCCCGGGGCCATCCGGACCCGGTCGCTGCGACGGCTGACGACGAGCAGGTCGTCGGCGGTGACCACGGCGACGTTGACGGCGAAGCTGCACTGGAGGAAGGCGGGCGAGGCGAGCGGCGCGTCCGGGTCGAGGTAGCGGTCGCGCGGGGTGGTGCCGTCGGGGAGGCGGCGGTCGAGCTGCTGGGCGGCGAGGAAGGTGTAGTAGTCGGTGGGGCGCAGCCGCAGGTGGACCTCGGACTGCTCGTCGAGGGCGGTACGGGAGACCTCGACGGACTCGACGGCGTACCGGGGCCCGTTCCAGACGGGCCGGCGCTCACCGGTTTCGGCGGCCCGGTTCTCCTCGGCCTCGATCTCGGCGCGCCACTCCGCCATCTCCTCCGGCAACTCGACTTCGCCTTCGAGGACTTGGACATGGACGGATTCCGAGGCGATGGCCCGGTCGCCGTCGCCCTCGACGATCAGGGCGGGGGTGTGCAGCGGGCCGAGCGAGAACGCGGTCCAGGCGCGGCCCGGCTCCTGCCGGTAGGTGAGGCTGCGGACGACCCCGGCGGAGCGGCGCCTGGCCTTGAACCACAGCTCCTGGGTCCACTGCTGGAAGAGGGTCGCGAAGACGACTCCGAGGATGGCGCCGACGATTCCGTTTCCGAGGTCTATTCCGCTCACGGGCAGCAGCGTAGGCCACCGCTTCACCCCTGCGTCCGAAGTGCGTTCGCTGAGCGAACGCACCTGACCGGTTTCCGCTCTTGACGCGGAGTCAAAATCTCACTGAACATTCAGCACGCACAACAGAACGACAGAACAACTGAACACAGCACATGCACTCGCACAGCTCCAGCGCCTCGTGGCACCCACGCCCGAGGCGTCTCGCACGTTCCGTCCCATCCCCGTTCGGAATCCGGAGCCCCCACATGACTCTCTCCGTGCCCAGACGCGTCACCGCGGTCGCCGCTCTCGCGGCCCTCGCACTCGCCGGTCTCACCGGCACCGCCGGCGCCGACTCCCAGACGGCCGCCGCCGCGCCCGACATCCCGCTGGCCAACGTCAAGCAGCACTTGACGGACCTCCAGTCGATCGCCACCGCCAACGGCGGCAACCGCGCCCACGGCCGCACCGGCTACAAGGCGTCCATCGACTTCGTGAAGGCCAAGCTGGACGCGGCCGGATACACCACCACCATCCAGCAGTTCACCTCCAGCGGCGCCACCGGCTACAACCTCATCGCCGACTGGCCGGGCGGCGACCCGAACCAGGTCCTGATGGCCGGCGCGCACCTCGACTCGGTGACCTCAGGCGCCGGCATCAACGACAACGGCTCCGGCTCCGCGGCGGTCCTGGAGACCGCCCTCGCCGTCGCCCGCGCCGGCTACCAGCCCTCCAAGCACCTGCGCTTCGGCTGGTGGGGCGCGGAGGAGCTCGGCCTCGTCGGCTCGAAGTACTACGTCGCCCAGCTGCCGACGACCGAGCGCGCGAAGGTCTCCGGCTACCTGAACTTCGACATGATCGGCTCGCCGAACCCGGGCTACTTCGTCTACGACGACGACCCGGTCATCGAGCAGACCTTCAAGGACTACTTCGCGGGCCTCGGCGTCCCCACCGAGATCGAGACCGAGGGCGACGGCCGCTCGGACCACGCCTCGTTCAAGAACGTCGGCATACCCGTCGGCGGTCTCTTCACGGGCGCGAGCCGGGTCAAGACCAGCGCCCAGGTGTCCAAGTGGGGCGGTACGGCCACGGCCTTCGACCGCTGCTACCACTCGTCCTGCGACACGACGTCGAACATCAACGACACCGCCCTCGACCGCAACAGCGACGCTGTCGCGCACGCGATCTGGACGCTGTCCGGCACCACCACGACGCCGCCCACCGGGACGGTCTTCGAGAACACCGCCGACGTCTCCGTCCCGGACAACGGCGCCGCGGTCACCTCGACGGTCAACGTCACCGGGATCACCGGCAACGCCCCGGCCAACCTCGCCGTCGGCGTGGACATCGTCCACACCTACCGCGGTGACCTCGTCGTCGACCTGGTCGCTCCCGACGGCTCGGTCTACAGCCTGAGCAACCGGTCCGGCGGCAGCGCCGACAACATCGTCCAGACCTTCACCGTGAACGCCTCCTCGGAGGTCGCCAACGGCGCCTGGAAGCTCCGCGTCCAGGACAAGGCCTCGGTCGACACCGGCTACATCAACGGCTTCAAGCTGACCTTCCCGTAACCCCGGAAGGCACGGAAAGCTCCCGGGTGGGTCGGTGACCATCGCCCCCGACCCGCCCGGGGTCCCAACCCGAGGGCTACTTACCGGTGTTGGCCGCGTTCACCAGCGCGTCCTGCGTCACCGCGCCGACGTAGACCGTGCCGTCGTCCGTGAGCAGCGCGTTCACCAGCTTCGTCTTGAAGACGGTGCCCGAGCCGAACTTCCCGGTGACCTTGTCGCCGAAGGAGTCCAGGAGACCCTGGATCTCCTTCGGCGCCTCGTCCGTCTTCGGGGCCGGGGCGCCCGTGTCGAGCTTCGCGATCGTCGTCCAGCCCTCGCCGATGACGTTCAGGTCGCCCTCGCCGAGGCCGGCGAAGCCGCCGAGGTCGCCGCCGAAGCCCTTCTCGAAGCCCTCGGGGAGCTCGTCGCCGAACGGCTTCCCGGCCTCCTTCTCCGCCGCGCCCTCCGTCACCTTCGCGCCCTCCGGGACCTTGAAGGTGAAGTCCGAGGCCGCCGGCTTGCCGAAGTCGACCTTCGTGAAGCCCGCGTCCACGACCGGCTTGCCGCCCTGGACCGAGGCGAGGGTGAACTTCAGCGGGGTGCCGGTCGCCGCGTCCACGGCGATCTTCACCGACTCGACCGTCGAACCGGACTGCTTCGGCTTGATCACCAGCTGGTACGCGTCCCGGCCGGCCACCTTCGCCGTGCCGTCGACGGTGATCGACGTGGTGTCGCCGGCCGCCTTCAGGACCTCGTCCGCGAGCTGCTTGGGCGTGCCCGGCAGCTCCGCGGACGGCTTCTCGCCCTTGGCTCCCTCGCCCTTGACGCCCTCGCCCTCGGGGGCCTTCTCGTGGAAGACCTCGTTCGACTTGCTGTCGTAGGCCCAGACGTCGTCGCCGTTGTGGATCAGGCTGTACTCGTCGGAGCCGTCGAGCAGCGTCAGCTTCTGGCGGTCGGGGCCGTCGGCCGCCACCCGCAGGGTGTGCGTGCCGGAGACGAGCTCGGTGAGCTTCTCCGTGGGGTCCGCCGAGGAGGACCCGCCGTCCCCGCCGAGGCCTCCGAGGTCGGCCAGGCCCCCGAGGGGCAGTCCGAGGTCGGTGGAGATCCTGAACGTGCCGGACAGGGTCTGGGTGTCCGACGCGGCGATCTTCTCGATGAGCTGCTGGGCCGTGATCTCCGGCAGGTCCGGGTCACCGGACGCCGCCAGTGCCGGGACGAGCCCGATGGTCGCCGCGGCCACTCCTGCCACCGCGACCGGGACGATGAACCGGCTCGCCTTACGGGTGTCTGCCATGGTCTCCGCTTCCTCCGTGCGCCCTAGTGGTCGATGACTCCATCTGACCAAAACGGGGGCGCGGAAGCGTCAGCCCCCGGGATCAACCTCGCGTACTGCTTCGGGATGACCCCACCCTGAGATTCCCTCACCCCCGCGGCGGACCCGCGGAGGGCCGGCGATCCCGGCGGACCCTCAGCGCGCGCGGTGGACCACCGCGTCGCACATCTCCTGGAGCGCCGACTTCGCGTACCCGTCGGGCAGCGGCGCCAGCATCGCGCGCGCCTCCTCCGCGTACCGCACGGTGTCCCGCCGGGCCTGTTCCAGGGCCGGGTGGACGCGGAGCCGGCGCAGGACCTCGGCGTGCCGGTCGTCGTCGGTGAGGTCGCCGTCGACGAGGGCGACGAGCTCGACGTCCTCCGGGCGGCCGTGCGCGGCGGCCGCGGCCCGCAGACGCAGGACGGGCAGGGTCGGGATGCCCTCACGGAGGTCGATGCCGGGGGTCTTGCCGGACTCGTGGGAGTCGGAGGCGATGTCGAGGACGTCGTCGGCGAGCTGGAAGGCGACGCCGAGCCGCTCCCCGTACTGGGTGAGGATGTCGACGACGGCCTCGTCGGCGCCGGACATCATCGCGCCGAAGCGGCAGGAGACGGCGACGAGCGAGCCGGTCTTGCCGCCGAGGACGTCGAGGTAGTGGTCGACGGGGTCGCGGCCGTCGCTGGGACCGGCGGTCTCCAGGATCTGGCCGGTCACGAGCCGTTCGAACGCCTCGGACTGGATTCGTACGGCATCGGGGCCGAGGTCCGCGAGCGTGTGCGAGGCGCGGGCGAAGAGGAAGTCACCCGTCAGGACGGCGATCGAGTTGCCCCAGCGCGTGTTGGCGCTCGGCACTCCGCGCCGGACGTCGGCCTCGTCCATGACGTCGTCGTGGTAGAGCGTGGCCAGGTGGGTGAGCTCGACGACTACGGCGGAGGGCACCACGCCCGGCGCGTAGGGGTCGCCGAACTGGGCGGCGAGCATCACGAGCAGGGGGCGGAACCGCTTGCCACCGGCCAGGACGAGGTGCTGCGCGGCCTCCGTGATGAAGGGGACATCGCTCTTGGTGGCGGCCAGGAGGCCCGCCTCCACAGCCGCCAACCCGGTCTGGACATCGGCTTCGAGAGCCTGGTCCCGCACGCTAAGACCGAACGGCCCGACGACGGTCACGAGGGGGTCTCCTGTCTGCTGACGCCTGCTGACGATCACACGGATTGTCGATGTGTCGCTCGATTCACTCAAGCCAGCGTATCCGGTCACCTTTCGATCACCGTGGGCGCCTTCCCGTCACCCCCGGTATGTTCGTGATCAGCTCATACGACCAGGAGTAGGCGAATTGTCCCGAACGACGATCGACACGGATACGAACGGCGAGCAGCCACCCCCTGAGGACGACCACGCGTTCCTCGGACACCCCCGGGGTCTGCTGACCCTTTCGGGTCTGGAGGTCTGGGAGCGGTTCTCGTTCCTCGGCATGCAGGCGATCCTCGTCCTGTACTTCGCCGCGAGCGTCTCCGAGGGCGGCCTCGGCATGGCCTCGGGCACCGCCGCCTCGGTCTCCGCCGCCTACGGCACGCTGGTCTACCTCGTCTCGGTGGCCGGCGGCTGGCTCGCGGACCGCATCCTCGGCTCGTACCGCGCGGTCCTCTGGGGCGGCATCCTGATCGCCTGCGGCCACTACGCCATGGCGGTGCCGACCGCCGCCATGACCTGGGTGGGCCTCGGCCTGATCAGCGCCGGCACGGGCCTCCTGAAGCCGAACGTGGCGACCATGGTCGGCAAGCTGTACCGGACGGACGACGACCGCCGTGACGCCGGTTTCGCGCTCTACTACATGGCGATCAACATCGGCGCCTTCGCCGGCCCGCTGATCACCGGCTGGCTCGCCGACCACAAGGGCTACCACTGGGGCTTCTCGGCCGCCGCGATCGGCATGACCTTCGGCCTGATCCAGTACGTGGCGGGCCGCCGTCACCTGGCCGGGCGCAAGCACGCCGCCGAGTTCCCGCTCGCCCCGGACGCCATGCGCCGGGCGGTCCGGCTGATCGTCGTCGGCACGGTCGCGGTGGCCCTCGCCGCCGTGGGGCTCGCCCTCGCGGGCTGGCTGACCATGGACCGGTTCGTGGACCTGCTGACCCTGGTCTCGGTGATCGCGCCGGTCGTCTACTTCTGGGTGATGTTCACCAGCCCCCGGGTCACGGCCGAGGAGCGCGGCCGCCTCAAGCCGTACATCGTGCTCTTCCTGGCCTCGGTGGCGTTCAACTTCATCCTCTTCCAGGCGTACTCGACGATGATGCTGCTGGCCTCAACCAACGCCCGCACGACCATCCTCGGCTTCGACTTCCCGGCCAGCTGGTACGCCTCCGCCCTCGGCGCCTTCGAGGTCCTCCTCGCCCCCGTGGTGGCCGCCGCCTGGGCCCGGATGGGCCCGAAGCAGCCGCACGCCTCCAACAAGATCGCCTTCGGCGTGATCCTGGGCGGCCTCTCCTTCCTCCTGATGGTCCTGCCGACCTCCGGGCACGCCGACGACACGTACCAGATGGCCGCCTGGTGGATCGTCGGCTCCTATCTGCTCCTCGGCCTCGGCGACGTCCTCCTGGAGACCTCCGGGATGTCCGCCACCAGCAAGCTCGCCCCGAAGGCCTTCTCCAGCCAGACGATGTCGCTCTGGTTCCTGTCCCTCGCGCTCGCCAACGGCATCCAGGCCCAGACCGTGAAGCTCTACGACGACATCTCCAAGCCGGTCTACTTCGGCGTCAACGGCGCCGTGGCCGTCGCCGTCGGCCTCGCCGTGATCGCCCTGGCGCCCTGGCTGCGCCGCACCATGCACCCCGTCCACTAGGGAGCCCTGTCCGCGATGAAGATCCGCACCGACTTCCCGTACGAGACCCGGAACGAGGACGTCCGCATCCCGCTGCCGGACGGCACGCAGCTGTACGCCCGGATCTGGCGCCCGGTCACCGACGAGCCCGTGCCGGCCCTCCTGGAGTACCTGCCGTACCGCCTCACCGACTGGACCGCGCCCCGCGACTGGCAGCGCCACCCCTGGTACGCGGGCCACGGCTACGCCTCCGTACGGGTCGACGTCCGCGGCCACGGCAACAGCGACGGCCTCCCGGGCGACGAGTACGACGCCGTCGAGCTCGCCGACGGCGTGGCCGTCGTGAACTGGCTCGCCGAGCAGCCCTGGTGCACGGGGAAGGTCGGCATGTTCGGCATCTCCTGGGGCGGCTTCAACGCGCTCCAGATCGCCGCCCTCGCCCCCGAACCGCTCAAGGCGATCGTCACCGTCTGCTCCACCGACGACCGGTACGACAACGACGTCCACTACATGGGCGGCTCGGTCCTCGGCGTCGACATGCACGCCTGGGCGGCCACCATGCTCGCCTTCGTCAGCCGGCCGCCCGACCCGCAGTACGTGGGAGAGGAGTGGCGCGAGCGGTGGCTGAAGCGCCTGGAGGCCGTGGACCCGCTCATCCACACCTGGCTCGCCCACCAGACCCGTGACGCGTACTGGCAGCACGGCAGCGTCTGCGAGGACTACTCCGCCATCGGGGCCGCCGTCCTCGCCGTCGGCGGCTGGCACGACCCGTACCGGGACACCGTCCTGCGGCTCGCCGAGCACCTCCCCCAGGACCGGGTGCGCGGCATCATCGGCCCCTGGTCCCACCAGTACCCGGACCGCGGGCTGCCGCCCGGCCCCGCGATCGGCTTCCTCCAGGAGACCCTGCGCTGGTGGGACCACCACCTCAAGGGCGTCGAGAACGACGTGATGGCCGAGCCGCTGCTCCGCTCCTGGATCAGCGAGTCGCACCCGCCGGCCACCGTGTACGAGGAGCTGCCGGGCCGCTGGGTCACGGACCCCTCCTGGCCCTCCCCGAACGTCACCCCCGTCACGTACGCCTTCCAGGGCGCACCCGTCGTGGTCGAATCGCCGCAGCAGACCGGCATCGACGCGGGCCGGTTCTTCCCCTTCGGCAACGACGCCGACCTGCCGCCGGACCAGCGCGACGAGGACGCCCACTCGGCCTGCTTCGACTTCCCCGTCCCCGAGGACGGCGGCCCCATCGAGATCCTCGGCCGGCCGTCCGTGAGCCTCGCCCTGCGCGCGGCCGCCCCCACCGGGCAGGTCGTCGCCCGGCTCTGTGACATCGCCCCGGACGGCTCCTCGACCCTCGTCACGCGCGGCGCGCTGAACTTCTCCGCCCGCTACGGCCGCGACCGGGCCGTGGAGGCGCAGGTCGGCGAGTGGGAGAGCTTCGTCTTCGAGCTGAACGGCATCGGGCACACCTTCCCGCCCGGCCACCGGGTGCGGCTCGCGGTCTCCTCCGCGTACTGGCCGTGGATCTGGCCGCAGCCGGACGCGGCGGGCTTCACGCTCGACCCGGCGGGCTCCTCCCTCACCCTGCCGGTCCGCCGGCACACGGAGGACGCCGTCGAGTGGGAGGAGCCGGAGCAGTCCGAGCCGCTGGGCGTCGCCTACCCGCGGACCCTGGAGGAGCCGCGCCCCGAGCGGGTCGTGGTGAGGGACGTGGCGAAGGGCGAATGGAAGCTGGAGGTCGATCCGAAGTACGGCGGCACCCGGGTGTACCCGGACGGCCTGGAGTTCACCGAGGACGCCGTGGAGACGTACACGATCGACGAGGGCGACCCGCTGTCCGCGCGGACCCGCTCCGAGTGGTCGATCCGGCTGCACCGGCCCGAGCTCGCCTGGGACGTCACGGTCGACACGCGCTCGGAGATCTCCTGCGACGCGGACGCCTTCCACACGTCGAACGAGGTGGTGTGCAAGGAGGGAGGCGAGATCGTCTTCCACCGCACGTGGGAGAAGCGGATCCCGCGCACGGCGGGCTGAGGACGCGCGAAGGCGCCCGTACCCGGCCGGGGGTACGGGCGCCTTCGCCGTGACCTACGCGTTCGCGCCGGCCTTGCGACGGCGGGCGACGACCAGCGCGCCGGCGCCGAGGACGACGGCTCCGGCGGCGGCGAGGCCGAGCGGCAGGGTGTCGTTCGCGCCGGTGGCGGCGAGGGTGCCGTTGTTCACCGGGGTGTTCGACGAGCCGCCCTGCTGGGTGGTGTGGGTGTTCCCCGTGGTGACGGACGGCGCCGGGGTGGGCGTCGTGGTCGACGGGGACGGCGCCGGGGTGGACGTCGACGGGGACGGCTTCGGCTTGTCGTCCTTGGCCGCGAGGATGTCGAAGTACGCGGTCGCGACGTCCTCGCCCATGCCGCAGTCCTCGTCGTCGTTGGTCTCGTACGCGCCGCCCGCGAAGGCCATGCCCTCGCCGGCGGGGGCGTCCGCGTCGACCGTGAGACGCAGCTTCACGTCGGCGGAGCCGCCCTTGACCAGGGTGCCGATCTCGACGGGGCCGACCTCCTCGGAGAGCTCCGTCCACTCCAGGTTGTCGGCGGAGGACCACTCGACCTGGATGAGGTGGCTCTCCCAGTCCGTCTCCTCGTCGATGATCTCGTCGGGCCCCGGAAGCTGGAGGGCGCTGGCGTAGGCCTCGACCGCGCCCAGGGCCTGGTCGGACGTGTTGGTGACACGCATCGAGAAGACGGCGCTGGTACCGGCGGTGATCGTCTTCGGGCCGCTCAGCGCGACCGTGAGGGAGGGGTCCTCCTCCTCGCAGATCTCACCGCCGCCCTCGAACTCCTCCAGGGCGTCCTCGGCGTCGGCGAGCTCCTGCTCGGCCTTCTCCAGCTTGGTGTCGATGCGCGAGAGCTGCCGGAAGAGCTCCACGTTGGCGTCGTCGTACGCCTCGTCGGCGGCGTCCCGCCGCTCCTGGGCGGACTCCTGGGCGGCGACCGCGGCCTCGACGACCTTCTCCGCGTCCTCGACGGCCTTCGCGGCGGCGTCCTTGTCCGCCTGGGTGGCGGTCTCGGGCAGCGCCGCCAGGGCGTCCTTCGCGTCGGCCAGCTTCTCGTCGGCGGCCGTCTTGGCCGCCTTGGCCGCGGCGAGGGCCGCCTTCGCCTCGGTCAGCTCGGTCGCCACGGCCTCGCCGACGTCCTTGGCTTCGATCTTCTTCTCGACGGCGTCACGCTCGGCGTTGAGCGCCTCGATCTTCTCCTCCGCCGCGGCGACGGCGGCGAGGAGCTTCTCGTACTCGGCGAAGTCATCGCCGTCCGGGTCGTCGTTCCCGGCGGTGTCCTGGACGGTCTGGCCCGGGACGGTCGGGGTGTCGGCGAACGCCGGCGCGGCGGAGAGGAACACGGCCGGGGTGGTCACGGCGGCGGCCACGGCGGTGGCGAGAATGCGTCGGATCTTCACAATGCGGACCTTTTCCTGGTCAGGGAGAGGCGAGAGAGAACGGTGGGACGTGCCTCCGCGGGGACTTCACGCGGGCGCGACGCCACGGCGATCGTAGGGCTCGGGAGAGCCTCTTCGGGAGCCCTGTTTCCGCGGCCCGGGACGGCCCTCCGACAGATCTTGGCCACATAGCGCCTGAATACGGACAGTTGCCCACGGAGGCCGCACTTTCTCTGTGATCCATGTCATCAGCGCCCGGCGACCCGCCCCGTAACGTGTCCCCCACACACGTGGAAAGCGAGGCACGCACAGATGTCCGAGCACAGCCCGCTCGACCTGGCCGAGGGCGATCCCTTCGGCCCGCACAACCTCCCGTACGGCGTCTTCTCCACCGCCGACGAGCCCGGGCGGCGCCGGCTCGGCGTCCGGATCGGCGGGCACGTACTGGACGCGGGAGCCGCGGCGCACGCGCTCGGCTCGCCCTACGCGGCGCTGCTCGCGCAGCCCGGCCTGAACCCGCTGCTCGCGGCCGGGCGGACCGCCTGGCGCGATGTGCGCCGGGCGCTCACGGCCTGGGTGACGGTGCCGGCGCACCGCGCGGACATCGAGCCGCTGCTGTACCCGCTGGACGAGGTGACGCTGCACCTGCCGTACGAGGTCGCGGACTACGTCGACTTCTACGCGAGCGAGCACCACGCGACGAACGTGGGCCGGATCTTCCGCCCGGACGGCGACGCGCTCACCCCCAACTGGAAGCACCTGCCGATCGGTTACCACGGTCGCGCGGGCACGGTCGTGGTCTCCGGCACCGATGTCGTACGCCCCTCCGGGCAGCGCAAGGCGCCGGCGGACGCGGCCCCGGTCTTCGGTCCCTCCGTGAAGCTGGACATCGAGGCGGAGGTCGGCTTCCTCGTCGGTACCCCGTCCGAGCTGGGCCGGCCGGTCGCGCTCGGCGACTTCCGGGAGCACGTCTTCGGTCTGACGCTGCTCAACGACTGGTCGGCGCGGGACGTGCAGGCCTGGGAGTACGTGCCGCTCGGCCCGTTCCTCGGCAAGTCGTTCCAGACCTCGGTCTCGGCGTGGGTGACGCCCCTGGAGGCGCTGGACGCGGCCCGTACCGCCCCGCCCGCGCGGGACTTCCCGCTGCTTCCGTACCTGGACGACGCGGCCGAGGAGGAGCCGGGCGGCTTCGACGTGCGGATCACCGTGGAGATCAACGGCGAGGTCGTGGCCGAGCCGCCGTTCTCCACCATGTACTGGACGGCCGCCCAGCAGCTCGCCCATATGACGGTGAACGGCGCCTCGCTGCGCACGGGTGACCTGTACGGCTCCGGGACGGTGTCCGGGCCCGAGGTGAACCAGCGCGGCTCGCTGCTGGAACTCACCTGGAACGGCCGGGACGCGCTCGACCTCGCCGGTGGCAAGCGGACGTTCCTGGAGGACGGCGACGAGGTCGTGCTGACGGCCTGGGCGCCGGGCCCGGACGGGACCCGGGTGGCGCTCGGCGAGGTCCGGGGCCGGATCGCTCCGTCGGCCTGAGCCCTCAGCGGGCCTTCCACAGCGCGGGGACGTTCGGCGGCTCCCAGCCGGCCTGGGCCGTGTGTGCCTGGAGGCACACATAGCCCGGGCCGCCGTACGTGACGGCGTCCCCTGCCCGGTAGGCGGTCCCGGCGGCCCAGGTGCCGCCGGGAGAACCCGTGGACGTCGCCGTGGGGGTCGGGCTCGGGCCCGGGTCCTGCGGCACGTTCAGGACGAAGTCGAAGACGCCCTCGCGGGCGCCGCCGGCGTCCCGCACGGTCATGAGCAGCCGCGGGTCGAAGATCGTGTCGGTGGCGTTGCGGGGTTCGCCGGGGAAGTACAGCTGGGTGGTGAGCACGGGCCGGCCGGGGGCCTGGAGCTTGACGTGGAGGTGGCGGGTGCGGCCGGGGTAGAGGCCGGGCACGATCGTCGTGAGCGTGAAGGCGCCCTGCGCGTCGGTGAATTGGTGCCCGCGGAAGCGGAAGCCGGTGTTGTCGTAGGCGCCGTTGGTGTCGGCCTGCCAGAAGTCGAGCAGGACACCCGCTATCGGCCGGCAGGCGAGTCCGAAGACGTAACCGCTGACGGTCAGCCGCACACCGGCCGTGCCGGACTCCAACAGGCTCGTCCGCAGCGGTGAGTTGGGCTTGAAGTACGGCCCCTCGGTCTGCGGCGGGGTCGGGTCGTCGCCGTCGTCGCACTCCGGGGTGAGCGCGGGCGCCGCCTCGCCCGTGGTGAGGGTACGGGCGAGCGCCGGGACGCCCATGAGCACCGCGGGTGCGGCCATGCCGGCGGCGAGCGCGGCGCGCAGCACCGCCTTGCGGGTGACGTGCCCGGTACTGGTCTCGTGGTCCATTGCCTGCTCCTCGTGCCGGGATGGCTGGGCGGCGCCCGACCCCGATCCGCCGGACACCTCCTGGGGTCGCAACGAACCTAGGCGGGCACGCCGTCGCCTTCGAGGGACGGAACACGGCGGTCGTGGTGTTTTCGGAAGTCCCCCGGGCTACGTCCCGTCTCGCGGCGGAAGAAGCGGCAGAAGTACGCGGGGTCGTCGAAGCCGACCCGGTCGGCGACCTGACGGATCGACAGCTCCGTTCCCACGAGGAGTCGTTGGGCCTCGCGGGTGCGGGCCTCGCGGAGCAGCGCGCCGGGGGTGCGGCCGGTTGCGGCCCGTACGGCCTCGGTGAGGTGGCCGGGGGTGACCCCGATCCGCCCGGCGCACTCCCGTACGGACCGGGCCGCCGCCCACCGGTCCGCGCCGGCACGGGCGACGAGCCGGGCGAACTCCTCGGCGACGGCACCCGCCCGGCCGGCCGGCGGCTCGACGGCGCCGGGCAGCCGCGCCGTACGGACGAGGAGGACCCGCAACAGGGAGCGCAGGACGGTCGCGAAGCCGGCGGCCCCGTGCCCGTACTCCTCGGCGAGTTCGGCCATCAGGCGGGCGGTACGGGCGTGGGTGGGCGCGTCGAGGGTGAGCCAGGGGCGCTCGCCGAGGCGGCGCAGCAGCTCGCGGTCGCCGGGGTGGTCGAGGAGGAAGTCCTCGGTGAAGAGGACGACGGTGCCGTCGAGGTCCCGGACGTCCTCCCAGTGGTGGACCTGTCCGGGCACGATCACGGCGAGATGGGGCGGGCGCAGCTCCCAGCGGGCCAGGTCGACGACGTGGGTGCCGGTCCCGGCGGTCACGTGCACGACCTCGTAGAAGGTGTGGCGGTGCGGGAAGGCGGCCCTGGAGAGGGGGCCGACGGCGTCGAAGGTCCCGGCGGCGAACGGCACCTCGTCGGGCAGGCGCACCTCCAGGCGGTGGACGGGTGGGTCGCCCGCCCGGGGGGCGGCGCAGGGAGTGCCCGGTAAGACGGTCGTGCCGCGCATCGTGGCCCTCTCTCCCGGTGATTGGTACAGACCATTCGGGGGTTTCCACGATGCCACGGGCACCTCCGATGCGTCACCCCCTCCTGCGGGCCTTCGCCGCTGCGACCCGAGGGTGAAGCTCCCCCGACCACACGCGAGGGGCCCGGCTCGAAGCGAGCCGGGCCCCTCCCTGCGCGGTGACGCCTACCGGACGAAGACGCTCGCCTGGTTCGCCAGGTCCAGGAAGTACTGCGGCGCGACGCCGAGCACCAGCGTGACGACCACGCCCGCCGTGATGGTGAGCGTCGTCAGCGCCGAGGGCACGGCGACCGTGGGGCCGTCCGCCTTCGGCTCGCTGAAGAACATCAGCACGATCACCCGGATGTAGAAGAAGGCGGCGATCGCCGAGGAGAGCACGCCGACCACGACGAGCGCGCCCGCGCCGCCGTCCGCCGCCGCCTTGAAGACCGCGAACTTCCCGGAGAAGCCGGAGGTCAGCGGGATGCCGGCGAAGGCGAGCAGGAAGACCGCGAAGACCGCCGCGACGAGCGGCGAACGACGCCCGAGACCGGCCCACTTGGACAGGTGGGTGGCCTCGCCGCCCGCGTCCCGGACCAGGGTGACGACGGCGAACGCACCGATCGTCACGAAGGAGTACGCCCCCAGGTAGAAGAGGACGGACGAGACGCCCTCGGGGGTGGCGGCGATGACACCGGCCAGCAGGAACCCGGCGTGCGCGATGGACGAGTAGGCCAGGAGCCGCTTGATGTCGGTCTGGGTGATGGCGACGATCGCACCGCCCAGCATGGTGACGATCGCGACGCCCCACATGACCGGCCGCCAGTCCCAGGTGAGGCCCGGCAGCACCACGTACAGCAGGCGGAGCAGCGCGCCGAACGCGGCGACCTTGGTCGCGGCGGCCATGAAGCCGGTGACCGGGGTCGGGGCGCCCTGGTAGACGTCCGGGGTCCACATGTGGAACGGCACGGCGCCGACCTTGAAGAGGAGCCCCGCGAGGACCAGGGCGAAGCCGATGAGCAGCAGGGCGTCGTTGCCCATGGTGTCGGCGAGCGCCGGGTCGACGGAGACGACCGCGCCGTCGACGACCCGGGCGATCGTCGCGTACGAGACGGAGCCCGCGTAGCCGTAGAGCAGGGCGATCCCGAAGAGCAGGAAGGCCGAGGAGAAGGCGCCGAGCAGGAAGTACTTGACGGCCGCCTCCTGCGACATCAGCCGCTTGCGGCGGGCGACGGCGCAGAGCAGGTACAGCGGGAGGGAGAAGACCTCCAGGGCGACGAAGAGCGTCAGGAGGTCGTTGGCCGCGGGGAAGACCAGCATGCCGGCGATCGCGAAGAGCGCGAGCGGGAAGACCTCGGTGGTGGTGAAGCCGGCCTTGACGGCCGCCCTCTCCTGCTCGCTGCCGGGGACCGCGGCGGCCTCGGCGGCGAAGGAGTCGACCTTGTGGCCGTGGTCGGCCGGGTCGAGCCTGCGCTCGGCGAAGGTGAAGATCGCGACGATCGAGGCGAGGAGAATGGTGCCCTGGAGGAAGAGGGCGGGCCCGTCGACGGCGATCGCACCCATGGCCGCGATCTGCGCCTTGGTCGTGCCGTAGCCGCCGGCCGCCAGGCCGACGACGGCGGCGAAGGCGGCGGCGAGACCGAGGACGGAGAGGAAGACCTGGCCCAGGTAGCGACCCTTGCGGGGCACGAAGGCCTCGACGAGGACGCTGAGGATCGCCGCGGTGAGCACGATGAGTACGGGCGAGAGCTGCGCGTACTCGATGTGCGGTGCCGGGATCTTGTTCAGCGGCTCGACCGCCGCTGTCGTCCACAGGCTGTGGACAGCCGTTGTACTCACTGGGCGGCCTCCACGTTGGGCACGGTGGGCTGGGGGTCCTTCTGCTGGACGTCGGACATGGTGTGCTCCACCGCCGGGTTGACGACGTCCGTCAACGGCTTCGGGAAGACACCGAGGAAGATCAGGACGGCGATCAGCGGGACGACCACCGCCAGTTCACGCACCCGCAGGTCCGGCAGCCCCCGCACCTCCTCCTTCACCGGTCCGGTCATCGTCCGCTGGTACAGGACGAGGACGTAGAGCGCGGCGAGGACGATGCCGGTGGTGGCGATGATGCCGGCCACCGGGTACCGGGCGTAGGTGCCGACCAGGACCAGGAACTCGCTGACGAACGGGGCGAGTCCGGGCAGCGACAGGGTCGCGAGGCCGCCGATCAGGAAGGTGCCGGCGAGCACCGGGGCGACCTTCTGCACACCGCCGTAGTCGGCGATGAGCCGCGAGCCGCGCCGGGAGATCAGGAAGCCGGCGACGAGCATCAGCGCGGCCGTCGAGATGCCGTGGTTGACCATGTAGAGCGTGGCACCGGACTGGCCCTGGGTGGTCATCGCGAAGATGCCCAGGATGATGAAGCCGAAGTGCGAGATCGACGCGTAGGCGACGAGTCGCTTGATGTCCCGCTGGCCGACGGCGAGCAGCGCCCCGTACACGATGCTGATGAGGGCGAGCACGATGATCGCCGGGGTGGCCCACTTCGAGGCCTCGGGGAAGAGCCCGAGGCAGAAGCGGAGCATCGCGAAGGTGCCGACCTTGTCGACGACGGCGGTGATGAGGACGGCGACCGGGGCGGTCGCCTCCCCCATCGCGTTCGGCAGCCACGTGTGCAGCGGCCAGAGCGGCGCCTTCACCGCGAAGGCGAAGAAGAAGCCGAGGAAGAGCAGCCGCTCGGTGTTGGTCGCCATCTCCAGCGAGCCGTTGGCCCTGGCCTCGGCGATCTCGGTGAGCGAGAAGTTCCCCGCGACCACGTAGAGCCCGATGACCGCGGCCAGCATGATGAGGCCGCCGACCAGGTTGTAGAGCAGGAACTTGACCGCCGCGTACGAGCGCTGGGCCGCCGCGTTCTCGTCGGAGCCCGCGTGCGCCCGGTCGCCGAAGCCGCCGATGAGGAAGTACATCGGGATGAGCATGGCTTCGAACAGGACGTAGAAGAGGAAGACGTCGGTGGCCTCGAAGGAGAGGATCACCATCGCCTCGACCATGAGGATCAGGGCGAAGAAGCCCTGGGTCGGACGCCAGCGCGAGGAGTGCGTCTCCAGGGGGTCGGCGTCGTGCCAGCCCGCCAGGACGATGAAGGGGATCAGCAGCGCGGTGAGCGCGATGAGCGCCACCCCGATGCCGTCCACGCCGAGTTCGTAGCGGACCCCGAAGTCCTTGATCCAGGCGTGGGACTCGGTCAGCTGGTACCGCTCGCCGCCGGGCTCGAACCGTACGAAGACGACGGCGGCGAGCACCAGCGTGGCGAGCGAGACGAGCAGCGCCAGCCACTTGGCGGCGGTGCGACGGGCGGCGGGGACGGCGGCGGTGAGGATCGCACCGACCGCCGGCACCGCTGCCGTCAGCGTAAGGAGCGGGAAGGACATGGGAGTTACACCGCCCTCATCAGCAGGGTCGCGGCGATCAGCACCGCAGTACCTCCGAACATGGAGACCGCGTACGTGCGGGCGTAGCCGTTCTGGAGCTTGCGCAGTCGGCCGGAGAGTCCGCCGACCGACGCCGCGGTGCCGTTGACGACGCCGTCGACCAGGGAGTGGTCGACGTAGACGAGCGAGCGGGTGAGGTGCGTGCCGCCCGTGACGAAGACGGCGTGGTTGAAGTCGTCCTGGAGCAGGTCGCGGCGGGCGGCCCGGGTGAGGAGCGAGCCGCGCGGGGCGACCACCGGGACGGGCCTGCGCCCGTACTGGAGGTAGGCGACGCCGACGCCGATCACCATGACGGCGACGGTGGCGGTGGTGACGGCCGCGGCGCTGATCGGCGGGTGGCCGTGCTCGAAGCCGGTGACGGGCTCCAGCCAGCTCACGAACCGGTCGCCGATGCTGAAGAACCCGCCCGCGAAGACCGAGCCGACGGCCAGCAGGATCATCGGGATCGTCATGGACCTGGGCGACTCGTGCGGGTGCGGGTCGTTCCCCTCCGCGTCGGGCTGCCAGCGCTTCTCGCCGAAGAAGGTCATCAGCATCACGCGGGTCATGTAGTACGCGGTGATGGCCGCGCCGAGGAGGGTGACCGCGCCGAGGATCCAGCCCTCGGTGCCGCCCTTCGCGAAGGCCGCCTCGATGATCTTGTCCTTGGAGAAGAAGCCGGACAGACCGGGGAAGCCGATGATCGCGAGGTAGCCGAGACCGAAGGTCACGAAGGTGACCGGCATGTACTTCCGCAGGCCGCCGTACCTCCGCATGTCGACCTCGTCGTTCATGCCGTGCATGACCGAACCCGCGCCGAGGAAGAGCCCGGCCTTGAAGAAGCCGTGCGTCACCAGGTGCATGATCGCGAAGACGTATCCGATGGGGCCGAGACCGGCCGCCAGGATCATGTAGCCGATCTGCGACATCGTCGAACCGGCGAGCGCCTTCTTGATGTCGTCCTTGGCGCAACCGACGATCGCACCGAAGAGGAGCGTGACCCCGCCGACGACGGTGACGACGAGCTGCGCGTCCGGCGCCGCGTTGAAGATGTCGGCGGAGCGGACGATCAGGTAGACGCCGGCGGTCACCATCGTGGCCGCGTGGATGAGGGCCGAGACCGGGGTCGGGCCCTCCATCGCGTCCCCGAGCCAGGACTGCAGCGGCACCTGGGCCGACTTGCCGCAGGCCGCGAGGAGCAGCATCAGACCGATCGCGGTCGCCGTGCCCTCGGAGGCCTGGCCGGTCGCCGCCAGGACCGGCCCGAAGGCGAAGGTCCCGAAGGTGGTGAACATGATCATGATGGCGATCGACAGGCCCATGTCGCCGACCCGGTTGACCAGGAAGGCCTTCTTCGCGGCGGTCGCCGCGCTGGGCTTGTGCTGCCAGAACCCGATCAGGAGGTACGAGGCGAGGCCGACGCCCTCCCAGCCGAAGTACAGGAGCAGGTAGTTGTCGGCGAGGACCAGCAGGAGCATCGCCGCGACGAACAGGTTGAGGTAGCCGAAGAACCGGCGGCGGCGCTCGTCGTGCTCCATGTAACCGATGGAGTACACGTGGATGAGCGTGCCGACCCCGCTGATCAGCAGGACGAAGGTCATCGACAGCTGGTCGAGCTGGAAGGCGAAGTCCGCCTGGAAGCCCTCCACCGGGATCCAGGTGAACAGCCGCTGGTGCAGCGCCCGGTCGTCGGCGCTCTTGCCGAGCATGTCGGCGAAGAGCGCCAGGCCGATGGCGAAGGAGACGGCCGCGAGCAGGGTGCCGAGCCAGTGCCCGGTCTTGTCGAGCCGCCGTCCGCCGCAGAGCAGGACAGCCGCGCCGAGCAAGGGTGCCCCGACGAGCAGCGCAATGAGATTTTCCACGGGTCAGCCCCTCACAGCTTCATCAGGCTGGCGTCGTCGACCGAGGCCGAGTGGCGGGCACGGAAGACGGACACGATGATCGCGAGCCCGACGACGACCTCCGCGGCGGCGACGACCATCGTGAAGAACGCGATGATCTGGCCGTCGAGGTTGCCGTGCATGCGGGAGAAGGTGACGAACGCGAGGTTGCAGGCGTTGAGCATCAGCTCCACGCACATGAAGACCACGATCGCGTTGCGCCGGATCAGCACCCCCACCGCACCGATGGTGAACAACAGGGCGGCGAGGTACAGGTAGTTGACGGGGTTCACCGGGTGGCCTCCTCTTCGTCCCGGTCGCGGCCGAGCCGCTCCTCGGAGCGCTGCTCCAGGGCCTTGAGGTCGGCCAGCGCCTCGCTGGACACGTCCCGGATCTGGCCCCGCTTGCGCAGGGTCTGCATGACGGTGAGCTCCGACGGGGTGCCGTCGGGCAGCAGACCGGCGACGTCCACCGCGTTGTGCCGGGCGTAGACGCCGGGCGCGGGCAGCGGCGGCAGGTGCACGCCCTCGCGGACGCGCTGCTCGGCGAGCTCGCGCTGGGTGCGGGCCCGGTCGGTGCGCTCGCGGTGGGTGAGCACCATCGCGCCGACGGCGGCGGTGATGAGGAGCGCGCCGGTGATCTCGAAGGCGAAGACGTACTTGGTGAAGATGAGGGCGGCGAGGCCCTCGACGTTCCCGCCGTGCGCCGAGTTGGCCGCACCGAGGCCGTTGAACTCGGTGAGCGAGGCCTGGCCGATGCCGGCGACCAGCAGGACGCCGAAGCCGAGGCCGCAGGCCGCGGCCCACCAACGCTGCCCCTTGATGGTCTCCTTCAGCGAGTCCGCGGCCGTGACACCGACCAGCATGACGATGAAGAGGAAGAGCATCATGATCGCGCCGGTGTAGACGACGATCTGGACGATGCCGAGGAAGTACGCGCCGTTGGCGAGGTAGAAGACCGCCAGGACGATCATCGTGCCGGCCAGCGACAGCGCGCTGTGCATGGCCTTCCTCATCAGGATCGTGGCGAGGGCGCCGACGACGGCGACGGTGCCGAGGACCCAGAACTGGAAGGCCTCACCCGAGGATGTGGCGTAGGCCGCGAGGTTCGCGCTCATGCGTCCGCCCCCTCCGGCTCGCCCTTCTCGCCCTTGGAGACGGCCACCTGCGGGACGGTCCCCGGCGCGGCCTCGGTGACCAGACCCTGGTAGTAGTCCTGCTCGGTCATGCCGGGGAAGATCGCGTGCGGGGTGTCGACCATGGTGTCCTCAAGGCCCGCGAGCAGCTGCTCCTTGGTGTAGATCAGGTTCTCGCGGGAGGAGTCGGCCAGTTCGAACTCGTTGGTCATCGTCAGCGCGCGCGTGGGGCAGGCCTCGATGCACAGCCCGCAGAGGATGCAGCGGGCGTAGTTGATCTGGTAGACGCGGCCGTACCGCTCGCCGGGCGAGTAGCGCTCCTCGTCCGTGTTGTCCGCGCCTTCGACGTAGATCGCGTCGGCGGGACAGGCCCAGGCGCACAGCTCGCAGCCGACGCACTTCTCCAAGCCGTCGGGGTGACGGTTGAGCTGGTGCCGACCGTGGAAGCGGGGCGCCGTCGTCTTCGGCTGCTCCGGGTACTGCTCGGTCAGCCGCTTCTTGAACATGGCCTTGAAGGTCACGCCGAAGCCGGCCACCGGATTCTGGAAGTCAGACACCGTCCGTCTCCTTTCGCTCACTCGCCGCGGCGGCGTCGGAGGCGCCACTGACGACGAGGTCCTTGTCGTGCCGCGGCCTGCGCCGCGGCACGGGCGGCAGGGACTGTCCGGGCTTGGGCGGTACGGGGAAGCCGCCGGCCATCGGGTCGAAGGCGCGCGCGCTTTCGGGGGCCTCGGCCTCGGCCCTCGCCTTCCTGTCGCGGAACGCGTCGAAGACGAAGGAGAGCAGCAGCAGTCCGAGGACGGCCCCCGCCACGTACAGGACGATGTTGCTGAAGGCGATGTTCTCGTTCCGCAGCGCCCGGACGGTGGCGACGAGCATGAGCCAGACCACGGAGACCGGGATGAGGACCTTCCACCCGAGCTTCATCAACTGGTCGTAGCGGACGCGGGGCAGGGTGCCGCGGAGCCAGATGAAGAAGAAGAGGAGCAGCTGCACCTTGAGGACGAACCAGAGCATCGGCCACCAGCCGTGGTTCGCGCCCTCCCAGAAGGTGGAGACCGGGTACGGGGCCCGCCAGCCGCCCAGGAAGAGCGTCACCGACACGGCCGAGACCGTCACCATGTTCACGTACTCGGCGAGCATGAACATCGCGAACTTGATGGACGAGTACTCGGTGTTGAAGCCGCCGACGAGGTCGCCCTCGGACTCCGGCATGTCGAAGGGGGCGCGGTTGGTCTCGCCGACCATCGTGACGATGTAGATGATGAACGAGACCGGCAGCAGGATGACGAACCAGCGGTCCGCCTGCGCCTCGACGATCGCCGAGGTCGACATCGACCCGGAGTAGAGGAAGACGGAGGCGAAGGCCGCGCCCATGGCGATCTCGTACGAGATCATCTGCGCGCAGGACCGCAGGCCGCCGAGGAGCGGGTACGTGGAGCCGGAGGACCAGCCCGCGAGGACGATGCCGTAGATGCCGACGGAGGCGACCGCGAGGACGTACAGCATCGCGATCGGCAGGTCGGTGAGCTGCATCGCCGTGCGGTGGCCGAAGATCGACACCTCGTTGCCGGCGGGGCCGAAGGGGATCACGGCGATCGCCATGAACGCCGGGATCGCGGCGATGATCGGGGCGAGGACGTAGACGACCTTGTCGGCCTTCTTGACGATCAGGTCCTCTTTCAGCATCAGCTTGATGCCGTCCGCGAGGGACTGGAGCATGCCCCAGGGGCCGTGCCGGTTGGGGCCGATGCGCAGCTGCATCCAGGCGACGACCTTGCGCTCCCACACGATGGAGAAGAGCACGGTGACCATCAGGAAGGCGAAGCAGAAGACGGCCTTGATCAGGACGAGCCACCAGGGGTCCGTGCCGAACATGGACAGGTCTTCGGCGGCGAGGAGGGTGTTCATGCCTGGACCTCCGTCGTGGTGGCCGCGCCGATGCGGACCAGGTCGCCGGGGTGGGCGCCGGTGGCGGAGTAGACGCCGCCGCCGGTCGAGTTCAGCGGGAGCCAGACCACGCGGTCGGGCATCTCGGTGACCTGGAGGGGGAAGGTGACGGAGCCGGCGGGGCCGGTCACTTCGAGCGTGTCGCCGTCCTTGACGCCGGTGTCGGCCGCGGTGGCCGCCGACAGCCGGGCGACCGCCGCGTGGCGGGTGCCGGCCAGGGCGGTGTCGCCTTCCTGGAGGCGGCCGAGGTCGAGGAGGAGGCGGTGTCCGGCGAGGACGGCCTCCCCTTCGCCGGCCCGGGGCGCGGCCTGGCCGGGCTCGACGGGCTCGGAGGCCCGCTCCTCGGTCCAGCGGCCGAGCCGGTCGATCTCCCGGCGTACGGACCGCAGGTCGGGCAGGGCCAGGTGGGCGTCCATGGCGTCGGCGAGCATGTGGAGCACGCGCGCGTCGGTCGGGGCCAGCGGCCTGGTCATCTGCTCGGGCTTGAGCGCGGCCTCGAACAGCCGGGCCCTGCCCTCCCAGTTGAGGAAGGTGCCGGGCTTCTCGGCGACGGCGGCGACCGGCAGGATCACGTCGGCACGGTCGGTGACCTCGCCCGGCCGCAGTTCGAGCGAGACCACGAAGGCCTCGTCGAGCGCCGCACGCGCGCGTGCCGGGTCGGGCAGGTCGGCGACGTCGACGCCGGCGACGAGCAGCGCGCCCAGTTCACCGGTGGCGGCGGCCTCCAGGATCTGGCCGGTGTCGCGGCCGTAGCGGTGCGGGAGTTCGCGGACGCCCCAGGCGGCGGCGACCTCCTCCCGCGCGCGCGGGTCGGTCGCGGGCCGGCCGCCGGGCAGCAGCGTCGGGATCGCGCCCGCCTCCACCGCTCCGCGCTCGCCGGCGCGGCGCGGGATCCAGACGAGCCGGGCACCGGTGGCAGCCGCGGTCCGCAGGACGGCGGTCAGCGCGCCGGGCACGCCCGCGAGGCGCTCGCCGACGGCGATGACGGAGCCTTCCCTGCGGAGGGCCTCGGCGGCGGCGGGTCCGTCGCCTTCGAGGCCGACCCGGGAGGTGAGGGCGTCGAGCCACTCGGTCTCGGTGCCGGGGGCGGCGGGCAGCAGGGTGCCGCCCGACTTCTCCAGGCCGCGGGTCGCGAAGGCGGCGATCGCGTACGTCCTCTGGCCGTGCTTGCGCCAGGCCTTGCGGAGCCGCAGGAAGACGCCGGGGGCCTCCTCCTCGGACTCCAGGCCGACGAGGAGCACCGCCGGGGCGGCTTCGAGCGAGGTGTACGTGACACCTTGGCCGTCCAGGTCGCGGCCGCGTCCGGCGACGGCGGAGGCAAGGAAGTCGGCCTCCTCGCCGGAGTGGACCCGGGCCCGGAAGTCGACGTCGTTGGTGTCGAGGGCGACCCGGGCGAACTTCGCGTACGCGTAGGAGTCCTCGACGGTCAGCCGGCCGCCGGCGAGGACGCCGGTGCGGCCGCGGACGAGACCGCGGGCGGCGGCCTCCAGGGCCTCGGGCCAGGACGCCGCTTCGAGCTCACCGGTCTCGGGGTTGCGGACGAGCGGGGTGGTGAGCCGGTCGCGCTGCTGCGCGTACCGGAAGCCGAAGCGGCCCTTGTCGCAGATCCACTCCTCGTTGACCTCGGGGTCCTCGGCGGCGAGCCGCCGCATGACCTTGCCGCGCCGGTGGTCGGTGCGGGTGGCGCAGCCGCCGGCGCAGTGCTCGCAGACCGACGGCGAGGAGACCAGGTCGAAGGGGCGGGAGCGGAAGCGGTAGGCGGCCGAGGTGAGGGCGCCGACCGGGCAGATCTGGATGGTGTTGCCGGAGAAGTACGACTCGAAGGGGTCGCCCTCGCCGGTGCCGACCTGCTGGAGCGCGCCGCGCTCGATCAGCTCGATCATCGGGTCGCCCGCGACCTGGTTGGAGAAGCGGGTGCAGCGGGCGCACAGGACGCACCGCTCGCGGTCCAGCAGCACCTGGGTGGAGATCGGTACGGGCTTCTCGTAGGTCCGCTTGACGCCTTCGAAGCGGGACTCGGACTGCCCGTGGGACATGGCCTGGTTCTGCAGGGGGCACTCGCCGCCCTTGTCGCAGACCGGGCAGTCCAGCGGGTGGTTGATGAGCAGCAGCTCCATCACGCCGTGCTGGGCCTTCTCGGCGACCGGGCTGGTCAGCTGCGACTTCACCACCATGCCGTCGGTGCAGGTGATGGTGCAGGAGGCCATGGGCTTGCGCTGCCCCTCGACCTCGACGATGCACTGGCGACAGGCGCCGGCGGGGTCGAGGAGCGGGTGGTCGCAGAAGCGCGGGATCTCGATGCCGAGCTGTTCGGCGGCGCGGATGACCAGCGTCCCCTTGGGGACGGAGATCTCGATGCCGTCGATGGTCAGCGTGACGAGGTCCTGGGGCGGGAGCGCCGCCTCGCCGCCCCCGGAGGGGGCAGACGTGGTGACTGTCATGCGTTCACCTCCGTGTGGTCTGCGCGCCGGTCGGCCCAGACGGTCGACCTGGCGGGGTCGAAGGGGCAGCCCTTGCCCGTGATGTGCTGCTCGTACTCCGCGCGGAAGTACTTCAGCGAGGAGAAGATCGGCGAGGCGGCGCCGTCGCCGAGGGCGCAGAACGACTTGCCGTTGATGTTGTCGGCGATGTCGTTGAGCTTGTCGAGGTCGGCCATGACGCCCTTGCCGGCCTCGATGTCACGGAGCAACTGGACCAGCCAGTACGTCCCTTCGCGGCACGGGGTGCACTTGCCGCAGGACTCGTGGGCGTAGAACTCGGTCCAGCGGGTGACGGCCCGGACGACGCAGGTCGTCTCGTCGAAGCACTGGAGGGCCTTGGTGCCGAGCATGGATCCGGCGGCGCCGACGCCCTCGTAGTCGAGGGGCACGTCGAGGTGCTCCTCGGTGAACATGGGGGTGGAGGAGCCGCCGGGGGTCCAGAACTTGAGCCGGTGGCCCGGCCTCATGCCGCCGCTCATGTCGAGGAGCTGGCGCAGGGTGATGCCGAGGGGCGCCTCGTACTGGCCCGGCGAGACGACGTGCCCGCTGAGCGAGTAGAGCGTGAAGCCCGGGGACTTCTCGCTGCCCATCGAGGTGAACCACTCCTTGCCCCGGTTGAGGATCGCGGGAACGGACGCGATGGACTCGACGTTGTTCACCACAGTGGGGCAGGCGTACAGACCGGCGACCGCGGGGAAGGGGGGGCGCAGCCGGGGCTGGCCGCGACGCCCTTCGAGCGAGTCGAGCAGGGCGGTCTCCTCGCCGCAGATGTACGCGCCGGCGCCGGCGTGCACGGTGAGTTCGAGGTCGAGTCCGCTGCCGAGGACGTTCTTGCCGAGGTAGCCGGCCGCGTAGGCCTCCCGGACGGCCTCGTGGAGGCGGCGGAGCACGGGGACGACCTCGCCGCGCAGGTAGATGAAGGCGTGGTTCGAGCGGATCGCGTAGCAGGCGATCACGATGCCCTCGATGAGGGAGTGCGGGTTGGCGAAGAGGAGGGGGATGTCCTTGCAGGTGCCGGGCTCGGACTCGTCGGCGTTGACGACGAGGTAGTGCGGCTTGCCGTCGCCCTGCGGGATGAACTGCCACTTCATGCCGGTGGGGAAGCCGGCGCCGCCGCGACCGCGGAGCCCGGATTCCTTGACGTACGCGATGAGGTCGTCGGGGCTCATCCCGAGGGCCCGCTTGAGGCCCTGGTATCCCTCGTGCCGCTCGTAGGTCTCCAGGGTCCAGGAGTCGGGCTGGTCCCAGAAGGCGGAGAGGACGGGGGCGAGAAGCTTCTCGGGGCTGCTGTTGTCGATCTCGGCCGCCAAGGTCATCACTCCCCCTCCTGACGGGTTGCCTCACCGCGCGGGTGAACGATTCGGTGGTGCGGCGCCTCGCCCTTGGAGAGGCGCAGGCCGACGAGAGAGGCCGGGCCGGCTCCGCCGGTGGCCTCGACGGCGCCGGGGCGCTCGTCGGGGAAGCCCGCGAGGATGCGGGCGGTCTCCTTGAAGGTGCAGAGGGGGGCGCCACGCGTGGGTTCGACGGTCCGTCCGGCCCGCAGGTCGTCCACCATCCTCTTGGCGGACTCCGGGGTCTGGTTGTCGAAGAACTCCCAGTTGACCATCACGACGGGCGCGAAGTCGCAGGCCGCGTTGCACTCGATGTGTTCGAGCGTGATCTTGCCGTCCTCGGTCGTCTCGTCGTTGCCGACGCCGAGGTGGGACTTGAGCTCCTCGAAGATGGCGTCGCCGCCCATGACCGCGCAGAGCGTGTTCGTACAGACACCGACCTGGTAGTCGCCGGAGGGCTTGCGCCGGTACATCGTGTAGAAGGTGGCGACGGCGGTGACCTCGGCGGTGGTCAGGCCGAGGAGTTCGGCGCAGAACCGCATGCCGGTACGGGTCACGTGGCCCTCCTCCGACTGCACGAGGTGCAGCATCGGCAGGAGCGCGGAGCGGGAGTCCGGGTAGCGGGCGATGATCGCCTTCGCGTCGTCGGTCAGGCGCGCGTGGACCTCGGCCGGGTACTCGGGGGCGGGAAGTTGAGGCATCCCGAGGCTTACGTTCTCCGTCATCGGTCGACGCCTCCCATGACCGGGTCGATGGAGGCTACGGCGACGATGACATCGGCGACCTGGCCGCCCTCGCACATCGCGGCCATGGCCTGGAGGTTGGTGAAGGACGGGTCGCGGAAGTGGACCCGGAAGGGACGCGTGCCGCCGTCGGAGACGACGTGCACGCCGAGCTCGCCCTTGGGCGACTCGACGGCCGCGTAGGCCTGCCCGGCGGGGACCCGGAAGCCCTCGGTGACCAGCTTGAAGTGGTGGATCAGGGCCTCCATGGAGGTGCCCATGATCTTCTTGATGTGGTCGAGGGAGTTGCCGAGGCCGTCGGGGCCGAGCGCGAGCTGCGCGGGCCAGGCGATCTTCTTGTCGCCGACCATGACCGGGCCCGGTGCGAGCCGGTCGAGGCACTGCTCGACGATCCGCAGCGACTGTCGCATCTCCTCCAGGCGGACGAGGAAGCGTCCGTAGGAGTCGCAGGTGTCGGCGGTCGGGACGTCGAACTCGTAGTTCTCGTAGCCGCAGTACGGGTCGGTCTTGCGCAGGTCGTGCGGGAGGCCGGCGGAGCGCAGGATCGGGCCGGTGGCGCCGAGGGCCATGCAGCCGGTCAGGTCGAGGTAGCCGACGTCCTGCATGCGGGCCTTGAAGATGGGGTTGCCGGTGGCGAGCTTGTCGTACTCCGGCAGGTTCTTCTTCATGGTCTTCACGAACTCGCGGACGGCGTCGACGGCGCCGGGCGGCAGGTCCTGGGCGAGGCCGCCGGGGCGGATGAACGCGTGGTTCATGCGCAGGCCGGTGATCAGCTCGTACAGGTCCAGGATCATCTCGCGGTCCCGGAAGCCGTAGATCATGATCGTGGTGGCGCCGAGCTCCATGCCGCCGGTGGCGATGCACACCAGGTGGGAGGAGAGCCGGTTGAGCTCCATGAGCAGGACGCGGATGATGCTCGCCCGGTCCGGGATCTGATCGGTGATGCCGAGGAGCTTCTCCACGCCGAGGCAGTACGCCGTCTCGTTGTAGAACGAGGTGAGGTAGTCCATGCGCGTGACGAAGGTGGTGCCCTGCGTCCAGGTCCGGTATTCGAGGTTCTTCTCGATGCCGGTGTGGAGGTAGCCGATGCCGCAGCGGGCCTCGGTGACGGTCTCGCCGTCGATCTCCAGGATGAGGCGGAGCACGCCGTGGGTGGACGGGTGCTGCGGGCCCATGTTGACGATGATGCGCTCGTCGTCGGCCTTGGCGGCGGACTGGACGACCTCTTCCCAGTCGCCGCCGGTCACCGTGTAGACGGCGCCTTCTGTCGTCTCGCGGGGAGACGCGTGGGAAGTGCTCACGAGTACGACCTCCGCTGGTCCGGAGCCGGGATCTGGGCGCCCTTGTACTCGATGGCGATGCCACCGAGGGGGTAGTCCTTGCGCTGCGGGTGGCCCTGCCAGTCGTCCGGCATCATGATCCGGGTGAGGGCGGGGTGGCCGTCGAAGACGATGCCGAAGAAGTCGTACGTCTCGCGCTCGTGCCAGTCGTTCGTCGGGTAGACGGCGACGAGGGACGGGATGCGCGGGTCGGCGTCGGGCGCCGAGACCTCCAGGCGGATCAGCCTGCCGTGGGTGAGCGAGCGCAGGTGGTAGACGGCGTGCAGCTCGCGGCCCTTGTCGCCCGGGTAGTGGACGCCGGAGACGCCGGTGCAGAGCTCGAAGCGGAGCGCCGGGTCGTCGCGGAGGGTCCGGGCGACCCGGACGAGGTGCTCGCGCTCGATGTGGAACGTGAGCTCGTCGCGGTCGACGACGGTCCTCTCGATGGCGTTGTCGGGGAGCAGTCCCTGCTCCTCCAGCGCGCCTTCGAGTTCGTCGGCGACCTCGTCGAACCAGCCGCCGTACGGGCGGTTGGCCGGGCCGGGGAGGCGGACCGAGCGGACGAGGCCGCTGTATCCGGACGTGTCGCCGCCGTTGTTCGCGCCGAACATGCCACGCTGGAGGCGTACCTCCTCGCCGTGCTCCCCGCGCTGGCCGGGCAGGTTCTGCTCGCTCAGCTCCCTCTCGGGGTTGGGTGTCTCGTCACTCACCGGAGCAGACCCTTCAATTCGATGGTCGGCAGCGCCTTGAGCGCCGCCTCCTCCGCCTCGCGCGCCGCCTCCTCGGCGTTCACGCCGAGCTTGGAGGTCTGGATCTTCTGGTGGAGCTTGAGAATCGCGTCGAGGAGCATCTCCGGCCGCGGCGGGCAGCCGGGCAGGTAGATGTCGACGGGCACGATGTGGTCGACGCCCTGCACGATCGCGTAGTTGTTGAACATGCCGCCCGAGGAGGCGCAGACGCCCATGGAGATGACCCACTTGGGGTTGGGCATCTGGTCGTAGACCTGCCGCAGGACGGGCGCCATCTTCTGGCTGACGCGGCCGGCGACGATCATGAGGTCGGCCTGGCGCGGTGAGCCGCGGAAGACCTCCATGCCGAAGCGGGCCAGGTCGTACCGGCCGGCGCCGGTGGTCATCATCTCGATGGCGCAGCAGGCGAGGCCGAAGGTCGCGGGGAACACGGACGCCTTGCGCACCCAGCCCGCGGCCTGTTCGACCGTCGTCAGCAGAAAGCCGCTCGGGAGTTTCTCTTCGAGTCCCATAGGTGCCCCTCAGCCCCTCAGTCCCATTCCAGGCCGCCGCGACGCCACACGTAGGCGTAGGCGACGAAGACGGTGAGCACGAAGAGCAGCATCTCCACGAGCCCGAAAAGCCCCAGGGCGTCGAAGGTGACGGCCCAGGGGTAGAGGAAGACGATCTCGATGTCGAAGACGATGAAGAGCATCGCCGTCAGGTAGTACTTGATCGGGAAGCGGCCGCCCCCGGCAGGCGTGGGTGTCGGCTCGATGCCGCACTCGTATGCCTCAAGTTTTGCCCTGTTGTACCGCTTTGGCCCGATGAGCGTGGCCATGACCACGGAGAAGATCGCAAACCCCGCACCCAGGGCACCGAGCACGAGGACGGGCGCGTACGCATTCACGCTCCTCGCTCCTTCCAGTCGTCCTTGACCGTTGGATCGCACGACCGGACCGTGAAAGATCGCCCCCATGTGAGGCAGTTCACAAGCCCGGCTGCCCCGCATCTTATGCCCGCCCCTCTGTGATCTGCGACACGGGGTACAGCAACGAGTTTGTGATCTCCACCACCTGACGAAGGATCATGAAGTCGGATGAGCAGTGATCTTGTTGCGCGAAGCGCCCAGGTGATCACCAGATGTGACATCCGTACCGGAAGTCGCTGCTCGGAGGGGGTGTCGCACTATCAAGCGTTTCCCCATACAAGCAAATTGGCGATGGACGCGGACCGGTGATAAAGGATCCCGGCATCGCCCGGTCGGGGGGTCCGGCGTACGGAGGTGGACACGTGCGCGCGTTCACGAGCTCGGATGTGACCTGCGTCACTCCACACAGGGGTCCGGGAAAGCGGGGCTTGGCCACAGACGTGAAGAGGTGGTAAGTGACGGGCAATTCGGGCGTTTCATTGAAAACCCATGATCAAGGGCTCAATGCACGGTGCCCGATTTGCCCGTTACGGCGTCAATAAGGGCGCCACGGAAGCGGATTCGGCCGCTCCTGGCGCAACTGTGGCGCAGACCACGTTTCTTGAAGGGAACCGCAAAGCCCTGATAGCGGTTGTACCCATGTCCCACACCGCTCACATACCCAGCCACCGGAAGCCCCGCCGCAGCGCCTCGAAGCTCGCGCTCCGTGCCGGAGTTGCCGGTGGCGTCCTCGGCACCATCGCGGTGGCCGGTGCTGCCGGGCCGGCCAATGCCGAGCCGGTGACCGAGACCATCGAAATGCCCACGCTCGGATCCCTCGACACCGCGGGCCTGGCGAGCGCCGTCGCCGCCTCGGCCGAGGCGTCCCAGCAGGAGGCCCTCGACCAGAGCCTGGAGGCCCAGGAGAGCGCGGCCCTGCAGAAGGCCGCCAAGGAGGCCAAGAAGGCCAAGGCCGAGGCGGACCGCAAGGCCGAGGCCGAGCGCGCCGAGAAGGCCCGCGCCGAGGCCGAGGCCAAGGCGAAGGCCGAGCAGGAGCGCCAGGAGGCCCAGGAGCGCGCCTCCCGCGACCGCGCGCGCACCCAGCTCTCCACCACCTCCACGAGCGACAGCGGCTCCTCGTCGACCGTCTCCGGCTCCTCCGGCTCCTCCTCCTCGGACAGCGGTTCCTCTGATTCCTCGGGGAATGCCGGCAGCAGCACCGAGACGCAGGCCCCCTCCGGCTCCGCCGCCGCGATCGTGGCCTTCGCGCGCGCCCAGATCGGCGACGCGTACGTCATGGGTGGCACCGGCCCCAACTCCTGGGACTGCTCCGGCCTCGTCCAGGCCGCCTACCGCGCCGCGGGCATCGACCTGCCGCGCATCTCCGGCGACCAGTCGAGCCGCGGCACCTCCGTCTCGCTGAGCAACCTCCAGCCGGGCGACATCCTGTACTGGGGCAGCCGCAGCGGCTCGTACCACGTCGCCATCTACGTCGGCGGCGGCAACTACGTCGGCGCGCAGAACCCGTCCACGGGCGTCGTCGAGCGCTCCCTCGACTGGGACACCCCCTCGGGCGCCGTCCGGATCCTCTGATCCGGCGCACCACGTCAGCGGAAAGGCCGTCACTCCTCGGGGGAGAGACGGCCTTTCGGCATTCGTCCTGATTCAGGCGTTGTGCCCGGAAGGTCCCGGACACGGCTGTGCCCCCTCCGGAACCTTCCGGAGGGGGCACAGTCGTTCTCTCACGACTTCGGGGCGACCTTCGAGAGGCCGTTGATGATGCGGTCCATGGCGTCGCCGCCCGTCGGGTCGGTGAGGTTCGCCAGCATCTTGAGCGTGAACTTCATCAGGAGCGGGTGGGTCAGGCCGCGCTGGGTCGCGATCTTCATGACCTTCGGGTTGCCGATGAGCTTCACGAAGGCGCGGCCGAGCGTGTAGTACCCGCCGTAGGTGTCCTTGAGGACCTGCGGGTAGTTCCGCAGGTCCAGCTCGCGCTGGGCGGGGGTCGTACGGGCGTGCGCCTGGACGATGACGTCGGCCGCGATCTGGCCGGACTCCATGGCGTACGCGATGCCCTCGCCGTTGAACGGGTTGACCATCCCGCCCGCGTCGCCGACGAGCAGCAGGCCCTTGGTGTAGTGCGGCTGGCGGTTGAAGGCCATCGGGAGGGCGGCGCCGCGGATCGGCGTCGTCATGTTCTCCGGGGTGTAGCCCCAGTCCTCGGGCATCGAGGCGCACCAGGCCTTCAGCACCTCGCGCCAGTCCAGCTCCTTGAAGGCGGAGGAGGAGTTGAGGATGCCGAGGCCGACGTTGGACGTGCCGTCGCCCATGCCGAAGATCCAGCCGTAGCCGGGGAGCAGCCGGTCCTGCGGACCGCGCCGGTCCCACAGCTCCAGCCAGGACTCCAGGTAGTCGTCGTCGTGGCGGGGCGACGTGAAGTACGTACGGACGGCGACGCCCATCGGCCGGTCCTCGCGGCGGTGCAGGCCCATGGCGAGGGAGAGCCGGGTGGAGTTGCCGTCGGCCGCGACGACGAGCGGGGCGTGGAAGGTGACCTCGCGCTTCTCGTCGCCGAGCTTGGCGTGGACGCCGGTGATCCGGCCCGTGCGGTCGTCGACGATCGGGGCGCCGACGTTGCAGCGCTCGTACAGCCGGGCACCGGCCTTCTGCGCCTGCCGGGCGAGCTGCTCGTCGAAGTCGTCGCGCTTGCGGACGAGTCCGTAGTCCGGGTACGAGGCGAGCTCCGGCCAGTCGAGCTCCAGGCGGACGCCGCCGCCGATGATCCGCAGGCCCTTGTTCCGCAGCCAGCCGGCCTCTTCGGAGATGTCGATGCCCATGGAGACGAGCTGCTTGGTGGCGCGGGGGGTGAGGCCGTCGCCGCAGACCTTCTCGCGGGGGAACGCGGTCTTCTCCAGGAGCAGGACGTCGAGTCCGGCCTTGGCGAGGTAGTACGCGGTGGTCGAGCCGGCCGGGCCCGCTCCGACGACGATCACATCTGCGGTGTGCTCGGAGAGGGGCTGCTCGGTCACGGCGGATTCTCCCGAAGACTCGACGGTAGGGGGGCGGTACGGACGTACCGGGGCAGTCTATGGGGGCGGGTCACGGGCCGACCGGAGGGCCACCCCGACGCCTGCCCGGAGGGCCGCCCCGACGCCTGCCCGAGGGGCCACCCCGGCGTCCGGCCGGAACCCCTCAGGCCTTGAACCCCCGGTGCAGGGCGACGATCCCCCCGGAGAGGTTCCGCCAGGCCACCTTCGACCAGCCGGCCTTCTGGAGCAGTCCCGCCAGGGTCGGCTGGTCCGGCCAGGACTGGATGGACTCGGCCAGGTACACGTACGCGTCGGGGTTGGAGGAGACGGCGCGGGCCACCGGCGGCAGCGCGCGCATCAGGTACTCCTCGTACACCGTGCGGAACGGCGCCCAGGTCGGGTGCGAGAACTCCGAGATGACGACCCGGCCGCCGGGCTTCGTCACCCGGTACAGCTCGCGCAGCGCCGCCTCGGTGTCCTGGATGTTGCGCAGCCCGAAGGAGATGGTGACGGCGTCGAACACGTCGTCGCGGAAGGGCAGCTTCGTGCCGTCGCCCGCCGTGAAGGGCATCCACGGGTGGCGCTTCTTGCCGACCTGGAGCATCCCGATCGAGAAGTCGCAGGGCACGACGTACGCGCCGGCCCGGGCGAAGGGCTGGGAGGAGGTGGCCGTGCCCGCCGCGAGGTCGAGGATCTTCTGCGCGGGGCGGGCGTCGACCGCCTTCGCGACCTCCTTGCGCCAGCGTCGGTCCTGGCCGAGGGAGAGCACGTCGTTGGTGAGGTCGTAGTTCGCCGCCACGTCGTCGAACATCGAGGCGACTTCGTGCGGCTGCTTGTCCAGAGTGGCGCGGGTCACTGGCGTTCGGCCTCGCAGAATCGGGGTACGGGCGGGCACGTCCATTCTCGCAGGCGGAGCGGGGCCACCGACCGGGGGCTTGCCGGTCGGTGGCGACGTCAGCGGCTGCGGTGGACGAGACGCCCCTCGATGACGGTCGCCACACAGGTCGAGGCGCCGAGGCGGACCAGGGCCGCCCTGTCGGGGACGTCGAAGACGGCGAAGCGGGCGGGCCCTCCCGGCACCAGACCGGGCATGAGCACCAGCGGCACCGGCGAGAAGGACGGACTGCCGGGGAGCGCCTCGGGGCGGCGGCCGATGGCGAGACCGGCCCTCCGTACGGCGTCCACGGCGGCCCGGCCGCGCAGTTCGCCGGCGATGGCGACCGTCCCGTGGGCGAGCATCCGCTGCACGCCGCGGCGCGCGGAGGCGCCCCGGCGGGAGGCGTCCATCCGGAAGATCCGCTGCGCCCGCTCCCCCGTGATCGGCTCGGTGCCGAACCCCGCGGCCTCCCGGGGGTCCGGGTGGTACATGCCTTCGAGCAGCTCGGGCGCGTACGGGTTGAGCAGCCCGGGCGTGAGGATGCCGGGCCACTGCCGCACCCGTGCCTCGGGGCGGACCGCGGCCAGGTCCTCGTACGGGCCGACGGCGGCGATGACGGCGCCGTCGACCAGGACGGCGGTCTCGGGCGACGCCTCGGCGACGTGGATCGTCAGCACGGGCGCGTCAGTTGGCGTCGAGGAGCTTCAGCTCCGGGTGGGCCGTTCCGCCCTCGATCGCGATGGACGAGATGTGCGAGGCGACGCGCTCGTCGACCGGGTCGTTCGCCGGGTCGTCGTGGACGACGAGGTGCTCGTACGTGGTCGCGCGCTGCGCCGGGACACGGCCCGCCTTGCGGATCAGGTCGATGATCTCCAGGCGGTTCGAGCGGTGCCTGGCACCCGCCGAGGAGACGACGTTCTCCTCCAGCATGATCGAGCCGAGGTCGTCGGCGCCGTAGTGCAGGGAGAGCTGGCCGACCTCCTTGCCGGTGGTCAGCCACGAGCCCTGGATGTGGGCGACGTTGTCGAGGAAGAGCCGGGCGATCGCGATCATGCGCAGGTACTCGAAGAGCGTGGCCTGCGTACGGCCCTTGAGGTGGTTGTTCTCGGGCTGGTACGTGTACGGGATGAAGGCCCGGAAGCCGCCCGTCCGGTCCTGCACGTCACGGATCATGCGCAGGTGCTCGATCCGCTCGGCGTTGGTCTCGCCGGTGCCCATCAGCATCGTGGAGGTGGACTCGACGCCCAGGTTGTGGGCGATCTCCATGATCTCCAGCCAGCGCTCGCCGCTCTCCTTGAGCGGGGCGATGACCTTGCGCGGCCGCTCGGGGAGCAGCTCGGCGCCGGCGCCGGCGAAGGAGTCGAGACCGGCCGCGTGGATGCGGGTGATCGCCTCCTCGACGGAGACCTTGGAGATGCGGGCCATGTGGTCGACCTCGGAGGCGCCGAGGGAGTGGATGACCAGCTGCGGGAAGGCCTGCTTGATGGCGGCGAAGTGCTGCTCGTAGTACTCGACGCCGTAGTCCGGGTGGTGGCCGCCCTGGAACATGATCTGGGTGCCGCCGAGCTCCACGGTCTCCGCGCAGCGGCGCAGGATGTCGTCGAGGTCGCGGGTCCAGCCCTTCTTGGTGTCCTTGGGCGCCGCGTAGAACGCGCAGAACTTGCACGCCGTCACGCAGACGTTCGTGTAGTTGATGTTGCGCTCGATGATGTACGTCGCGATGTGCTCGGTCCCCGCGTACCGGCGCCGGCGGACGGCGTCGGCGGCGGCGCCCAGCGCGTGCAGGGGCGCCGAGCGGTAGAGGTCGAGCGCCTCCTCGGGGGTGATCCGGCCACCCGCGGCTGCGCGGTCGAGAACGGCTGCGACATCAAGCGACGTGAGTTCGGCCTTCTCGGTCACCGGGTACGTCCCTTTCGGAGGGGGTTCTGACAGACCGAACCAGCGTACGCCAGCGCTTGTCGCGGCTTCGGCAGGGTGTCGGTCGGCGGGGCCCGGTGCGAATGCCGGGTGAATTGCGCGGGGCATTCCGGGAACGTCCTGAAAGGGGCGTCGGGAGCATCGGGGGCGTACCGGATTCGGCTCGCGATTCGTGCGCGCCCGGGCTCGTGATTCGGTCGCGGCCGGGCTCGTGATTCGGTTCGCGCGCATTCCCTGACGCCCCCGGCCCCTAAGGCGCGCCCTAAGAGGCGGCCTAAGGGGCCGCCTAAGAGACGGCCTAAGGCGCGGGCTATCGGGCCCGGGGGCCCAGCAGTTCGACCCGGACATCGGCCGGGAAACCCGTCGTCGGGCCCGTGCGGCGGGCGAACTCCCGTACGCCCGCGAGCTGCTCCGGGCCGAAGCGGAAGTCGAGCGTACGGAAGTACCGCTCAAGGAGTTCCGCGTCGAAGGTCTCCCAGCGGGCCGCCTGCTCGGCGACCTTGGCGACCTCTTCGAGGGAGAGGTCCCGGGAGGCCAGGAAGGCCTGGTGCACCTCGTGGACGGTCTCCGGCTCGCGCGCCAGGTAGTCCTTGCGCGCCGCCCACACGGCGAAGACGAACGGCAGCCCGGTCCACTCCTTCCACATGAGGCCGAGGTCGTGGACCTGGAGCCCGAGGCGGGGAGCGTCGTGCAGGGAGGCCCGGAGCGCGGCGTCGCCGATGAGGACGGCCGCCTCGGCCTCCTGCATCATCACGCCCAGGTCAGGCGGGCACGTGTAGTAGTCGGGCCGTACGCCGTACTGCTCGGCGAGCAGCAGCTGGGCGAGGCGTACCGACGTACGGGAGGTCGAACCGAGCGCCACCCGAGCGCCGTCCAGCTCCCGCAGGGGCCGCTGGGAGACGATCACGCAGGACATGACGGGCCCGTCGCAGCCGACGGCGATGTCGGGGAGGGCGACGAGGTCCTGCGCGTTGCGGAGGTACTCGACGAGGGTGATGGGGCCGACGTCGAGATCGCCCCGCACGAGGCGCTCGCTGAGCTTCTCCGGGGTGTCCTTCGTGAGCTCCACGTCGAGGAGCGTTCCGGTCCTCGCCAGGCCCCAGTAGAGGGGCAGGCAGTTCAGGAACTGGATGTGTCCGACGCGGGGCCGGCTGCGCTGGTGGTCATCGGTTGCATTGTCCACATAGTGAGGCTAGACCCGTCTCGTACGGCGGACATCGCCGGGGCGCGCGACACGGTGTCCAAGGCCGTCCTCGGGCACGTCGGACGTCAGCATGGAACCGCAGATCAAACATGCGGGTGACGTGATCTTTCCCTCTACCGCCCGCCGCGTCCTGCGTGCTACGCTCAACGCAAGTTGCAGTTTGGTTTCCCTTGCAGTACAGAGCCTGCGGAGCATGTGACCCGCAGGCTTTTGTAGTTTTCAGACTTGTTTGCAGGTTCTGGAGCAGGGCAACCCTTTGGCCCAAGGAGGGCTTATGGCTACCGGAACCGTCAAGTGGTTCAACGCTGAAAAGGGCTTCGGCTTCATCGCCCAGGACGGCGGCGGCCCGGATGTCTTCGTCCACTACTCCGCGATCAACACGAACGGCTTCCGTTCGCTCGAGGAGAACCAGCTCGTGACCTTCGACGTCACGCAGGGCCCGAAGGGCCCGCAGGCGGAGAACGTCAGCCCGGCCTAAAGTGCCCGGGCCGGCGTCAGCGCTGGACTAGAGCAGTACCCAAGGAGCCCCGCTCCGTGCCGGAAGGCACGAGCGGGGCTCCTGCCCTTTTCCGGGCGGGCTCGGGGTGGGCTCGGCACGGGCCCAGGACGGGCTCGGCACGGGCTCAGGGCGGGCTCAGCACGGGCTCAGCACGTGGGGATGACCGCTCCGTTGTTGTCGCGGGCCTCGTCGTTGCCCCAGCGCGACAGGTAGTAGGCGGACACGTACGCTCCGTTGCCGTTCTTCCCGGCGTAGACGGTGTCGAGGTCGGTCCTGAGCCACCAGTGGTTGTAGTTGCCCGAGCCGTCCCGGACCTCCTGGCCCCAGACCTTGCAGTAGACGTAGTTCGTGCCCGCGTTCAGCACGCCCTGGGCGTCGTTGGTGTTCGCCTGCGCGTAGCCGGTCGCGTTGGCGAAGGTGTCGACCCAGTACTTCCCGCCTCCGCCGCCCGAGCAGCCGTTGTCGCTCGTCAGGTACTTGGAGCCGTACGAGCCCGGGTAGGGCGCGAGGGAGACGCCGTTGATCACGATGGGCTGGCCGACGCCGTTGTAGAGCTGCTCGTAGTGGATGTGGGCGCCGGAGCTGTTGCCGGTGGTGCCGGTGGTGCCGATCTGCTGCCCCTGGGCGACCCAGGCGCCGTTGGCGACGGAGTAGGCGTTGAGGTGGAAGTAGTACGTCTTCCAGCCACTGCCGTGGTCGATCACGATGTAGTTGCCCGCGCCGGTCGGCTGGGAGTAGCGGTAGGCGGTGCCGGAGGCCGAGGCGAGGACCGGGGTGCCGGCCGTCGTACCGCCGTCGGCGCGGATGAAGTCGAGGGCCTGGCGGACCTCGGCGGAGTGGTGGCCGTAGGTCCACTTCTGGCCGCAGGGGTAGGGGGCCTTGAAGAGCGGCGCCGCCTGGGCGGGGGTGGTCGTGACGAGTGCGGTGAGCAGACCCGCGACGAGCGCGAGCAGGGTGCCGAGCGGGGTGATGCGGGCACGCATGCGTCCTCCGGTACGGGGATGTGGGGAGCGGTGGACAGCGCGTCGCCGCACGGGTCGACGCGCGTTGAACGGACCACAGCGTGCCGGAAGATCGCGTGTGGCAGTAGACCGCGAGCACCACACCCGTTCGACGGCGATTACGTAGTCTGGACACATGACCGAACGGAAACCGCCCGGCGTCAGCTTCGAGTCGTTCATCGACAGGCAGATCCGCGAGGCCTCGGAGCGCGGGGAGTTCCGGAGCCTTCCCGGCTTCGGGAAGCCCCTGGCCGACGACTCGGCGCCGTACGACGAACTGTGGTGGATCAAGGGCAAGATGCACAGCGAGGGCGCGTCCGTGCTGCCGCCCTCGCTCGCCCTCCGCAAGGAGGCCGAGGACGCGGAGAAGGCGGTGGCCGCGGCCGTCTCGGAGCGGCAGGTCCGCCGGATCCTCGACGAGATCAACACGAAGATCGCCGAGGCCCTGCTCCGTCCGCCGGCCGGTCCCCCGCTGAACCTGAAGCCCTTCGACGTCGAGGCGACGGTGGCACATTGGAGGGCGGAGAGGAACCTCCCGTGACTCCCATGACCCCGGTGACTCCCGTGACTCCCGTGACTCCCGTGAACAGCGCCGGTCTGCTGGTGGACGCGTTCGGGCGGGTCCGCGAGGCCGTCCACGAAGCCGTCGAGGGCCTGACGGAGGACGAGCTCGGCGCCCGGATCGACCCGGACGCCAACTCGATCGCCTGGCTCGTCTGGCACCTCACCCGGATCCAGGACGACCACCTCGCGGGCGCCTTCGATACGGAGCAGCTGTGGACGGCGGACGGCTGGGCGGCCCGCTTCGCCCTGCCCTTCCCGGACGGGGCCACCGGATACGGCCAGTCGAGCGCCCAGGTGGCCGCGGTGCGCGCGTCGGCGGAGCTGCTGCTCGGCTACCACGACGCCGTGCACGCGCGGACGGTGGAGCTGGCCGGGACGGTGACGAACGCGGACCTGGGCCGGGTCGTCGACACCTCCTGGGACCCGCCGGTCACCCTCGGCGTGAGGCTGGTGTCGGTGATCGCGGACGACCTCCAGCACGCGGGTCAGGCGGCGTACGTACGAGGTGTGTTGGAGCGGAAAACCTAGTGCAACCATTCGACGTCCTCGTGTGTCTGACTGGTCGGCGTGCGGTGGTCTCCGTCCGCCGACCAGTTAGAGGACGCCGCTGACGACACGCGCGTCCTCCTCGGGGGAGGAACGTTTCACCTTGATCGACACCGCCGTATCCCGTCGCCGGATCACCACGGCCGTCACCGTCGCCCTCGCCGTCACCCTCGGCGCCGGCGCCCTGAACGCCCCCGCGTTCGCGGCCCCGGCCGGCGGGGTGTCGGCGGCTGAGGGGGCTCAGGTGGCGGCCGCGACTCCGACGTTCCCGAGGGACGCCGAGGTCGTCCTCGCGGGGACGACGGGCTTCCTGGCCAGCAACGGCACCTGGACCGGGTACGACGGCGTCACGGCAGAGCGCGGCGTCGGCCACGACTGGCAGGCCACCGGCGCGCCGGACCTCATGGAGGCGGTCGACGCCTTCGAGTCCAGTCTCGTCAACATGGCCACCGGTGCCACGGTGCTCAGTGTCAACAGCCAGATCGCGGGGCCCATCCGCGCGTTCGTGGGCGCCGCCGGCACCGCGATCTTCACGGTCAACGTGAACAACACCTTTCTGATCCACACCAAGGCCGGCACCACCACGACCACCCGCGTGGTGAAGGGCGTGCCCGCGGACGCCTCGGACATCACCGTCCAGGCGGGCAACGCCTCGTACGGTGTGGTCACCTACTCCGCGACGACGGACGGCACGGAGAAGCGGTACCGGGGTCTCGTCGACCTGGAGGCCGGCGGCGTCGTCGAGACCTACGAGGTCCCGCAGTCCACCACGGGCAACGTCGCCGTCTCGGAGAAGGTCGTCGTCTGGTCCGAGGGCGGCGACGTGGTCGTCACCACGCGCGCCACCGGCGCCCAGAGGCGCATCGCGGCCAACACGACCGGTTCGCCGAGCCACGTCGGCCTGATGGGTGACTGGGTGACGTACTCGTCGCTCGGACACGGCCGCATGATCGCCCACAACCTGACCGACGACCGCACCGTCGCCTTCTGGGACTCCATCTCCTCGATCGCCAACGACCCGAACGGCTCCCAGCTCATGCTGGGCAACGGCAAGGCCGGCGAGGGCCTGTACCGGATCGCGCTCGGCGCCGACGGGGTTCCGGCCTCCACCCTCGTGGCGCCCCTGGCACCGATCCCGCCGGTCCAACTACTCGCGCACACCGTGCCGGCCGTGGCCGACCTGGACCGCCCCGGCCCGTACAAGATCTCGTGGACGTTCAGCGCGGAGGTCAACGGCTGGGTCGAGGTGCGGCACGTGAAGACCGGCGCGTCGAGAATCGTGTTCGTCGGGTGGAGCGGTGTCATGCCGGCCGTGATCGATCTGCAGGATCCGAGCCGGGACGGGCTGCCCAACGGCGACTACACCTGGACGGTCCACGTCCAGGAGGGGGCAGGCCCCGTCCTGGAGAAGACCGGCACCTTCAAGATCACCCGGAAGACGAAGCCGCACGACTTCGACGACAACGGCTCCGCCGACCTCCTCGCCCGTGACGGCAGCGGCACCCTGTGGACCCGCCAGGGCCTCGGCTCCCCCCTGAAGGTCGGCACCGGCTGGGGTGTGTACGACCGGATCGAGGCCACCGGCAACCTCGGCGGCTCCGCCGTCGGCGACGTCGTCGGCCGTGACAGGACCGGCGTCCTGTGGCTGCACAAGGGCGTGGGCAACGGCCTGCTCGCGAACCGCGTCCGGGTCGGTACGGGCTGGAACACCTACAACCTCCTCGCGGGCGGCAGCGACGTCACCGGCGACGGCCGGCCCGACCTCCTCGGCGTCAACAAGACCGGTGTCCTCTGGGTCCACCAGGGCACCGGCAAGGACACCGCCCCCTTCGCCGCCGTGCGCAAGAGCGCCGGGACCGGCTGGGGCGTCTACAACGAGATCGCGGCCGTCGGCAACGTCGCCGGAGCGGCCGCCGGTGACCTCGTCGCCCGTGACAAGGCCGGCGTCCTCTGGCTCCACCTCGGCAAGGGCGACGGCACGTTCGCGCCGCGCATCCGGGTCGGCGCCGGCTGGAACGAGTACACCCAGCTCGTCGGCGTGGGCGACACCGACCGCGACGGCCGCAACGACCTGGTCGCCTACAGCCCGGTCGGCGACAAGGTGTACCTGTACTCCGGTACGGGCGGCTGGAAGGCCCCGTTCAAGGGCCGCGTGGCCACCGGGTACCGCTCCGAGGGCGTCACGTACAACCACTGGTCCTGATCAGGCACGTCTCACCGGGCACGGCACCCGCCGTGCCCGGTGAGACGCCGGCACCCCTTTCCGGCCGCGAGGCCGAACACCCGTATCCCTGGAGAGACTTCCTTGACTTCCGTACGCTCCACCCGGCGGCGTCTCAGCGCATCCGTCGCCACCGTCCTCGCCGTGACGCTCGGCGCGGGCGCGCTCGCCGTTCCCGCGGCCTCGGCCGCGCCGCTCCCGGCCGGCGTGACCGCGCAGACCGCGCAGACCGCGGACGTCGTCGCCTACCCGGGCGCCGCCACGATCATCGCGTCCGGTACGACCGGCTTCCTCAGCTACGACAAGGCCATCCCCGAGTACCGCTGGACGCCGTACGACGGCAGCGCGCCGACCGCCCTGCCGGGGCGCGTCCCCACGACGGGCGCCCTCGACGGCGACCTGGTGGTCTCCGTCGAGGCCGACAAGGCCACGCTCCGCGACATGAAGACCGGTGCCACGGTCCTCGGCATCACGCTGGGGACCATCGACGGCCCCGGGGGCGTCGGCGGCGCCACCATCGCCTTCGGCGGGGTCGCGGGCACGGCGGTCTTCAGCACCGTGACGACCGACAACGGCGTCGCGCTGGTCCGGCACCGCAAGGACGCGGGCCCCGCCACCGTCACCGGCCTGCCCGCCGGCGCGAAGGCGATCAGCGTGCGCCCCGGCACCGCCGAGCACGCCCTGGTCACCTACACCACGAGCGCGGGTGCGCGGCACCGGGCGCTGCTCGACCTGGCCACGGCCTCGGTGACGGAGACGTACGAGACGCCCAAGGCCGCCGAGTACGGTGACGTCGCCGTCTCCGCGACCCGGATCGCCTGGGTCGAGTACGACACGGCCACCCACACGGCGCGGGCCGTCGTCCGCACCCGGGGCGGCGACGCGAACGCGGCGGACACCCTCGTTCCTCTCGGTGAGACCTGGATGGTCGGCGCCGTCGAGCTCGGTCTCGTCGGCGACTGGCTGACCTCCTCGCAGCGCGGCGGCCTCGACTCCGTCGAGCCCTCGCCGCTGCACGCGCTGACCGCTCACAGCCTCACGAGCACCGAAAAGTTCCCGCTGCTCGACCACATCACCTCGGCCGTCGCCACGGCCGACGGCGGCCAGCTGGTGCGCGGCGGCCGGATCGCGGACGGCGAGGGCCTCTACCGGATCGCCCTCGGCCAGGACGCCAAGCCCGCCGCCGAGTTCGTCGCCACCGCCGGGCAGACCACCGGGCTCGCGTTCGTGAAGCCCGCCGGCGTGCCCGTCACCGCCGACCTGGACCGGTACCGCGGCAACGTCGACTTCCGGTGGTACCTGAACCGCTGGAACGTGGACTTCAAGGCGACCCTCCGGCACGTCCGGACCGGCAAGAGCATCTCGATGTCGCAGATCCAGGCCACGAACGGTGTCGCCTGGTTCGGGTGGAAGGGCGACCTCAGCAGCGGGAACGGCACGGGCCCGGACCTGAGCGCGTACAACGGCGAGTACACCTGGGAGGTCACCGCCAAGCCGCTCAGCGGCATCGGCGCGCCGGTGACGGCCAAGGGCACGTTCACCGTCACCCGCAAGGCGCATCCGCACGACTTCGACGACAACGGGTCCCCGGACCTGCTGTCCCGGGACACGAGCGGCGTGCTGTGGCGGGACAGCACCTTCGACAACCCGTACACGAAGCAGATCAGTTCGCAGCAGACGCGGATCGGCGCGGGCTGGGGGATCTACAACCGGATCGAGGCCACCGGGAACATCGCCGGTTCCACGGTCGGCGACCTCGTCGCCCGCGACGCGGCCGGCGTGCTGTGGCTGTACCAGGGCGACGGGCGCGGCAGCTTCACGGGCCGTACGCGGATCGGCGGCGGCTGGCAGGTCTACGACCAGCTCGCGGGCGGCAGCGACCTGACCGGCGACGGCCGGGCCGACCTCGTCGCCACCGACAAGGCGGGCGTCATGTACCTCTACAAGGGCACGGGTTCCGTTTCCGCGCCCTACGCCACCCGCCAGAAGGTCGGCGCCGGCTGGGCCATCTACAACCAGATCACCGTCACCGGGAACATCGCCGGCACGGCGCCCGGCGACCTCGTCGCCCGCGACAAGGCCGGCGTGCTGTGGCTGTACCAGGGCGACGGGCGCGGCAGCTTCGGCACCCGGACGAAGATCGGCGGCGGCTGGAACGCCCTGTCCGACATCGTCGGCGCCGGCGACGCCGACCGTGACGGCACGCCCGACCTGCTCACGCGCAGCGCGGTCAACAAGCACGTCTACCACTACCGCGGCACGGGCGTCGCGTCCGCGCCGTTCTACGGTCCCGAGATCACGTCGCTCGACTCGACCAAGGCGTACAACCTTTTCTCCTGATGAAGTGTCTGATCTGGCGGTACGTACACATGTGCGTACCGCCAGATCTCTCGGAGGAAACGTTCCCTTGACTCCCTCCCGCGCTCCCCGGCGCCGACTCGCCGCCGCCGTCACGGCCGTCCTCGCGATCACCGCGGGCACCGCCGTCACCGCCGCCCCGACGGCCACCGCGACCACGGCAGGCACGGCCGGCACGGCCGCCGCGGCCTCCGCGGCCTCGGCCGAGGACACCCCGGCGGGGTACAAGGTCCCGGAGGACGTCAGCATCGTCAGCTCGGGTCCGAGCGGATTCGCGGGCATCGTCAGCCGCTACATCAACGACTACGACGAGTGGCCCATGGTCGAAACCCGCTGGTACCGACCGGACGGCACCGCGACCTTTTTGAGCAGGGTCGACAGGAGCGACTACACGGTGCCCAACGCCCTCTTCTCCGACATCATGCCGATGCTCGACAGGTACGGTCGGAAGCTCACGCTCCACGACATGTCCGCGCCCGCCGGCACGGCCCCGGTCGTCATCGACCTCGACCGGCTGGGCTCCGACTACCGCTACATGGCCATGGTCGGCTCCACCGTGCTCGCCGATGTGGGGCCCTATGGCGGCCCCAGGAAACTCCACCTCCTCTCCAAGAGCGGAGACACCGTCGTCGACCGTGAGATCACCGGCCTCCCGGCCACGTTCGGGCGTCCGTTCGCGGTGACGGGCATACCCGGGACGATCATCGTCAGGTACGAGTCGGCGGACGGCGTCGAGACCGGCATGCTCGCGATCGACCTGGCCGCGGGCGCGGTGACCCATGCGTACCCGACCCTGCCCTACGGCCAGGACGGATACCGGCGCATGGCCGTTTCCCCGACGAAGCTCGCGGTGTGGCAGGGCGAGAACCTCCTCGTGACCGACCGGGCCACCGGCACGGACACGTCGATCACCGTCGGCCGGGACGAAGGCTCCGCGATACTCGATCTGCTCGGGGACTGGGTCGCCTACGGCAAGGCGACCAAACCTGACGGAGGAACGCCCGGCGACCCGCTGGTGCCGTTCACGGCCCGCTCTCTCGCCGACGGCCGGACGGTCACGCTTCTCGACCACGCGTCGCGGAGCCTGTCCGGTCCGGACGGCACCCTCCTCGTCCAGGGCGTGTCGGCCACGAAGGGCGAGGGCATCTTCCGGATCGCGCTCGGGGCGGACGGCACCCCGACCACCGAACTCGTCGCCTCCACCGGCAAGTCGACTCCGCTGTCGCTCCTCTCGACGGACATCGCCCCCGTCAACGACCTCGACCCGGGCAAGCCGCTCCAGCTGAACTGGACGCTGTCGCACCGCCGCTTCTCGTACACGCTGAGGCTGGTCCACAAGCAGAGCGGCCGGCCGTTCGTCCACTCCGGTAGGGGCAGGTACGACGGCAAGATCCCCTTCTCCTGGGACGCCGCCTCCGCTCCCACCGGGAGCACGCTGGGCCAGGACCCGTTCAACGGCGACTACACGTGGGACCTGACCGCCACGCCGGACAACGGCACCGGGCCGGACGTGCACGCGACCGGCGAGTTCAAGGTCGTGCGCAAGCCGAAGATCCACGACTTCAACGACAACGGCTCCCCGGACGTGCTCGCCCGCGACATCGAGGGGAACCTCCGCTCCTTCGACACCACGTACGACGCCGAGACCCGGAGGGTCGTGCCGGCGGGGCAGTACTCGCCCTTCGGCAAGGGCTGGAACGGCTACAAGCTCATCGAGTCCGTCGGTGACGTGGCCGGGACGACCGCGCCCGACGTCGTCGGACGCGACACCGCCGGCGTCCTCTGGCTCCACCAGGGCACCGGCAGCGAGAACGAGTTCCCCGCCGACCGGGTCCGCATCGGCGCCGGCTGGAACATCTACACCCAGCTCGCCGCCGGCAGCGACGTCACCGGCGACGGCCGCGCCGACATCCTCGCCACCGACACCGCCGGCGTCATGTGGCTCTACAAGGGAACCGGCAAAGCCACCGCACCCCTCGCCAACCGCACCAAGGTCGGCGCCGGCTGGAACATCTACAACCAGATCAGCGCCGTCGGAGACCTCGCCGGAGCAACCGCCGGAGACCTCGTCGCCCGCGACAAGGCCGGCGTCCTCTGGCTCTACCTCAGCAAGGGCAACGGCACCTTCGCCACCCGCGTCAGGATCGGCGCCGGCTGGAACGAGTACACCCAGCTCGTCGGCATCGGCGACGCCACCAAGGACGGCCGCGCCGACCTCTACGCCTACGGCCCCAACAACACCTCGTACATCTACTCCGGCACCGGCGACTGGCGCAGGCCCTTGCAGGGACGGGTGCCCACCGATCTCCTCATCGACAACGCCGACGGCTACGAGCTCCTCGTCAACCACGTCACGTGACGGCTCCTGACCGCCCCTGACTGCTCCTGACGACTCCGATCCGAGAGGAAACGATCCCTTGTCTCCCTCCCCCACCGCACGACGTCGGCTCGCCGCCGCCGTCATCACCGCCCTCGCCGTCACCGCGAGCACCGCCGGTACCGCCGTCCCCGCCACCGCCGCTCCGGCCGCGACCGGCGCCGTCCCCGCCACCCCGGCCGCAGCCCCCCTGCCCGTGCCCAAGCTGCCGGCGAAGACCGAGGTCGTCAGCTCGGGCCCGAACGGGTTCCTCGGCTCCATCGAGCACGTCGACTCGGAGAACAACTCGGGCTTCGAGTACCGCTGGTTCCGGCCGGACGGCACCTCGGCCCTGATCACCGAGGCCTTCTCCTACGGTTCCTCCACGCTGCCCAACGCCCTCGTCTCCGACATCGTGGCGACGGCCGACACGGGCAGCCGGGTGGTCCGGCTCCGCGACATGTCCACGCCCGCGTCCGCCGGTGCGGACCCGGTCGTCATCGACCTCCGCACGCTGGGCTCCACGCACTACGCCCGGGCCTTGTACGGCTCCACCGTCCTCGCGGTGGTGACGCCCGCGAGCGGCCCCATGGAGCTCCACCTCGTCTCGAAGAGCGGCACCGGCCTCTCCGACCGCAAGATCACCGGTCTCCCGGCCGACATCGAATCGGTGGCCTGGGCGAAGGGAACGCCCGGCACGGCCTTCATCTCGTACAAGACGAAGGGCGTCGACGCATCCAGGGCCGGCCTGGCCGTGATCGACCTGGCCTCGGCCGCGGTGACCGAGACGTACGCACCCCCGGCCGAGAGCGGGCCGGAGTCCCGGCCCGCCGACGTCTCCCCCACCGAGGTCGTCCGGTGGGTGGGCGACAAGCTCTTCGTGACCGACCGGGCCACCGGCGCGACCACGCCGGTCACCGTCGGATTCTCCGTCTCCAAGGTCCTGGGTCTGCTCGGGGACCGGGTCGCCTACAGCCGGTCCACCGACACCGGCGGGGGAACGGCCGGCGACCCGCTGCTGCCGCTCACGCTCCGTTCGCTCACCGACGGCCGGACGGTCACGCTGCTCGACCGCGCGTCGAGCCTCGTGCACGCACCCGACGGCACTCTCCTCGTGCGCGGCGGAACGGCCGAGAAGGGCGAGGGCGTCTACCGCATCGCACTCGGTGCAGACGGCGAGCCGACCGCCGAACTCGTCGCCACCACCGGCGAGTCGACCGCGCTGACCCTCGACTCGACGAACGTCGGTCCCGTCGTCGACCTCGACCTCCAGAACAACCGGGCCTACCTGAGCTGGGACCTGTCGCACGACAACTTCTCGTACACCGTGGAGCTGATCCACAAGGAGAGCAGGCGGCGCTACGTCCACTCCCTGTCGAACCAGGGGGCCGGAAACTTCAGGTTCCTCTGGCGCGGCAACTTCGCTCAGGGCGAGACCGATCCGGGCAAGGCCGCGTTCAACGGCGACTACACCTGGAAGCTGACCGCCAAGCCGCACAACGGCATCGGCGAGGACCTGCACGCCACCGGTGACTTCAAGGTCGCCCGCAAGCCCAAGATCCACGACTTCGACAACAACGGCTCCCCGGACCTGCTCTTCCGCGACCACCGGGGGATCCTCAAGCGCATCGACACCATGTACGACGCCTGGAAGGGCAAGGTCGTCCCGGTGGAGGACCCCCAGTGGGTCGGCGAGGGCTGGAACGGCTACAAGCTGATCGAGTCCGTCGGTGACATCGCCGGGACGACCGCGCCCGACGTCGTCGGACGCGATGCCGCCGGTGTCCTCTGGCTCCACCAGGGCACCGGCAGCGAGTCGTCGGTGCTCCTCGCGAGCCGGGTCCGGATCGGCGCCGGCTGGAACATCTACACCCAGCTCGCCGCCGGCAGCGACGTCACCGGCGACGGGCGCGCCGACGTCCTCGCCACCGACACCGCCGGCGTCATGTGGCTCTACAAGGGAACAGGGAACGCCACCGCGCCCCTCGCCAACCGCACCAAGGTCGGCGCCGGCTGGAACATCTACAACCAGATCAGCGCCGTCGGCAACGTCGCCGGAGCAGCCGCAGGAGACTTCGTCGCCCGCGACAAGGCCGGCGTCCTCTGGCTCTACCTCGGCAACGGCAACGGCACCTTCGCCAGCCGCATCCGCGTCGGCGGCGGCTGGAACCAGTACAGCCAGATCGTCGGCATCGGCGACGCCACCATGGACGGCCGCGCCGACCTCTACGCCTACGGCCCCAACAACACCTCGTACATCTACCCCGGCACCGGAAGCTGGCGCACCCCCTTCCAGACCCGGGTCCCCACCGACGTCCTCGTCGACAACGGCGACTACGGCATCAACCACGTCACGTGACAGCTCCCGACGACTCCGACCCAAGAGGAAACGATCTCTTGACTCCCTCTCCCGCTCCCCGGCGCCGGCTCGCCGTCGCCGTCACGGCCGTCCTCGCGCTCACCGCCGGTACTGCCGTCACCGCCGCCCCGACGGCCACCGCGACCACGGCCGGCACGGCCTCCGCGACCTCGGCGGCCTCGGCGGCCTCGGCCATGGACGTACGAGCGGGGTACAAGTACCCCGCGGACGTCGAGCTCGTCAGCTCGGGCCCGAGCGGATTCCTCGGCTCCACCACGCGCGGCGACTACGACGGATTCATGACCGACTATCACTGGTACCGGCCGGACGGCACCGTGACGTTTATTCAGAAGCGCGCCTACGAAGACCCCATGCCGACCAATCTCGCCTTCTCCGACATCATGCCGAGAGTCGACCCGAGCGGCCGGGTGATCGAGCTCCTCGACATGTCCGCGCCCGCCGGTACGGCACCGGTCGTCATCGACCTCGGCACACGGGGCTCCGACTACCGCTACGTGGCCACGATCGGCTCCACCGTGCTCGCCGAGGTGGGGCCCTATGACGGTCCCAAGGAACTCCACCTCCTCTCCAAGAGCGGCACCACCGTCACCGAGCGCACGATCACCGGCGTCCCGGCCACGTTCGGCAAGGCGCTCACGGCGACGGGTGGGCCCAGCGCGGTGCTCGTCACGTACAGCCCGCCGGATGACGCCGCTTCCGCGAAGCGCGCCTTGGTCGTGATCGACCCGGTCGCGGGCGCGGTGACCCGCGCGTACCCGCCCGTGGCCTACGAGGACGCCCCCCGGCGCGGGACGTCCTCCCCGACGAAGCTCGCCCTGTGGCAGGACGCGAACCTCGTCGTGACCGACCGGGCCACCGGCACGGACACCTCGATCACCGTCGGCCGGCCCGAAGGCTCCGCGGTGCTCGGCCTGCTCGGGGACTGGGTCGCCTACGGCAAGGCGACCCGCCCCGGCGAAGGAACGCCCGGCGACCCGCTGGTGCCGTTCACGGCCCGCTCTCTCACCGACGACCGGACCGTCAAGCTGCTCGACCACGCGTCGTACGGCACGCACGGTCCGGACGGCACCCTCCTCGTCCAGGGCGTGTCGGCCGCGAGGGGCGAGGGCGTCTACCGGATCGCGCTCGGGGCGGACGGCGCCCCGACCGCCGAGCTGGTCTTCTCCACGGGTAAGTCGAGCCACCTGTGGCTCCTCTCGACGGACTTCGGTCCCGTCATCGACCTCGACGCCGGGTACAGGCGGCTCCGCCTGGACTGGGTGCTGACGCGCAGCGACTTCTCGTACACCCTGAGGCTGGTCCACAAGCAGAGCGGACGGTCGTCCGTCCACACGGGCAAGGGCGGGTACTACGGCGCGCTCTCCTTCCTCTGGGAAGGCAAGGACCCGTTCAACGGCGACTACACGTGGGACCTGACCGCCACCCCGGACAACGGCACCGGCGAGGACGTGCGCGCGAGCGGCGAGTTCAAGGTCGTCCGCAAGCCCAAGATCCACGACTTCAACGACAACGGCTCCCCGGACCTGCTCCTCCGCGACCGCCTGGGGGGCCTGCGCCGCGTCGACACCACGTACGACGCCGTGGCAGGCAAGGTCGTGCCGGCGATGGCCCCCGAGTACATCGGCTCGGGCTGGATGAACTACAACCTGATCGAGTCCGCGGGTGACGTGGCCGGGACGAACGCGCCCGACGTCGTCAGCCGCGACGCCGCCGGTGTCCTCTGGCTCCACCAGGGCACCGGAACCGAGTGGTCGAGGCTCCTCGCGAGCCGGGTCCGCATCGGCGCCGGCTGGAACATCTACACCCAGCTCGCCGCCGGCAGCGACGTCACCGGCGACGGCCGCGCCGACATCCTCGCCACCGACACCGCCGGCGTCATGTGGCTCTACAAGGGAACCGGCAAAGCCACCGCACCCCTCGCCAACCGCACCAAGGTCGGCGCCGGCTGGAACATCTACAACCAGATCAGCGCCGTCGGAGACCTCGCCGGAGCAACCGCCGGAGACCTCGTCGCCCGCGACAAGGCCGGCGTCCTCTGGCTCTACCTCAGCAAGGGCAACGGCACCTTCGCCACCCGCGTCAGGATCGGCGCCGGCTGGAACGAGTACAGCCAGATCGTCGGCATCGGCGACGCCACCAAGGACGGCCGCGCCGACCTCTACGCCTACGGCCCCAACAACACCTCGTACATCTACCGGGGGACCGGCGACTGGCGCAGGCCCTTGCAGGGACGGGTGCCCACCGACGTCCTCATCAACGACGGCGGCTTCGGTATCAACCACGTCATGTGACGGCTCCCGGCCACTCCTGACTGATCCTGGCCGCTCCCATCCGAGAGGAAACGATCCCTTGTCTCCCTCCCCCACCGCACGACGCCGGCTCGCCGCCGCCGTCATCACCGCCCTCGCCGTCACCGCGGGTACCGCCGTGACCGCTGTCCCGGCCACCGCGACCCCGGCCGCGACCGGCGCGGTCACCGCGACCCCGGCCGCAGACCCCCTGCCCGTGCCCAAGCTGCCGACCAAGACCGAGGTCATCAGCTCGGGGACGAGCGGCTTCCTCGGCACGACCGAGCACTACGACCGCGATGGCACGTACGGCTACGAGTACCGCTGGTACCGGCCGGACGGCACCTCGACCCTGCTTTCGGAGGCGTACTCCGCCGGGCCCGCGCTGCCCAACGCCCTGGTCTCCGACATCGTGCCGGTCGCCGACACGTACGACTACGGAGTCATCCGGCTGCGAGACATGACCGCGCCCGACGCGGCTCCGGTCGTCATCGACCTCAGGCAGCTGGGCTCCACGCGCAAGGTGGTGGCCACGTACGGCTCCACCCTCCTCGTCCAGGTGCGGACCGCGAGCGGGTCGCAGGAACTCCACCTCGTCTCCAAGAGCGGCACCACCGTCTCCGACGTCACGGTCAAGGGCGTCCCCGCCGACCTCGACTCCGTGATCACGGCGACGGGAACGCCGGGCACGGCCGTCGTGTCGTACCGTCCGGTCGGGACCGACTGGTCCAAGACCGTCCTGGCGATCGACCTGGTCACGGGCGCGGTGACCGGCACGTACCCGCCCCCGGCCGGCGGCTCCAGTGAGTACGAGCCCGTCGTCGTCTCCGCCACGAAGCTCGTCCGGTGGCACGGCGAGAACCTGGTCGTGTCCGACCGGGCGTCCGGCACGGACACGACGATCGCCGTCGGCCAGGCCGACGACCCCAAGGTCCTGAGCCTGTTCGGGGACTGGGTCGCCTACGGCCGGTCCACCGGCACCGGCGAGGGAGTGGCCGGAGACCCGCTGCTGCCGCTCACGGCCCGTCCGCTCACCGGCGGCCAGACGGTCAAGCTGCTCGACCGCGTGTCGAGCGTGGTGCCCGCTCCGAACGGCACCCTCCTCGCGCGCGGCGGAACGGTCGACGAGGGCGAGGGCGTCTACCGGATCACGCTCGGGGCGGACGGCCTCCCGACCGCGCAACTCATCGCCGCAACAGGAGAGTCGACCGCGCTGACGCTCCTCTCGACGAACGTCGGCCCCGTCGTCGATCTCGACCCCGGGAACAATCGGGTCCATCTGCACTGGGAGATGTCACACGACCACGCCTCGGTCACCGTGGAACTGATCCACAAGAAGAGCGGGCGGCTGTACCGCTACGCCATGACGGACACCTCCAGCGGTACCGGCTTCCTCTGGCGCGGCAACTTCGCCACCAGCGAGGGCGAACCCGGCAAGGCCGCGTTCAACGGCGACTACACCTGGAAGCTGACCGCCAAGCCGAACAACGGCATCGGCGAGGACCTGCACGCGACCGGCGACTTCAAGGTCGTCCGCAAGCCCAAGATCCACGACTTCAACGACAACGGCTCGCCGGACCTGCTCTTCCGCGCCCGCTCGGGGAGCCTGTACCGCCTCGACACCATGTACGACGCCTGGAACCGCAAGGTCGTGCCGGGGGAGGGCGCCGAGTACATCGGCGGGGGCTGGCAGGGCTACTCCCTGATCGAGTCGGTCGGTGACATCGCCGGGACGACCGCGCCCGACGTCGTCGGACGCGATGCCGCGGGTGTCCTCTGGCTCCACCAGGGCACCGGCGACGAGGCGAAGGAACTCGCCGACCGGGTCCGCATCGGCGCCGGCTGGAACATCTACACCCAGCTCGCCGCCGGCAGCGACGTCACCGGCGACGGGCGCGCCGACATCCTCGCCACCGACACCGCCGGCGTCATGTGGCTCTACAAGGGAACCGGGAACGCCTCCGCGCCCCTCGCCAACCGCACCAAGGTCGGCGCCGGCTGGAACATCTACAACCAGATCAGCGCCGTCGGCAACGTCGCCGGAGCGGCCGCAGGGGACTTCGTCGCCCGCGACAAGGCCGGTGTCCTCTGGCTCTACCTCGGCAACGGCAACGGCACCTTCGCCAGCCGCATCCGCGTCGGCGGAGGCTGGAACCAGTACAGCCAGATCGTCGGCATCGGCGACGCCACCATGGACGGCCGCGCCGACCTCTACGTCTACGGCCCGAACAACACCTCGTACGTCTACCCGGGCACCGGAAGCTGGCGCACCCCCTTCCAGACCCGGGTCCCCACCGACGCCCTCGTCATCAACAGCTCGGGCTACGGCATCAACCACGTCACGTGACGCATCGCAGACGAATCGAAGAGGAACCGATCCCTTTGTCTCGCTCCCGCACCCCCAGACGGCAGCTCGCCGCCGCCGTCGTCACCGTCCTGGCCATCACCGCCGGCGGTGCCGTGACCGCGACCCCGGCCACCGCTGCCATACAGGCCCCGCAGGCCCCGCAGACCGCACAGGCCGACGTCACGCTCCCCAAGAACTCGCAGGTCGTCAGCGCCGGGGTCACCGGGTACCTGACCTCCTCCGGGACCCCGACCGGCTCCGAGTACCGCTGGACGAACTACGAGGACGGCTCGACCCGGGTCCTGAAGGAGCCGCAGACCGCCTACCTGGGCAACGGGTCGGACACCGTCTTCTCCCGCAAGGAGGGGCAGTCCACCTACTGGGTCAACGACATGGCCCAGCCGAGCAGCATGCTGACCGGCATCTCGACCCCGGGCACGCACTACGTGCGCGGGGTCGCCGGCTCGTCGCTGGTGGCGTCGACCACCGAGAACGGCGTGCTCGACATCATCCTGCTCCGTAAGTCGGGCACGTCGACGGACACCATTTTCGTGAAGGGCATCCCGACCGACGCACGGCTCGGCAAGGTCTCCGCGACCCACCCGGGCACGGTCCTCCTCCACTACGCGACGGGCCCCTACGGCGACTCCCGGAACTTCGTCGCCGCCGTGGACACGTTCACCGGCGAGGTCCTGGAGACGCTCCCGGCGAACGCCCGGCCCATCGCCGACGCCTCCCTCTCGGCCACCCACTGGTCCTGGGTCGAGTACGTGTCCCCCGACCGGGTCCGCCTCGCCACGGCCCCGCGTGGCAGCGGCGGCACGCCCACGTACACCGATCTGGGATACCTGCCGGACGGCGGCGGCGGGATGCACACGGGCCTCGTGGGCGGCTGGGTGACCTCCTCCCGTCCGTACGGCTTCACCGCCAACTCCCCGTCCGTGCTCTACCCGCTGACCGCCCGCCCCCTCGCCGGCGGGCCGGCGATCAAGCTCCTGGAGCACGTCACCACCGTCGCCGACGCCCCCGACGGCTCCCTCGTCGTACGCGGCGGAACGATCGAGCACGGCGAGGGCGTCTACCGGATCGCCCCGGGCGCCGACGGCACCCCGGCCGCCACCCTGCTCGCGGGCACCGACGCCCCGACGGAGGTCACGCTCACCGGCACCGACGTCCCCGCGGTCGTCGACCTCGACCAGAACGACGGCAAGGCGACCTTCACCTGGTCCCTGTCCCGGCCCAACGTGTCCGGCACGGTGACGCTGCGGCACACCCGGACCGGGAAGACGGAGCAGTTCCCGTTCTCGGGCCAGGGCGGCACTGTCTTCACTACGAGCAAGGTCACGGTCAACTGGTCGGGCAGGCTCGTCGGCGTCTCCGCCTACAACGGCGCCTACACCTGGGAGTTCCGCGCCAAGCCGCTCAACGGCATCGGTCCGGAGCTGCGGAAGACCGGCAACTTCACGGTGGTCCGCAAGCCCGCCGGGCACGACTACACCGACAACGGCACCCCGGACCTCCTGCTCCGGGACTCCGCCGGCCGACTGTGGCGGGACGACCTCGTCAAGGGCGACATGTCCGACTACATCCACTCGCTCCAGCCCCAGCTGCTCGGCGCCGGGTGGAACGCGTACAACCAGATCGAGGCCGTCGGCAACGTCGCCGGGGCCTCGGCGGGCGACGTCGTCGCCCGGGACGCGTCGGGCGTGCTCTGGGCGTACCTCGGCAAGGGCGACGGCACGTTCGCGACCCGCCTGAAGGTGAGCGCGGGCTGGAACGCGTACAACAAGATCACCGGCGGCAGTGACGTCACCGGCGACGGCTGGGCCGACCTGTTCGCGACCGACACCTCCGGCGTCCTCTGGATGTACAAGGGCACGGGCAGCTGGAAGGCGCCCTACTCCGGCCGTACGAGGGTGGGCGGCGGCTGGGGCGCGTTCAACCAGATCACCGCCGTCGGCGACCTCACCGGCGCCCCGCACGGCGACCTCGTCGCCCGTGACACGGCCGGTGTCCTCTGGCTGTACCCGAGCACGGGCGGCGCCACCTTCGCGAGCCGCGTGCGGCTCGGCGGCGGCTGGGGCGGCTTCACCCACCTGGTCGGCACCGGCGACGCCGACCGCGACGGCCGCAACGACCTGCTGGCGTACGCGCCGAGCGGCACGTACGTGTACGTCGGTACGGGCAACCCGGCGGCGCCGCTCACGCGGACGGTCACCGACCTCTACCGGCCGGGTACGACGCCGTACAACCTGATCGGCTGAGAACGTCCCATCGGCTGACAACTCCCCCTCTTTCCGGCGGCCTTACGCCGAAAAGAGGGGGAGCTCCTCGGCCTTCCCGTACAACTATTCACCTTCCCCATGAGTCCCCTCCGCAACGGCGGATCACCGCCGTGCCGGTACCTCTGGGGGAGGGATCCCTTTGCTCCACGTTCGTACACCCCGACGGCGTCTCGCCGCGGCGGTCACGGCCGTTCTCGCCGTCACCTCGGCCGGAATCACCGTCCCGGCCGTGGCGGCCCCGCTCTCCGGCACCGTGGCCGCGGCCTCGGCGTCGACGGAGCAGGACCTGGGCGCCTTCTCACTGCCTGCCGGCTCGCGCCTGGCCAGCTTCGGCCCCTCGGGGTTCCTGACCGTTGTGCCGGCGACGTCACCGGCGCTGCCCGAGTTCCGCTGGACGGGGTACGAGAGCGGCGTCACGACCCCGCTGCCTCCGGGGTCGTACTTCGGCAGCCCGGGGACGGACCTCGCCGTCACGTCGGCGGGGAGCGTCCACACGCTGCACGACCTGGCCACGGGCGCCGACGTGGTGATCGACACCACCGCTCTCGGCCCGGACGCGACACTCCGCCGGGTGATCGGTTCGGCCCTCGTCCTGCGGAAGCCGAACGCCACCGGCGGCACCGACGTGCACCTCGTGAGCAAGCCGGAAGACACGGTCCTGAACCGCAAGGTCACCGGCCTGCCCGCGAACGCCTCGGTCCAGAGGTTCGAGCTGTCCTCGACCGACACCCTGATCCTCACGTACACCCTCCCGGGCACGCCCGGGAGGCACCTCGCCCTCGTGGACGTCGCCACCGGCACCGTCGTCGAGGACCGGGCGCTCCCGCTGCTCACCGACAAGGGCGACGTGAGCACCTCCGCCACCCGCGTGGTGTGGACCGAGATCTCCGGCCAGGGTGCCGTGACCCTCGCCGTGGCCCGGCGGGGCGACACCACGACCGCGCCCACGCGCATCCCCCTCGGCTCCGGGAGCGTCCAGGCCGAACCGCTGGGCGACGACTGGGTGACGTACGGCGTGAACGCGGAAGGCGTGACCTGGAACCCGAACTTCCCGCCCAACCCCCTCCACGGACTGACGGCCCGCTCGCTGACGACCGGGAAGACCGTCAAGGTCCTGGACAGCGTGCAGCGCGTCCTGAGCGAGGCCGACGGCAAGCAGCTCGTACGGGGCGGCACCGTCGCGCACGGCGAGGGGATCTACCGCATCGCCCCCGGCCCGGACGGCACCCCGGTCGCCACCCTCGTGGCGCGCACCGGCGAGCCCACCGCTGTCGGGGCGGTGGCCCGGACCGTTCCCACCGTCGTCGACTTCAGCGGCGGCCAGGACGCGGAGTGGGTGTGGGACGTCGACCGGGGGAACGTCGAGATCCGGCTCCAGCTGACCCACACCGCGTCCGGCAAGCGCTGGAACTCCGAGCCCACGTTCCTGGACAGGGCGTACGTCAGCGGGGTCACCTGGACCGGCATGTTCGACAACCGCACCTCCGCCTACAACGGCGCCTACACGTGGCGGATGACGGCACGCCCCACCGACGGCATCGGCCCGACGCTGGAGAAGACCGGCGCGCTCACGGTCGCCAACAAGCCCGCCCCGCACGACTTCTCCGACAGCGGCTCCCCCGACCTCCTCGTCCGGGACAGCGCGGGCCGCCTGGTCGGCTACGACGCCCGCCAGACCCTGTACGAGACAGGGCACTGGGGCACCCCGAGCAAGCGGGAGCGGGTCGGGTACGGCGCGGGGTGGAACATCTACGACCGCGTCACGGCCGCCGGGAACATCGCGGGCTCCGTCCACGCCGACATCCTCGGCCGGGACAAGACCGGCGTGCTCTGGCTCTACCAGGGCACCGGCACGACCTTCCTCACGCGCACGAGGATCGGCGGCGGCTGGCAGACCTACGACAAGCTCGCCGCCGGGTCCGACCTCAACGGCGACGGCCGCCCCGACCTCGTCGCCACCGACAAGACCGGCGTCATGTACCTCTACAAGGGCACCGGCAAGGCCTCCGCCCCCTACGCCAACCGCGTGCGGCTCGGCGCGGGCTGGGGCATCTACAACCAGATCACCGCCACCGGCAACATCGCCGGAGCCCGCGCCGGAGACCTCCTCGCCCGCGACAAGGCCGGCGTCCTCTGGATGTACCTCGGCAACGGCAACGGCACCTTCGCCGGCCGCATCCGCGTCGGCGGCGGCTGGGACCGGTACAGCGACATCGTCGGCGTCGGCGACACCAACCTCGACGGCCGCAACGACCTGGTCGTGCAGGGCGTCGCGGGCGGCACCTACGAGACCCTCGCGTTCTACAACGGCACCGGCGACTGGCGCGCGCCGTTCGGCTCCCGCCAGGGGGTCTACAACCCGGACGACCTCGGCACGGGTGCCGTGAACCTTTTCTGACCTCCCTCTTTCCTCCTCCTTCGTTCCAGGAAGGCACGCTCTTGCTCCACACGCGTACGCACCGGCACCGGCTCGCCGCAGCCGTCACCGCCGTGCTCGCCGTCACCGCCACCGGACTGGCCACCCCCGCCGTCGCGGCCGCACCGCCCGCCTCTGTCACGGCGGGTGCGGACCAAGCGACGGACCAGCAGGACGCCCTGACCATGCCGGCGGGCGTGCGGGTCGCCGGCAGCGGGCCCACGGGCTTCCTGTCGTCCTTCATGGAGGGCTCGACCCGCGTCTACACCTGGACGCGGCACCAGGACGGCGCTCAGACCACGCTGCCCGGTACTCCGTACGGGGCAGCCGCCGGCACGGACATCGTCATCCGGGCCATGGGCACCACCCGCACCCACATCGACATGTCCACGGGCACCGAGCTGATGACCTACGACACCAGCACCCTCGGCGGGACTTACGCCCCGAAGCTGTACCTGGACACCGGGCTCATCGCGTTGACAAACGTGAACAACCAGGAAGAACCGCACCTGTTCAGCCAGGACGACCAGGGCCGGCTCGTCGATCACAAGCTGACCGGCCTGCCCGAGGGTGCTACGTACCTGCGTTTCGCGGCCGGCACGCCGGGCACCGTCATCGTCCACTACCTCACCCAGGCGAACGGCGTCGACCAGTTCCGGGTGGCGCTCGTGGACACCGCGTCCGCCTCGGTCATCGAGACGTACGACACCCTCAAAACCACCCTCTACTCAGCCTCGGCCGTGTCACCGACCCATGTGGCCTGGATCGAGTGGCCCGACTACAACAAGGCGACCCTCGCCGTCGTCCGGCGGGGCGGGACGGAGGTCGAGCGGACGCCGCTGGGCGAGGCGTACCAGACGACCGTCCAGCTGATGGGCGACTGGGTCGTCTCCGGCGTGACCGGCGGTGTCGACTCCAACATCAGCACCGCCGACTACACGCTGACCGCCCGCCCGCTGAAGGGCGGCGAGACGGTCGATCTCCTCGACCACGCGACCAACACCACCCAGTCCTCCGACGGGAGCCTGATCGCCACCGGCGGCACGGTCGGGCAGGGCGAGGGCCTGTACCGGATCACCCCCGACGAGACGGGCACGCCCGCCGCATCCCTCCTGGTGACCACCGGCGTCCCCACGGCCCTCGTGCTCAAGGAAGAGACCCCACTGCCGAGCGGCGTGATCGACCGCGACCGCAACGGCGGCTCGCTGAAGGCGTCGTGGACGTTCGTCCGGCACAACGCGAGGGTGCTCCTGACCATCAGGCACACCGCGTCCGGCAAGCAATGGACCTCGTCCGGGGGGACGCGCTCGGAGAGCGTCCCCTACGCCTTCGAGTGGAACGGCACGTTCAGCGGCGGCCTCCCCGCGTACAACGGGGACTACACCTGGACGATGACGGCGAAGCCCGCCAACGGCATCGGCCCCGACATCGTGCGCACCGGCGGCTTCACGATGGCCCGCGCGGTCAGGCCGCACGACTTCAACGACAACGGCACCTCGGACCTGCTCATCCGGGACCGTGACGGTCAGCTGCGCGCCTACGACAGCAGCCAGCTGCTGGGCCCGTCGAGAACCGAGCTGAACTCCACCTTGCTCAGCAACGGCATTGACGGCACCGGCTGGGAGGTCTACGACCGCCTCCTCGCCCCCGGCAACCTCGGCGGCTCCCCGCAGGCCGACCTCCTGGCCCGCGACAAGAGCGGCGTGCTCTGGCTCCACCCGGGCGCCGTGCGCGCCCTCGCGCCCCGCGTGAGGATCGGCGCCGGCTGGCAGATCTACGACAAGCTGGCGGCCGGCAGCGACGTCACCGGCGACGGCCGCCCCGACCTCGTCGCCACCGACAAGACCGGCGTCATGTACCTCTACAAGGGCACGGGCAACGCCTCCGCCCCTCTGGCGAACCGGACGAGGGTCGGGGCCGGCTGGGGCATCTACAACCAGGTCACCGCCGTCGGCAACGCCGCCGGAGCACCCGCCGGGGACCTCGTCGCCCGCGACAAGGCCGGCGTCCTCTGGATGTACCTCGGCAACGGCAACGGCACCTTCGCGAGCCGCATCCGCGTCGGCGGCGGCTGGCAGGGGTACGCGGACGTCTTCGGCTTCGGCGACGCCGACCGGGACGGCATCGCCGACCTGATGGCGTACGACATCTACGGCGCGCCGTACCTCTACAAGGGCACCGGCAGCTGGCGCGCCCCGTACGCGTCGCGCTCCCTCGTCAACAACGCCTACGGGCTGGGGGGGTCCGGTACCGTCACCCGCTTCTGACGGACGCCCCCGTCGGCACGGTCGCCCAGACCGTCTTGCCGACGCACCGCTCCTTCACACCCCACGCGGTGGCGAGGGCGGCTACGAGCAGCAGCCCGTAGCCGCCCTCATCGGGCTCCCGGGCCGGTAACGGCCGCCGCTCGCCGCGCGCGTCCGACAGCTCGATCCGTACGTGGTCGGCGGCGCGCTCCATCCGTACCTCGAAGTCCCTCCCCCGCACCCGGCCGTGCAGGGCGGCGTTGCTCGCGAGCTCGGCGACGACCAGTTCTGCCGCGTCGGCGGCGGAGCCGGTCACGCCCCAGTCGTGGAGCTGCTGCACGGCGAGTAGTCGGGCGAGCCGCGCGCCCCGGCGCGTCGCCGAGAGCCGGAGCGTGAACTCACTGGTTGGGGTGGTGGTTTCGGACTTCATGCCCCTGAGCCTGGCCGCCGCGCCCTACGCTGAACAGCAGCGACGCGACGACGCTGAGTCACTGTACGGGTGCGCCAAGAGGGCGGTACGGATGTCGGAGAACGAGGCGGAACGGCCGGAACGGCCGTCCGAAGCAGACGGGACGGCGCACCTCTTCCGTGCGCTCGGGAAGATCATCAAGGTGCTGCGGAAGAACGCGGGCCTGAGCCAGGCGGAGCTCGCCGAGATCACGCATTGCAGCGAGGACCTGATCTCCGCGATCGAACGGGGCGTACGGATTCCCCAGCCGGACTTCCTGCTCCGGGCGGACCCGGTGCTCGACGCGGGCGGGGTGCTCGTAGCGGCGGTGGATGACCTGCGGGAGGCGCAGGCGAAGGCGCGGGTGCGGCACCCGGACTGGTTCCGGAGCTTCGCGAAGGAGGAGGCGGAGGCAGTCGCTCTGCACTATTACGCGGTGCAGGCTGTGCCAGGCATGCTCCAGACACCCGCCTATGCCGGATCGCTCTTCGAACGCAGTCGCCCGATGCTGAACGAGGCGACCATCGAGAAGCGGATGGCCGACCGGATTTCACGGCAGGCGATCTTCGACCGATGGCCCGTGCCGACCATCAGCTTCGTCCTGGAGGCAGCGGTTCTGCTCCGACCGTTCGGCGGACCCAAGGTCCACCGCGAGCAGCTCCTACGCATCCAGGAGGTGGCTCAGCGACGCACGGTGGAGCTGCAGATCCTCCCCCAGGACGCCGAGGAACACCCGTACCTGGGCAGCCCGTTCACCCTACTTACCCCTAAGGGTAGACGCGAGGTCGCCTACACCGAGGTCTACGGTCACGCCCGGCTGATCACCGACCCGGAAGAGGTACGCCAGCACTCCGAGCGCTATGGGATCCTGCGATCACAGGCACTCACCAAGCGGGAGTCCCTGGATTGGATCGAGAAACGGCTGGGAGAACGATGAAGACCGCGGATCTGGCCTGGTTCAAGAGCAGCTACAGCGGCCCTGAGGGCGGCGAGTGCCTCGAAGTCGCCTACGACTGGCAGAAGTCCAGCTACAGCAGTGGCGAAGGCGGCAACTGCCTCGAAGTCGCCCTCCACCCCACCACCATCCACCTCCGCGACTCCAAGACCCCCCTCGGACCCCAGCTCGCCGTATCCCCCGCGACCTGGGTGGCGTTCGTCTCGTACGCTGCGGCTACAACGCAATCATGAGTAACGGGCGTGGTGTTGCGTAACACCACGCCCGCTTCCCTGGGGGGACACGCACCATGAATCACGCGCACATACGCGGCCGCAGACTCGCCGTGGCCGTCACCGCCGTCCTCGCCGTCTCCGCCGTCGGCGGGACGCTCGTCACCGCGCCCGCCGCGGTCGCCGAAGTGGCCGCCCCGGCCACGGCACAGGACGCCGTCACCCTCCCGGCCGGCGAGAAGCTCGTCAGTGGCGGGAACACCGGGTTCCTCACGAAGAAGGACGACGGCGCGGGTGGGACCACGCTGACGTGGATCCGGTTCTCCGACGGCAGCCGGACGAACATTCCGGGGACGCTCGCCGCCCCGACCCGCTCGGACACGGTGATCACCCGCGAGGGGAACCGTTTCTCCGTGTACGACATGAGCGTCAGCATGTTCACGTCGTTCGTGGAACCGATCGGGATCGGCACGAACTACACGATCGCCGGGGCGGCCGGCTCGACGCTCTATCTGCGCGTGCCCAACACCTCCGGGGGCGAGTACCTCTACCGGCTCACCCGCGTGAACGGCGTACAGCAGCAGGAGCAGATCTCGACCGTCCCGTACGCCCACAGCTACCAGATCGTCTCCCACTCCGGCACCGACGTGGTCGTCCTCTTCAGGAAGACGAGCACCTTGGGCGGGACGACGTACTACCGCGCCCTGACGAGCCTCCTGGGCAACTTCATGAGGCCGGAGTCGGTCGTCGCGCCCTTCGACCCGGCCACCGTCACCACCGCCGTCAGCCCGGACTACCTGGCCTGGACGGAGTACGTGGACGGCGTCACTCGGGTGGCCGTGCAGAGGCGGACCGAGTCCAAGCCCTTCAAGACCGTCCCGGTGACCGGGGGCACGCGGGGCGTCGTCGTCGGGTTCTCCGGGGAGTGGATGCTGTACGGGGCGCCCGGTGGGCTCACCGCGACCTCCCCCGACCCGCTGCACGCGCTGACCGCGCAGAACCTCCTCACGGGCGCGACGGTGACGCTGCTCGACCACTTCACGTCCACGTCCACCGCGCCCGACGGGAGCATCCTCGTCCAGGGCGGGAGGGGTGTGGACGGCGAGGGGCTGTTCAAGGTCGACGCGAACGCGGGCTACCCGACAGCCTCGTTGGTCGCGCCCACGCCCGGCGTGTCGACCTCGCCGACGCTCCTCGGCAGCACCGTCCCCGCCGTGGCCGACCTCGACCGCAACGGCGGTCAGGTGGCCATGGAGTGGCAGCTCTCCCGGTACAACGTGAACATGGACGTCCGGCTGCGGCACACCGCGACCGGGAAGACGTACGCGAAGCGGCTGGCGCTGCCCTCGGCGCCCGCGCGGCTCACCTGGGACGGCCTGACGGGCGGGATCAGCGCCCCGAACGGCGACTACACCTGGGACGTCACCCTGACGTCGGCCAGCGCCATCGGGGCCCCGTCGTACACGAGCGGCACGTTCAAGGTGGTCCGGAAGACGAACCCGCACGACTACAGCGACAACGGTTCGGCCGACCTGCTCGCGCGGGACTCGGCGGGCGTCCTGTGGCGGGACGACCTGCTCGACTGGCCGGTGGGCGGCCAGGTGACGCCGGCGAAGCCGCGCGTGAAGCTCGGCGCGGGGTGGAACACGTACAACATCATCGAGGCGGCCGGGAACAACGCGGGCGCCGCCGCCGGTGACGTCCTCGCCCGGGACACGGCCGGTGTGCTGTGGAACTACCTCGGCAAGGGCGACGGCACGTTCGCGACCCGTATCAAGGTCGGTCCGGGCTGGGGCGTCTACAACAAGCTCGCGGCGGGCTCCGACCTCACCGGCGACGGCAAGGCCGACCTCCTCGCCACCGACACGTCCGGCGTGCTGTGGCTCTACAAGGGCACGGGCAGTTGGAGCGCGCCCTACTCCGGCCGTACGAAGCTCGGTCCCGGCTGGGGCATCTACAACCAGCTGACCGCCGTCGGGAACATCGCCGGGGGCCCGGCCGGTGACCTCCTCGCCCGCGACGCCTCGGGCGTGCTGTGGCTGTACCAGGGCAAGGGCGACGGCACGCTCGCGACCCGGGTCAAGGTCGGTGCGGGCTGGGGCGGTTACAGCCAGCTCGTCGGCGCCGGCGACACGAACAACGACGGGCGGCCGGACCTCGTCGCCTACGGGGCGGCGGGGACGCACGTCTTCCTGGGGACGGGGTCGTGGTCGGCTCCGTTCACGAAGTCGGTGACGTCGCTGTACGCGGGCGAGGGAACGAAGTTCACGTCGGTGTCGTGACGGCCCCTTAGGACCGTCACGGCCGGTTCGCGCCTCGGATGCCACGCCGTAGCATCCGGGGCGTGACCTCCACCAGCACCTTCGTCCTCTTCGACGTCGACGGCACCCTCATGGACGCCGTCGCCGACCAGCGCCGCATGTGGCACGAGTGGGCCGCGCGGTACGGGCTCGACGGGGACGAGGTGTACGCCGTCGCGCTCCGGACACGGCCCGTCGAGACCTTCGCGGCCGTCGCCCCGGGGCAGGACCCGGACGAGTGCCTCGCCCTTCTGCACGAGCTGGAGGACGAGGACGTCCGTACGGGGACGTACGCGGCGTACGACGGGGCCGCCGAGCTGCTCGCCGGGCTCTCGGCCGACCGGTGGGCGCTGGTCACGTCGAACTACGAGCACCGGGTGCGGGGGCGGTTCGAGCGGACCGGGCTGCCGCTGCCGGGGCTCATCGTGGACGCGGCCTCCGTGGCCGAGGGGAAGCCGTCGCCCGTCCCGTACCTGCTGGCCGCCGAGAAGCTGGGCGCGGACCCGGCGGACTGCCTGGTCATCGAGGACGCGCCCTCCGGGGTCCGCTCGGGGCTCGCGGCCGGGATGACGGTCTGGTCGGTCAACGGCCCGGCCCTCGTGGACGGCGCCCACCGGCACTTCCGGACTTTGGCGGAGGCGGCCCCGCACATCCTGGCGGCGGCTCCGGTGCGGAGCACGCTCTAGGGAGTGTTCGGCTTCCAGTCCTGGGCGAGGAGCCCGAGCAGCACCTCGTCGAGGAACTCGCCCAGCACCCAGGCCGAGGAGCGCAGTACGCCCTCGCGGACGAAGCCGTTGCGCTCGGCGGAGCGCAGCATCGCGGTGTTGTCCGCCAGCGTCTCGATCTGCAGTCGCTGCATGCCGCGCACGACGAAGCCGTAGTGGCACAGCGTCGCGACCACGTCGGTGCTGTAGCCCTTGCCGCGCGCGGCCGGCAGCAGCCCGAGGCCGATGTGCGCGCACCGGTTGTGGTTGTCGATGCCCCACAAGTTCGCGGTGCCGACCAGCGTGCCGCCCTCCAGCTCCACCACGGAGAACGGGACGCTCGTCTGGTCCTTGTCGTCCACCACGAGCCGCGGATCCTTCGAGCCGGGCGTGATCGGCCGCCACGGCCCGCCTTCCGCCCGCGAGCCGATGACCGCGTCGTCGTAGAGCTCGGTCAGCAGGATCGGGATGTCGTCCTCGTGCCGGGCCCTGAGCCCGACCTTGGTGCCTTTAAGCATGAGGGATTCCTATCCGACCGGATTCGGCGACGGCAAACCAATTAGGGACGGGACCCTTCGAACGGGCCTGGTCATCCGGCCTGGTGGTCGGGGGTGGTGGTGAGTTCGCGGACGGCGGTGGCGACGGCCCGGAAGTCCTTGCGGAGGATCTTGGAGTGGTTGCTGGGGACCTTGGCGCTGAGCTGGATGTGGGGGTTGCGGGCGATGACGGGGGTGAGGTTGCCGCGGATCTTCTCCATGAGGACCGGGTCGCCGCCGAGGTTGCCGCCGGTGGCCAGGACGTAGCGGGTGGGTGCGGTGATCTGGTCGAAGACGGGGTCGAGGGCGGCGGGTGCGCAGAGTTCGTTGACCTCGATGTTGATCTCGGCGTGTTCGGCGGCGCTCATCCGGGCGGCCATGCCGAGGCGGCGGGCGACGGGGAAGACCGGGCTGAGGCGGCGGAAGAGCTTGCGGATCTGGACCTTGGCGGCGTCGTCGAGCCAGTCGTGGGGCAGGGCGCCGTCGACGGAGACCACGCCCAGGACCCGGCCGGGGTTCCGTGCGGCCCAGTGGACGGCGAGCATCGCGCCGTAGGACCAGCCGACCAGGATCGGGCGCTCCACGCCCCGGGCGGTGAGGACGGCGTCCAGGTCGCGCAGGCACGCTTCGAAGGAGTAGTCCGTGGCGAGGTCGGACTTGCCGCGGGCCCGCTCGTCGTAGCTGATGTGGCGGTAGTCGCCGCCGCCGAGTTCGGTGATGACGCGGCGCCAGTGCTTCTGGTCGGCGTAGGAGCCGTTGAGGTAGACCACGGGGCGGCCGGTGCCGCCGGTGTCGGTCACCGCGAGCGCGGTGTCGTCGACCGGGACCATGCCGGTCCAGGCGGCGGGCTGCGTGAGAGCGGTCATGGTGGGCCTTCTTTCCGTGTGTGTGGAGGGGGAGGTATGGGGCTTAGAGGCTGCGGGCGGTGATGTCGCCGGCGGCGGTGGTGGCGTGGATGGTCAGGGCGGCGTCGGCGCCGTCGGTGTTCTTGAGCGCGTTGTCGATGCGGCCGAAGGTGGTGGCGGCGTTGAGGGAGGCCGAGACGCCGCGGGCGGCGCCGATCGTCAGGTTCCCGGCCTGGGTGGTCAGGGTGACCGTGCCGGTGTGGGCTTCGGTGATGTGGATGTCGCCCTGCTGGGTGCTGATGTCCGCCGCGCCGCCCAGGCGGCCGACGGTGATGTCACCGGCCTGCAGGGTCAGACGGGCGCTCGCGGTCTCATCCAGCTTGACCGTGCCCTGCGCACCCTCGAAGGTGACGTCGCCCAGGCGTCCGACGCCCCGGAGTTCGGCGGCGGCCGTCGTGGCCTCGACGCGGGAGCCTGCGGGGAGCTGGACGGTGACCTCGACCGAGCCGGAGTTGCCCACGATCCGGTTCTTCGCCGGTGCGGCCTCGATCCGCAGGACGCCGTCGGTGTAGTCGACCGTGACCTGCTCGGCGGCCTTCACGTCGCTGCTCTTCGCGGCGTTGGCCGGGAGGACCTCGACGGTGGCGTCGGCGCGGTCGGCGGCGATGAGCCGGATCCGGCCGGCGGGGATGTCGAGGACGGTGGCGATCGCGGCGGTGGTGGCGAACTTCTGCATGGTGTGTCTCCCTGAAGCGTTTCGCTGCTTGTTTCTGACAACGCAAACGCTACGTTGCGTTCAAGGATCGAGCAACATGCTCGTTGCGTTATATCTACATTAGCGCAGGTCAAAGCCGCTATTTCATTGCAACCGCCATGACACTTAACGCAACATCTCACATCCGGCTGTTGCAATGGCTTGGGAGTGAACGCCAAGGACGCCTCGTTCGGACCCGCCAACCCCGTTACGGAATCGACGACTTGGCCTCCGTACAGATGTGAATAACCCTCAGCTAATGTGTGGCCCATGCAGGGGGAACAGGAAGACCACACGGGCCTGGGCGGTCTGGACGGCAGCGGGGCCATGCCACTGGAAGCGGGGGACCCCCGGCAGATCGGGGCGTTCCGGCTGCTCGGCGTACTCGGGTCCGGGGGCATGGGGCGGGTCTATCTCGGCGCCGTACCGGGGAAGTTCGCGGCGGTGAAGCGGGTCCTTCCCGTACTCGCCGAGGACGCCGACTTCCTGAGCCACTTCGGGCACGAGCTCGACAACCTCGCCCGGCTGCCCGCCGGCGCCAACACCAAGCTCCTCGCGAGCGACCGCACCGCCAAACCCCCGTGGTTCGCGACCGAGTTCATCCCCGGCATCACCCTCAGCGAGGCCATCCGTCTCAACGGCGGCCCGCTGTCCGGCGACGCCCTGTGGCGGCTGCTGCGGGACGCCGCCGCCGGGCTGCGGGTCGTGCACGGCGCCGACATGGTGCACCGGGACCTCAAGCCCTCCAACGTCATGCTCACCGGCGACGGGCTCTCCCTCATCGACTTCGGCGTCGCCCGCGCCGCCGACCAGAGCCGGCTCACCAGGACCGGCATGGTCATCGGAACCCCCGCCTACATGGCCCCCGAGCAGGCCGTCGCCGAACGCGAACTAACCGGTGCCGCCGATGTGTTCGCCCTCGGGAGCCTTCTCCTGTACGCGGCGAACGGGCGGCCCCCGTTCGGTGAGGGCTCCGGGCCCGACCTGCTCTACCGGGTCGTCCACGGCGAGCCCGACTTCGGGCGGCTCACCGAGACCGACCCCGAGCTCGCCGCGCTCGTACGGACCTGTTTCACCAAGGACCCGGCCGACCGGCCGACCGCCGCCGCCCTCGTCGACCTCGCCGACGAGCGGGCCTCCGGGGCCGCGTGGCCCGCCGCCGTCGCCGAACGCATCGGCGAGCGGGCGGCCTTCGCCGCCGAGGCCCCCACGGCCGAGCACCTGGCCGAGCTGGAGCGGATCGAGCCCGCCCAGGACGTCGCGACCGCCTCCCTCACCCCACAGGCCGGGCGCGAGCCGGCGACCGCCTCCCCCGACGCCCTCGCGGTCACCGGAGCCGCCGCCGACGGCAAGCGGCGCGTGCGGCGCAACCGGTTCGTCATGCTCGCCGTGCCGGTCGTCGTGACGACCGGCGCCACCCTGACCGTCGCCCTCGGCCCGTACGAGATCGGCCGCCTCGGCGCGGCCGACGGCACCTCCTCTTCGCCCTCGGCGGTGGCCTCGCAGCCCGCGCCCGGCAACCCCGCGCCCCTCCCCACGTCGTCGTCCGCCAAGCCGGGCACCTCCACGCCCGCCTCCCCCTCCAAGGGGCCTTCCTCCGCTCCTCCCGGCGGCGCCACCGCCGTCCCGCCGCCCGTCACGGGTGGCGGCGGTGCGGGCGGGACCGGTGCGATACCCGGGGGCGGATCGGGAAGCGGCTCGGGAAGTGGGTCGGGGAGCGGCTCCGGCAGTGACTCCGGTTCCGGGTCCGGGTCCACGACCACCAGTCCGGGCAGTGGCGGGTCGACCACGACCAGCCCCGGCGGTGGCGGCGGGTCGACCACCACCCAGCCCGCCCCGCAGCCCTCGCGGACGACCACCCAGCCCGCTCCCCCGCCCCCCACCGGCGGCTCGGCGCCCTCGGGGACGTACTCCATCGAGAGCGTCTCCAACGGGGAGTGCCTGGCCGAGTCCAACCCCGGGTACACCATCCTGGCCATCACCGCCCCGTGCGGCAGCCCGCCTTCCAACGGCGGCACGATCTCCTACGCCTGGATCTACTCCCCCGGCGCGAACGGCACCTTCCGACTGGTCAACAAGCAGTCCGGCCACTGCCTCCAGCCGGGCGGAACCCCCGGCTACACCGCCAAGGCGTGCAACGGCTCCAGCCTCCAGTCGTGGAAGATCGGCACCAAGACGTCCGCCGGCAGCACCATCAAGAACATGAACAGCGGCCAGTGCATGGTCGCCGGGCCGCCGTTCCTGATGTCGTACACCTGCGACGCGAGCAGCAAGACCCAGCTCTGGAGGAACGTCTCCCCCGTCTGATCCGACAATTCCACCACCCCGCCGCTAGGTTGACTCCATGCGGGGCATGGTTCTGGACGGCCGGTACGAGCTCGCCGAGCGGGTCGGCGCCGGGGGTATGGGCGTCGTCTGGCGCGCCGAGGACGCGCGGCTCGGCCGCCGCGTCGCCGTGAAGGTGCTCGCCGCACCCGAGGGCGCGTCCGACGCCGACCGGGAGCGGATGCTCGCGCTCTTCCACCGGGAGGCGCGGGCCGCCGCCGCCCTGGAGAGCGCGTACATCGTCGGCATCCACGACCACGGGACGGCCGTCGGGGAGGACGGACAGGACGTCCCGTACCTCGTGATGCCGCTGCTCACCGGGCGAACCCTCGCGGCCCGGCTGCGCGAGGAGGGGCCGCTCCCGCCCGGCGAGGTGGCGCGGGTCGGCGCCCAGATCTGCCGGGCGCTCGCCACCGCGCACCGGGCGGGGGTCGTCCACCGGGACATCAAGCCCGCGAACGTCTTCCTCACTGAAGAGAACCTGGTCAAGGTGCTCGACTTCGGGGTCGCCACCTTCCTCGACATCACCGCTCACCGGCTCACGCGCACGGGCGACTGGCCGAATGGAACCGCCCACTACATGGCGCCGGAGCGGTTCAAGGACGGGCCCGAGGACCCTCGCGGGGACGTGTACTCGCTCGGATGTGTTCTGTACGAACTCCTCACCGGGCGGCCGCCGTTCACCTCGGGTTCGGCGGCCGCCCTGATCCACCACCACCTGCACGAGGCGCCTCCGGCGGTCGGTGGGCTCCGGCCGGGGCTGCCGGACGGGTGGGCGGAGCTGGTCGCCGAGCTGCTGGCCAAGGATCCGGAGGGGCGGCCTTACGCGAAGGCCGCGGCGGAGCGGCTTGATGCACTGGTGGGGGCGGGGGCTGCGGGGTCAGGGGCTGGGGCTGGGGGGTCAGGGGCTGGGGGCGCGGGGTCGGAGGCTGCGGGCTCGGGGACCGGGGCCGTCGCGTCCGCACCCGTACCCGCATCCGCATCCGCATCCGTGCCCGTGCCCGTGCCCCGGGCCGACACCTCGTACCGCATCGCCCCTCCGGCGCCCGCTGAGGCGTCGGCGGAGGCGTCGGCGGAGGCGTACGAGGAAGCGTTCGAAGCGTACGAGGAGGTGTCCGAGGAGGTGTCGGCGGAGGCGCCCGCGGAGGCGTCGGCGGACGGCCCCCCGCCCGGCGAACCGCCCTCCCGGCGCGGCTTCCTGTCCGTCCTCGGCGCCATGGTCCTCGGCGGTGGCGGCATGGCCCTGGGGATGCTCGACGACGCCGGTGGTGACGAGCCGACCGGGAAGGGGTCCGGCCCCGGCCCGTACGACATCCCCCTCGGCTCCGCAGAGGACTCCCGGGGTCCGGCCCTCGGTCCCACCTGGGCGGGCAGGGGTGGGGAGGTCGTCGTCCTGAGTCCGCTCCTCGGCGACTCGTTCGACCCGGCGGACCTCCCGTCGTCGTCGGCCGTCGCCGAGCTCCGCCGGCTCGTCTCCCGCCATCTCACCGGCTTCAAGCGCACCCGGGACGGCCGGCTCCTGCTCGTCGGCGACCTCGCCACCGATCCCGGGCTGTCCTTGGACGGCGGCAAGGAGTGGGGGTTCACGCTGAAGGAGAACCTCCGGTACGAGGACGGCACCGCCGTCCTGGCGGCGGACTTCGTGCTCGCCCACCGGCTCGTGGACCAGGACACGGACCGGAGCCCCCTCGGCGGCCTGCTCGTGACGGCCGTGCAGCGGGTCTGGGCGCTCGGCACCCGGACGGTCGTCTACCGGCTGAATCGGCCCGATCACGGATTCCCCTACCTTCTCGCCGGGCCGGCCGGTGCGCCCGTCCGGTCCGCCAAGGACGTGGGAGAGGGGGCGATCACCTCATCCTCCTGCGGTCCCTACCGGGTCGAGTGGAGCGTCGTCGGCGGCGGCGACCTGCAGTCCGCCGTCCTCTCCCGGAACCCGCACTGGGACGCGGCCACCGATCCGCTCCGGGCGGCCTACCCCGACCGGTTCTTCTTCGAACAGTGGGACGCGAAGGGGGCGCCGCCGGCGCAGGTCGTCGCCGCCTCGACCGCGGAGCGTCCGGCGGTGAGCCTCGACCACGACGCGCCCGCCGGGGCCGTCCCGCCCGCGCTGCGGACCGTGCGGGGCGCGAGCACCGCCGTGAGTTTCTACGTCGTCGACACACGACGGGTGAAGAACGTGACCGTGCGACGCGCGCTGGTCCGGGCGTTCCCGCGGGAGAGCGTCGTCCGGGCGGGTCGGGACGACCGTGCCGTCGTCCTTCCTGATGCCGTCGCCGCCGCACGTCTCCTGCCGCCCGGGGTGCGCGGATACCAGGACACCGGGGCGGCAGGGAACGGGGATCCCGAGGCTGCCCGCATGATGCTCGCGGACGCCGGGGGGACCGGGTACCGGATCGTCGTCGGGTACGAGCAGAGCGACCCGGCGGCGCGCGCCCGGGCCCTGCTGGTCGTCGACGCCCTGAACAAGGCCGGGTTCCGGGCGCGGGCGACGACGGCCCCGGGGAGTGCGGCGCTCGCCGGGACGACCCGTACCGGCGACGACGACGTCGATCTACGCCTGGTGACGCACTCCACGCACTCGCCGGATCCGGCCCTGTTCCTGCGCGGCCTCTTCGACACGCGCGTGCCTCAGGGCCACGGGCTCGGCGCGTACGACGACCCCGCCCTGCACGCGGCGATCGACCGGGCCCTGGAGTCGGCGGACACCGGCGAACAGGCGCGGGCGTGGGCCGCCGTGGACGATCTGCTCGTACGGCTCGGGGTGGTGGTGCCCGTCTGCCGGTACGAGAACCGGCTGCCGTACCGCGAGGGGCTGGCCGGACTGACCCTGGACGGGCGGGGACCGTCGCTGGCCATGGCCTACGTGGAGTGACCGCCCCGGCGGCTTCAGGCGGCGCCCGTGAAGACCGGGACCGTCGCCTCGCCCTCCGCGCGGAACGCGACCCGTAGCTCCATCCCGATCCGGAGCTCCGCCTCCGGTACGTCCACGACCTCCGTCATCATGCGCGGGCCCTCCGCGAGGTCGACGACGGCCGCGACGTACGGGACGCGCTCGCCGAAGGGCGGGAGGTCGTTCCGGTGGACGACGGACCAGGTGTAGAGCGTGGCCCGGCCGCTCGCCCGCTCCCAGCGGACGTCCTCGCTCCAGCAGTGGGGGCAGAACTCGCGCGGGTAGTGGTGGGTCCTGTCGCAGGCCGCGCAGTGGCGCAGGAGCAGGTGTCCGTCGGCGGCGGCGTCCCAGTAGGGGCGGGTGAAGGCGTCGATGTCGGGGTCGGCGGCCGTCACAGGAAGAGTCCGATCGCGGAGTCGAGGGACCAGGTCTGCCAGGACATCGCGAGGAGCGCGACCAGGGAGATCAGCGCCATCATCGCGTTCTGCCCCTGCTCGGCCCAGTCGTGGATCATCAGGACGAGGTAGAGGAGGTTGAGGAGCAGGCCGCCGACGAGGGCGACCGGGGTGAGGAAGCCGGCCACCAGGCCGAGGCCGAGGGCGAGCTCGGCGTAGACGACGACATACGCCATCGCCTTGGGGCGGGGGGCGACGACGGTGTCGAAACCCTTCTTGACCTGGGGCCATCTGTGCTTGGCTGCGACGTCGGCGGCCCAGGCTATGCCGGTGCCGCGCTCGAACCAGCCCTTCCTGTCCTTGTGGCGCCAGCTCTCCAGCCACCACAGGCCGAGGCCGATGCGGAGGACGGCGAGCCATTCGGCGCCGGTGAGCCAGACGGTCTGCATGCGCGTCCCCTCGACGGGTCTGATCTGACGGTACGTCAGTTCAGCGCAGGGCGGGCCTCCCGCGCAAGGGGTGGGCGGACGTGACCGATTCGCAACCGAAATCCCTCTCTGTCGAGACCCACTGCGTGTACACGTCATTACGCTCAGCATTCATGGCCACCACCACCCCCCAAGGTCCGCCGGTCCACCCCGTGTACGTCGTCGGCGGCGGGCCCGGCGGACTCGCCGTCGCCGCCGCCCTGCGCGAGCGCGGCGTCCGGGTCGTCGTCCTGGAGAAGTCCGACGCCGTCGGCGCCTCCTGGCGCGGCCACTACGACCGGCTGCGGCTCCACACCACCCGCCGGCTCTCCGGCCTCCCCGGCCTGCGGATGCCCCGCGCCTTCGGCCGCTGGGTCGCGCGCGCGGACGTCGTGCGCTACCTGGAGAAGTACGCCGAGAAGCACGAGCTGGAGGTCGTGACCGGCGTCGAGGTCTTCCGCGTCGAGCGGGCGGGCACGGAGTGGGTGCTGCACGCGACCGGCGGGCGGCGGCTCGTCGCGGGCGCGGTGGTCGTGGCCACCGGGTACAACCACACCCCGCGCCTGCCGGAGTGGCCCGGCCTCGACACGTACACCTCCGCGGACGGCAAGGAGCTCGTCCACGCGAGCGCCTACCGCAACCCGGGGCCGTACGAGGGCAAGGACGTGCTCGTCGTGGGTGCCGGGAACACCGGGGCCGAGATCGCCGCCGACCTCGCCGAGGGCGGCGCCGGGCGCGTGCGGCTCGCGGTGCGGACCGTCCCGCACATCGTGCGCCGTACGACGGCCGGCTGGGCCGCCCAGCGCACCGGCATCCTGGTGCGGCGGCTGCCGACGGGCCTGGTCGACCGGATGGGCGCCGCGATGGCGCGGGTCGCCCTGCCTGACCTGACGGCGTACGGGCTGCCCCGGCCGGAGAAGGGCGTCGCCACCCGGCAGCGGGAGGGGGCGGTCCCGGTGCAGGACGTCGGCCTGATCGACGCCGTACGGGCGGGGAAGGTCGAGGTCGTCGCCGCCGTCGAGGGCTTCGAGGACGGCGAGGTGCTCCTCGCGGACGGCACCCGGATCGCCCCGGACGCGGTGATCGCGGCGACCGGCTACCTCCGCGCGCTGGAGCCGCTCCTCGGCCACCTGGACGGCGTGCTCGACGGGCGCGGGCGGCCGGTGGTCCACGGGGCGCGCTGCCCGCGCGAGGCGCCGGGGCTGTACTTCACGGGGTTCACGAACCCGATCAGCGGGATGTTCCGCGAGCTGGCGATGGACGCGGAGAAGATCGCGCGGCGGATCGCGCGAGGCCGGTAGGGGGTGTCCGCCCCGGCGGACGTACGGAGACCCACCGCGCGTCCGCCCCGGCGGACCTCCGCGCCCCCTCCACGCCGTCCATCCCGACGGACGTCCGGAGCCCCTCCGCGTCCGAGTTCCCACCGCCAACCGTCCGATTCCCGCCCGCCATCCGTCCGTTTCCCGAACATCCCCCCGCACGACCATTCCTGACTGGCCGTCAGTTCTGTAATCTGACTGTGCGTCAGGTCAGTAGTCATGGGCGGAAGGTGGAGCGGAACGATGCTTGGATCGACTCACGGCACCTTCACCACCGATCTCCGCGCCCGCGTGGTCGCCTGCGGCGAGGCGCCCCCGGTCGTCGTGCACGGTGTCACCGCCACCCCCGGCGACCAGGACGTCAGCGGGCGGCCGCTGCACGCCCCCGTACCCGATCTCGACCGGTTCTTCCGGCCCGGGTCCGTCGCCGTCGTCGGTGCCTCCGACACCGAGGGGCGGCCCAACACCGGGATCACCCGGCAGCTCCTCGCCTGGGCCGAGCGGGTCGGCGCCCGGCTCGTGCCCGTGCACCCGACCCGTACGAGCGTGTTCGGGATCGACTGCGTACCGTCCGTCGGCGCGCTCACCGAGCCCGTCGACCTCGCCGTCCTCCTCGTCGCCGACCCGCTCCCCGTCATCGAGGAACTCGCCGAGACGAAGGTGCGGTTCGCGGTCGCCTTCGCCTCCGGTTTCGCCGAGACCGGAGAGGCCGGCGCCGCCGCTCAGGAGCGGCTCGCCGACGCCGTGCGCCGCTCCGGCATCCGGCTCCTCGGCCCCAACACCAACCTCAACGCCTTCGAGCGCTTCCGCGACGACCTCGAAGGCCCCGCCATCGCCCTCATCACCCAGTCCGGCCACCAGGGGCGGCCCGTCTTCACCCTCCAGGAGCTCGGCGTCCGGCTCTCCCACTGGGCCCCCACCGGCAACGAGGCCGACCTGGAGACCGCCGACTTCATCTCGTACTTCTCCGGACTGCCCGAGGTCGGGGCCATCGCCTGCTACGTCGAGGGGCTCAAGGACGGCCGTTCCTTCCTCCTCGCCGCCGACCGGGCCGCACGCCAGGGCGTCCCCGTCGTCGCCGTGAAGGTCGGCCGCACCGAGACCGGGGCCCGGACCGCCGCCTCCCACACCGGCAAGCTCACCGGCGCGGACCAGGTCGTCGACGCGGCCATGCGGCAGTACGGAGTCATCCGGGTCGACGGGCTCGACGAGCTCCAGGACACCGCGGCGCTGCTCGCCCGCGCCCGCCGCCCGCTCGCCGACGGAGTCGTCGTCTACTCGATCTCCGGCGGTACGGGTGCCCACTTCGCCGACCTGGCCACGGCGGCGGGGCTCGATCTCCCCGCCCTCCCGCAGGCCAAGCAGGACGAACTCCACCAGTGGATCCCGGAGTACCTGAACGTCGCCAACCCCGTCGACAACGGCGGGCACCCGGTGGGCGACTGGCGGGGCCGGAAGATCATCGACGCGATCCTCGCCGACCCCTCCGTCGGCGTCCTCATCTGTCCGATCACCGGCCCGTTCCCGCCCATGAGCGACAAGCTCGCCCAGGACCTGGTCGACGCCGCCGAGGCCACCGACAAACTGGTGTGCGTGGTGTGGGGCTCGCCGGTGGGGACGGAGGACGCGTACCGCTCGACTCTCCTGGGCTCCTCGCGCGTCGCTACCTTCCGTACCTTCGGCAACTGCATCGGCGCCGTGAAGGCCTACCTCGACCACCACCGCTTCACCACCGGCTACGTCTCCCCCTTCGACGAGGCCCCCCGCACCCCCTCCCCCTCCTTCCGCAAGGCCCAGGCCCTCATGCGGCCCGGCCGGCGGCTCAGCGAGCACGCGGCGAAGCAGCTGCTGCGGGCGTACGGGATACGGGTGCCGCGCGAGCAGCTCGTGACGAGCGCGGCGGCGGCGGTCCGGGCCGCGGGGCTCGTCGGCTACCCGGTGGTGATGAAGGCGTCCGGTGCGCAGCTCGCGCACAAGACGGAGCTGGGACTCGTGAAGGTCGGGCTGACCTCGGCCAGCCAGGTCCGGGACGCGTACCGCGAGCTCACCGACATCGCCCGCTTCGAATCGATCGACCTCGACGGGATCCTCGTCTGCCAGATGGTCGGGCGCGGGGTCGAGATGGTGGTGGGCGTGACCCGCGACGAGCTGTTCGGCCCGACCGTCACCGTCGGTCTCGGCGGGGTCCTGGTCGAGGTCCTGAACGACACGGCCGTCCGCGTTCCGCCCTTCGGGGAGCGGGAGGCCCGTTCCATGCTCGCCGAACTGCGGGGCCGGGCCCTGCTCGACGGTGTGCGGGGAGCTCCGCCGGCCGACGTCGACGCACTCGTCGAGGTCGTGCTGCGGGTGCAGCGGATGGCCCTCGAACTCGACGGCGAGCTCGCCGAACTGGACATCAACCCGCTGATGGTGCTGCCGCGCGGGCAGGGAGCGGTGGCCCTGGACGCGCTCGCGGTCTGTCGCTAATCGAGAGGAGCACCGATGACCGACGTCCTCCACGCCGTCGAGAACGGCGTCTCATGGATCACGCTCAACCGCCCCGAGGCGATGAACGCGGTCACCTGGGACCAGAGGGAGCGGATCATCGCCCTGCTCGCCGAGGCCTCCGCCGACCCGGAGGTCCGGGCGGTGGTCGTCACGGCGACGGGCCGGGGCTTCTGCGCGGGCGCGGACCTGCGGGGAGCGCCGTCGTCCGGTGCGGAGCGGGTGGCGGGGGACGTGGCCCGGATGATCCGGCTCGGCGCGCAGCGGTTCATCGGGGCCGTACTGGACTGCGAGAAGCCGGTGATCGCGGCGGTCAACGGCACGGCGGCGGGGATCGGGGCGCATCTGGCGTTCGCCTGCGACCTGGTGCTCGCGGCGGACTCGGCACGCTTCATCGAGGTGTTCGTACGGCGGGGACTCGTCCCGGACGGCGGCGGCGCGTATCTCCTCCCCCGGCTGATCGGGCCGCAGCGGGCGAAGGAGTTGATGTTCTTCGGCGACGCGGTGCCGGCGGCGGAGGCGAAGGAGATGGGCCTGGTGAACCGGGTCGTCCCGGCGGAGGACCTGGAGAAGACGGCCCGGGAATGGGCGGAGCGCCTGGCCCAGGGTCCGACGCGCGCGCTCGCCCTGACGAAGCAGCTGGTCAACGCGTCCCTGGACGGGGACCGCACGGCCGCCTTCGCGACGGAGGCGACGGCCCAGGAGCTCAACATGACGACGCGGGACGCTCAGGAGGGGGTGGCGAGTTTCGTGGAGCGGAGGGAGGCGCGGTACGAGGGGAAATAGTCGCGCGACCGGAGCCCGGGGCCGCCCGTAGTGTGGGACGTGCATATGCCACACACTGCCGCTCCGGGGGGAACGGAATGCCCAACTCCGCGCGCTCGCGCGAAAGATCCGGAAGATCCGGAAGATCCCTTCTTCTGGTCCCGGCCCTGCTGACGGCCCTCCTGGGCACACTGGTCCCGACGGGCACGGCCCTCGCGGCGACGCCCGCGCCGACCGCATCGACGTCGACCCCGGTCGCCCAGGCTCCGTCCGAGCCCGCGCCCGAGCCGTCGGCCACCACCGACCCGACGCCGGACCCGACGCCGACCGTCGACCCGACGCCGGACCCCACAGAGACGGCCACCCCCTGCCCGGCCCTCCCCCTCACCTCGCTGGGCGACCCCGGCGACGCGGCCGGCAGCGCCACCGTCGAGGGGCGCGGCACCGCCTGCTTCACGGTCACCGTGGAGAAGCCGGGCCTGCACCGGATGCTCTACTCCAACCAGCACGCGTACCCGTCGCTGTACTCCGGTGAGACCCCCGTCGTGTGCGAGAACTTCGCCTACCGGGACTCCTGGTGCGAGCTCGCTGTCGGGACGTACACGCTCAAGCTCTACAACAGTGACTGGAGCACCCAGGAGAGCGGCGTCTCCCTCGTCCCGCTGATGCCCGCCCCGGGCTGCCCGGGCGTCCCTGGCACCGGCTACGACACGGCCCCGGCGACCGGTCAGGGCGTCGGGCCGCTGGGCGTCGTCTGCCACGCCTTCACCGCCGCCCCCGGCGAGCGGATCACCGCCGAACTCCCGCGTGCCGACCAGTACTGGATCACCGACCACTCCGGCAAGCGGATCTGCCCGCCCTGGAACGCCGACGGCAGTGTCGGCTGCGTCCTGCCCGAGGGTTCCGCCGGCTACCGCGTCCTGGCCGTCGTCAAGCACGCCTCGGACGGTTCCGCCGCCCCGTACACCCTCACGGTCCGGCGCCTGTCGAACCCGGTCGGCTGCGCGGCCGCGCACGTGAACGCGTACGGCACCGCGCCCACCGAGGCCGCACCACAGACCGGATGCCGGACGTTCACCCCCGCCGCCACCGGCCGGTACGACGTACGGATCGGCGACATGGCCACCGAGGGCGTCGAGGTGTACGCGCCGGACGGCACCACCGCCTGCGCGTACGAGAAGACCTGCGCGCTCGACGCGGGCGTCCCGTACACCGTCGTCACCGACCGTGCCGTGCGCGTCCTGGACCTCGCCTCACCGGAAGGCTGCGTGAGCGGCGTCCCGCTCGCCGTCACCCACCGGAGCACGTTCGGCGCGCCCGGCTCCGTGGGCTGTCTCCACCTGCCGGTGCCGCAGGACGCGCACGTCGCCGTCCTGACCGACCGCGCCGCCGACGTCACCGTCGTCGACGCGAACGGCACCGCCTTCTGTGAGGGCGACCTGACGGACGGCACGTGCGCTCTGGGCGGCACCGCCCCGTACCGCGCGCTCGTCGCCAAGAGGGACCCGTACGCGGAGGCCGACGGCTACGGGCTCGTCGTCCATCGCACGGACGCCCCGAGCGACTGCCGAACCTTCCTGCCCGGCGACTTCACGACGAAGCCGACCCGCATGAGCGTGCGGACCGGCGAGGGCGTCTTCGCCGACTGCCTGACCATTCCGGCGGACGGTCATTCGGCGCGCGAGCTCATGCAGATCCAGAGGGTCGCGGGCACGTCGAACGCCACGGTCAGCGTCCTCGACGCGAACGGCAGGCAGGCCTGCACGGTCGGCACCTACAACTCCTGGACCACGTGCAACCTGACGCCCGGCCTCGCGCACACCGTGCTCGTCCAGGGCGACGACGTCCCCGCCGAGTTCGCCCTGACCCGTCGGGACGTCACCGCCACCGCGCTCGGGTGCGTGACAACCCCGGCCACCGCGGTCGGCGGCCCGTCCACGGCCGGTGTCCCGGCCACGCCCGGCACCTTCCTGTGCCACCAGGTGACGACCGCCGACGCACGGGACACCCTGCACCTGAACGCTCGCGACGTGCGGAGCTCCGCACGGCTCGGCGTGTACGACGCGAACGGCGACGGTCTCTGCGGCTACTTCACCAAGGGATGCGCGGTCACCGGCTCCACTCGCTACCAGGCGCTCGTCGTGGTCCGGGAGGACGAGACGCCCGCGCCCGCCTACCGCCTCGACGCCCTGCGGATCGGCACGGCCTCCGGCCCCGCGCCCGAGTGCGTCAAGGTCCCGAACGTCAGCTACGGCTTCGGGCCGCTGGTCGGCACCCTGTCCGAGCAGAAGACGGCGGTGTGCGCGGTGCTGCCGACGGCGGCGGGCGACATGTTCGCCCTGAAGCTCACACCGGCGGGGACCTTCGAGCAGATGCCGACCCCCTGGCTGTACCGCGGCTCACCCCTGGTCAACGGCTGCCAAGGGCAGTTCTCCAGCGCGGGCCAGAGCTACTCGTGCCGCCTGCCGAGCGACACGGAGAGGACGCCCCAGCCGAGCACGCTCGTGATCGGGCTGCCCGAAGCGCCCGCTCAGGCCACCACGGCGATGAAGGCCGAGTTCACCTGCGAACGGGGGCTGTGCGGGTCCGAGGAGCGGACCATCGGCACGGTCGGCCCTGCCACGGTCGCCAAGGGCAAGATCACGATGACGGTCACCGGCACCGCCCTGCACGAGCAGGACGTGGTCTTCCTGGCCAACACGACCGCGAGTTTCCGCGCGTGGTCGACGACGGTCTCCGTCGCCCCCGACCGGCGGAGCATGCAGGTCTCCCTGGACCTGACGAACGCCCCGCTCGGTCCCCTGAACGTGACAGTGTCCCCGTATCACGGCTACGGGTACCCCCGAGGCACCGTCACCGTCGTCGCCCCGCTCCGGAACACCGCCGCCCCCAAGATCACCGGCACCGTCGTCGTCGGCGGCAAGGTGACGGCGGGCGCCGGTTCCTGGACTCCTGCGGCCGAGTCGTACGCGTACCAGTGGCGGGCCAACGGCGTCGCGATCGCGGGGGCCACGGCCTCCACGTACACGATCCCCTCCACGCTCCAGGGCAAGCAGCTGTCGCTCGCGGTGACCGCCCGCAAGGCCGGTCACCCCGTCGTGACGGCCACCAGCGGGGCCGCCGTGGTCAAGGGCGTCGCGCCCAAGCCGACGAAGGTGCCGTACGTCTCCGGCTCCACGCGGGTCGGCAACAAGATGACGGCCGTGGTGGGGAGCTGGTCTCCCGCGCCCACGTCGTTCACGTACCAGTGGCGGGCCAACGGCGTGGCGATCTCCGGGGCCACCTCGTCGACGTACGTGCCCGTCGCGTCCACCCTCGGCAAGAAGCTCACGGTGACCGTGACGGCCCACCGGACCGGGCACTACAGCGGGGCCTACACGACCGCCGGGTACACCGTCGGCACGGGCTACGCGCCGCGGGCGACCGCCGCCCCGTACACCACGGGCACGGTCAGGGTCGGGCGCACGCTCAGCCTGAACCGGGGGACCTGGACGCCGGCGCCGACCTCGTACGCCTACCAGTGGTACGCGAACGGGCGGGCCGTCAGCGGAGCCACGAAGTCCTGGCTCACGCTGACGTCGGCGCAGCGCGGGGCGAAGATCACTGTGCGGGTCACGGCCCACCGGACCGGTCACTACTCCGGGGTCGCGTGGACCCGGGCCACCTCGGCGGTCCTCGGCTGACCCTCCTGCCCCCTCCACCCCGGAAGCCCCCGGGGCGACGCTCGTCCGTCGCCCCGGGGGCTTCCTATCTGACGAACCGTCAGCTTCAATGGTCGGTGTGATGGGACACGCGGGGATGGCGGCCACCGCCGTCCGACACCTGAGAGCGGCCGGTTCGCCGACGGCCGTCGAACCACTGCCACGACCGGTACTGCGCGCGGTACGGGAGGACGAGCGACCGCCCGTCGACCCGGCCGAATTCCGCCGCGTCCTCGGTCACTTCGCGAGCGGGGTCACGATCGTCACGGCCCTCGACGCCGACGGCCCGGCGGGCTTCGCCTGCCAGTCCTTCGCCTCGCTCTCCCTCGACCCACCCCTGGTCGCCTTCATGGTCGCCCGTACGTCGACGACCTGGCCCCGGATCGCGGACGCGGGCACGTTCTGCGTCAACATCCTCGGGGCCGACCAGGGCGAGCTGTGCCGGTCCTTCGCGGTCAGCGGGGCCGACAAGTTCGCGGGCGTCGACTGGACCCCGGCACCGACGACCGGCTCCCCCCTCCTGCCCGGCTCCCCCGCCTGGCTGGACTGCGCGATCACCGCCGTCCACACGGGCGGCGACCACCTGATCGTGGTGGGTCGGGTCGACGCACTCGGCGCGACGGAGCCCGGGGACCCCCTGCTCTTCCACCGGGGGCGGTTCGGGCGGTTCAGCGCGTAGGGACACCTCACCCGCCCTTCGGCGCGACTCTCACCCTTTCGGGTACTCCCCGGCGATCGACGCCCGGACGGAGTACGCTCGCCATAACGTCCTTGTTATGTCATGGGGCCATGTCGAACTTGAGCCGGAGGTGGAGAAGTGGTTCCTCGGACTCACCCACAGCCACCGCGGTACGGTCGCGTTCTACGTCGACCTGCTCGCCGATCACGGCGTGCACCTCGGGGAGCCGTACACCAGGCAGCTGTCCGGCAAGGTCCGAGAACTCCGGTTCCATCTGGACGGCAGCTCGGTCCGTGTCACGTACTGGATCGCTTCCGGCCGGAGAATCATCCTGCTGACCGTCTTCCGGAAGACCCGGCAACACGAAGCCGCCGAACTGGACCGGGCCGTGCGGGCGTGGGCGGCGTGCGTCGCGCAGGAACACACCGTCGACGAGGGGTGACTCGATGAGCGACCGTACGGAATGGGACAGGCTGCGCGAGGAGATCCTGGAGCATCCCGAGGCCCGAGCCTCCTACGAGGCGACCCGGGTCCGGTTCGAGCTGGGGAGGGCGGTGCGGGCGCGCCGGGAGGAACTCGGCATGTCCCAGACACAGCTCGCCCGTGTCGCCGGGCTCCGGCAACCGGCCGTCGCCCGGTTCGAGGCCGGCGGGACCATGCCCACTCTGCCCCTCCTCGAACGCCTCGCCGTCGCGCTGGGAATGCGCCTGCACGTCGGGTTCGAGCCGCTGGACAAGGCCGGCTGAGCCCCACGCGCCCTCATGCTCCCGCCAGGGACCCCGGCTCCGGCCGGGGTTGCCGGATGACCAGGGCCATCAGGGCCGCCGCCGCGCAGAGTGCCCCCGAGGCGTACCAGACCAGGTCGTACGAGCCGAAGACGTCGCGCGCGACTCCGCCCCCGAAGGCGACGACGGCCGCGCCGACCTGGTGGGACGCGAGGACCCAGCCGAAGACGATCGCCGAGTCCTCGCCGTAGTGCTCGCGGCAGAGGGCGATCGTCGGCGGGACCGTCGCCACCCAGTCCAGGCCGTAGAAGACGATGAAGAACAGCATCGGCGGGTGCACGGTGGGCGCGAGCAGCATCGGCAGGAAGAGGAGGGAGATGCCGCGGAGCGCGTAGTAGACGGCGAGGAGCCGGCGCGCGGAGAAGCGGTCGGTGAACCAGCCGGAGGCGACCGTGCCGACGACGTCGAAGACGCCGATCACCGCGAGCAGCCCCGCCGCCGCCGTCACGGGCATCCCGTGGTCGTGGGCGGCGGGCACGAAGTGCGTCTTGACCAGGCCGTTCGTCGAGGCGCCGCAGATCGCGAAGGTGCCGGCGAGCAGCCAGAAGGGGCCGGTGCGGGCCGCCTTGAGGAGGACGGTGACGGTCCGGCGCGCGGCGCCCGTGACAGGGGCGGGCTTGTCGGCGTACTCCCCGCCGTACGGGGCGAGGCCCACGTCCGCCGGGTGGTCGCGGAGCAGCAGCCAGACGAAGGGGACGACCGCGAGCGCGGCGAGCGCGACGGTGACGGCGGCCGGGCGCCAGCCGTGGTGCTCGACCAGCCAGGAGAGCAGCGGGAGGAAGACGAGCTGCCCGGAGGCGCCGGCGGCGGTGAGGATGCCGGTGACGAGCCCGCGCCGGGCGACGAACCAGCGGTTGGTGACGGTCGCGGCGAAGGCGAGCGCCATGGAGCCGCTGCCCAGGCCCACGAGGACGCCCCAGAAGAGGACGAGCTGCCAGGCGGCCGTCATCCACACGGTGAGGAGGGAGCCGACGGAGATGATCGTCAGCGCGACGGCGACGACCCGGCGGATGCCGAAGCGGTCCATGAGCGCGGCGGCGAACGGGGCCGTCAGGCCGTAGAGGGCGAGGTTCACCGAGACGGCGAAGCCGATCGTGCCGCGCGACCAGTCGAACTCCCCGTGCAGCGGCTCGATCAGCAGGCCCGGCAGGGATGCGAAGGCCGCGGCGCCGATGATCGTGACGAAGGTGACCGCCGCGACGAACCAGGCGCGGTGGACACGGGGGGTACGCGGGGTGCCGGGCGCATCCCCCGCATCCCCCGTCCGGCGCGTGGTGGGCGGGAGTTCGGATGCGGGCGGGTCGGTTGTCTGGGCCATGCCACAGAGCTTCGCGCCGCGCCCGCATCCCCTGCCATTGGCCTGAACGACACGTTTCCAAAGGATCGGGACACACCGATCGGGACACACGGATCGGGACACGCCGGCCCCGAGAGCCCCTACAGCCGTGGCAGCGTCCTGATCGGCCGTACCGCCAGCAGCGCCGCCACCACGAGCACCGCGATCCCGGCCCCCGTGAGCAGGACCGCCTCCGTGCCGACGGCCACCGCGACCGGGCCCGACAGGGCGCGGCCGACGCCCATCATCAGGAGCGACCCGGCCACGTCGTACGCGTGCATCCGGTTGAGGGCCTCCTGCGGTACGTGCGTCTGGACGGCGGTGGACCACATGACCAGCCAGAAGGCGAAGGCCGCGCCGCCGATGAACTGGCCCGCGCCGAGCAGCGGTACGGGCGCGTCCGTACCGAGCAGGAAGAGGTTCACGGGGAGGCCGAGGAGGGCCACCGCGCCCGCCGCGAGGGGGCGGCGGGGGCGCAGCCGGAGGGCGAGCAGGCCGCCGACGGCGCTGCCCGCGCCGTTGATCGCCATCAGCACGCCGTACGTGGCGGAGCCGTGCTCCCCGGTGACCAGGCTCGCGGTGAGCGGCACCATCGGGCCCGCGACGGTCAGCCCGTACACCGTCCAGATGGCGATGACCCCCCACAGCCAGCTGCGGGAGCGGAACTCACGCCAGCCGCCGACGAGTTCGGCGCCGAGGGAGTCGCGGTGGACGGTGTCGGAGGGGATGGGGGCGATCCGCATGAGGGCGAGGCAGAGGGCGCTGACGGCGAAGGTCACGCTGATGACGGCGAAGGCCGCGCCCGCGTTCCACACGGCGACGAGCAGGCCGGCGGCGGCCGGCCCCGCCATGATCATGAGGGCCTCGACGACCCGCAGGACGGCGTTGGCGCGCTGCACGTCGGGGGCGATGCGCGGGATCGTGGAGGCGACCCCGGGCTGGAAGAGGGCGGCGCCCATGCCGCTGAGGACGGAGAGGGCGTAGACGGCCCAGAGGGGTGGGCTGCCGAGGGCGAAGGAGACGGCGAGGACGCCGGAGGCGGGCAGCCGCAGCAGGTCCGCGAGGATCATCATGCGGCGGGCGGTGAACCGGTCGGCGAGGACGCCGCCGAAAAGCACGAAGAGCGCGAAGGCGGCGGTCCAGCCGCCGAGCGCGTAGCCGACGGTGGAGCCGGGGTGGCCGGCGCCGAGGAGTCCGGCGGCGAAGGCGACCGGGACCATGCCCTCGCCGAAGACGGCGACCGCGCGGGCGACGAAGAAGAGCCGGAAGTTACGGTTCCACAGTGCGGGCGGCTCGGCCGGGGCGGGAATCCGCTCGGCGGCCTCAGACTTGTACGTGTTGTCCGTCACGGACACGAAGAGGTATCAGCAGCTGGTCTGGACCACCACCCATTTTCCGGAGGGAGCACCGCCCGTGCCGACCCCGCACCGCGTCGCCGTCCTCGCCCTGCCCGGGCTCCTCCCCTTCGAACTCGGCATCCCGCACCGCATCTTCGGCCGCGCCCGGGACTCCGAGGGCACGCTCCTGTACGAGATCGTCACCTGCGCCCCGGTCGCGGGCCCCGTCCCCACCGACGCCGACTTCTCGGTGTACGTGGAGCACGGCCCCGAGCTCCTCGCCACCGCCGACACCGTCGTCGTCCCCGCCTCGTACGAGCTCGGCCCTGTCTACGACGAGGGCAGGCTCACCCCGGAGCTCGCCGCCGCCCTCGCGCACATCCGCCCGGGCACCCGGCTCGTCTCCATCTGCACCGGCGGGTACGTGCTCGCCGCCGCCGGGTTCCTCGACGGGCGCCCGGCCACCACGCACTGGTCCTCCGCCGAGCACTTCCAGCGTCTCTTCCCGAGCGTGCGGGTCGACGCCGACGTCCTGTTCGTCGACGACGGCGACGTCCTGACCTCGGCGGGCGTGGCCGCCGGGATCGACCTGTGCCTGCACATCGTGCGCCGCGACCACGGCACGGCCGTCGCCAACGACGTGGCCCGCAGGACCGTCGTACCGCCGCACCGGGACGGCGGCCAGGCCCAGTACATCGAGCGGCCCCTGCCCGAGGCCGGCACCCACACCACGACCGCGGCGCGGGCCTGGGCGCTCGCCCACCTCCACGAGCCGATCCAGCTGCGGAACCTGGCCGAGAAGGAGGCGATGAGCGTACGGACGTTCACCCGCCGCTTCCGGGACGAGGTCGGCATCAGCCCCGGCCAGTGGCTCACCCAGCAGCGCGTCGAGCGCGCCCGCCACCTCCTGGAGTCGACCGGGCTGCCCGTGGACCGGGTCGCGCAGGACGCCGGCTTCGGTACGTCCCAGTCGCTGCGGGTGCACCTGATGAGCGCGATCGGGGTGACCCCGACCGCCTACCGGCGCACCTTCCGCTCCACCGCGTCCACGGCGGGGCCCTCCGCCTGAGCGGCGGCGGCCTCCGCCTCGGTACGGCGGTTCAGCCGCCGCTCCCCCACGGTGCCGATCACCGCGAGCAGCACGGTCAGGCCGACGCCGTAGAGGATCGCCGTCGACGGGGCCACCAGCTTCAGCAGCCCGCCCGCGAGGGCGCCGCTCGCCGCGTAACCGGCGCCGACGGCCGCGTACATGACCGAGTACCCGGCGGCGAGCGCGGACGGCGGGAGGAGCCGGCGCAGGGCGAGGTTCCGGGTGAGCATCGCGGGGGCCTGCAGGAGCCCGGCGGCGACCAGGGCGACGCCGATGGCGGCGGTCCAGGGCAGGACGGCGACGAGGGCGACGCCGGCGGACACCGCGAGGAGCAGGACGACCGACTGGACGGCCAGCGGGCCCGGCCAGTGCCCCCGCAGGCCGTACACGAAGGCGCCGACCGCCGAGCCGATCGAGAATCCGGCGAGCAGCGGCCCGGCCCAGCCGATCGCGATCCCGCGCTGTTCGAGCAGGGCGGGCAGGATGAGTTCGGCGAGCGCGAGCAGGCCGAGCCCGGCGGCCCCGAGGACGTACACGGGCCAGGCCCGCAGCAGGGCCCGTCGCGCGGAGGTCCCCTTCTCCTGCGGCTCGACGGTCCAGCCGGCCGGCAGCAGCCACATCCCGGCCACCGAGAGCGCCAGGAGGGCGGCCTGGAGGAGCAGCGGTACGGCGGGGCCGACGCCGAGCGCCAGACCGGTGGCGAGCGCGGGCGCCGCCGCCCAGACCACGAAGGTCAGCATCGACTCCATGCTCATCGCCTGGGTGACGGCCCGCTCCGGGACCATGCTGGTCAGCAGGGCGCGCAGGGCGCCGGGTACGGCCCCGGGTCCGGCGCCCGCGACCAGCGCGAGGGCGGCGAGGACGACGGGGTGCGCGTCGGGCGCGAGGCCGAGCCCGGCGAACCCGACGGCACCGACGACGAGCCCGACGACGAGCTGCGGCCGGGCCCGTTCGGCGTTCAGCCGCAGACCGAGGACGGGCGCGGCGACGATCTCGCCGATGACGTACGCGGCGGCCAGGGCGGCCCCGAGCGTGTAGCCGCCGGGCCGCTCCCGTACGAGGAAGACGAGCGCGAGCGGCGCCATGGCGATGGGCAGCCGCCCGGCGACGGTGACGGCGGACCAGGCCAGGACGGGGCGGACGGGCAGCTCGCGGTAGGACATGGCCATGACCGTAGCCCGCATGCGGTCCTGACGCCCAGGGGGATTCCACCGGGCGCATATGCTGCCGCCCTCATCACACCTGGGGGCGGGCGCATGGAAAAGCGGCAGAGAAGCAGAAGACCGGCCCGCTCCGGCTGGACCCGGCTGACCGGGTGGCTCGGCATGTCGTTCGGCTGGGCGCTCGGCCTGACGCTGCTGCTCCGCGACCCCGGCCCCGACCGGCCGCGATGGCTCGAACTCGGGCTGCTCGCGGGGGCGGTCGCCTCCGCCGGACTGTGGGTGGTGGCCCACTACAAGGCCCGTCCGTACGTGGGCGATCCGAGACCGAAGGGCGGGCGGACCTCGTATCTGCTGCCCTTCTCCCTCGCCTGGTGCACGGCCGTGCTCGGAGCGGCGGGGATGACCCAGGTCATGCTTCCCGACCGGGCGACGGCCGAGTGGGAGCAGGCCCTGGCGCAGGCGGGCGGCGGGCTGCGCGCGGCCACGGTGGTACGGGTGGTCGGCACCCCCCTCGACACGGGGACGAGCATCAACGAGGTGACCGTCTACCGGTCGACGATCGTCTTCGCGGTGCCGTTCACCGCCGGAGCCCGGCAGGTCACCCTCGACGGGGTGGAGACCACCGGACTGCCGGAGCCCGGGACGAAGGAGCGCCTGGCCTTCGCACCGGACCGGCCCGACCTCGGCGTCCGCACGGCCGAGGCGATCGGGTTCGACGCGGGCTCGGCCTTCGGAACCGTGTGGATCTGGGCGCTCAACGGCTTCGGCGGGGTGTTCGCGACCATCGGCATGTACATGGGCCTGGACACCGTGGACGACGCGCGCCGCTACCAGCGGCGCGTCCATCTCCCCTCACTCGTCGCCTTCGGCCTGGGGGCCGCCGCGCTGCTGCCGTTCCTCTTCGGTCATCCGTCCGGTGGGACGGGGTTCCTGCTCGGCCTCGTCGCGATGCTGGCGCCGTGGGCGGGGGTCTGCCGGGCCTGGTGGGGCAGCAACGAGTACGTGCCCTGGGGGGTCCAGGACGAGGTCCCCGTCGCCACCTCATCCGTACGGCCTCAGAAGGCGCACACCCCGCGCCTCAGAAAGTGAGCACCCCTCGCGCCACCTTCCCCCGCTCCGCGTCCTCGACGGCCCGTGCGAAGTCCTCCACGGGGTACGTCCGGGTCACCAGCTCGTCGAGGAGGAGGGTGCCGGAGCGGTACAGCTCCGCGTAGAGGGCGATGTCCTTCTGGGGGCGGGAGGAGCCGTAGCGGCAGCCCAGGATCGACTTGTCCAGGAACATCGCGGCGGGCGGGAAGCTCGCCTCGGCCGTCGGTGCGGTCATGCCGAGGAGGATCGCCTGGCCGTGCCGGTCGAGGAGGTCGATCGCGGTACGGACGAGGCCCGTGTGTCCGACGCACTCGAAGACGTGGTCGGCGCCGGTGGGCAGGATCTCCCGTACGCCGTCGGTGGAGGCGAGGAAGTGGGTGGCGCCGAACTGCCGGGCCACCGCCTCCTTCTCCGGGTTGGTGTCGACGGCCACGATCGTCAGCGCGCCCGCGATCCGGGCGCCCTGGATGACGTTGAGGCCGATGCCGCCGGTGCCGATGACGACGACGGTCTCGCCCCGGCCGACCTTCGCGCGGTTGAGTACGGCCCCGACGCCGGTGAGGACGCCGCAGCCCATGAGGGCGGCGGAGGTGAGCGGGATGTCCTTCGGGATCCTCACGGCCTGGACGGCCTTGACGACGGTCCGCTCCGCGAAGGACGAGTTGGACGCGAACTGGAACAGCGCCTGCCCGGTCGACGCGCGCGAGAACGGCTGCCCCGGCATTCCGATCGCCTTGCGGCACATGGTGGGCCGGCCCCGGTCGCAGTCGGCGCAGGCGCCGCAGTTCGCGAGGGTGGAGAGGGCCACGTGGTCGCCGGGGACGACATGGGTGACGCCGGGGCCGACGGCCTCGACGACTCCGGCGCCCTCGTGGCCGAGGACGACGGGCGGCGGGAACGGGATGGTCCCGTCGACGACGGACAGATCGCTGTGACACAGCCCGGCGGCGGCGATGCCGACGAGCACTTCCCCGGGCCCGGGGTCCCGTACCTCCAGATCGTCGACGACCTGCACGGACTTCCCGTCGAACACGACACCACGCACGAGCCAACTCCTCATCTACGGGGGCGGGCGCCCCTGTCCCGCGACGAACCTGCAGGTGTTACGCGTTCGGGCGGGATCCCTCGGCCGCCGCCCTGGCCATCTCCTCCAGCCGTGCCAGCATCGGCATCGGGTCCACGCCCACCGTCCCCGGCAGGAAGTCCGCGATCCGTTCCGGCGTCCACGCGCCGCCCTCCGCGTACCCGGCCCGGAGCTCCCTCGGCTGGGCCCACACCGCGATCTTCGGGCCGGCGATCGTGTACACCTGGCCGGTGATCTTCTCGGCCCTGGCCCGCTCCGAGAGCAGGTAGACGACGAGCGCGGCCACGTCCTCCGGCTCCCCGATCTCCTTCAGCTCCATCGGGACGTTCGCGGACATCCGGGTCCTGGCCACCGGCGCGACCGCGTTCGCGGTGACCCCGTACTTGTGGAGGCCGAGGGCGGCGCTGCGTACCAGCGAGATGATCCCGCCCTTCGCCGCCGAGTAGTTGGCCTGCGCCACCGAGCCCTGGTGGTTGCCGCTGGTGAAGCCGATCAGTGTGCCCGTGCCCTGCTTGCGCATCACCGCCGAGGCGGCGCGGAACACGGTGAACGTGCCCTTGAGGTGGGTGGCGACGACCGGGTCCCACTCCTCCTCGGACATGTTGAACAGCATCCGCTCGCGCAGGATGCCGGCGACGCACACGACCCCGTCGACGCGCCCGTACTCCGCGAGGGCGACGTCCACGATCCGCTGCCCGCCGGCCATCGTCGAGATGTCGTCGGCAACGGCGACGGCCGTGCCGCCGGCGGCCTCGATCTCCTTCACGACGGAGAGGGCGATCTCCGAGGTCGGTTCGCCGCCCTCGATCGACACCCCGTAGTCGTTGACGACGACCTTCGCGCCCTCCGCCGCACAGGCGAGCGCGACGGCGCGGCCGATACCCCGCCCCGCGCCCGTCACGGCGACGACCTTGCCAGCCAAGAAGTTCCCCACGTCCGGCCCCTCCCGCAGTTTCTGACGGTCCGTTAGATTCATTCGTCGTCAGGATTCTACGGTCCGTCAGATACCCGAAAACAAGACCCCGGAGGCCCCGATGTCTCTGCCCGCCGCATTTCACGAGATCGCCAAGCGCGTCAACAACTGGGGCCGTTGGGGCCAGGACGACGAGATCGGCACCCTCAACCTCGTCACCGACGAGGTCGTACGGAACGCCGTGGCGACCGTCCGCACCGGCCGCCGCGTCCCGCTCGCCGTCGACCTCAAGCAGGACGGCGTCCAGACCGGCATGATCCCCGGCCGCGTCAACCCGCTCCACGTCATGGTCCAGGTCAACCAGGAGCTCTTCGGCCCCGGCACCGTCGCCACCAGCGACGACGCCGTGACCCTCGGCCTCCAGGCCGGCACCCACTGGGACGCCCTGACCCACGCCTCGCACTCCGGGCGGATCTACAACGGCCGCCCCGCCGACACCATCACCCCGCACGGTCGGGCCGAGTTCAGCGGCATCCACACCGCCCGCCACGTCGTCTCACGGGGCGTCCTGCTCGACGTGGCCGCCGCCAAGGGCGTCGACCGGCTGCCCGGCGACCACGCCGTCACCCCCGAAGACCTCGACGAGGCGGCCGAGTTCGGCGGGGTCACGGTCGGGTCCGGCGACATCGTCCTCGTACGGACGGGACAGATGCAGGTGTACCTCGCCGGGGACAAGCACGGGTACGCGTTCCCGTCACCGGGCCTCTCGGTCCGTACGCCGGAGTGGTTCCACGCCCGGGACGTCGCGGCCGTCGCCAACGACACGCTCACCTTCGAGATCTTCCCGCCGGAGATCGACGACCTCTGGCTGCCCGTCCACGCCCTCGACCTGGTCGAGATGGGAATGCTCCAGGGGCAGAACTGGAATCTGGAGGAGCTGTCCACAGCCTGTGCGCAGGAGCGGCGCTACGCCTTCCTGCTCTCCGCGATGCCGGAGCCCTTCGTGGGCGGCACGGGCACACCCGTGGCCCCGGTCGCGATCCTCTGAGCTCTGCACGCCAACGTCCACGCCAACGTCCACGCCAACGTCCACGTCCACGTCCACGGGCGGCGGCGCGCTCGCGCGCGCCCCGAGCACGGCACGGCCGCGCCGCCGCCACCCGGACACGACCCGCACAGGCCGAGGACCCACGGTCCTCGGCTCCCCTCGCCACGAATCGCTCACACCAGAGTGGGCAAAACGGAACGAACCGTCAACAGTGCACCCGGCCGGGCGACACCGAGACACCCGGATTCCGGGCGGCCGCGGACGCCTCCGCCGGCATCCGGTCCACCTCGCACCAGATGCTCTTCCCCGCGCCCTCGGGCTGCCAGCCCCACCGGTCCGCGAGGCCGTCCACCAGCTCCAGGCCGCGCCCGTTGGTGTCGTCACCCTCCGCGTGCCGGGGCTGCGGCGGGCGGTCACTCGCGTCCGCCACCTCGACCCGCACCCCGCCCTCCGCCGCGAACAGCATCCGCAGCACGGCCGGGCAGCCGGTGTGCACCACGGCGTTGGTCACGAGCTCGGAGATCAGCAGCACCAGCGTCTCCGCCAGCGGCTCGTCGTCCCCTATGCCCGACCCGGCGAGCCGCGACCGCGCCCACCTCCGGGCTCGCCCCACTTCCGCCGGGTCGGGCCCGACCTCCAACTGAACCTGAAGCACCTGCACCGCTCACACCATCCGAACCGGCGGACACACCTTCACGGAACGTGATTCCCTTATGGGACAGCATGGTTGACGTACAGTCACCGCAACAAGCGCTTCGGGCATATTCCAGCGCGAAGGAGTACGCATGGCCCATACTGTGCGACGCACTCTGCGGGTAGTCGAACGCCGGGCGCGAGCGGCGGGCATTCCCGGGCCCGGAGTCACCTCAGGGGCGACACCGGGACGATCCGGGCCAACGAGCACGCGCATCCCACGGAGAGTACCGGAGCCGGAGACCGACTCCGGGCCGTGACGGCCCCGGCGAAGGACACAACCCGGTATCAACATTCCGTGACCCTGCGAACGCGGAGCGCTACAGCCCGGCCGCCACCACCTCCTCGGCCCGCGCGGCCGGCAGCCGCAGTCCCGCCCGCACCCAGGCCCGCTTCAGGTGCAGATGCACGTCCGCCTCCCACGTGAAGCCCATGCCGCCGTACACCTGGAGACAGTCGCGCGCGTTCCCGGTGGCGGCCTCGTCGGCGAGCAGCTTGGCCCCGGCGATCTCGACGGGATCGGCGGTGACGGAGGCGGCCCACACGGCGGCCCGAGCGAGCTCGACCCGCACGAGCATCCCGGCGCAGAGATGCTTCACCGCCTGGAACCCCCCGATGACCTGCCCGAACTGCTCCCGCTCCCGCGCGTACCGCACGGCCATCTCGGTAGTCGCCGCCGCGCTCCCCACTTGCTCGGCAGCGGTGAGGAGGACGGCGACCCCCGTTGCCGGCAGAACGTCCGCCGTGTCCGGCACCCCCGTTGTGCCCACGAGCCCCGGCACCCTGTGCAGGGGCGTCAGCGGATCGACCGATCGCATCGGTGCGGCACCGGCCACATCCCCCAGCACCACATCCGCCTCGTCCAGCCACGGGACCAGCCCCTCGTCCACCTCCGTCACGACAGTGGAACCCTCCGCCGCCCCCGGCACAGCCCCCGCCGCCACATGCGTGGCGACCAACGGCCCCGGCACCAGGCACCGCCCCGCCTCCTCGAAGGCCAGCACCGCCTCCGGCAGCCCGAGCCCCACCCCGCCCTCCTCCTCCGGCAGCCGCAGCGCGAAGAACCCGGCGGCGCCGAGCTCCCGCCACAGCTCGCGGTCCAGGGAAGGCGAAGGCGCGTCCACGGCCGCCCGCAGCGCCTCCCGGCCGAAGAGCCGCGCCAGCAGCTCCCGTACCCCCTTCCGCAGCGCCCGCTGGTCCTCGGTGAGTCGGAAGTCCATGGCGGGGGTCACCGTCCCTTCGGAAGGCCGAGGATGCGCTCGGCGACGATGTTGCGCTGGATCTGGGACGTGCCGGCGGCGATCGTGTACGAGAGCGAGGACAGCCGGTCGAGGGTCCAGTCGCGGCCGAGGTCGAGCGCGTCCGGGCCGAGGACGGCGGCGGCGGCCTCGTACAGCTCCTGGCGGGCGTGCGAGTAGTGCAGCTTGAAGACGGAGCCGCCGGCGCCGGGCACCCCGCCCGTCGCCTGGGCCTCGCTGACGTTGGCCTGGGTGAGCCGCCACAGGGCCTGGAACTCGGCGGAGAGCCTGCCGAGCCGCCGCCGCAGGACGGGGTCGTCCCAGGTGCCGTTCCTCCGTGCCGTACGGGCGAGTTCGCCGAGGAGGCGGCGGCAGGCGACGACCTCGCCGACGAACGCGGTGCCGCGTTCGAAGGAGAGGGTCACCATGGTGACGCGCCAGCCGTCGTTCTCCTCCCCCACCCGGTTCCCGACGGGGATCCGCACCTCGTCGAGGAACATCTCGGCGAACTCGGTGGACCCGGCGAGGGTGCGCAGCGGCCGTACGGTGACGCCGGGGGCGTCCATGGGCATGGCGAGCCAGCTGATGCCCCGGTGCTTGGACGCCGTGGGGTCCGTACGGACGAGGAGTTCGCACCAGTCGGCGACCTCGGCGTGCGAGGTCCAGATCTTCTGGCCGCTGACGACGTACGCGTCCCCGTCCCGGACCGCCCGGGTGCGGAGCGAGGCCAGGTCGGAGCCGGCCTCGGGTTCGCTGAAGCCCTGGCACCAGACCTCGTCGCCGCGCAGGATCCCCGGCAGCCAGCGGTCCCGCTGCCCGGCCGTGCCCTCGGCGGCGATCGTCGGGCCGGCGTGGAGCAGTCCGACGAAGTTGGCGCCGACGTAGGGCGCCCCGGCGAGCTCGGTCTCCTCCAGGAAGATGAGCCGCTGGGTCGGTGACGCGTCCCAGTGGACGTCCGCGTACCCGGCGTCGTACAGCCGGCGCTGCCAGCCGCAGTCGTACGCCCGCCGGGCCGGCCAGTCGAGCGGGTCGGGCCGGGCCGGGAGCGTGGGCAGCACCGCGGCCAGCCACTCGCGCAGCCGGGCCCGGAACTCCTCCTCCTCTTCGCTGTGGGCGAGGTCCATCAGACGATTCCCAGATCCAGCATGCGGATGGCGTTGCCGCGCATGAGCTTGTAGATCGTCTCGTCGTCGAGGCCCTGGACGTGGTCGAGGGCGACCTCCTTGGTGTGCGGGAAGGTCGAGTCGACGTGCGGGTAGTCGGTCTCGAAGGTGGCGTTGTCGCGGCCGACGACGTCGAGCGAGGCGATGCCGTGCTTGTCGCGGAAGAAGCAGCAGAAGATCTGCCGGTAGTAGTACGTGGACGGGGGCTCGGGGATGAGGTCGCGGACGCCGCCCCAGGCGCGGTGCTCCTCCCACACGTCGTCGGCGCGTTCGAGGGCGTACGGGATCCAGCCCATCTGGCCCTCGCTGTAGGCGAGCTTGAGGCGCGGGAACTTCACGAGGACGCCGGAGAAGAGGAAGTCCATCATCGACGCCATGGCGTTGTTGAAGCTGAGGGACGCCTGGACGGCGGGGGGCGCGTCGGGGGAGGCGGCGGGCATCTGGCTGCTGGAGCCGATGTGCATGTTGACCACGGTCCCCGTCTCCTGGCAGACGGCGAAGAAGGGGTCCCAGTAGCCGGAGTGGATGGAGGGGAGTCCGAGGTGGGTGGGGATCTCGGAGAAGGTGACGGCCTTGACGCCCCGGGCGGCGTTGCGCCGGATCTCGGCGACGGCGAGGTCGATGTCCCACAGGGGGATGATGCACAGCGGGATCAGCCGGCCGCCGCTGTCGCCGCACCACTCCTCGACCATCCAGTCGTTGTAGGCGCGGACGCAGGCGAGGGCCACCTCCTTGTCGTGGGCCTCGGCGAAGGTCTGGCCGCAGAAGCGCGGGAAGGTGGGGAAGCAGAGCGAGGCCTCGACGTGGTTGAGGTCCATGTCGGCGAGGCGCGCCTTGGGGTCCCAGCAGCCGCGGCGCATCTCGGCGCGGGTGATGCCTTCGAGGGTCATGTCGTCGCGGTCGAAGCCGACGGCGGCGATGTTGCGCTTGTACGGGAACTTGAGGTCCTCGTAGATCCACCAGTCGGTGGGCGGCCCTTCGGGGTCCATCGTGATCTGGTACTTGCCGGCGACGTAGGCGAGCTCGCCGATCCCGGCCGTGAGGGCCTTGGGGCCGCGGTCGCGGTACTTCTTCGGGAGCCAGGTCTCGAAGAGGTGGGCGGGCTCGATCACGTGGTCGTCGACGCTGATGATGCGGGGCAGTTCCGCGCTGGAGCTCATGGGACCCTCTCCCGAACTCGATGGGCCGTTTCTGATGACCCGTCAGATCTGACGGGATCAGGCTAGCCCCGCACCCCTGGACCGACAAGCGCAGGACCTCTACGCTCTCCGCACGATCTGACGGAACGTCAGCCAAGAGGAGTACGGTCATGGATACGGCCCTGGACCAGACCGCGCACGCCCTGGGCGAGTCCCGCACGCTCTGGGAGCTCGTCGAACGCCGCGCCGCCCTCACCCCCGACCGGCCCGTCCTGCTCCAGGGCGACCGCGTCCTCACCTTCGGCGGCCTGCGCGAGCGCGCCGAGCGCTGCGCCGCCGGGCTGTACGGGATGGGGGTGCGACCGGGCACGGTCGTCGCCTGGCAGCTGCCCACCCGTATCGAGACCGCGGTGCTCTCCTTCGCGCTCGCCCGCATCGGAGCCGTACAGACGCCCGTGATCCCCTTCTACCGGGACAAGGAGGTCGGCTTCGCGCTGCGCGAGTCCAAGGCCGACTACTTCGCCGTCCCCGGGGTGTGGCGCGGCTTCGACCACACGGAGATGGCCCGGCGGCTCGGCGCGCGCGGGATCTTCGAGGCGTACGACTCCCTCCCGGACGGCGACCCGGAGGTCCTGCCGCCGCCGCCCGCCTCCGGCACCGGCGTCCGCTGGATCTACTGGACCTCCGGCACGACCTCCGACCCCAAGGGCGTCCTGCACACCGACCGCTCACTCCTGGCCGGCGGCTCCTGCCTCGCCCACGCCCTGCGCCTGACGGCCGAGGACGTCGGCTCGATGGCCTTCCCGTACGCGCACATCGCCGGGCCCGACTACACGGTGATGCTCCTGCTGTACGGATTCCCCGCCGTCATGTTCGAACAGTTCGCGCTGCCCGAGGCGCTGGACGAGTACCGCGCGCACGGCGTCACCGTCGCCGGCGGCTCCACCGCCTTCTACGCGATGTTCCTCGCCGAGCAGCGCAAGCGGCCGGACGAGCCGGTCATCCCCACCCTGCGGCTCCTCGCGGGCGGCGGGGCGCCGAAGCCGCCGGAGATCTACCACGCGGTACGGAAGGAGCTGGGCTGCCGGCTCACGCACGGGTACGGCATGACCGAGGTCCCGATGATCACCATGGGCGACCCCGACGACACCGAGGAGAACCTCGCCACGACCGAGGGCCGTCCGCCCGCCGGCATGGAGATCCGGATCATCGGCGACGGCCTCGGCACGGGCGGCGGAACCGGCACCGGGGACGGGGAGGTCCGGCTCCGCGGCGAGGCCGTCTGCCAGGGCTACCTCGACCCGGCCCAGACCGCCGCCGCCTTCGACGAGGACGGCTTCCTCATCACCGGGGACGTGGGGCACCTGACCCCGAGCGGCCACCTCGTCCTCACGGGCCGGATCAAGGACATCATCATCCGGAAGGGAGAGAACATCTCGGCCAAGGAGATCGAGGACCTCCTCCACGGCCACCCGGACGTCGGCGACGCCGCCGTCATAGGCCTCCCGGACCCCGAGCGCGGCGAACGCGTCTGCGCGGTCGTCGAGCAGCCGCCGGGCGCCGCCCCGCTGACCCTGGGCGCGGTCACCGGCTTCCTCCGCGAGGCGGGACTCTCCGTCCACAAGCTCCCGGAGCAGCTGGAGGTGGTGGCCGCCCTCCCCCGCAACGAGACCCTGCGCAAGGTGCTCAAGTACCAGCTCAGGGAACGGTTCGGCCCGGCCCGCTGACCGCCGCCGGCACGTCCTCGTACACGTCGAAGAGACGCCGGACGCCGAGCGCGGAGAGGACCCGGTCGACGTGGCCGTCGCCGCCCTCGTCCCCCGGGAGGATCAGGCGGAGGCGGCCCCCGCAGGAGCGGAGGAGGCGGCGGGCGGCGATCAGGACGCCGACGCCGCTGGAGTCGCAGAACCGCACCGCGGACAGGTCCATCACCAGGTCGTGGCGGCCGCCCGCGACGGCGTCGTGGACGCGGCGGCGTATCCCGGGGGAGGTGACCAGGTCCAGTTCCCCCCGGACACGCAGTACCGTCCAGGGGCCGTGCTCGTCCTCGTCGACCTCGATCGTCGTCACGGACGCCGCCTGCCCCGACACGTCGGGTCGAAACCCCCGGGCCGAGGGATGACGCGTTCCTTACCATCCGAGCCCGGGTAAAGGGCGTACTTGCGGCAAACAGGCGTGCGCCGTCGAGGCGGCGCATTACTTTGGAGAAGGCGGGAAGGGCCCGGGGACCGGCAGGGGACGGAGGATTCGCATGGCGATGGAGACACCACCGCGTTGGGACCGCAAGATGCAGCAGCGGCTCGCGCGCGGAGAGGCCGCCGCGCTCGGCGAGCTCTACGACCGGTTCGCCTCGCTCGTGCACAGCCTCGCCCACCGGGTCCTGGACGACGACGCCGCGGCCGACCAGATCACCCGAGAGGTCTTCGGCTACATCTGGGAGAACCCCGACGACTACGACCCCAAGCAGGGCAACATGCGCTCGTGGGTCGCCCGCCTGACGCAGCGACAGGCCGTGTACCGGCTGCGCCAGGCGGAGGCGACGGCGTACGCGGAGACCGGGCAGGGCTCCGTCGAGGAGCTGGAGCAGAAGGTGCGGCGGGCCTCCGTCGCGGCCCGCGCGGACTACATCGTGACCTCGATGCCGGCCCCGCTGCGGGCCGCGCTCGAACTGGCCTACTTCCAGCGGCGCGACTACCGCCAGACCGCCGCCGACCTCGGGGTCACCGAGGACGAGGCCCGGCGCCGCCTCCGGCTCGGGCTGCAGCTGCTCTCCTCGGCCAACACCCGCCCCCTGGAGGGCTCCTCGCCGCCCGGCTACGGACGCACGCTGTGACCGGGGCGAACGGCGACGCGGACGACGTCGCACGCGCCCCGTGGATACCGGGACCGCGCCGGTCGGCGGACGACCACGCGGACCTGACGGCGTACCCGGTGGCGCCGGGGGCGGCGGAGACCGACACGGAACCCGCCGAGCCGGACGCACCGGACGCGCTTCATGTCCCGGACCTCGTCCCGGACGCGCCTCACGTCCCGGACCTCGCCCCGGACACCCCGGACGTCCCGGACCTCGCCCCGGACACCCCGGACGTCCCCCAGCTCACCCACCGCGTGCTCAAGTCCCTCCTCGGGGCCTGGGCGCTTTCCGCGTGCTCCGCCGGGGAGACCAAGGCCGTCGAGGACCACCTCACCGAGTGCGCCCCCTGCGCCGACGAGGCCCTGCGGCTGCGGGACGCCGTCGCGCTGCTCCACGAGGACCGCGACCTCGACCTGGACCCGCTGCTGCGTTCCCGCGTCCTGGAGAACTGCCTGGGCCGGCGCCCCGCCCGCGTACCGGTGCCCGAGTGGGTCACCCCGTACGACGCCGAGACCGCCCGGCTCGACGCGCTGCTGCGGGACATCGGCGAGTCGGAGTGGCACGCGCCCGTGCGGCTCAAGTGGTACGAGGACGACCACGTGGTGCGGCGCAAGACCACCGTCGCCGGGGTCATCGGGCACCTGCTGGCGGTGGACGGCCTGGTCTCCGGCGCGCTCGGGCTGAAGGACCCGCTGGGCACCGGCGTGCCCGAGATGTCGCCGTCGGAGCGGACCGAGGCGTTCTGGTCGGCGCTCGGACGGCCGCCGAACCGCGCGCTGCGCGGGCCCTGGCGGGACCAGACGCACACCCTGATCCGCACGGTCTCGTTCGCGGGGCGTGGCGTGGCCGACCTCACGGTCACCTACAAGGACTTCGCGCTGCCGCTGCGGGACTCGCTCCTTGAGCGGGCGTTCGAGTGCTGGCTGCACGCGGACGACATCGCGAACGCGGTGGCGTACCCGTACGCCCCGCCGAGCGGCGCGCATCTGCACGGCATGATCGACCTGGCGGCCCGGCTGCTCCCGGCGGCGCTGGCCGGACGCCGCCGCAGCGGTCTCGCCGCCCCGGCCCGCCACCTCGTCACGGCGGGCTCGCCCGGCCGTTCGCTCCATCTGGAGGTCGAGGGCGCGGGCGGCGGCCACTGGTACATCGCGCTGGACTCCCCGGCGGCGATCGGCTCCCCGGAGCAGGCCGTGGCGCAGGTGGCGATGGACGGGGTGGAGTTCTGCCAGCTGGTGGCCGGCCACATCTCCCCGGAGGAGGCCGCGGCGGGCCAGGACGGCGACCGCGAGGCCATCCGCGACGTCCTCTCGGCCGCCGCGTCCCTGAGCCGCCTGTAAGGCTCCAGGGGCTACGCGAAGACGACCGTGCGGCGGCCGTTCAGGAGGATGCGGCGTTCCGCGTGCCACTTCACCGCGCGGGCCAGCGCCTGGCACTCCACGTCGCGGCCCACGGCGACCAGCTGGTCCGGGGTCACCTCGTGGCCGACGCGCTCGACCTCCTGCTCGATGATCGGGCCCTCGTCGAGGTCCGCGGTCACGTAGTGCGCGGTCGCGCCGATCAGCTTCACACCGCGCGTGTGCGCCTGGTGGTAGGGCTTGGCGCCCTTGAAGCTCGGCAGGAAGGAGTGGTGGATGTTGATGATCCGGCCGGAGAGCTGCTTGCACAGGTCGTCGGAGAGGACCTGCATGTAGCGGGCGAGGACGACCAGCTCGACGTTCTGCTCGCGGACCAGGTCGAGGAGCTCCGCCTCGGCCTCCGCCTTGTTCTCCTTCGTCACCGGGATGTGCCGGAAGGGGATGCCGTAGGAGCCGACGAGCTCGGTGAAGTCGGTGTGGTTGGAGACGACGGCGACGATCTCCACCGGCAGCGCGCCGATCCGCGAGCGGAACAGCAGGTCGTTCAGGCAGTGCCCGAACTTGGAGACCATGAGCACGACCCGCATGGGCTGGTCGGCGCGGTTGATCTGCCAGTCCATCCCGAAGGAGTCACCGACCGCCGTGAAGCTCGCCCGCAGCTTCTCCACGTTCACCGGGGCCTCGGCCGAGAAGTGGACCCGCATGAAGAAGAGACCCGTGTCCCGGTCTCCGAACTGCTGGCTGTCCTCGATGTTGCACCCGGTGATGAACAGGTAGCTCGACACGGCGTGCACGATGCCCTGCTTGTCCGGGCACGAGAGGGTGAGGACGTACTGGTCGGTCATCCCGTCAGCCTGCCACAACCCGGGGTCCCGGAAGGTCCACCGTCCGGCAGGCGGAACGGCTCAGGACCGGGTCATGATACGGAGCACGTCGAGGGAGCGCGGGGGCGTGTCGGGGTCCTCCCCGTCGGCGTGCGCCATCCGTACGTGTGCCTCGCGGGCGGCCCGTACGGCCTCGGGCCAGCCCTGGTGCTCCAGGTACGCGGAGACGGGCGCGTCCGGGCCCACCTGGTGCATGATCCGCAGCACGCGGAGCACGGCGGCGTCGACGAGGGCGGCCTCACCGCTGTCGCGGAAGACCGCGCCCACGTACTTCTCGGCGGACCAGTTGTCGAGCCAGGTGTCCTCGACGAGGCGGTAGACGGCGTCGGTGACGTCGCCGTACCCCTCCTGGCCGGCCAGCCAGGTCGTCTCGTGGAACGTCGGGTCGGAGAGCATGTGCAGCGCCGAGCGCACGTTGATGCGCCAGCGCCACCAGGGCAAGTCGTTGAGCGGCATGCCGCCCATGGTGGAGGAGCGACGGCCACGACGGGAAGAGTTCACCGAACCGGAGACTGGACTGGACACGTTTCGATCGTACGTTCCCTTGCCCCATAAGCGGACCCGCCCCCTCCTCATCGCCGCCCAGCCCCGGTAATTCACCTTCACGTCACCCTTCGTTGAACCGCGCTCACTCCCGCGTTACCCATGAGGCGGAAACGTGCATGTTCATGACCGGTAGGCGACTGACCTCACTCCTCGCGTACGTCACGACCACCGCGGCCGGAGCGTCGCTTCTCACCGGGTGCGGCGTGCTCCCTGGGGCCACGGGGGGCTCCAGGGAGCACATCACGGTGATGACGTGGGCTCCCGACCAGACCCGAGCGACCAACATGCCCGGAATGCCTGCAATGGCGCAGGCCTATGCCCGCTGGGTCAACTCCCAGGGCGGCATCGACGGCCACGAACTCCGCGTCCTCACCTGCAACGAACAGAACACCCCCGCGGGCGCCGCCGCCTGCGCCCGCCGGGCGGTCCGCGAGGACGCCGTCGCCGTCGTCGGCTCGTACAGCCAGCACGGCGGCGCCTTCCTCGCCCCGCTCGAAGCCGCCGGCATCCCGTACATCGGCGGCTACGGCATCTCGGAGGACGAGTTCAACAGCTCGCTCTCCTACCCCGTCAACGGCGGCCAGGCCTCCCTCATCGCCGGACACGGCATGCAGCTCGCCGAGTCCTGCCGCAAGGTCTCCCTCGTCCGGCCCGACACCGTCGACGGCGACCGGCTCCCCGACCTCCTCAACTCCGGCCTGCGCAAGGCGAGCCACCGCAGCGCGATCGACATCCCGGCGGTCGAGGACGCCGCCGAGTACACCGAGCAGGCCGGCCGGGCCCGCGACAAGGCGGGCGACGAGGACGGCTGCGTCACCGCCGTCCTCGGCGAGCGCACCCAGACCTTCTTCGACTCCTTCCGGCGCCTCCCGAAGGACGACGCGAAGGGCACGGACAAGGGCGGCTCCGACGACCGCAAGAACGACGCCGTCCGCATCTCCTCGGTCCTCGGCAGCGTCGGCCAACCCGTCATCGACCGCACCGGCGGCGCCCACAGCCCCTTCGAGGGCGCCTACGTCACCGGCTGGTACCCGGAGGCCGACGACAAGAGCTGGGACCCGATGCGCAAGGTCATCAAGGAGCACGCCTTCGCCGACAACCGGGTCGACCCGGCCGACGCGGGCGTCCAGACCACCTGGATCGCCTACACGGTCCTCAAGGCGGTCGTCGAGTCCCTCGACAGCGACCGGATCAGCTCCGAGAAGATCACCCAGGCCCTCGACCGGGGCGCCCGCATCGACACCGGCGGCCTGACGCCCGCCCTGCGCTGGAAGTACGAGGACCTGCTCGGCGCCCCCGGCTACCCCCGGATCGTCAACCGCGAGGTGACCTTCCAGGTGGTCCGCGAGGGGCGGCTCGTGGCGCAGAAGCCCGGCTTCGTCGACGTCGGCGAGACGGTCCTCAGCGCCCCGTGACCACCGGGGCGCCTGCCCTGGGGCCAGGCGCCGCGTCCCAGGCGGGACTTTGACGACAGGCCCTAGAGCTGGGTGGGCGTCCGCTTCTCCAGTCCGTACTTCGTGGCGGTCGGGTTCCACAACCCGGCCGCCTGACGCTTGGCGGTGCTGGCCTCGCTGCTCTTCTTGCTCGCCTCGGTGAGGTGGTTGGTCGTCTTCGCCTTGCCGTCCTTGCAGGCCTTCTTGGCCTTCATCTGGTCGGCCCAGGCCGCGTAGTGGTCGTCGGCCGAGGCCGAGGCCTGCCAGGCCTTCGTCAGCGCGGCCGTCAGCGCGGGGCTGTTCGGAAGCTTGTCCACCTTGAGCGTCTGGAGCTTGGTCACCAGGCCCCGGCGCTGGTCGGCGGCGCCCCGCAGGTCCGTCGCCGCCTGGTCGAGGTTCTTGCACTGCTTGATCAGCTCGACCGAGCTGATCACCGTGTCACGGCTGTTGTTGCTGGTCGCGAGGAGCTTGTCCAGCTCCTTGGCCTGCGGCTCCGCCGGATCCACCGGCTTCTCCGTGGGCGCCTCGGTGGTGACGGAGGGCGCGGCAGAGCTCGCCGCCACGTTCTGGCCGCCCGTCTTCGGATCCTTCTCCTCGTCCCCGCCGCTGAGCAGCATCCCGGCCCCGAGGCCGACGACCGCGCAGCCGACGACGACGGCGGCGATCAGCGCGACCGGCGACTTGCGGCGCGGCGGCTCGGGCTCGTCGTCGTAGTAGGCGTCCTGGTACGCGTACGGCTGCGGCGGCTGCGGCGGCTGGTACCCCTGCTGCGGGGGCGCCTGGTGCTGCTGCTGGTACGCGGGCGGGGCGGGGTGCGCCTGATAGGCCTGCGTCTGCGGGGCCTGGGGGGCCTGCGGCGCCTCCGTACGGAACAGGTTGTCGAACTCGGCGGGCGGCTGCCGCTCGCCGGGCATCTGCGCCGGTACGGGGGCGATGTACTGGGTCGCGTCGGAGGCGCCCGAGGCCTGCCCGGGCCCCTGCTGCGGAAGCGGCGCCGTCCCGAGGAACCGGGTGTCGGAGCCCGCGCCGGGGTGCGGCGGCACGGCGGCGATGTGCTGCGTGGCCTGCATGTCCCCGGAGGCCGGGGCGCCCTGCGGCGGGTAGCCGTAGCCGGGCTGCGGGGCCTGCACCGGCGGCATCGCGCCCGGGACCGGCGCGATGTGCTGGGTCGCCTGCATGTCGGCGGCGCCGCCCGGGCCCGGGTAGCCGTACCCGGGCTGCGGCGGGAACTGCTGCGGTATCTGCGGCGGCGGGCCCTGCGGCGGGAACTGCTGCGGCATGCCCTGCTGCGGCGGGACCGGCGCGAGGTACTGCGTGGACTGCATGTCGGCGGCGCCCGGCGCTGCCTCCGGAGGCAGCGGCTGCGCGGGCGGCAGCGGCTGCCCGCCCGGCTGGCCACCGGCGGGGCCCCAGGCGCCACCCCACGGCTGAGCTCCCCCGTGGGCACCGTCGTGCGCGGGGGGCGCCGCCGGGTACTGCGGCTCCGGACCCTGTCCGTTCTGCGTCACCGGGACTCCTACTGATGGACCTACGGAATCGTCGGCTCACGCTACCGGGTACGCCCAGGGCTCCGCACACACGTGTGAGCCCGATTACACAACCTCGCTACGGAACCGGGCCCGACCGGCCGGTCACACCGCGGCCCCGACCCCGACCGACCGGACAGGCCTACGCCGCCGACAGGTCCATCCGCGCACCGAACTCCCGCACCACCGCCTCCCCCGCGTACGGCTCCAGGCGCTCCCGCAGATCGTCCAGGTACTCCGCGCCCCGCGACGACCGCAGCGTGCCCAGGAGTTCGAGCGCCCGCGTCCCCGTCCGGCAGGCCAGCTCCACCTCCCGCTGCTGCACCTGCGCCGAGGCCAGCAGGGCGAGCCCGATCGCCCGGCGCCGCGCCCGCGTCTCCGGATGCCCCGCGACCGCCTCCCGCGCCGCCCGCGCCGCCGCCTCCGCCTGCCCCAGGTCCCGATGACAGTGCGCCAGCTCGTCCGCGAGATAGGCGTGGTCGAAGTGCGCGATCCACCCCGGGTCGTCACCCGCCTCCGGATCGGCCCGGTCGAGCGCCCGTACGGCCCGGCCCGCGGCCGTCTCGAAGGCGCTGACGTCCCCGAGCAGCGCGTGCCCGCGCGCCTCGGCCGCCAGGAACATCGCCTCCGCCCGTGGCGGCACCTTCCCCCGCGCCCCCTCCTGCGCCGCCCGCGCCAACTGGGCGATCTCCCGTGGGTTCCCCAGCTGCGCGGCGAGGTGACTCATCGACGCGGCGAGGACGTACCCGCCGTACCCCCGGTCCCCCGCCGCCTGCGCAAGCCGCAGCGCCTGGATGTAGTACCGCTGCGCGAGACTCGGCTCGCCCGTGTCGACCGCCATGTACCCGGCGAGTTCGGTGAGCCGCGCGGCCGCCGCGAAGAGCTGCCGCCCCACGCCCTCCCGGTACGAGCCCGAGAGCATCCCCGACACCACACTGTTGAGGTAGTGCACGACCACCGGCCGCACGTGACCGCTGCCGAACCGCCGGTCGAGGTCGACCAGCGCGGCCGTCATCTCCCGTACCGCCGCCACGTCCGCGACCCCCACGCGCGCGCCCGCGAGCCGCGCCACGTGCGCGTCGGGACCGGTGATCAGCCAGTCCCTGCTGGGCTCGACGAGCGCGGAGGCCGCCACCGTGGAGCCGGTCAGGAAGTCCCGCCGCCCCACGTCGCTGCGCCACAGCTCGCAGACCTGCTCGATCGCCCCGAGCACGGTCGGCGCGAACTGCAGGCCCACGCCGGCGGCGAGGTTCCGGCCGTTGGCCATGCCGATCTCGTCGATCGTGACCGTACGGCCGAGCTTGCGGCCCAGCGCCTCCGCGATGATGCCGGGCGCCCGGCCGCGCGGCTGCTGCCCGCGCAGCCAGCGCGCCACCGACGTCTTGTCGTACCGCAGGTCGAGTCCGCGCTCCGCGCCGACCATGTTGACCCTGCGGGCGAGGCCGGCGTGCGAGCAGGCCGCCTCCTGGATGAGTACCTGGAGCCGTTCGTTCGGCTGGCGCGCGACAAGTGGCCTGGCTGCCATGAGTAACCCCCTGAGGCAGAGCGGTGATCACGGGTGCGGTGATCACGAGAAGTGATCACTGCCCGGTGGATATCCGGTCAATGCCGATGTGAACACGCGAAACCGGACAGGCCGGTGGCATACGCGGCGCGCACAGTCGACACCGGACACGTCGGCCGCGACGCTGCCGCCGGCGCCCCCATCTGTCCGTACCCATCCCCGCTCCCCGGCCCCCCGCGCGCCCCCGCCGGTGCACCCGTGCGCCCCACGTGCAGGATCGATGCGTCACACCGCTCCCCTCCGCGCCCGTAACCCCAGGTGGCGGGGGGAGTTGTGTTCACCGTGGAAGAGACCATCGGAGTCACGGAAGCCGCACAGATCCCCCAGCAGCGAGGCGAGCAGCTGCTGGACAGCGCCGTGCGGTACGCGGAAGAGCGGCACTGGGACGTGTTCCCCGGGACCTGGCTTGAGGCCGTCGAGGGCAGGGAGCGCTGCTCCTGCGGCGCGGAGTGCGCCGTCCCCGGCGCGCACGCGGTCAAACCCGACTGGTCGACCCAGGCCACCGGGAGCGGCGTCGGGGCGCGGCGCATGTGGTCGAAGACGCCGAAGGCGTCGATCCTGCTGCCGACCGGCCGCACCTTCGACGCGATCGAGGTGCCGGAGTCGGCCGGGTTCCTGGCGCTCGCCCGCATGGAGCGCATGGAGCTGACGCTCGGCCCCGTGACCTGCACCCCGGACCGCCGGATGTTCTTCTTCGTCCTGCCGGGTGCCGCCACCAAGGTGCCCGATCTCGTACGGAAGTTGGGCTGGGTCCCGGCGGCCATCGACCTCGTCACACGCGGCGAGGGCCACTACGTGGCGGCCCCGCCCACCCGGATCGGCGGCGTCGGCGCGGTGCAGTGGGCACGGCGCCCCACCCCGGCGAACCGCTGGCTGCCGGACGCGGAGGAGCTGATCAGCGCCCTCGCGTACGCGTGCGGGCGGGAGGCCGCGGAGGCACGGAGCCGGGCTCAGTGATCCCGGGGCCGGGTCAGGCCTCACCCGTATGGTGGTCCCCGTAGAAAATCGGGGACAACCGAAGGGTTGACGGACCATGCCTGACCAGGCATTTGACGAAGTTTTCGAGCAGGCGGGCGCCACAGCGGGCACCGCACCGGATACCGGTGCGGTGCCCGCTGTGCGTGTCGAGGGGCTGTGGAAGCGCTTCGGGCAGCAGATCGCGGTGAACGGGATCGATCTCGTCCTGCCCGCGGGGAAGTTCATCGGGCTCGTGGGGCCCAACGGGGCGGGCAAGACCACCACGCTCTCCATGATCACCGGCCTGCTCCGGCCCGACCAGGGACGGATCCTGGTCGCCGGCCACGACGTCTGGGCGAACCCGGAGTCGGTCGCCGAGGTCAAGGCGCGGATCGGGATCCTGCCGGAGGGACTGCGGCTCTTCGAGCGGCTCTCGGGCCGGGAACTCCTCGCCTACAGCGGGCGGTTGCGGGGGCTGCCCGGTGCCGAGGTCGACAAGCGGGCCGCGCAGCTCCTCGACGTACTCGACCTGACCGGCTCGCAGAACAAGCTGGTCGTCGACTACTCGACCGGCATGCGGAAGAAGATCGGCCTCGCCGCCGCCCTCCTCCACAACCCCGAAGTGCTCTTCCTCGACGAGCCGTTCGAGGGCGTCGACCCGGTCTCCGCGCAGACCATCCGCGGGGTCCTGGAGCGATACACGGCGTCCGGCGCGACCGTCGTCTTCTCCAGCCACGTCATGGAGCTGGTGGAGTCGCTCTGCGACTGGGTCGCCGTGATGGCGGCGGGCCGGATCCGCGCGCAGGGTCCGCTCGCGGAGGTCCGCGGCGACAGGCCCTCGCTGCAGGCGGCGTTCCTGGAGCTGGTCGGGGCGAACGGCCGCGAGGCGGCCGGGGAGTCCCTGGACTGGCTGGGCGGCGGGGCGGGCTCGGGTTCGGGCTCCGGTTCAGGTGCGGGTTCGGGTTCGGGTTCGGGCTCCGTGGGTGGAGCGAAGTGATGGCCACGCTCACCTCTCCCCCCTCCCCTCCCTCCTCCACCTCCCCCACCCCTCCCGTGCCGTCGCTCACCTCGGTCTTCGTACGGCTCAAGCTGTCGCTGCTGAGGAACGGGCTGCGGCAGTCGGGCGGGCGGACCGCCGCGTACATCGTCTCGATCGTCTTCGGTCTCCTCTTCGCCGCGGCGATAGTGCTGTCCTTCGTCCTCCTGCGGGGCAGCGCGGACGCCGACACGGTCGCGGTCCTCCTCATCGGCGCCCTCGCGCTCTCCTGGACGGTGATGCCGCTGTTCGTGCCGAGCGGTGACGAGACCCTCGACCCGTCGCGGCTCGTGATGCTGCCGCTGCGGCCCCGGCCGCTGGTCCGGGCCCTGCTCGTGGCGTCCCTGGTGGGCGTCGGGCCGGTCATCACCCTCTTCCTGGCGTTCGGCGCGGCCCTGTCGGTCGCGCACGGCCCCTCCGGCGTGGTCGTCGCCGTCCTCGCGGTCCCGCTCGTCACGGTCGGCTGCGTGGCGCTGTCCCGGGCGGTGGCCGCCGCCAACATCCGGCTCCTGACCTCCCGCAAGGGCCGGGACCTGGCGCTGCTCAGCGGTCTGGTGATCGCGGTCGGCATGCAGCTGGTCAACTTCGGTGCCCAGCGCCTCGGCCAGGCCGGCGGCCTCGGCCCGCTCGAACCGGCGGCGACCGTCATCGGCTGGCTGCCGCCGGCCGCCGCGATCGGCGCGGTCGACGCGGCGAGCAACGGCGACCACGCGGTGGCGGCGGCCCGGCTGCTGCTCACGGCGGCGGCGCTGGCAGGGCTCGTGCACTGGTGGCAGCGGAGCCTGGTGCGGCTGATGGTCGAACCGGACGGCTCCACGATCGGCGCGTCCTCCGGCGCGGACGTACGGGAGAAGTCGGGTGGTACGGGGCTGCTCGGCCGGCTCCTGCCGGGCGGGCGCGCGGGCGCGGTCATGGAGCGCAGCCTGCGCTACATCTGGCGCGACCCGAAGACGAAGGCGGCGTGGGTGACCTCGCTGGCCATGGGTCTGATCGTGCCGCTGTTCAACGCCTTCCAGGGCACGGGCACGATCTACTGGGCGTGCTTCGCCTCGGGCATGCTCGGTGTCCAGATGTACAACCAGTTCGGCCAGGACACCTCGGCGTTCTGGATGGTCGCGCAGACCATCTCGACGCCGGCCGACGCGTACGCCGAGCTCCGGGCGCGGGCCATGGCCCTGCTGGCCGTCACCGCCCCGTTCGCGGTGCTGGTGACGGTGGCGACGGCGGCCGTCCTCGGCGACTGGTCGGCGTTCCCGGAGGCGCTGGGCCTGTCCTTCGGGCTGCTCGGCGCGCTGGTGGGGTCGGGCGCGGTGGCCTCGGCGCTCTTCCCGTACTCGATCCCCCAGGACAGCGGCTACAAGAACGTGGCGCCGGGTCAGGGCGGACTGGCCTGGATGTCGATCCTCGGCGGCATGTTCGGCTCCGCGCTGCTGTGCGCCCCGCTGATCGGCGTGACGGTCTACCTCCACCTGTCCGACCAGGGGTCCCTGTTGTGGCTCCTCTTCCCGGCGGGTATGGCCTACGGCGCGCTGCTCGTCTGGGCGGGCCTCAAGCTGGCGGCCCCGCGCACGGCGCGGCGACTGCCGGAGATCCTGGCGGCGGTCAGCAAGGGGTGATGTTCCGCAGGCGGGCGGGCAGGAGGCTCGCCCGCCTGCGGCGGACGGCGGCGGGCGTGTTAGCGTCCGCCGACTGTTCGAACATGTGGGGGTATTTTGCGCAAGATTTTGGGCGCGGGCATAGCGGCCGCGTTGCTCGTCACCGGTGGGGTCGTGGGCGCCGGAACGGCCGTGGCGGCCGGGGATCCGACGTTCGAGTTCTCCCCGGTCGAGGACAAGGTCCTGATGCCCGGCGAGGGCTGGACCGGGCTGGCCCCGCCGAGCACCACCGGGCAGAACAGCGGGGAGCCGGACGGCACGTACGTCTACGCGCTGAGCAAGAAGCCGCTCCTCACGGGCAGCACCTGGTCCGGCGGTCTGCCGGCCGGTCTGAAGGTGGACCGGGCGGACGGCTGCACCCTCAAGGCCGGGCTGGCCGGCGTGTACCTGTGCGACCTGAGGGGCTGGGGCAACCCGGCGCCCGACATCTCGGCGACGAGCACCGCGGTGAACGGGCTGACGGCCTACTACAGCCTGGTCTACGTGCCGCGCGGTGCCAGCATCGACGCGGGCGTCAAGGAGGCGCAGACCGCCGCCTCGCAGCCCATCGGTACGCGTCGCGCGCACGCGACGATCACGGTCAAGACCAGGGCGCACGTCGCGCAGAACACCCTCACGATGTCGACACCGACGCTGCCCGCCGGCGGCTCGGTGAAGCACACCGTGAAGCTGCACGCGGTCGACAAGGGCCGGCTGACGATGGCCCTGGGCGAGGCGCCCGGCTACCGCGGCTGGGACGAGAACGAGCTGAAGGTCAGCATCGTCAGCGCCGACACGGGCGGTGCCGCCGGTGCCGTGTGCGACCACTCGACCGGCTACATCGGCTGGGGCGGCGGCGGCATCGACTGCGACGTCACGCAGCCCGGTGACTACACGGTCACCTACGGGCTGAGCGCCGCGGCGAACGCGCCCGCGTGGCGGGTGCGGAACCTGGCGACGTACGAGGTGTTCACCTTCGGCACGGGCAACCCGGAGAAGGCCTCGGACTTCGCGATCGGCAGCTCCGTCCCGGTCATCGAGCGCCACCGGCTCCTGGGCCGCGACGCGGAGGGCTGGCTGTGGGACTACCGGGGCACGGGCAAGGCCTCCCCGGTGCTCAACTCGGCGGACCCGGTCGGCGGTTCCTTCGACTGGAACCAGTACTCGGCGGTGACCCGGCTCGGCCCGGTGACCGTGCAGAGCACCGGTCCCGGCGCCGTCGCGCGGGACAGGAGCGGTGTGCTGTGGTTCTACCGGATGTCCGGTGACGGCGGCATCTACACCGAGACCCGGCTGCGGCTCGGCGCCGGCTGGAACATCTACAACGCGATCGTCGGCGGCTCGGACCTGACCGGCGACAAGAAGGCGGACCTGCTCGCGCGGGACACCGCCGGCGTGCTGTGGATGTACCCGGGCACGGGCAACACCACGACGCCCCTGGGCAATCGCGTGCGGCTCGGCGCCGGCTGGGGCATCTACAACTCGCTGGTCGGCGGCACCGACGTGACCGGTGACGGCAAGGCCGACCTCGTGGCCCGCGACACGGCGGGCAGGCAGTGGCTGTACGCCGGTACGGGTGCGGCGACGAGGCCCCTCGGAGGCCGTACGCAGGTCGGCTACGGCTGGCAGGGGTACAACTCGATGGTGGCGCCGGGCGATCTGAACGGCGACCGCAAGGCGGACCTGGTGGCCCGGGACTCCTCGGGCACGCTCTGGTTCTACGCGGGCACGGGCGTCGCGTCGAAGCCGTACGCCGCTCGCGTGAAGGTCGGCGCGGGCTGGCAGCGGTACAACCTGCTGTTCTGACCGCACCCGAGCAGCAGCGCACCGACGGCCTCCGCCCCTTCGTGGGCGGGGGCCGTCGCCGTTGTGCGGCCCCCTGCGGGCCTCGCGCCGCCCCGTCCGGGCCTCGTACCGCCCCCGCCGCGTGCATCACGATCCGGAACGTCGAGACCCCGGACATGTGAACAGTATTGAAAAGCAATGTGACGTGTGCAATTTTACTGCGAGCCCGTCATCGACGGGACGTCTGCTCCCATCCCCAGGAGTGAATTTTGCGCGCCTTCGTCACCGCCCTGCTGATCACGGCCATCGCGGCCGCCCCCCTCCAAGCCGCCCAAGCCGCCCAGCCCACACTCAAGTCGGAGCAGGCCGCCTCCGCGGACCCGAGCCAGCGCCCGGCCCACGGCAACACCAAGGGCGGCGCCCCCGGCGCGACCGCCGGCGGCGGGCTGGAGTCACGCATCCTGCCGATCGTCCACGACTGCAGCCCGTCGCTGCGGATCCGGGCCCAGGAGATGACCGCCGCCCAGCTGACGGCGACCTGCGCGAGCCTGGCCAACCAGGACGCCTACTTCCACAGCGTGGTCAAGGACTCGGGACCGGTCGCGAACGACTACAACACCAAGCTCGAGGTCGACGTCTTCAACTCGAGCGCGGACTACAAGTCCTACGCGAGGAAGATCTACGGCATCGACACCAACAACGGTGGCATGTACCTGGAGGGCGACCCCTCCCAGGCGGGCAACCAGCCGCGGTTCATATGTTACGAGCGCACCGACGTGAGCCCCGGCTGGCAGATCTGGAACCTCAACCACGAGTACACCCACTACCTCGACGGCCGCTTCGACCTGTACGGCGACTTCGGCGCCAGCCAGACCACGCCGACCGTGTGGTGGGGCGAGGGCATCGCGGAGTACGTCTCCTACTCCTACCGCGGCGTCACCTACGCCAACGCGGTGGCCGAGGCCGGCAAGCACACGTACTCCCTGAAGACGCTGTTCGACACCACCTACGCCATCAGCGACTCCAACCGCACGTACAACTGGGGCTACCTCGCCACCCGCTACATGATCGAGAAGCACCCCGCCGACGTCACCACCGTGCTCAACCACTACCGCGCCGGCAACTGGGCCGCCGCGCGCTCCTTCCTCACCTCGCTGGACTACGAGAGCGACTGGAACGCCTGGCTGACGGCCGTGGCAGCGGGCGCCTGACCCGTACGCGGATCGAACCGGTACCGGCGAAGACGCCGCCTGACGCGATCCTCGACTGACATTCCGACTGTGCTGGTCACCGCCGTTCATCGATGGCGGGGGCCAGCACAGTCGTTTTGTAGCGGTCGGTGCGTCAGGCCACGGCGAGCCGGTCCACCAACAGCTCCACCCTCGGCTCGGCGTCCTCGGGCAGCAGGCGGCCCGCTCGGGTCAGGGTCGCCAGGCCGTGCAGAGACGCCCAGAACACCTCGGTGAACATCCCCGGGTGGACGCCGTCGCCGGCGACCTCGGCGAGGCACTCGAACAGAGCGGCGAAGGCGTCCTTCAGCTGCTCAGGAGTGTCCTCCCGCGCGTACGCCAGGCCGCCGTCGAGCTGGAACAAGGCGTCGTAGACCGCCGGGTTCCGCTCGGCGAAGTCGAGGTAGGCGCGGGCGAGGGCGGCGGCCCGCTCGCGCGGGCCGTTCGCTCCGGAGGCCGCGGCACGCACCGCCGCGGCCATCTCGACGGCGCCTTCCAGGGCGACGGCGCCGATGATCTCGCGCTTGCCTCGGAAGTGGCTGTAGAGGACGGGCTGGCTGTATTCGATGCGCTCGGCGAGCCGGCGGGTGGTGACTGCGTCCCAGCCCTGCTGCTCGGCGAGTTCGCGGGCTGTCGCCACGATGAGGCGCTCGCGCTCCGCCCGTTCGCGCTCCTTGCGTTCCTTTACCGACATAAGTCGATCCTAGCACCGCTAGACAACCGAGCGTTAGTAGTACTAGCGTTGCCTCATCACCTAGCAGCGCTAGATCACGGAGGGATCGTCATGCTCGACGCACTCGAGGTCGTCACCACCGTCACCGTCGGCCTGATGGTGGGGGTGGAGTTCTCCGTCGCCTTCATCATGGGCCGGATCCTGGACGCGCTCCCCGAGGACAGCCGCCAGCTCGGCCACGCCCACGGCGGCCGGATGCTCGGCGCCCTGATGCCGTTCTGGTACATCGGCTCGCTCGTCCTCTGCGCGATCTGGGCCGTCGCCGGATGGCACGACCAGGGCACCGGACTCGTCGTCATCGCCGCCGGACTGCTGATCCTCAGCGTGGTCATGTCGATCCTGCTGCTCGTCCCGATCAACAACCGGAACAAGACCTGGACCCTCGAGAACCGGCCCGCCGACTGGAAAGAGCAGCTGCACCGCTGGGAGCGCTACCACTACGTCCGCGTCGCCGTCATCGTCGCCGCGTTCACCCTGCTGGTCACCGCCCTCGTCTGAGGGCCACCGCCGCACCGACATGCACGGCCGCTCGAAGCTCACCAAGCCGACGAAGACTCGCGTGGAGAAGAACCATGTCACTGAAGAAGATCAACACCGTCCTGGCCGCCACCTTCATCCTCTTCATCCTCTGGTTCGGGACGGAGTACATCCTGAGCCCGGAGACGACGGCGCCGGGCTACGGCCTGCCGAGTTGGCCGTCCGGTGACGGCGGCGGCTTCCTGGTCATCAAGGGAATCCGCGACGTCGTCCTGGCCCTGGTCCTGGGCATCCTGCTGGTGACGGGTCACCGCCGGGCGCTGGGCTGGGTGCTGCTGGTGGAAGCATTCGCCGCGTACGGCGACATGGCCAACGTGCTGGCCCACCACGGCTCCGTGGCCACCGCACTCGGCGTCCACGGCCTGACCGCGACGCTGATGGTGGTCAACGGCCTGCTGATCATGCGCGAGACCCGCGACGTCACGGCGGCTCCGGAAGCGCTCGCCCCGCAGCCGGCTTAGGGGTGGCGCGTGCGGTCGCAAGGCGGAGGAGGAAGTCACCCCGTGCGAGCCGAACGGTGAAGGCCTCCGCCCTGGGGCGGAGGCCTTCACGTCTCGCACGTCTCGCACGTCTCGCACGTCACCGCATCAGAACGCGCCGTTCAGGCTCGACCAGTTGGCGGCCTCCGGGAGACCGGCGTTCAGCCCGCCCGTGCCCTTGCCTCCGTAGAGGACCAGGCAGCCCACGCCCCGACATCCCTCACCCTCGTAGCTGCTGGTGGTGATCGTGGCGAGGTCGTTGGTGCCGCTCGCGTTGAAGTCGCCGACCGCGAGGAACGAGGCCATGACGTTCCAGCCGGAGCCGATGAGCACACGCGCGCCGAAGGTGCCGGTGCCGGTGGCCGGGTAGAGCCAGAGCTTGCCGGTGGCCGGCTCGCGGGCGATCAGGTCGGCTCGGCCGTTGCCGTTCATGTCGCCCGGCGCGACCAGCGTGTTCATGGCGTTCCAGCCGGAGCCGATCAGCTTCCGCGCGCCCAGGGTGCCCGTCGAGGTGCCCGGGTAGAGCCACAGCTTGCCCGTGGACGCCTCGACGGCGAGCAGGTCCGAGCGGCCGTCGGCCGTCAGGTCACCGAACGCGGTGATCTTGGTCATGGCGTTCCAGCCGCCGCTGCCGATCAGCTTGCGCGCGCCGACGCCTCCCGTGCCGGTGCCCGGGTAGAGCCAGAGCTTGCCGGTGGCCGCCTCGCGGGCGATGAGGTCCTCGCGGGCGTCGCCGGTGAAGTCACCGTGCCGGACGATGGCGCTCATGGCGTTCCAGCCGCCGGTGCCGATCAGGCGCCCGCTGAAGTCGCCGGGCAGGAACCACAGACGGCCGGCCTTGTCGCGGACGATGACGTCCGACTTCCTGTCGGCGTTCATGTCGCCGAAGCCGGCGGCCTTGGGAGCGGTGTAGGCGTGCCACTCCGGGTACGCGGGCAGGACGCACTCGCGCTCGGTGGGAACGAACTTCAGCGAGCTGACCGAGTTGCTGCCGGGGCCGCCCCACTCGGTGCCCGCCGGGTCCGAGGGAAGCGCGCTGCCGCCCGGCTCGTCGCCGTAGTTCGGGTCGTCGTACAGGCAGGCCCACTTGGACGTGCGGTTGACGACCGAGCGGAACGTGTTGTCCCAGGTACCGAGCGTCGTCGTGTTCACGCTCGTCTTGTACATCGCGCCGGTGCCGTTCTCGGTCTTCCAGGCGCAGAAGTAGCCCGAGGGGCAGTCGCTGATCGCGGCCTGCGCGGGTGACGCGCCCGCGCCCAGGAGACCGGCCGAGGTGAGCCCCAGCGCCGTGGCCACCGTGGCCAGGCGCTTCAGCAGTGAAGTACGCAATTCGTTTCCTCCCTGAGGTGGCGCGGAGAGGCCTCGACGCGCCACGGGGAGGACCGTACCGCGCCGCCCGGAGCGGGCCACCGGACGGGGTGCCCCGCGTCCGGGACGCGCTTGCTGTGGGGGTTTGTCGGGTGAGCCGGTGGGCGGGGCGGAATTCGAGCCGACCCGCCGGGCGCGGGGGCCGGCCTGCGAACCGGCTCGTGGGTTCTACGGCGTCAGGACGCCGTTCAGGAACGGCTCGACCGCCTCGCTCCAGGCCTCCGGGTGCTCGTAGTGGAGGAGGTGGCCCGCGTCGGGGATCTCCGCGTACGCCCCGTGGGGCAGGACCCTGACCATCTCCTGGGCCTCGGCGCGGCCCAGCTCGCCGTCGAGGCCTCGGACGACGAGTGTCGGGCAGCGGACCTGGGCGAGCGAGTCCCAGTGGGCGTCGTGGACCCACGTCTCGCGGGACGTCAGCATCTGCGCCGGGTCGAAGACCGGGCGCCAGCCGTCCGGGTGCTCGGCCATCACCTCGGCGAAGAAGGCGCCCCTCGCGGGGTTCGGGCGCTCCACCCACGGGTCGTCCTCGCCGAACCAGCGGCGGACGGCGTCCAGTGACGCGAAGGGCGCCGGCCAGCCCCGGAACCAGTCCTGCCACGCGCGCTGCGAGGCGGCCCCGAGGGCCGAGGCCCGCATGTCGCAGATGACGAGGGCGCGGACCAGGTCGGGGCGCTCGGCGGCGAGCTGCCAGGCGGTGAGGGCGCCCATGGAGTGGCCGATGAGGGTGACCGGGCCGAGGCCCAGCTGCTCGACGGCGGCCGCCGCGTCCGCCACGTACGCCTCACGGGTGAAGGGGACGGCGGTCGGCTGCCGGCTGTGGCCGTGGCCGCGCTGGTCGAGCGCGACCACGCGGTGCCGGCCGGTGAGGCAGCGGACGGCGGGGGCCCAGTGGGCCGCGTGGCCCATGAGGCCGTGGAGCAGTAAGACGCCGGGGGCGGGAGCGTGCGGGGTGGATCGTGCGGCATGTGCCGGCTCGGACCGGGGGGCCGGTGGGCGCGGTCCCGGCCGCGGGGTGGCCTTCCGGTCGTCGCCGCCGGTCAGCGGCGTGTAGTCCCAGGCCGCCAGGCGTACGCCGTCGGCCCCGGTGACGTCGAGTCGTCGCGCCATGTCCCTGGCACCCCCTCTTTCCCGTCGAACCGCATCAGACTATCGAACTCGCATTCGAAAATGCGCTCCTGCCACCCAACACCCCTCGTTCGAGTGACAGGACTCAAGGATTGACTCGCGCTGCCGAGGGGAGATCTTGAACGGGAGGCGGACCTCTCGGGGAAAAGTGGTCCGACGGGATTGACCTTGAGAGCTCGGGGCTCCAGGTCAGCACAGGGGAGGACAGGCCCCGGCGCCGCAAGGCGCCGGGGCCCTCTGCCGTCCGCAGCTCTCACGACCTCACCCCCTCCACGCCCGGCTCGCACCAGCGTGGCACGCCGAAGGGGCGGGCGTGGCCATTCCGGCGTAAACCGGGGCGCACGGCGGGGTGTTGACCCGGAATCGATCCGGCTCCGTGACCCGTGCGCGTACAACCAAACCCGACGGACGCGGGTCAATCTGGTCATGCTCAGTTCACAGGTCCTCGCCAAAGGCGACGACGACGCGATCCTCGACTCCGACCGCCTCACCGTCACGCGGGACCGGCTGATCACGCGCATCCCCCTGGCGGCCGTCCGGGAAGTCCGCCCGAGCGGCGACAAGGCCCTGGAAGTCGTGCTCACCGACGGAGCCGTCCACCGGATCGAGGGCGGCAACGCGTACGCCACCGCCGCGTTCGTCACCGCCCTCGCCAACGCCCTGCCCGAGGAACGGGACCCGGCCGGCAGCGCCCTGGTCACCACCGAGGACGTCGGGTTCGTCCTCAAGATGTGGCAGGCGTGGACGGGCGGCGCGGCCATCCTGGCCGCCTACATCGGCTACGTCTGGTGGACCGGCGCGGCCCACGGTGCCGAGATGGGCATCGCCGCCTTCTTCGGGCTGCTCGCGCTGCTCATCGGCCTGGCCGCCACCTTCGCCGTCGTCACGAGCGTCACCGACAAGGTGATCCTCGCCCGGCGGGGCATCACCGTCGTGGCCAAGCGGGCCTACTACCCGAACGGGAAGAAGGCCCGCTACTACACGTTCACCGACACCAGCGGCAACGAGTACAACCAGGACGCCCCCAACCGCATGACGGAGAACATCCACGTCGTCTACGACCCGGAGAAACCGGCCCGCCACACCGCCCGCGAGACGGTCTTCATGATCACGCTGAAGCACGCCTTCGGCGGCACCCTCGCGCTGGGGATCCTCGGTCTCGGCCTGCTGGGCGTGCTCATCCCCTACCTCTGACCCGGAAACCGAGAAGAGGGGCCGCCCCACCGACCGGCGGGGCACCCCTCACTCCGTACTCCGAAGAGCTCAGCGCTCCGAAGAGCTCAGCGCTCCGCAGAGCTCCGTACTCCGAAGAGCTCCGCGCTTCGCCGTCCGTACAGCCTCAGCGCTTCGCGACGAACACGTGCGCCGCGACCTCCGCGTTCAGCTCGGCCGCCTCGCCGCTGCTGCCCACCAGGACACCCCCCGGCGACTCCGTCACCGAGACCACGGAGCCGGGCTGCACGCCCGCCCTCCGCAGCGTGTACATCAGCTGGGCGTCCGTCTGGATCGGCTCGCCGATGCGGCGCACGATCACCGTCTTGCCGCCGCTCGCGTCCAGGTCCGCGAGGGAGACCATCGAGTCGTCGAGGAAGGCCTCGGCCTCCGCCTTCTCGCCCAGCTCCTCCAGACCCGGGATCGGGTTCCCGTACGGCGACTCCGTCGGGTGACGCAGCAGCTCCAGGACCCGCCGCTCCACGGCCTCGCTCATCACGTGCTCCCAGCGGCACGCCTCCGCGTGGACCTGCTCCCACTCCAGGCCGATCACGTCGACGAGCAGACACTCGGCCAGCCGGTGCTTGCGCATGACGCGGGTGGCCAGGCGGCGACCCTCGTCCGTGAGCTCCAGGTGCCGGTCGCTCGCGACGGCCACCAGACCGTCGCGCTCCATCCGGGCCACCGTCTGGCTCACCGTCGGACCGCTCTGGTCGAGCCTCTCGGCGATCCGGGCACGCATGGGGACCACACCTTCCTCCTCAAGCTCGAGGATGGTGCGGAGATACATCTCCGTTGTGTCGATCAGTCCGGACATACGTGCCCCTCGATGAGTCGTGCGCTGGCCCTGCCCCAATTCTGACGCATCGCGCCGACAACCGGGTCTCACCGGGGCGAGGCGGTATTGACAGAGCAATGGTCCAGACCGCACCGTGATCCGCGACCACGACGAGAAGGAGCCGCCGCCATGGGCGAGAGCAAGCTGGCCGGACAGTTCTTCGACGCCGCGATCGACCTGCTCCAGCAGGTCCGCGACGGGGATTCCGAGGAGATCGCCGCCGCCGGGGCCGCGATCGCGGAGGCCGTCGCGAACGGCAACCGGCTCTTCGCCTTCGGCGCCGGGCACTCCTCGCTGGCCGCCCAGGACGTCGTCTACCGGGCCGGCGGCCTCGCGCTCATGAACCTGCTCGCCGTCCCCGGTACCGTCGGCGTGGACGTCATGCCCGCCACGCTCGGCTCGGCCCTGGAGCGCGTCGACGGCCTCGCCGGAGCGGTCCTGGACTCCTCCCCCGCCAAGGCCGGGGACGTCCTGATCATCATCTCGCTCTCCGGGCGCAACGCCCTGCCCGTCGAGATGGCCATGAACGCCCGCGCGCTCGGCCTCACCGTCATCGGCGTCACCTCGGTGGCGTACGCGACGGAGACGAAGTCGCGGCACGTGTCGGGGACGTACCTCAAGGACCACTGCGACATCGTCCTCGACTCCAGGATCGCCATCGGGGACGCCGAGCTCACCCACGAGGGCATCGAGGCCCCGTTCGCGCCGGCGTCGACCGTCGTCACCAGCGCCCTCATGCAGGCCACGATGGCGGCCGCCGCCGAGGAGCTCGTACGCCGGGGCATCGAGCCCCCGCTGCTGCGCTCCGGGAACGTGGACGGCGGGCACGAGTGGAACGGCCGCGTGATGACGGAGTACGGCGACCGGATCTTCTTCCGGCACTGAGCGGGGAGGGGCGGGGCGCACGCGGCGGGGCCGGAGAGCTACGCGGCGGCGCCGGGGCCTACGCGGCGGCGCCGGCCCCTGCGCCACTCTCACCCCTCACGCCTCACCCTCACTCCGCACTCCTCCGGCGGAAGGCCCAGCTCCGCCGCGACGCGGGACGCCACCGTCTCCGCGTACACCACGTCCTCCCGCTCGAAGCCCGCGCGGCACGCGGCCCGCAGGAACGTCAGCACGCCCAGCGTCCGGCCGCGGAGGCGCAGCACCACGCACAGCGCGTGCGCCGCGCCGCCGGGCCACTGGTGGGCCTCCGCCCACACCTCTGCGGTCCGGCCCGCGCTCGCCCGGACCGTGCCCGCGCGGTCCCAGGCCTGGAGCGCCGGATGCCTCGGGCCGTACCGCAGCGGAATGCCGCCGCCCACGACCGGGGAGGACGGGCCGGGGGCACCCGGCGGGGTGGCCAGGGCGCGGGTCAGGCGGCGGTCCCCCACCACCCGGTCGACGAGCGCGTGGTCCGCGAAGCCCGCCAGGGCGAAGTCCAGCAGGACCGTCGCCGCCTCCTCCGGGTCCTCGCACTCCGAGGCCGCCACGCCCGCCCGGTGCAGCTGGCTCCACCGGAACCGCAGCCGGTCCGCCTCGCGCGTCGCGAGCCGCTCCTCCGTCACGTCCTGGAACAGCCAGGCCACGCCCAGCGGCACCGGCTCCTCCGCCATCGGCGAGGACAGCCGCAGGAAACCGCTGCGCCAGCACCGGCGGCGCTCGCCCTCGGAGCTCCGCAGCGTCACCCACACCTCGGCGGGCGCGGGCGGGCTGCCGTCCGCCAGGACGTACTGGAGGGCGGCCTCCAGCTCCTCCGCGCCGTGCACGACGACATCACCGAGCGGGCGCCCGAGCAGGGCCGTACGACCCGTCCCGAAGGCGCGCGCCGCGTGGCCGTTGACGACGGCCGGGCGCAGGTCGGCGTCGACGAGGACGACCCCCCAGGAGGCGTCCTCGAACAGGGCCTCGCTCAGGGCGACCGAACGCTCCAGATCGAGCTGTACGTGGACCTCGCTGAAGGCGCAGTACACGCCCGCGGGGCCGCCGTCGGCGCCGCGCACGCCGGCGGCCTGGCTCCGGACGAGCACCCGCCCGCCGTCCTTGCGCAGCAGCGCCAGCTCGTGGACCTGCCGACCGGGGCCCTTCATGGCCCCCATCAGCCGCCCGAGGATCTCCTCGGCGTCCGCGCTCCGCGCCGCCCACCCCCCGAACCCGCGCCGCCCGACGGCCTCCCCGGCGGACCAGCCGAGGATCCGCTCGGCCTCGCGGTTCCAGTGCGTGATCGTCCCGTCGGCGTCCAAGGCGCAGAGCGCCGCGTCCATCCCGTCGAGCAACGCGGCCAACAGATCGGCCCCGTCCCCCGGAACGGAAGCGGTGTCACTCGCGGCATCCGTGAAAGCAGTCATCCGGCAACCCCCCATGCTGCACCCATTCAACTGGAACGTGACGCAGAGCACATCTCCTTCGCCCGAAATCGTTGCGGATGCGGGGTGGGGACAGGGGGGCGTGAGGGGGTTGAGGGGGTCATGGGGCGTGCGGGGCCGCAGGGATCTCAGGCCTCCGAATAAATCGGTTGAGCGGGATCCCGGAGGCTTCCTAGGGTGTGGGTACACGCGAAAGGAGGTGATCCGAAAACATGATTTCTTTTCGGGCTCGTGAGGTGACTGCGGGCTAAGGCCTGCCAGTCGCACTCTGTGCACCTCGGCAGGCCTGTCTGTCGAAGAACAACGCAGTCACCCGACCGTGAGTCGCCGGTAAGTCCGGCCGGCTCCCGTCCGAACCTAGGCGGACGGGACCAGACTCACGGTCGTCTGCGTTTTCCCTGGCGGAGCCGGTTTCAGGGCCCGCGAAGGCCCCTCAGGGTGCGAGGCGTTCCACGCGCCAGGTTTCGCCGTTCTCGCCCTCGCGGACGTAGCGCAGGCGGTCGTGGAGGCGGTTCTCGTGGCCCTGCCAGAACTCGACCGTGTCCGGGACCACCCGGACGCCGCCCCACTCCGGCGGGACCGGGACCTGCTCGCCCTCGGGGTAGCGGGCCTCCAGCTCCTCGTAGCGGGCGAGGAGTTCCTCGCGGGAGGCGATCACCGAGGACTGGTGGCTGGCCCAGGCGCCCAGCTGGGAGCCGTGCGGGCGCGTACGGAAGTAGGCGACCGTCTCGTCGCGGCCCGTGCGGACCGCGCGGCCGGTGACGATGACCTGGCGGGCCAGCGGGTGCCAGGGGAAGAGCAGCGAGATCCGGGGGTTGGCCGCCAGCTCCTCGCCTTTGCGGGAGGCGTAGTTGGTGAAGAAGACGAAGCCCGCCACGTCGTAGTGCTTCAGCAGGACCGTCCGGGAGGACGGGCGGCCGTCGGGGGTCGCCGTGGAGACGATCATCGCGTTCGGCTCGTGGATCGCCGGGTTCTCGGCGGTCTCCTTGAACCAGCGGGTGAACTGCGCGATCGGCTCGGGCGCGAGATCCGACACGGACAGCTCCGTGGTGCGGTACTGCTCGCGCATGTCGGCGGGATCCAGGGCGTCGGTCACGGCGTCGGGCGCGTCGGGCGCGGGATCGGCGTTCGTCACGGGATCGGTCACGGGGCCATCCTGCCGCAGCGGCTGAGTCTGCCCGGCACCGCCCGGCCCTAATCCTCTCTCGCCGAATCGGCGCAGTGTGCCGGATGTCACGCTTCCCCGCATCATCGGAACCGTACAGACTCTTCCGCTGGATGACTGTTGATTCCCACCATCGACCAGCCACAGTTGATCGATCATCGATTGAGGAGCCGCCTGATGTCCGACTTCGTACCCGGGCTCGAGGGAGTCGTCGCGTTCGAGACGGAGATCGCCGAACCCGACAAGGAGGGCGGCGCCCTCCGCTACCGAGGCGTCGACATCGAGGACCTCGTCGGCCACGTCTCGTTCGGCAACGTCTGGGGCCTGCTGGTCGACGGCGCCTTCAACCCGGGCCTGCCGGCGGCCGAGCCGTTCCCGATCCCGGTGCACTCCGGTGACATCCGCGTCGACGTGCAGTCCGCGCTCGCGATGCTCGCGCCCGTGTGGGGCCTCAAGCCGCTCCTCGACATCTCCGTCGAGCAGGCCCGCGACGACCTCGCCCGTGCCGCCGTCATGGCCCTCTCGTACGTCGCCCAGTCCGCGCGCGGCCAGGGCATGCCGATGGTCCCGCAGAGCGAGATCGACAAGGCGGAGACGGTCGTCGAGCGGTTCATGGTCCGCTGGCGCGGCGAGCCCGACCCGAAGCACGTCAAGGCCGTCGACGCGTACTGGACCTCCGCCGCCGAGCACGGCATGAACGCGTCGACGTTCACCGCGCGCGTCATCGCCTCCACCGGTGCGGATGTCGCCGCCGCGCTCTCCGGTGCCGTCGGCGCCATGTCGGGCCCGCTGCACGGCGGCGCGCCCTCCCGCGTCCTCGGCATGATCGAGGAGATCGAGCGCAGCGGTGACGCCACCGCGTACGTGAAGCAGGCGCTCGACAAGGGCGAGCGGCTCATGGGCTTCGGCCACCGCGTCTACCGCGCCGAGGACCCGCGCGCCCGCGTCCTGCGCCGGACCGCCAAGGAGCTCGACGCCCCGCGCTACGAGGTGGCCGCCGCGCTGGAGAAGGCCGCCCTGGACGAGCTGCACAACCGTCGCCCCGACCGGATCCTGGCGACGAACGTCGAGTTCTGGGCGGCCATCGTCCTCGACTTCGCCGAGGTCCCGGCGCACATGTTCACGTCGATGTTCAGCTGCGCCCGTACGGCCGGCTGGTCGGCGCACATCCTGGAGCAGAAGCGCACCGGTCGGCTCGTCCGCCCGTCGGCCCGCTACACGGGTCCCGGCCAGCGGGACCCGCGCGAGATCGAGGGTTACGCCGACATCGCCGGCTGACCCGGCCGAGCCGGCCGAGCCGGGGAGGCCAGGGCCGCGGGGTACGCCTCCGGGTGCAGCAGCAGGTCCGCGTGGTGGCGGGCCGCCACCAGCGGGTGGGCCCGGAGCTTGCCCTTCAGCTCGTTGCGGCCGTACTCGGCGAACAGCGGGTTCGCCGGGTCGGCCGTGACGCCCGGGGCCGTGGAGGCGTACGGGAAGGTCAGCGGGGCGATCCGGGCGTCCAGGCGCGGGTTGTAGAAGAACGGCACGGAGTAGCGCTCGGTCGCCCCGGGCGGTGAGACCACCCGGTGGTTCGTCGCGATGAGGTAGCCGTTCGTGGCCACTTCCAGCAGCTCGCCGAGGTTGACGACGAACGCGCCCGGCAGCGGCGGCACGTCGTGGAACTCCCCGTCCTCGCGCTGGACCTGGAGCCCGCCGACCTGGTCCTGCAGCAGCAGGGTGAGGAAGCCGTAGTCCTTGTGGGCGCCGACGCCCTGGTCGTCGCCCTCGCCGCTGCTGCCCGGGTAGCGCACCAGCTTGAGGTGCGGGTGGGCGCGCGGGCCGAAGATGTCGTCGTAGTAGTCCGCGGGCGCGCCGATGGACGTCAGGAGTTCGTGCAGCAGTCGCTCGGCGACGCCGCTCAGGCGGTCGATCCAGTGCAGGGCGGCGGTCCGCAGCTCGGGGAGCGCGGCCGGCCACTGGTTGGGGCCTTCGAGCCACCAGTACGGGGCTTCCCAGGGCGCGGGGGCGTGTGCGGTCCGCTCGGCGCCGATGTCGAGCTGGTCGCGCCAGTCGCGGGCGCCGGCGGTGCGCTCGTCGCCGATGCGGGTGTAGCCGCGGAAGTGCGGGGAGTTGATGTTGTCGAGGGCGAGCCGGTCGGCCTCGGGCAGGGCGAAGAAGGCGCGCATGGCGGAGGTGAGGGCCCGCGTCTCGGCCTCGGTCACGCCGTGTCCGACGAGCTGGAAGAAGCCGACGTCGTGGGCGGCGGAGTGCAGCTGCGCGTGGAGCAGGCGCCGGGCCTGGGGGCCGCGGTCGGCGGCGGAGAGGTCGACGATCGGGAGCTGCGAGGCGTAGGAGGGGCGGATCTCCGAGCCGGGCGTCGGCTGCCGCGCGCCGCGGGGCCGCGTGTCACGGGGCCGCGTGTCACGGGGCTGCGTGTCGCCGGTCTGGGCGCTGTGGGTCGGCTGCGGGGAGTACGAGCTGCGAGTCATGGGTGCGTCCGCGGGGTCTACGGGTGCCCGGGGCGGCCGCCAAGGGGTGGGGCGGGGGCCACGGGAGCCGGTCGGCTTGGTCTCTGAACGAGGGACCCGTGGGGCGGGGGCGCGGTGTGGGGCCCCGGTGCCGTGAGGGTCAGGCGGAGCGGCGACAGCTCATGCTCGTGACGCGGACGAAGTCCACGTGGCGACGGCGTACGAGCGTAGGCATGCGAACAGCGTACTGCGGCGGGCCGCGGAAGGGTGTGGTCCGCGTCACGTCTCGTGGGTGTCCCCCGTACTCCCGGGGCCCTGGCCAAAACGGGCGGTGTGCGCGAAGATCACCGCCACGCGTGTCACGCGCATGCCAAGCTTCCCGTCGCAGCATCCCATCGCAGGAGGATGTCCATGACTCGCCGCACCCCTCGTGGCCTGGTCGCCGCGGTCGCCGTCGCCGGCACGGCCGCCGCCCTGCTCCCGTCCTCGGGAGCCGTCGCGGCCGTACTGGCGCCGCCGCAGGCCCGGGTCTTCATGGTGAACCCGGTGCAGTCCTCCGGTGACCAGTCCCTCACCGACCACAAGGACGCGGTGAGCGACGTACCCGCCTCCGCCTACGCCACCGTCACCCTGCGGAACCTCGACGCGAGCGGCGGCCTGTCCGGGAAGTGGGCGACCGTCCGCTCCGAGACGGGCAAGCCCGCCGTCGTCGCCGACGCCGGCTCGTACAACCGCTCCGACGACCAGTTCGAGCAGGTCATGGCGTACTTCTGGGTCAACGAGGCGCAGGAGTACCTCCAGGGCCTCGGCTTCGGCACCGAGCTGCCCGGCGCCAACGACCGCGTCCAGCCCGTCCGGCTCAACCAGTGGGGCGCCGACAACTCCTTCTTCACCGACAAGAAGGACGAGATCCGCTTCGGCAAGGGCGGCGTCGACGACGCCGAGGACGCGGACGTGATCGTCCACGAGTACGGCCACGCCGTGCACGACGCCCAGGTGCCCGGCTTCGGCACGAACGCCGAGTCCGGCGCGATCGGCGAGGCCTTCGGCGACTACCTCGCCGTCGCGGTCGGCACCAACGCCGCCGCCAAGTACGACTGGCCCCTGAAGGCCGACGCGGCCTGCGTGGCCGACTGGGACGCCACCGGCTACAGCGAGGCCCCGCACTGCCTCCGCCGGATCGACGGGACCAAGACGTACGCGGACCGCGAGGGCGAGGTCCACGCCGACGGCGAGATCTGGTCCCGCGCGCTCCTCGACATCCGCACCTCGCTCGGCGCCCGCACGGCCGACCGGATCATCGTCAACGCGCAGTTCGGCTTCGCCGCCGACACCAGCTTCCGGGACGCGGCGCTGACGACGGTCGCGACCGCCGAGCGGATGTACGGCAAGGCCGCGGCGGACGCGGTACGGAACGCCTTCAAGGCGCGCGAGATCCCCGGGCTGTAGGCGGCGTCACGCCAGGGCCTCGTTCACCAGCCGCGCCCACTGGGCCACCACCCGTTCCCGGCGGGCGCGGTCGTCCGTGAGGAGGGTGGCGAGGCCCAGGCCGCGGGCCATGTCCAGGAGGCCCTGGACCGTTTCGCGGACGCCCGGGACGGACTCGTCGGCCCCCAGGACCTCGACGGCGATCCGGTGGGACTCGCGGCCGACGCGGGCCTCCAGTTCGGTCACCCGGTCCCGCAGCTGGGCCTCGTCGGAGGCCGCGACCCAGAGGTGGAGCGCGGCCCGGAAGAGGGGCCCGGTGTAGAGGTCGACGAGGGCCTCGACGGCCTCGGTGCGGTCGCGGGACGGCAGGGCGCGCAGGGCCTGGGAGCGTTCCTCGGCGACGTACTCGACGGCCGCCGTGAAGAGGTCCTCGCGGGTGGGGAAGTGGTGCTGGGCCGCGCCCCGGGAGACGCCGGCCCGTTCGGCGACGACGGCGACCGTGGAACCCGCCCAGCCGTGCTCGGCGAGACAGGCCACGGCGGCCTCCAGGAGCCGCTGCCGGGTGGCGCGGCTCCTGTCCTGCTTGGGTGCGGTCACTGCCGCCATTCGGGGTCCCGTCGTTCGAGGAAGGCCGTCATCCCTTCGCGCGCCTCTGCGGAGGCGAAGAGCGTGGCCGACCTCTGCACCAGGTCCTCCGCGTCGCGCTCGAAGGTCTCCAGGACTCTAGCGGTGACCAGCCGTTTCGCCTCCCGCAGGCCCTGCGGGGAGCCCGCGCGCAGGGCGTCGAGGATGCCGTCGAGTTCGGTGGCGGGAGCCGTGACCAGACCCATGCCGATCGCCTCGGGGACGCCGAACCGCTCCCCCGTCAGGTAGAAGCGGGCGGCCGCGCGCGGGTCGAGCTTCGGGAGGAGGGTGAGGGAGATGACGGCCGGCGCGACCCCGATCCGCACCTCGGTGAGCGCGAAGTCCGCGGCCTCCCCCGCCAGCACGATGTCGCAGGCGCCGAGCAGGCCGAGGCCACCGGCCCGGGCGTGGCCCGTGACGAGGCCGACGACCGGTTTCGGCAGTTCGACGATCTGCCGGAGCAGGTCCACGAAGGCGTACGGGCTGGGCGGGGCCTTCAGGTCGGCGCCCGCGCTGAACGTGGTGCCGGTGTGGGTGAGGACCACCGCACGGACCGCCGGGTCCTTGCCGCAGGCGGTGAGGGCGTCGGCGAGCTCGGTGACGAGGTGGGTGGAGAGGGCGTTGCGGGTCGCCGGGGAGTTCAGGGTGAGGGTGGTGACGCCCCGGTCCTCGGCCGATGTGACGAGTGTGGTGGTCATGCGCGGTCCCTCAGTTCCCTGCGGAGGATCTTCCCGGAGGCCGCCCGGGGCACGGTGTCGATGAACTCGACGCTGCGGACCTTCTTGTACGGGGCGACCCGTGCGGCGACGTGCGCCATGACGTCCTCGGCGGTGAGGCCGGGCGCCGAGGGCTGGCGCACGACGAAGGCCTTGGGGATCTCGGTACCCTCCGCGTCGGTGACGCCGATGACGGCGGCGTCGGCGATGCCGTCGTGCGTGAGGAGGAGCGCTTCGAGTTCGGCCGGGGGGACCTGGAAACCCTTGTACTTGATCAGCTCCTTGACCCGGTCCACGACGAACAGCCAGCCGTCGTCGTCGACGCGTCCGATGTCGCCGGTGTGGACCCAGCCGTCGCCGTCGATCATCGCGGCGGTGGCGTCGGGGCGGCCGAGGTACCCCTTCATGACCTGCGGCCCCCGGATGGCGATCTCGCCCGCCTCGCCGGCGGCGGCGTCCTTCGCCGGGTCGTCGAGGGAGAGGATCCGCATCTCGGTGGAGGGCAGCAGCTTGCCGACGGTGCCGGGCGGCGGGTTCTCGGCGGCGAGCGGGGTGACGTGGGTGCCCGGGGAGAGCTCCGTCATCCCGTACGCCTGGCGGACGGGCGGCAGCCCGAGCCGGGCCGAACAGGCCTCGGCGAGAGCGGCGTCGAGCGGGGCGGCGGAGCTGACGATGTACTCCAGGGAGGACAGGTCGTAGTCGGCGACGGCCGGGTGCTTGGCGAGGGCGAGGACGATCGGTGGAGCCACGTACAGGCCGTTGATGCGGTGTTTCTGGATCGCGCCGAGGAAGGTGTCGAGGTCGAAGCGGGGCAGGACGACGACGGTGGCGCCCTGGCGGAGCGGGGCGTTCATGAGAGCCGTCAAGCCGTAGATGTGGAAAAAAGGAAGAACCGCAAGAATCCGGTCACCGGGGCCCATCGGGACCAGCGGCACCAACTGCGCCAGGTTGGTGGCGATCGACGCGTGCGTGAGCATCACGCCCTTGGGGACGCCGGTGGTGCCGGAGGAGTACGGGAGCGCCGCGATGTCCTCCTCGGGGTCGATGGAGGGCTCCGGGACGGGTCCGGTGGAGGCCAGGAAGGACTGGAGCGACCGGATCCCCTCCCCTTCCGGGGCCTGGTCGCAGACGAATATCTCCTCGATGCCGCCCGCGAGTTCGGCCGCCGCGCGGGCGGCCGGAAGCAGCGGCGACACGGTCACGATCCAGCGCGCGGAGGAGTCCCGGAGCTGCTTCGCGAACTCCTCGGGCGTGGCGAGCGGGTGGACGGTGGTGACGGAGGCCCCGGCGCGGGTGGCGGCGTAGAAGGCGATCGGGAAGAGCACGGTGTTGGGGCTGTGCAGGGCGAGTACGTCCCCCTTGCGGACCCCGGCCTCGGCGAGACCGGCGGAGACCAGCCGGTGGAAGGCGTCGACCTGGGTGTACGTGAGGGTCAGCTCGCCGGCCCCGTCGATGAGGGCCGGGGTGTCGCCGAACTCGGCGGCGCGGCCGAGCACGGCGTCGTGGATGGCGAGGGATACGGCCGGAACGTCCTCGTACGCGCTGTGGAACACCATGCGAGCCCCCTGAGAGGTGGGAGGGAGAGGTGGAAGGCGAGCGCCAGGATCGCTGATACCGGTGCGACTTGGGGAGACCCTGTCAGGACCGCGAAGAACAATCAAGCACGCATGCATGATTTTGCGGGCGTGATCGCGGGGCGCGACTGCGGGGCGTGACCCCGGGTGCCATCGCCGGGCGTGACCCCGGGTGCCATCGCCGGGCGTGACCCCGGGTGCGATCGCGGGGCATGACCGCCGGGCGTGATTCCGCCCGGTGAACGGAAAGCGAAAGCTTTCAGGCGTCACCCCGTGCGGGACGCCCGAAAACACCCCTTCCTCCCCATCCTGAACTCCTGGCCCCATCAAGGAAGTTGCCGGGACAAGAACGCCGTATGGCCCCACCATCCTGCATACCGGGACAGGTACGGACCAAGTCACCCCGGTGTGTGATCATGGATGCAGCCCGGTGAACCAGGTGCACAGCGTCGTGTGCTGGACCTTTCGATCCACGACCAACTGGAGTCTCCCCATGGCTGCTTCGGCCTTACCCGCCCACCCCGCCACCGCCCCGCGAGCCGCCCTCCACGACACCGTCGTCGTGATCCCGGCCCGCAACGAGGAGGCGGAGATCCTCGCCTCCCTGGAGTCCCTCGCGACCCAGACCCGCCGGCCCGACCTGATCGTGGTCGTCGTCAACAACTCGACGGACGGCACCGAACGGGCCGCCCTCGACTTCGCCGCACGGCCCGGCACCCCGCCGACCCGCGTCCTGAACCTCCCCGACAACCCGCACAAGAAGGCCGGCGCCCTCAACCACGCGCTCGCCCGGCTCGGCGCGGAGACCGGACGGCTCGGCGACACCGCGAGGTACGTCCTCGTCATGGACGCGGACACCAGCCTCCACCCCGACTTCGTCGCCCGCGCCCGCCACGTCATGGAGTCCGACCCGACCCTCGGCGGCGTGAGTGCCACCTGCTACGGCAGGACCGGACTGTGGCGGAACCCCTGGCAGCGCTTCCTGACCGGCATGCAGATCATCGAGTACGGCCGGTACGCCCACACCCGGGCGCGACGCGGCGTGCACACCATGGCGGGCGCCGGCTCCTTCTACCGCGCCGCCGCCCTCCAGGAACTCGTCGACGCCCGCGACGAGGTCTTCTGGCAGCACAGCGGCAACCTCGTCGAGGACTACGAGACCACGCTCGCCCTGAAGGAAGCGGGCTGGCGCGTGACCGCCAACCAGTACGTCGTCGCCTACACGGACTTGATGCCCCGCCTCGGCGACCTCGTGCGCCAGCGGGAACGCTGGGTCCGCGGCACCCTCGACATCATGCGGCAGCGCGGCTGGACCCGGCACACCCGGCTCTCCATCGTCCAGTACGTGCTCGGCCTGCTCGGCTTCGCGTACAGCTTCGGCTGGATGACCGTCTGGGTGAGCGAGGCCGTGGCGAGCGGCGACGGCGCCGGCGATCCGCTCTGGCTGCTCATCCTCCTCGCCTCGTCCCTCTTCTCCGCCCTCCGCGTCGCCCCACTGGGCTGGAAGGCCATGCTGACCTGCGCCCTCCTCCTGCCCGAGCTGGTCTTCCAGCTCATCCGCACCTACTGGATGGGCACCTCCCTCTGGCGCTCCTACACCGCGAGGACCGCGACATGGGCCTGACCCGCAGCCTCTCCGACCTCGGCCCCTTCGCCCTCGCCGGCCTCACCGTCAGCCTCTCCATCCTTCTCTTCACCCTCGTCTGCTACCTCGCCGCCTTCCCCCGCCGACGCCGCGACGCACGCGCGATCCGGGGCTCCGGCACCCACGGCCCCGGCACCCACGGCTAGGGGGTGTCTTGCCGATCAGGCCGGGCTCGCGGGGCCTGGCACCGCGCCTCGCCGCGTTGTCGTCACTCGCCGACACTCCGCGTCGACTCCCTCCTCCGCCTTGCGATCCACGGCACCAGACCCCGCTCCCTGATCCGGCCTGACCGACAAGACACCCCCTATCCTGCGCCCATGGTGTTCAAAAGACTGCTCGGCAGCAGCAAGGCAAGCGGCGGGATACCGCTGGAGCTCGACACCGTCCTGTCGGAGGAGACACTCCTCCCCGGCGGGATCCTGCGCGGGGAGGTCGTCCTGCGGGCGGGCGACCGGGACGTGCGGGTGCGGACCGTCAACGCGAAGCTCGTGGCCAACGCGTCGGCCGCCGTCGGCAAGAGCGACACGGTCGACACGGATACGGGCGACACCATCGCCCACTTCCCCGTGACCAATCACTTCACCGTCGGGAAGGGCCAGGAGGTGCGCGTGCCCCTCCGGTTCCGGCTGCGATGGGAGACCCCGGTCTCCGAGGTGCGCGGGAAGCCGCTCGACGGGGTGCGGCTGGCGATGTACACCGAGGTCGATGCCGACGGGATCGAGGACCGGACGGACAGCGACCCGGTGCGCATCGGCGCGACGCCGCTGCACGAGACCGTCCTCGACGCGTTCGCGGCCGCGGGGTACACCTGCCGGAGCGCACAGATCGACGACGACTACATCCCGCGCAGCGAGCGCCAGATCCTCTACCTGCGGCAGGGCTTCCGACTCGTCGCCACCCTGGCCGCGTCGGAGGCGGGCCGCCCGCAGAACCTGGAGCTGTACTTCCACTCCAACGCGGTCGGTGCCGAGATCTACGTCCGCAGGTCCGGCCTGACCCAGAAGGACTGGTGGCAGAAGCCGCCCGCCCTGCGCTACGTGGCCGCCCACCACGAGGTCGGCCACGTGGACTTCGAGGCGAAGGTCCGCCAGTGGATCGACGAGGTCTGCGCTCTGCCCGAGAAGGCCGTCGACGATCGCGAGAGGGTCGAGTACGACCTGGGCGGCCCCAGGGTCTGGCTCGACACGTAGGGGTCAGCAAGGACCGTTCCGCGGCCGGCACGACAGCGACGGCGGCAGCGGCGACGGCGACGGCGACGGCGAGTCGGATCCCGGCGCCGCCGTCGCGGCTGCCTCGTCCATCAGTACGACTTGGGGAGACCCAGCGTCTGGTGCGACACGAAGTTCAGGATCATCTCCCGGCTGACCGGGGCGATCCGGGCCACCCGGGCCGCCGTGACCAGGCGGGCGAGGCCGAACTCCTTCGTGAGGCCGTTGCCGCCGAGGGTGTGGACGGCCTGGTCGACGGCCTTCACACAGGCCTCGGCCGCCGCGTACTTGGCCATGTTGGCGGCCTCGCCCGCGCCCATGTCGTCGCCCGCGTCGTAGAGATGGGCCGCCTTCGCCATCATCAGCCGGGCCAGTTCGAGCTCGATGTGGGCCTGCGCGAGGGGGTGCGCGACGGCCTGGTGGGCACCGATCGGGGCCTTCCAGACCTGGCGCTCCTTCGCGTACGCCACGGCCCGCGCGAGCGCGTACCGGCCCATGCCGATCGCGAACGCGGCCGTCATGATCCGTTCCGGGTTGAGCCCCGCGAAGAGCTGGAGCAGGCCCGCGTCCTCGTCGCCGACCAGCGCGTCGGCGGGCAGGTGCACGTCGTCGAGCGTCAGCTCGAACTGCTTCTCGTTCGCGTCGAGTTCCATCTCGATGTGGCGCCGCTCGAAGCCGGGGGCATCCCGGTCCACGATGAAGAGGCAGGGCTTCAGGTTGCCCGTGCGGGCGTCCGAGGTGCGGCCCACGATGAGCGTCGCGTCGGCGATGTCGACGCCCGAGACGAAGACCTTCCGGCCGTTGAGGACCCAGCCGTCCTCGGTGCGGGTCGCGGTGGTCGTGATGCGGTGCGAGTTGGAGCCCGCGTCGGGCTCCGTGATCCCGAACGCCATGGTCCGGGAGCCGTCCGCGAGGCCCGGGAGCCAGGCCCGCTTCTGCTCCTCCGTGCCGAAGCGCGCGATGACCGTGCCGCAGATCGCGGGCGAGACGACCATCATGAGGAGCGGGGCCCCGGCGGCGCCGGCCTCCTCCAGGACGATCGACAGCTCGGCCATGCCGCCGCCCCCGCCGCCGTACTCCTCGGGCAGGTTCACCCCGAGGTAGCCGAGCTTGCCCGCCTCGGCCCACAGGGCGGCCCGGTCGAAGCCGGGGCCGTGGCGGTGGCCGAGCGCGGAGACGGCGGCTCGGAGGGCGGTGTGTTCCGGGGAGTCGATGAGGGTGCTCATGCTGTCTGGTCCTCCTGTGCTTCGGTCGAGACGTCTGCCTGTACGACGGCGAGCAGGGCGCCGACCTCGACCTGGCGGCCGGGGGCGGCGTGGAGCGCGGTGAGCGTGCCGGAAGCGGGAGCGGTGACGCGGTGCTCCATCTTCATGGCCTCCAGCCAGAGGAGCGGCTGTCCGGCGGTGACCCGGTCGCCGACGGCGAGCCCGTCCGCGACCCGGACGACGGTGCCGGGCATGGGGGCGAGCAGGGAGCCGGGTTCCCGCTGGTCGGCGGGGTCGGGGAAGCGGGGGCGGGCGGTGAGCCGGTGGGGGCCGACGTGGACGGTGCCGTCCTCGTACGCCGTGACGTCGACGTCCCGTACGACTCCGGCGACTTCGAGCCGTACGCGGTCGGGGGCGGCCGACACGACCCGGACGCCCTCGGGGGCCGAGACCTCGTAGCCGCCGCCCCGGGTCGGGCGGTAGCGGACCTCGTGTTCCCCGTACGTCTTGGCCTGGTCCTGCGAGGGGAGGTTCCGCCACCCGCCGAACCTTCCGCCCGCCCCGGCGGCGTCCGCGAGCGCGGCGGCGACGGCCGCGTACTCCTCGCCGTCCCGGGGGCCGGACAGCGCGTCCAGGTTCCGGTCGTAGAAGCCGGTGCCGAGTCGGCCGGTGTTCCGGAAGTCGGGGTGCCGCAGCGAGGCGACGAGCAGGTCCCGGTTGGTGGCGGGCCCGTGGATGACCGCCCGCTCAAGGGCGTGGGCGAGCTTGCGTACGGCCTCGGCGCGGGTCGGGGCGTGCGCGACGACCTTCGCGAGCATGGAGTCGTAGTGCACCGGCACGGTGTCACCGGAGGCGTATCCGGTGTCGACGCGGACGCCGGGCCCGGTGGGGAACTCCAGGCGGTGCAGGACGCCCGCCTGCGGGGTCCAGCCCGTGGCCGGGTCCTCCGCGTAGAGCCGGGCCTCGACGGCGTGCCCGCTCGCCGCGATCGGGCCCGCGGGGAGCGGGGCGCCCTCGGCGACGGCGATCTGGAGGGCGACGAGGTCGATGCCGTACACCTCCTCGGTCACCGGGTGCTCGACCTGGAGCCGGGTGTTCATCTCCAGGAAGTGCGCGGTGCCGCCGTCGACGAGGAACTCGACCGTCCCCGCGCCCACGTAGCCGACCGCCCTGGCGGCGTCCATCGCCGACTCGTGGAGCTCGTACAGGAAGTCGTCGGGGAAGCCGGGTGCGGGGCTCTCCTCGATCACCTTCTGGTGGCGGCGCTGCAGCGAGCAGTCGCGGGAGCCGATCACCCACACGCCGCCGTGCCGGTCGGCGAGGACCTGCACCTCCACGTGCCGGCCGTCCTCCACGTACCGCTCGACGAACACCTCGCCGTCCCCGAAGGCGCTCGCCGCCTCGGCGGAGGCCGCCTTCAACGCACCTTCCAGCTCGGCTAGTTCGCGGACGATCCGCATCCCGCGCCCGCCGCCGCCCGCCGCCGCCTTCACGAGGACCGGCAGGTCCGCCTCGGTGACGTCGGTGAGCGGCGGGACGCGCAGGAGCTCCTTCGCCCGGGTCTTCGAGGCCATCGCCTCGATCGCCTCGGGCGGCGGGCCGATCCAGACGAGGCCCGCGTCGGTCACGGCCCGCGCGAAGTCGGCGTTCTCGGAGAGGAAGCCGTAGCCGGGGTGGACGGCGTCGGCGCCCGCCGCGAGCGCGGCCTTCACGATCAGGTCGCCGCGCAGGTACGTCTCCGAGGGCGCCGACCCCGGCAGGCGTACGGCCGCGTCGGCCTCCCGGACGTGCAGGGCGTCGGCATCCGCGTCGGAGTGGACGGCGACGGTGGAGATGCCCAGGTCACGGCAGGTGCGGAAGACCCGGCAGGCGATCTCGCCCCGGTTCGCGACCAGGATGGTGGAGATCGGTTCGACGGAGGGGGGTGCCGTCGACGTGGGTACGGTCGAGGTGATCATCAGGGCCTCACATCCGGAAGACGCCGAAGCCGCCGCGCGCGCCCTCGACCGGTGCCGTGTGGATCGCGGACAGGCACAGCCCGAGGACCGTGCGCGTGTCGCGGGGGTCGATGACCCCGTCGTCGTACAGCCGCCCCGAGAGGAACATCGGGAGGGACTCCGACTCGATCTGTGCCTCGACGAGGGCGCGGAGCCCCGCGTCGGCGTCGTCGTCGTACGGCTGTCCCTTCGCCGCCGCGCTCGCGCGCGCCACGATCGACAGGACGCCGGCGAGCTGCTGCGGGCCCATGACGGCGGACTTCGCGCTCGGCCAGGCGAAGAGGAAGCGGGGATCGTACGCCCGGCCGCACATGCCGTAGTGCCCGGCGCCGTACGAGGCGCCCATCAGCACCGAGAGGTGCGGGACGCGCGAGTTCGCGACCGCGTTGATCATCATCGCGCCGTGCTTGATGATGCCGCCCTGCTCGTACTCCTTGCCGACCATGTAGCCGGTGGTGTTGTGGAGGAAGAGGAGCGGGATGTCGCGCTGGTTGGCGAGCTGGATGAACTGCGCGGCCTTCTGCGACTCGGCGCTGAAGAGGACGCCCTGCGCGTTGGCGAGGATGCCGACGGGGTAGCCGTGCAGGCTCGCCCACCCGGTCGTGAGCGACGGCCCGTACAGCGGCTTGAACTCGTCGAAGTCGGAGCCGTCGACGATCCTGGCGATCACCTCGCGCGGGTCGAAGGGCGTCTTGAGGTCGCCGGGGACGATCCCGAGGAGTTCGTCCTCGTCGTACTTGGGGGGCGCCGCGAGCGTCGGATCGGCGTGCGCCTTGCGGTGGTTGAGGCGGGCGATGATCCGGCGGGCCTGGCGGATCGCGTCGGCCTCGTCGACGGCGTAGTGGTCGGCGAGACCGGACGTCCTGGCGTGCATCTCGGCGCCGCCGAGGGACTCGTCGTCGCTCTCCTCCCCCGTCGCCATCTTCACGAGCGGCGGGCCGCCGAGGAAGACCTTCGACCGCTCCTTGATCATCACGGTGTGGTCGGACATGCCGGGGACGTAGGCGCCGCCGGCCGTCGAGTTGCCGAAGACGACCGCGACGGTGGGGATACCGGCGGCGGAGAGGCGGGTGAGGTCGCGGAAGAGCGCCCCGCCGGGGATGAAGATCTCCTTCTGGGAGGGGAGGTCGGCGCCGCCGGACTCGACGAGCGAGACGACGGGCAGCCGGTTGGCGAACGCGATCTCGTTGGCCCGCAGGGCCTTCTTCAGCGTCCACGGGTTGGAGGCGCCGCCGCGCACGGTGGGGTCGTTGGCCGTGATCAGGCACTCGACGCCCTCGACGACCCCGATGCCGGTGACGAGCGACGCGCCCACCTGGTAGTCGCTGCCCCAGGCGGCGAGCGGGGACAGTTCGAGGAACGGCGAGTCGGGGTCGACGAGCAGCTCGATGCGCTCGCGGGCCAGGAGTTTGCCGCGCTTGCGGTGCCGGGCCGTGTACTTCTCGCCGCCTCCCGCGAGGGCCTTGGCGTGCTCGGCTTCCAGGGCGCCGAGCCTGTCCAGCATCGAGGAGCGGTTGTCTCGGTACTCGGGTCCGCCGGTGTCGAGGGCGGAGGCGAGGACGGTCACAGCAGTACCTCCGGTATGTCCAGGTGCCGGGAGCGGAGCCACTCGCCGAGGGCCTTGGCCTGGGGGTCGAAGCGGGCCTGGGAGGCGACGCCTTCGCCGAGGATTCCGGCGACGGTGAAGTTGAGGGACCGGAGGCGGGGAAGGACATGCCGTACGACGGTCAAGTCGGCGGTCTCCGGCAGGAGTTCGCGGAACTTCTCCACGGTGAGCGTGTGCGCGAGCCAGCGCCACTCCTCCTCCGTACGGGCCCAGACGCCGACGTTGGCGTCGCCGCCCTTGTCGCCGCTGCGGGCTCCGGCGATCCGGCCGAGGGGGGCGCGGCGGGTGGAGTCGTACGGGAGCGGCGGCGGAAGCTCCGGGTCGGGCAGGGGTGCCGGTTCCTCCGTCGTGCGGGGCGGTACGGGGACGGGGACGCGGGTCCCGTCCGGGAGTACGGCCGTGTGCGGGACCTCGGCGGCGGGGACGTACGCGGTGGTGAAGACGCCATAGGGGGCGCCCCTGCCGGGGGGTGCGGTGACGTGGAAGCCGGGGTAGCTCGCGAGGGCGAGTTCGATCGCGGCGCCCGTGAGGGTGCGGCCGACGGCCTCCGGGGAGGGGTCGCGGACGACGAGGCGGAGCAGGGCGCTCGCGGTCTCCTCCGTGGGGGCGTCCTCGCGGTCGGTGCGGGCGAGCTCCCAACGGACCTCGGCGGGGCGGGAGTCGGCGCTCACGAAGGCGTCCTCGATCTGGTCGCGGACCAGTCGGGCCTTGGCGTCGATGTCGAGTCCGGTGAGGACGAAGACGACCTCGTTGCGGAAGCCGCCGAGCGTGTTGAGCCCGACCTTGAGGGTGGGCGGCGGCGCCTCGCCCGTCACCCCCTGGATCCGGACCCGGTCGGGGCCTTCCTGGCCGAGCCGTACGGTGTCGAGCCGGGCGGTCACATCGGGGCCGGGGTAGCGGGCGCCGGCCGTCTCGTACAGCAGCTGGGCCGTGACCGTGCCGACGTCGACGAGGCCGCCCGTACCGGGGTGCTTGGTGATGACGGCGCTGCCGTCGGCGTGGAGCTCGGCGAGCGGGAAGCCGGGGCGGCGGAGGACGGCCGGGTCGTGTGCGGCGAAGAAGGCGTAGTTGCCGCCGGTGGCCTGGGTGCCGCACTCCAGGACGTGACCGGCGACGACGGCGCCGGCGAGCTTGTCGTACTCCTCGGGGCCCCAGCCGAAGTGCCACTGCGCGGGCCCGGTGACGAGGGCGGCGTCGGTGACCCGGCCGGTGACGACGACGTCGGCTCCGGCCGCCAGACAGGCGGCGATGCCGGCCCCGCCGAGGTAGGCGTTGGCCGTCAACACGCCGTCCCGCGGCGGGAGTCGGTCGCCGTCGACGTGGGCGATCCGGGTCGGCAGGCCGAGCTTCGCGGCGAGGGCGGTCAGGGCGTCCGCGAGCCCGGCGGGGTTCAGGCCTCCCGCGTTGGTGACGATCCGGACCCCGCGCTCGTGGGCGAGGCCGAGGCCCTCCTCCATCTGGCGCAGGAAGGTCTTCGCGTATCCGGCGGCCGGGTCCTTGAGCTGGTCGCGGCCGAGGATCAGCATGGTCAGTTCGGCGAGGTAGTCGCCGGTGAGGACGTCGAGTTCGCCGCCGGTGAGCATCTCGCGGACGGCGTCGAAACGGTCGCCGTAGAAGCCGGAGGCGTTGCCGATGCGGAGGACCACTACGCCCCCTCGGGAGTGCGGCCGGTGCCCGCCGGCCCGGCGAAGGCCTGGGCGATGGCGAGCCAGCGCTCGGCGTCGGGGCCGTGTGCGACGAGGGCGGTGTCGTCGCGGTGGACGCGCTGGGTGACGAGGAGGCAGAAGTCGAGAGCCGGGCCGGTGACGACCTGGGCGGCGCCCTCGGGCCCGTACGCCCACGACTCCCCTCCCACTCCGACGAGTTCCACCCGGAACGGCTCGGCGGGTGCCGGGATCCCCCGCACCAGGAAGGCGTAGTCGCGGGCGCGGACGCCGATCCAGGCGACGTGCCGGAGCCGGGCGGTCGGCGTGCGGACCACTCCGAGGGTGTCGGCGACGTCCTGGGCGTGCGCCCAGGTCTCCATCAGCCGGGCGGTGGCCATGGCCGGGGCGCTCATGGGCGGCCCGTACCAGGGGAAACGCGCACCCGGCGGGACCGCGCGCAGCGCCTCCTGGAGGTGCTCGCGGCCGGCGCGCCAGCCGGCGAGAAGCTCGGCGGGCGGCAGCTTCGCCCCCTCCTCCGCGCCCTCGTCGACGAACCGGTCCGGGGCGGCGAGGGCCTTCCCCGCCTCGACGGCGAAGGCCTCGGGGTCGGTCGCGGCGAGGAGGGCGGCCCGGTCGGTCCAGGCGAGGTGGGCGATCTGATGGGCGATGGTCCAGCCGGGCGCGGGGGTCGGCGCACCCCACTGCTCCTCGCTCAACTCACGTACGAGGACGTCGAGTTCTTCGCTCTCCTCGCGCAGGTCGTCGAGGACGACGGCGGGATCGGACATGGGGCGCTCCCCTCGGGACACGACGGCACGGCGGCGTGTCCCGGAGCATGGCAGCGAACCGGAAAACAATCAAGCATGCTTGCTTTGAAAAGAGGCGGCGGGGAGGTGGACCGTGACGCGGAGGCCGCCGGTGGGGCGGGGGGACAGGTCGAGGGTCCCGCCGTGGGCACGGACGATGCTGTGCACGATGGCCAGGCCGAGGCCGACGCCGGCGTGCTCGTCGGTGCGTACGCGTTCCGTTCCGCGCCGGAAGGGTTCGGTGAGGGTCGGCACCAGTTCCGGTGGGAGCAGGCGGCCCGTGTTCTCGACCCGCAGCACGCTCGCGTCGCCGTGCGCCTCGGTGTGGACCGTCACGGTGCCGTCGGCGGGGAGGTTGTGGACGACGGCGTTCTGGACGAGGTTCGTCACCATTCGCAGCAGGAGCTCCGCGGAACCGCCGGCCCAGGCCGCCCCGCCGGTCACGTCGAGCGTGATCCGGCGCTCCTCGGCGAAGGGAAGCAGCGTTTCCGCGGCCTCTTCGGCGAGGAGGGAGAGGTCCACGCTCTCGCGGGTGAAGCTTCCGCGGTCCCCGCGGCTGAGCAGCAGGAGGGCCTCGGTGAGGTCGATCGCCCGCGTGTTGACCGCCTGGAGGCGTTCGACGAGTTCGCCCCGGTCCTTTGTGGGGTCCTTGCGGGCGACGTCGAGGAGCGTCCGCGAGATCGCCAGCGGGGTGCGCAGCTCGTGGGAGGCGTTGGCGGCGAACCGCTGCTGCTCGGCGACGTGGGACTCGAGTCGTTCCAGCATCGCGTCGAACGCGTCGGAGAGTTCACGGAACTCGTCCTGGCGGCCCTTCATACGGATCCGGTGGGACAACGACCCGGTCCCGGCCGTCCGCGCCGCATCCGTGATCCGCGTGAGGGGTGCGAGCATCCGGCCGGCGAGGATCCATCCCCCGAGGAGCCCGAACACGAGCAGGAAGACCATCGCCGCGGCCGCGGCGGGGGCGAAGGTGCGCACGAGGAGGTAGCGGTTCGGCGAGACCCCGAGAAGGCCCTGGGAGTTGTCGGGGACGTAGCGCAGCACGAACACCCACACCACGGCGAGCAGGAGAGCTCCGGCGACGGCGAGGAATCCGGCGTAGCTGAGGGTGAGTTTCAGTCGGGCGCTGAGGCCTGGGCGTCTAGGCATGTGTACGGCCGGGGGCGGTGGTGTCCTCGCCGGGGGCGGTGGTGGCGGTACCGGCGTCCACAGCAGAGTCCGTACGGGCGTCCGTGCCGGCGTCCGCACCCGCGTCCGTACCGGTGTCGATCCGGTAGCCGACGCCCGGCACCGTGGCGATGGCCCAGGGTTCGCCGAGCCTCTTGCGCAGTGCGGAGACGGTGATGCGCACGGCGTTGGTGAGGGGGTCGGCGTTCTCGTCCCAGGCCCGTTCCAGCAGCTCTTCGGCGCTGACGACCCCGCCCTCGGCCGCGACGAGGACTTCCAGCACGCCGAACTGTTTGCGGGTGAGCGCGACGTAGCGTCCGTCGCGGAAGACCTCGCGGCGGAAGGGGTCGAGCCGCAGGCCCGCGATCTCGCGGACCGGGGGCCGGGCGTGGGCGCGTCTGCGGTCGAGCGCCCGCAGCCGCAGGACGAGCTCCCGCAGCTCGAACGGTTTGGTGAGGTAGTCGTCGGCGCCGAGCTCGAACCCGGACGCCTTGTCGTCGATCCGGTCGGCAGCGGTGAGCATGAGGATCGGGATGCCGCTGCCGGAGGCGACGATGTGCCGGGCGACCTCGTCGCCGGAGGGGCCGGGGATGTCGCGGTCGAGGACCGCGATGTCGTAGGAGTTGACGCCGAGCAGTTCCAGGGCGGAGTCGCCGTCGCCGGCGATGTCGGCGGCGATCGCCTCAAGGCGTAGACCGTCACGGACGGCTTCGGCCAGGTAGGGCTCGTCCTCCACGATCAGTACGCGCATGTCCGAAGCCTAGGCAGCACGGCGTATCGCCGACGTATGCAGCCGGACAACTGGCTCATCGGGCCGGTGCCTGTTCCGGTTCCGGTTCCGGTGCCGGTGCCGGTGCCGGGCCCGGTTCCCGCTCGGGGCGAACCCGGTCCGTCGGCGCTTCCGCCGTGGTGCGCCACCAGCGGCGCGAGGCCAGTGCGGCCAGCCCGGCGCCCGCGGCGTTGACCAGTACGTCGTCCACGGAGGACACCCGGTCCAGCCGCAGGACGTACTGCGCGACCTCGACCAGGACCGAGCAGCCCGCCCCGAGGGCCAGGATCCGCGGCACGGACGCCAGCGCCGCGAACCGCATCGGGGCGAAGAACCCCAGCGTCGCGAAGACCAGCAGGTTGCCGACGGTCCCGACCGGCCCCATCGTCACCAGGTCCACCAGGGGTATCAGGCTCACCCGGCCGGGGACGATCCCGGCACCGGCGCCCGGCATCATGGTCATCCACAGGAACGGCACCGTCCCGTGGACCATGCCCACCTCGGCCAGCGACATCCGCCACGCCGACGCGACACCGGCGGCACGCCGTCGGCGCGCCAGAGCCCACACGACCGCCACCGACAGCGGCAGCGCGACCAGTGTCATGAGCACCACGCCGTTGAACGTGTCGAGGCAGCCGTGCCACCGCCCGGCCAGGCACCTCGGAGCGGACATCATGAGCGGCCCCCGCACGACGAACAGGGCGCTCGCCACGCCGAGGATCGCCAGGCCGAGAAGCACGGTCCGGCGCGTGCGGCGGGCCGGCGGTGACAGGGATGCGCGGTGGTCCATGCGCCCATTGAAGACGGGAGACCGTTGCGGTGGCGTATGCGATTTTCGATACGCCCGCGACACACGGAATCCCCGGCGGCAAGGAACCGGCGCGACCCCCTAGGGGGCGCGGCGGGGGCGGGGGACGAGTTCGCCCCCGCAGTTGGGGCAGATGTCGTTCATGGCGTCGGCGCACGGGACGCAGAAGCTGCATTCGTACGTGCAGATCCGGGCGGGCCCGTCCACGGTCAGGGTCGCCGTCTCGCAGCGCTCGCAGCGGTCTCGCATCTCCAGGGCCATGATCGGCTCCCCTCCTCGTCGGTCCGGCAACAGACCTCATCCTCCGGGGAGGCCGAGGACGCCTGAAACAGGCCCGAAGCCAAAGATCGAACGGATCCGGCCACGGGCCTGCGGGAGTCGTCGGCTCAGTGTCCGACCAGGCAGAACGGGTGCCCGGCGGGGTCGGCGTACACCCGCCAGCTCCGTCGGCCGTCGCCCTCGTCCAGGACGGTCGCGCCCTGGGCGAGGACCTGCTCGTGGGCGGCGTCCAGGTCCGGGACGCCGAAGTCCAGGTGGAACTGCTGGGGCCGCTCGGGGTCCGGCCACGTCGGCGGGCGGTGGTCGGCGACGCCCTGGAAGCAGAGGACGAGCCCGCCGGGGGCGTGCAGGGTGGACCAGGCGCCGTCGAGGGACCAGCGGGGGTCGGGCCGGTCGACCTCCCCGCCGAGCACCGCGCGGTAGAACGCGGCGAGCTCGCGGGGCGCGGGGCAGTCGATCACGAGGCATTGCAGGGCGGCGATCATGACCGGACCCTAGGCATGCCGGGAGCGGGTGGGTGAGGCGCTCAGAGGGGGTCGAGCCGCTTGCGCAGGAGGCAGAACTCGTTGCCCTCCGGGTCGACCAGGACGTGCCAGTTCTCGGTGCCGGTCTGGCCGACGTCGGCGGGCCTGGCGCCGAGGGCGAGCAGCCGCTCCAGCTCGGCGTCCTGGTCGCGGTCGGTGGGGTTCACGTCGATGTGCAGCCGGAGCTTCCCGGTCCGTGGGGCGCTGTTGGGGCTGAGGACGAGGGTGGGCTGCGGGCCGCCGAAGCCGGTGTCGGGCGGCCCGATCTCGATGCTTCCGTCGCTCTCCCGGCCCAGTTCGACGTAGCCGAGGACCTCGCTCCAGAACGCGGCGAGACGTTCGGCGTCGGCACTCTCGATGATCAGTTCACTGATGCGGCATGCCATGCCCGCCAGTGTAGGGAGACGCCCCCGGGAGAGGGCCCCGGGAGACGCCCCCGGGAGACGACCCTGCGGCCCGAAGAGGTCAGACCGTGCCCTGCCCGGCGCGCCGGGCCGCGCGGACCTGGGTGCGGACCGCGCCCATGCTCGCCGCTATGACGAGCGCGATCGCGAGGGCGTCGGTGACGGACAGCGCCTGGCTGAGGATGAGGAAGCCCGCCGCCGCCGCGATGGCCGGTTCGAGGCTCATCAGGATCGCGAAGGTCGGCGCGGGCAGCCGGCGCAGGGCGATGAGTTCGAGGGTGTACGGCAGGACCGAGGACAGCAGCGCGACCCCGAGGCCGAGCAGGACCGTCGACGGTACGAGGAGCCTGTCGCCCGCCTCCGCGATGCCGAGCGGCAGGCTGAGGACCGCCCCGAAGGCCATCGCGAGCGCGAGCCCGTCGGCCTGCGGGAAGCGCCGCCCGGTCCGCGCGCTGAAGACGATGTACGCGGCCCACATCCCGCCCGCGGCGAGCGCGAACGCGGCACCGACCGGGTCGAGCCGGTCGAAGCCGCCCCCGCTGAGCAGGACGACGCCCCCGAGGGCGAGCCCGGCCCAGAGGAGGTTCGACAGCCGGCGCGAGGCGACCACCGAGAGGATCAGCGGGCCGAGGACCTCCAGGGTCACGGCGGCGCCCAGCGGGATCCGGTCGGCCGCCTGGTAGAAGAGGATGTTCATCCCGGCCATGGCGGCGCCGAAGGCGAGGACCGTGCCCCAGTCGGCGCGGCTGTAGCCGCGGACCTTGGGCCGGCAGACGGCCAGCAGGACGACGGCGGCGAGCACGAGCCGCAGGGTGACGACGCCGAGGGCTCCCGCGCGGGGCATGAGGAGCACCGCGACGGCCGAGCCGAACTGTACGGAGAGCCCGCCCGCGACGACGAGGGCGACGGGGCCGAGGTGTCGGCCCGCCCGCCCCTTCGCGGAAAACCCCTGGGCCGCCCTCGCGGACGTCCCGGGTGACGCTCCTCCGGACGCCCCCCGCGAGGGACCCCCCTGGGGCTCGACGCCGACGGCGACCGGTGCCACATCCTTGACCGGACTGTTCACCGGCTGCTCCTCTTCGCTACCACTACCTGATCAATGGTTCACTCCACTGGACCCCCAGTCCAGAATAATGCACCCACCGCGCGGCTGTCGCCACGTTTCCCCGTCCACGCTACGAGTCCCCGCGCGGCACCGGAAATGCCGATTGTGCTGCGGTTATGCTCCGAAGACATGAGCATCGAGCTGCGCCACCTCCGCTGTTTCCTCGCCATCGCCGAGGAATCCAGCCTGACCAGGGCGGCCGCCCGGCTCCACCTCACCCAGCCGGCCGTCTCCCGCACGCTCGCCGCCCTGGAACAGCACCTCGGCGCCCGGCTCGTCGACCGGTCCACCCACCACCTCGCCCTCACCGCGGAGGGCCGCGCCTTCCAGGACCGGGCCGCCGCGGCCCTCGCCGCCTTCGACGCCGCCGTCGACCCGGCGAGACTGCGCCACCGCCCCCTGCGCCTCGGGCACGCCTGGTCGGCCTTCGGCCCGTACACCACTCCCCTGCTCCGACGCTGGCAGCGCCAGTACCCCGAGACCCCGCTCGAACTCCTCCGCATCGACGACCGCACGGCCGGCCTCGGCCGGGGCGAGGTCGACGCGGCCCTGCTCAGGGGCCCGGTCGACGCGCCGGGCCTGGTCACGGAGGAGCTCGCCACGGAGGAACGGGTCGCCGCGCTGCCCACCGACAGCCCGCTCGCCGCGCTGCCGCGGCTCACCCTCGGGGAGCTCGCCGACGAGACGGTCGTCCTCAACACCGTCTCCGGTACGACCACGCTCGCGCTCTGGTCCACCACGGCCCGCCCGGTGGCCACCCTGACCGTGGCCAACACCGACGACTGGCTCACCGCGATCGCCGCCGGCCGGGGCATCGGCGTCTCGTCCGCCTCCACGGCGGCCCTCCACCCGCACCCGGGCGTCGCCTACCGCCCGCTGACCGACGCACCCCCGCTGCCGGTGGTCCTCGCCTGGCGCGACGCCTTCCCCCACCCGGCGACGAGCGCGCTGGTGGCGATGGCCCGCGAGATCGTCAGCGGGAACTGAACGCCTCTCCTCCTCGCGGAGGGCCCGTACGTGATCGGGACGCGGCCCCGGACCGTCTCAGGCCATGGGCCACGGCGGCACGGCCGCGAGCGACCGCCGGGCGCTCCGCCCGGCCGCGTACGCCCCGATCCCCAGACCGGTCCCGACCAGGGTCACCACGATCCCGAGGACCCCGAGCGCCCCCCACGCCGCCGGTGCGGCGAAACCCTCCTGCGCCCGCCCGATCACCCCGGAGGCCGCGACACTGCCCGACTGCTCGCCGAGGAAGAACCGCGAGTCGTGCGAGTTCCCCCGGTGATCGCCCAGCAGGAACAACCGCCCGTCCGGCACCCGCACGTCATACGGCCCGGTCCCCGGGTTCACCTCGCCGCGCATCACATACGGCTCGTCGACCGGTACACCGTTCACCGTGATCCGGTCCCCGTCGCACACCACGCGATCACCACCCGTCCCGATGACCCGCTGCAGGACCGGTGCGCCCCCGTAGCGACCGGGCACGTGGAAGAGCACGACGTCCCCCCTGCGCAGCTCGCCCGCGTCGACGCGCTCGACGACCAGCCGCTCGCCCCGGTGGTACGTGGGCTCCATCCCCTCGCCCATGACGGTGACGCCTCGGTACGTCACGAAGAAGTACCCGATGCCTCCCAGCGCCAGGACCAGCCCGAGTGGCACCAGTACCCGGGCCGCGACTCCCAGCCCGCCGCCCGCTCCCCGCCGTCGCATGAACATCCCTCCTCGAACCGCCCGGGGTCGGGCGGACCAGCAGAGGCTAAGGGGTCTCGGTGACGGACGGTTCTTCGGCGTCCGGGGCGGGCGCCTCGACCTTCGCGTGGAGGATCTCGCGGGCCTGTTCCGCGGCGCGGGCGATGCTCTCGCTGACGAAGTCGAGGAAGCGGGCGATGTTCTCCAGACGGGCGCCCGCCGGGGTGCCGGGGCCGAGGACACCGACGCCCTGCCGCGCGGTCGCGACGATCTGCGCGGTGGACCGGGCACTGGCCATCATCGACTGGTACCAGATGTCGTCGTCGACGACGTAGCGCTCGCGGCGGCCCTCGCCCGGCTCCCGGCGGGCGAGGCCCTGGCTTTCGAGGAACGTGATCGCCTTGGAGACGGACGCCGGGCTGACCTGGAGGCGCTGGACGAGTTCGGCCGCGGTGAGACTGCCCGTGTCGCTGATGCAGAGACAGGCCATCACCCCGGCCATCATCTTGGGCATGCCCGACGCCATGTAGACGGTGGTGAGGACTTCCTCGAACTCGCGCACGGCCTCCGGGTCGCGTCCGTACGCCTGCGGGAGTGCCTCCGCCCCCCGGGGCGTGGCCTGCCGGCGCCGGTGGGCGCGGCGTTCGGTGGCGCGGTGGGCCAGGTCGGCGCGGTAGCCGGTGGGGCCGCCGTTGCGCATCACCTCGCGCGTGATCGTCGAGGTGGGGCGGTCGAGGCGCCTGGCGATCTCGGCGTAGGCGAGCCCGTCGGCCAGCCCCAGCCCGATCTGCTGGCGTTCCTGCTGCGTGAGCCTGCCTCCCGGCATCGCGGCCTCCTTACGTAGTGCCTGTTGCCCCACTATAGCGTTCACCTTCACTTCATTGCAACGGACAGAGTAGGGTTGTTGCGTTACGCGTCATAACGATTGCAATGAAATCCCTGCTCCGACCTGCAATTACTGGGATTGCACGCAACGAGCATGTTGCTCGATCCTTGAACGCAACGTAGCGTTTGCGTTGTCAGAAACAAGCAGCGAAACGCTTCAGGGAGACACACCATGCAGAAGTTCGCCACCACCGCCGCGATCGCCACCGTCCTCGACATCCCCGCCGGCCGGATCCGGCTCATCGCCGCCGACCGCACCGACGCCACCGTCGAGGTCCTCCCGGCCGACGCCGCGAAGAGCAGCGACGTGAAGGCCGCCGAGCAGGTCACGGTCGACTACACCGACGGCGTCCTGCGGATCGGCGCCGCACCGGCGAAGAACCGGGTCCTGGGCAACTCCGGCTCCGTCGAGGTCACCGTCCAGCTCCCGGCCGGCTCCCGCGTCGAGGCCAAGACGGCCGCCGCCGAACTCCGGGGCGTCGGACGCCTGGGCGACGTCACCTTCGAAGGCGCCCAGGGCACGGTCAAGCTGGACGAGACCGCGAGCGCCCGTCTGACCCTGCAGGCCGGTGGCATCACCGTCGGCCGCCTGGGCGGCGCGGCCGAGATCAGCACCCAGCAGGGCGACATCCACATCACCGAGGCCCACACCGGCACGGTCACCCTGACCACCGCGGCCGGGAACCTGACGATCGGCGCCGCCCGCGGCGTCTCCGCCTCCCTCAACGCCGCCACCACCCACGGCCGCATCGACAACGCCCTCAACAACACCGACGGCCCCGACGCCGCCCTCACCATCCACGCCACCACCGCCCACGGCGACATCACCGCCCGCAGCCTCTAGTGCTCTGACCACATTGGTTCGCCGGGTTGGTGGTCGGGGCGGTTGGATGTTGCGTGACGTCCGATCCGAGTGCTGGGGGGTGCGGTGGCTGAGCCTGTCCGCGTGCGCAGGTTGACCGACCAGGAGGGGCAGAAGCTGCAGCAGATCGTGCGCCGGGGCAGCACCAGTTCGGTCCGCTTCCGACGCGCGACGATGCTGCTGGCGTCGGCCGGTGGGAACCGGGTGCCGGTGATCGCCCAGCTGGTGCAGGCCGATGAGGACACCGTCCGGGACGTGATCCACCGGTTCAACGAGATCGGCCTGGCCTGTCTGGACCCTCGGTGGGCGGGAGGCCGTCCCCGCCTGCTCAGTCCTGACGACGAGGACTTCGTCGTCCAGACGGCCACCACCCGCCCGACCAAGCTCGGCCAGCCCTTCACTCGCTGGTCCATCCGCAAACTGCTGGCCCACTTGCGGAAAGTTCATGGGCGGGTCATCCGCATCGGCCGCGAGGCGTTACGCCGTTTGCTCGCCCGCCGCGGCATCACCTTCCAGCGCACCAAGACGTGGAAGGAGTCCCCGGACCCCGACCGCGAGGCAAAGCTGGACCGGATCGAGGAGGTCCTGGACCGCTTCCCGGACCGGGTCTTCGCGTTCGACGAGTTCGGCCCGCTCGGCATCCGCCCCACCGGCGGTGCGGGCTGGGCCCCCGCCAGTCACCCCGAGCGGCACCCGGCGACCTACCACCGCACGCATGGCGTCAGGTACTTCCACGGCTGCTATTCGGTCGGTGACGACACGCTCTGGGGCGTCAACCGCCGGAAGAAGGGCGCCGCGAACACGCTGGCCGCGCTCAGATCGGTCCGGGCCGCCCGACCGGACGACGCCCCCATCTACGTCATCCTGGACAACCTGTCCGCCCGCAAGGGCGAGACGATCCGCCGCTGGGCGAAGAAGAACCGTGTCGAGCTGTGCTTCACGCCGACATACGCGTCCTGGGCCAACCCCATCGAGGCGCACTTCGGGCCGCTGCGGCAGTTCACCATCGCCAACTCCAACCACCGCAACCACCGCAACCACCGCAACCACCGCAACCACCGCAACCACACCGTGCAGACCCGGGCCCTGCACGCCTATCTGCGCTGGCGCAACGCGAATGCCCGTCACCCCGACGTGCTGGCAGCCCAGCGCCGCGAGCGCGCTCGCATCCGCAGCGAGAAGGGCATCCGTTGGGGCGGACGTCCCCTCGCCGATGCCGCCTGACCAGTCCGGCGACCTTGCCCGGCCGAGTCCTAGCAGTGGCCGTCCACCCTGGCGCCGGCTGGAGCGAGGTTGGGCCAGGAATGTCCCGCCCTGTCGGAGGCAGCGGACCGTAGGAGGTCAAGAATCGTGCACCCCGGGTAGCCCCGAAAACTCGCGTAGGTGCCCCGGTAGTAGCAGCTCCAGTAGCTCACGACCCGCCGTTGAGTGCGCGCGAAGAAAGCAGGGTTGTCCACGATGAACTGCCCGTAAGCGAGGTGGCCGCAGGTGCCGGGCGTGGCGAGATCACGGAGCTCATCGCAGATGACGACCAGGATCTCCAAGACGTACTCGCCAACCAGCTGCACGACGAAGGGGACGACCCATGGGTCCGTGGAACCAACGACCTTCTCCAGGTGGCGCTGCCTGACCATGCCGTCGCAGTGCCTTGAGTACAGGCAGTGCAGAAGCTGTTGTTGGCGCGACGAAAGCGACGCCACCCTGTCAGTTGGCGGCTCGTCGTTGTAGAGGCGCCCGGGGATCAAAACCGGCTGGCCCTCGACAGCGACCGAGAACGAGGCATGCGGCTGGAGCCGAGAATCAGGCATCACCGCCAGGACTGCCTCGGCATCGCTTGCAAGCTCGGCTGGGAACGCCGTGATCAACGGATTGCTGCGGTCGGAAAGCGGCTGCACGAGCCGAGCATAGGCGGATGCCTCGGCCAGGACGCTGGCATTAATGGCCCCACACCCGCCCAACCCGGCGAAGGTATGCGGTCAGAGCACTAGTCCCTGAAGGAGCACTCCCCATGACCAACCTGGCCATCTCCGCGAACGGGCTGCGCAGTCCTACGGCGACAAGACCGCCCTCGACGGCATCGACCTGCACGCCCCCGAAGGAACGTCTCAAGTGACCGCCGTGGCATCCAGGCCCTCCGCCAGCAGCTCCGCCAGGTGGCGGGCCCGCCGGTCCGTCAGGTCGGCGATCTGGGTACGACAGGAGAAGCCGTCCGCCAGGACGGCCGTCCCTTCCGGTGCCGCACGGAGTGCCGGCAGGAGCTGGTCCTCCGCGCAGGCCACCGAGACCTCGTAATGACCCGGTTCGAAGCCGAAGTTGCCCGCGAGACCGCAGCAGCCTCCCACCAACGCCCCGGTGAGACCCGCGCGTTCGCGGAGTCGACGGTCGGCGGTCTCGCCCAGCACCGCGTGCTGGTGGCAGTGGGTCTGGCCGGTCACCGGCCGGTCGAGCCGGGGCGGGATCCAGTCGGGCGCCAGGGTCTCCAGCGCCTCCGCGAAGGTGAGGACGGAGGCCGCGAGACGCGCGGCCCGGGGATCGTCCGGCAGCAGCTCGGGCAGGTCGGCCCTGAGAGTCGCCGCGCAGGAGGGTTCGAGGACGACGACGGCCCCGGTCTCGACACCGACACCGACACCGGCATCACCATCGGCCCCGGCCCCGGCCCCGATCACGTCCAGCATCCCCCGCATCACCTTCCGCGCCGCCCCCAGCCTCCCCGTCGACACATACGTCAACCCGCAGCACACCCGCCCCGCCGGCAGCGTCACCCCGAGGCCCGCGTCCTCAAGGACCCGCACCGCCGCGCGGCCCACCTCCGGTGCCAGGTGGTTGGTGAAGGTGTCGGGCCACAGCGTCAGATCCGCCGGGCGGCGTGAGCCGCGCTCGCCGAACCAGGACACGAACGTCCGGTCCGCCACCCGCGGCATCGACCGCTCCGGCGTCACCCCCGCCAGCCGCGCCGCGAACGGCAGCCCGGTCGCCACGTTCACCGCCCGCCCGAACAGGTCGAGCCACCGGGGCAGACCGCCCATCGTCCAGTGCGAGCGCGGCCGCCGCCACCAACCGGTCGGGCCCGCGTAGTGGCGGTCCAGGAACTCCGCCTTGTACGCGGCCATGTCGACGCCCACCGGGCAGTCGCTGCGGCACCCCTTGCAGGACAGGCACAGGTCCAGCGCCTCCCGGACCTCCTCCGAGCGCCAGCCGTCGGTGATCACCTCGCCGAGCGCCATCTCGTGCAGCAGCCGCGCCCGCCCCCGCGTGGAGTGCTTCTCCTCCCCCGTCGCCCGGTAGGAAGGACACATCACCCCAGGACCCGAACTCGGCTCGCCCACACGACACTTGGCGACTCCCACGCACCTCGCGGCCTCCCGCCCGAGACCCACCAGCGGCAGCCCCTCGAAGCGCAGCCCGGAATCCAGCGGCTTCGGACGGACCAGCATCCCCGGGTTCAGACCCCCGTCCGGGTCCCACACGTCCTTCACCGCGCCGAACAGGCCGACGAGCTCGTCCCCGTACATCCTCGGCAGCAGCTCCGCCCGCGCCTGCCCGTCGCCGTGCTCGCCGGAGAGCGAGCCGCCGTGGGCGACCACGAGGTCCGCCACCGCCTCCGAGAAGCGGCGGAAGTCCCGTACCCCCTTCCCGGTCCACAGGTCGAAGTCGATCCGGACGTGTACACAGCCGTCCCCGAAGTGCCCGTACGGCACCCCCCGCAGCCCGAACTCCCCCAACAGGGCGCGGAATTCACGCAGGTACGCGCCCAGCCGGGCCGGCGGCACCGCACAGTCCTCCCACCCCGGCCAGGCCTCCCTCCCATCAGCCATCCGCGTCGCCGTCCCCGCCGCGTCCTCCCGGATCCGCCAGAGCGCCCGCTGCCCGGCCGGATCCCGCACGACGGCCGCGTCGAGGGCGTCCGCCGCCCGGACGAGCCCCCGCGCCGCCCCCTCCCCGTCCATCTCCACGAACAGCCACGCCCCGCCCCGGGGCAGCCCCTCCGCACCACCGCGCACCAGGTCGGCCGCCATCCCCTCCACCGTCAGCGGGTTGCACGGAAGCAGCCCGGCCGCCGCCTCCGCCGCCGCGCTCTCGTCCGGGTAGCCCAGGACGACGAGAACCGGGTCGGCCGGCAGCGGCACGAGCCGGACCGTCGCCTCCGTCACCACCCCGAGCGTGCCCTCGCTCCCGCAGAAGGAGCGGACCACGTCCACGCCCCGCTCCGGCAGCAGCGCGTCGAGGGCGTAGCCGGAGATCCGGCGCGGAAGGCCCTCCGGGTAACCGGTCCGCAGCAGGGCGAGGTGACGGTCGACGAGGTCGAGGAGGCCAGGGGGCGCGCCCCGCCCGTCACGGCCCAGCGTCAACATGTCTCCCCGGTACGTCACCACATCCAGCGAGCGCATGTTGTCCGCGGTGGTCCCCCAGGCGACCGAGTGCGCCCCGCACGCGTTGTTGCCGATCATGCCGCCGAGCGTGCAGCGGCTGTGCGTCGACGGATCGGGGCCGAAGGTCAGCCCGTACGGCCGCGCCGCGTCCCGCAGCCGGTCGAGGATCAGCCCCGGCCGGACCACTGCCGTCCGCTCCTCCGGGTCCAGGGAGACCAGCCCGGCCATGTGCCGTGTGAGGTCGAGCACCACGCCCGTGCCCGTGGCCTGGCCTCCGATGGACGTGCCGCCGCCGCGCGCGACGACCGGCGTCCCGTGCGCCCGGCACACCTCCAGGACCGCCGCGACGTCGGCCGCGTCGCGCGGCGCGACCGTACCGACCGGCACACGGCGGTAGTTGGAGGCGTCCATCGTCGTCAGGGCCCTCGCGGTGACGGAGAAATCGACCTCTCCGGCGACGGCGGCGCGCAGGTCGGCGGCGAGCTCGGGCGCGTGATCCTCGTGTGTTCCCACAACGCCAGGATGTCTCAGTCCTCGTCTCATCCGGCGGACATCCCGCGACCGGCGCCTTCCCGACCCGATACTCTCCGCCTCGTGGCTGAGATCCAGATTCCCGCTGACATCAAGCCCGCCGACGGCCGTTTCGGCGCGGGCCCCTCCAAGGTGCGTACGGAGGCGCTGGACGCCCTGGCCGCGACCGGCACCTCTCTCCTCGGTACGTCCCACCGCCAGGCTCCGGTCAAGAACCTGGTCGGCGAAGTGCGTACCGGCATCAGTGACCTCTTCTCGCTGCCCGAGGGCTACGAGGTGATCCTGGGCAACGGCGGCTCCACCGCCTTCTGGGACATCGCGACCCACGGTCTGATCGAGAACAAGTCGCAGCACCTCACCTTCGGCGAGTTCTCCTCCAAGTTCGCGAAGGCCGCCAAGCTGGCTCCCTGGCTTGCCGAGCCGACCGTGATCTCCTCCGACCCGGGCACGCACCCGGAGCCGGTGGCCGAGGCGGGCGTCGACGTCTACGCGTACACCCACAACGAGACCTCCACCGGTGTCGCCGCCCCGATCAAGCGGGTCGCCGGTGCCGACGAGGGCGCGCTCGTCCTGGTCGACGCGACCTCGGGCGCGGGCGGTCTGCCCGTCGACATCACCGAGACGGACGTCTACTACTTCGCCCCGCAGAAGTCCTTCGCCGCCGAGGGCGGCCTGTGGCTCGCGGCCTTCTCCCCGGCCGCCCTGGAGCGCGCCGCCCGCGTCCACGCGTCGGGCCGGCACATCCCCGAGTTCTTCTCGCTGCCGACGGCGATCGACAACTCGCTGAAGAACCAGACGTACAACACCCCTGCCCTTTCGACCCTCTTCCTGCTCAACGAGCAGCTGAAGTGGATCAACGGCCAGGGCGGTCTCGACTGGGCCGTGGCCCGGACGAAGGAGTCCTCGGACGCGCTGTACGGCTGGGCCGAGGAGTCCAAGTACGCGTCGGCGTTCGTGACGGACGCGGCGAAGCGCTCGCAGGTCATCGGCACGATCGACTTCGCGGACGAGGTCGACGCGGCGGCGGTCGCGAAGGTGCTGCGCGCCAACGGGATCGTGGACACCGAGCCGTACCGCAAGCTGGGCCGCAACCAGCTGCGGGTCGCGATGTTCCCGGCGATCGACCCGGCGGACGTGCGGGCCCTGACGGCCTGCATCGACTACGTGATCGAGAAGCTCTGACCTCTGGTCGTACGAAGGGCCCGGCATCGGAAACCATTCGGTGCCGGGCCCTTCGCCGTACCCGGCCTGCCGTGGTTCAGCCCATGTTCGCCTTCACGTGGGCGACCACCGCGTTGAAGTCGTCGGTCGGCGAGAACTCCACGACGTCGACGTCCTCCAGGGCCTCGGGGGCATGGCCGGGGGCCCAGTAGTAGGCCTGCCCGGCCTCGTAGACCTCCTCGCCGGAGGCGGTCCGCATCCTGATCCGACCCTTCAGCAGGTACCCCCAGTGGGGACACTGGCACAGGTCGCCTTCCAGGCCCTTGAACGCCGGTGCCATGTCGGTACCGGCGGGAAGGTGGACGAAGGCGGCGGTCATGCCGCCCCCGGCCTCCTTCATGCGCAGCTCCACGCCGCCGCCTTCCATGGCGACGGGGGTGTTCTCTCGGGTGGTTGCCGTCATGACTCCTCCACGGCCGATCCGATCCCGGTCCCTCGGCTCTCCGGTCTCCTTCCAGTCTCGCCCCGCCGGAAGGGGACCGCAGGTCAGCGGCGCAGCAGGCGTTTGAAGCCGAGGACGAGGACGGTGGCGCCCGCGAGGACCAGGAAGCCGGTGGTCGCGCTCCCCCCGCCGTCTCCCTGATCCTGCGCGGCCGGGGACTTCGGTGCGCCGGGGGCCTGTGAGGAGGGCCCGTCCGACGGGGTGGCGGAGGGCTCGGCGCCCGTCTCCCGGTCCACCCGCACCACCTTGCTGTTCGCGCCCTCCGAGCCGAACATGAACGCCGAGCCGTCCGTCGTGTACGTCACCGACTCCGCCTGTCCCTGGAAGGGGGCCCCGACGCGCGTGCCGTCGTCGCCGAGGCGGCCGTCCTTCCAGGCGTACTCCTCCGCGCTGAAGTAGCCGCGCAGGACGAGCCGTTCGCCGTCGGGCGAGAAGGCGCCGTCGGTCACCCACGGCACGTCGTCGACGCGCCGGAAGACGTTCGTGCCGGAGGAGTCGAGCCGCTCGGGGCCCGCGTACAGGCCGCCGCCGTCCTGGTTCTTGCTCGCGATGTACACCCGGCCGGTCTTCGGGTGGACCATCAGGGCCTCGGCGTTGCGGGGCCCGTCGGCGTACTTCACGTCGTACTGCTTCGCCGCGACCTTCTGGTCCTTGAGGGTCTTCGGCTCGGGGAAGCGGTAGATCCAGACGTGGTCCCAGGAGCCGTCGAGGTTGTCGCCGATGTCGCCGACGTAGATGTCGCCGTCCGGGCCGACGGCGATCGCCTCCATGTCGCGTGGCGTGCCGACGCCCTGCATCGTCAGGGTCGCGACGGTCTCGCCCGTCCGGGAGTCGATGCCGTAGATCAGGGGCGCGTCCTGGTCGTTGTGCGTCCAGTAGATCCCCGGGTGGGCCCGGCTCGCGGCGAGGCCGCTGGACTCGGTGATCCGGGGGTCCGCGATCGTGAAGTCCCGGTCGGGGGCCTGCCCTTCGGCACGGGCATGACCGGCGGGGAGCAGCGCCAGGGCCGCCGCCGCGCCGAGGGCGCACAGAGCAGTTCGCATGACCTCAAGCCTGCCACGGCACCGGGGAAACCCGCTTGACCAGCGTGGAAGCCGGTGCGATGGTCGCGCGCATGCCCACTTTCACCGCGCCTGACGGCACGGAACTCACCTACCACGTCTCCGGTTCCTTCCCCGGTTCCGGCGCCCCGCTGCTCTGCCTGCCCGGCGGTCCGATGCAGGACTCCGCCTATCTCGGGGATCTGGGCGGGCTCACCGCCTTCCGCCGGGTGATCCGGCTCGACCTGCGGGGCACGGGCGCGTCGGCGGTGCCGGACGACCCGTCCTCGTACCGCTGCGACCGGCTCGTGGAGGACGTCGAGGCGCTGCGGGCCGAACTCGGGCTCGACACCGTCGACCTCCTCGGGCACTCGGCGGGCGCGAACCTGGCCGCGCTGTACACGGCCGCGCATCCGGAGCGGGTCTCCCGGCTGGTCCTCGTGACGCCGGGCACGGCGGCGGTCGCGATCGACACGACGGGCGAGGAGCGGCTGGCGGCGGCGCGGCTGCGGAGCGAGGAGCCGTGGTTCGGGCCGGCGTACGCGGCGCTGGAGGAGCTGGCGGCGGGGCGCGGGTCGGCCGAGACCTTCAAGGCGGTGCAGCCCTTCTTCCACGGCACGTGGGACGAGGCGGCGCAGGCGCGGAACGCGGACATGGTGCTGCAGCGGAACGGGGAGGCCGCGGGGGTCTACGGGAGCGAGGGCGCGTTCCGGCCGGAGGCCACGCGGGCGGCGCTCGCGGAGTTCGGGCGGCCGGTGCTGGTCGTCGCCGGCGAGGGTGACGCGAACACGCCGGTGCCGACGGCCACCGCGTACGCGGAGCTGTTCCCGCAGGCCACGCTCGCGGTGCTGGCGGGCGGCGGGCACTTCCCGTGGCACGACGACGAGAAGTGGTTCACGGGGACGGTCGACGACTTCCTGGCCGGATGACCGGCGGCTGGTGTCCCGGATCACGTCGCAGCGCGCGGGAGCCGTCCGCGATGATGTGACCATGCGTTTTCTGTTCGTCGGCGACAGCATGACCATCGGACGCGTCGGCGACTGGACCTGGCGCTACCGGATGTGGGAGCACCTGGAGGCGACGCTGCCGGGCGGGTACGAGATCGTCGGCCCGCGCACCGGGCTCTACGACCCGACCGCCCCCGACGAGCCCGACGGCGTCGAGGCCTACGCCGACCCCGCGTTCCCCGCCCCCGCCCGGCGCCATCTGGCCGGCTGGGGCGAGGGCTGGCTGCACATGGCGCCCGTGATCGGCGAGACCGTCACGGCCACGGGGGCGGACGTCCTGCTCATCTCCCTCGGTCTGATCGACCTCGGTTTCTACACGAACAGCGACCAGACCGAGGAGAACGTCCGGGCGTTCGTCGCGGCGGCCCGGGCCGCGAACCCGCGGGTGCGGGCCGTGTTGCTGCCGGTCATTCCGAACGTCCGCGCCGAGTACGACGCTCCCTTCGCCGCCGAGTGCGCCCGCTTCAACGAGCTCCTCGGGAAGGCGGTCGCCGACCTGGACACGGCGGCCTCGCCGCTGCTCCTGGCGGCGATCCCGGAGTCGTACGACATCCACGCGGACACGTACGACGGCACCCACCCGGGCGTGACGGGCGAGCACAAGCTGGCGGCCGCCTTCGCCGTGGCGATGCACCAGGCGTGGGGCCTGGGCGGCCCGTACGTCCCCTGAGGGGTCACGCCGCGCGGGTGAGGCGGTTCGCGAAGGTGGAGAGGGTGTACGCGCCGATACCGAGGACGACTTCCAGGGCGTTGCGGCGGGTGTAGCCGGCCTTCGCGAAGGCCGCGAGCTCCTCGTCGCTCACGGCGCCCGAGGAGGCGAGCACCTGGAGGGTGAAGAGGCGGACGGCGGCGAGGCGTTCGGGGGCGGGAGCGGTCTCCGGATCGAGGGCGGCCATCTTGGCCTCGTGCATGTCGACGCACAGGTGGCACTGGTTGCGGGCGGCGACGGTCAGGATCACGGTCTCGCGGGAGTGCGGGTCGAGCGTCGTGGACTCGAAGATCTCGCTGAGCTTGAGGAAGCCGTTCAGGGTCTCCGGCGACTCCTTGAGGAGGGCGACGGCGGCGGCGGTACGGGCGGACATGTCGTTCGGTGCGGACAAGGCGGTTCCCCCGGACTAGAATGGACAACATGGTTGACCATGTCGATAGAGAAAACGTAAACCAGGTTGTCGATCCTGGCAAGGGAGTACCGGTCGACGGCCCGGGATTCGAGCTGCCCCTGCTCCTCTTCGGCGGCTTCCGCACCCTCATCGACCGGCTCCACACCCGGCTCGCCACCGAGGGTCACCCGGACATGCGCCCCGCCCACGGCTTCGCCATGCAGGCCGTCGGCGCCCGGGGCGCCACCGCCAGCGACATCGGCCGGCGCCTCGGCGTCTCCAAGCAGGCCGCCGGCAAGACCGTCGACCGGCTGCTCGCCCTCGGCTACGCGGAGCGCGCCGACGACCCCGCCGACGCGCGCCGCAAACTCGTCCACCTCACCCCGCGCGGCCGCGACGCCCTCGCCCGCTCCGCCGCGATCTTCGACGAACTGCGGGCGGAGTGGGCCGCGACCCTCGGCGCGGACCGCGTCCGCGACATGGAGGCGGCCCTGCGGAACGTCGTCCCCGCGGAGACGGCGTTCCGCCTGGACGCCACCAGCTGGCTCGGCACCCCCTGAGGCCCGTCCGGTCAAAGCCCGTCCGGGGACCTCACCAGCCGGCTCGGCGCCCCCCTGAGGCCTGTCCGGTCAAAGCCCGTCCGGGCACGTCACCAGGCGAAGGCCTCCGGGGACGGGCCCGGGCCGGGGAAGATCTCGTCCAGCGCGGACAGGACCTCCTCGCTCAGCTCCACCTCCAGGGCGCGCAGCGCGCTCGTCAGCTGCTCGGGCGTGCGCGGGCCGACGATCGGGCCCGTCACCCCCGGCCGGGTGAGCAGCCACGCGAGGGCCGTCTCCCCCGGCTCCAGACCGTGCTTGTCGAGCAGGTCCTCGTAGGCCTGGAGCTGCGCCCGGGCCGCCGGGTCGGCGAGCGTGGCCGCCGCGCGTCCCTCCGTCCGGCGCTTGCCCTCGGCCTCCTTCTTCAGGACACCGCCGAGCAGGCCGCCGTGGAGCGGCGACCACGGGATGACCCCGAGGCCGTACTCCTGCGCGGCCGGGATGACCTCCATCTCCGCGCGCCGCTCGAAGAGGTTGTAGAGGCACTGCTCGCTGACGAGCCCGACCGAGCCGCGCCGGGAGGCGGTCTCGTTGGCCTGGGCGATCTTGTAGCCGGGGAAGTTGGAGGAACCGGCGTAGAGGACCTTGCCCTGCTGGATCAGGACGTCGACCGCCTGCCAGATCTCCTCGAAGGGGGTCGCCCGGTCGATGTGGTGGAACTGGTAGACGTCGATGTAGTCGGTGCCGAGCCGCTTGAGGCTGGCCTCCACCGCACGGCGGATGTTCAGTGCCGAGAGCTTGTCGTGGTTGGGCCAGGCCTCGCCGTCCACGCCCATGTTCCCGTACACCTTGGTGGCGAGGACGGTCCTGTCACGACGGCCGTCGCCCTTGGCGAACCAGGAGCCGATGATCGACTCCGTCCGCCCCTTGTTCTCGGCCCAGCCGTAGACGTTGGCGGTACCGAACAATCCACTTTGACGCCATGCCCGCAAGGGCCCTAGCGTCGTTCCCCAAGCACCACAGGGGATGGGGAGAACAAGTGGCAAGAGTCCTGGGCGTAATCCGCCTGTCAAAGATCTCGGACGAGACCACATCGCCGGAGCGCCAGCGCCGATCGATTCAACGATGGGCCGACCAGGGAGGGCACGTCGTCGTCGGGTGGGTCGAGGACATCGACGTATCTGGTGGTGTCGAGCCGTGGAAGCGCCCGGAGTTCAGCAAGTGGCTGCCTTCTACGATCGGCAAAGAGGTCAGCTCGATCGAGCACCGGATCGCGATGGAGGAGTCCCGTGCCAACGAGTACGACATCATCTGCGCGCTGAAGCTCGACCGCCTCTCACGGCGTGTGCTCCACGTGCACACACTCGTGGAGTGGTGCGAGAAGCACGGCAAGGAAGTCGCCACCGTCGAGGACGGGATCAACCTGAACACGCAGATGGGCAAGCTGCTGTTCAGCCTGATCGCGTCCTTCGCAGAAGGGGAGCTCGAAGCCATCAAGGCCCGGGCGAAGTCCTCGTACAACCACCTGGTGAAGGAGGGCCGCTGGCGTGGTGGCCGTATCCCGTACGGCTACCGGGCGGAGAAGCAGGACACCGGTGACGGCTGGCGGCTGGTCCCGGACGACTACGGAACGGACACCGCCGGGACACTGCGCGAGATCGTCCGTCGACTCATCGAGGGCGAGTCGGCGAACAGCGTCGCCCAGTGGCTCAACGAGGACCCGACCAAGACCCCGGTGTCGCTCGACGCTCAGCTGATCAGGAACGGCAAGCCCCCGAAGGGCGGTCGGTGGACCGCCGCGAACACAGCCAAGGTGGTGCGCTCCCTGAACGTTCTCGGTCAGATGGAGGTGACGGAGGAAGTCGTCGTCGACGGCAAGAAGACGAAGCGAACCCGCGTCGTCCGTGACACGGAGGGACGCCCTCTCCAGCGGGCGGAGCCGCTGATCACTCAGGAGGAGTGGGAGCTGGCGAACAAGAAGCTGGACGAGAACACCAGCAAGCGCAACGGCAACCGGAAGGGCGGCTCTCCTCTTCTCAGGGTCGCGTTCTGCACCTGCGGTGAGCCCGCGTACCTCGGCCCGGGGCGGAACTGGCCGTACTACCGGTGCGCCTCGCGAACCACGCACAAGCCGTGCCCCACAGGCAGCAAGGGCATCGCGGCGCACGTCCTGGAGGGAACGGCCGAGGAGGTCTTCCTGCGCGCGGCCGGCGATGTCGAGATCGTGCGGAAGGTCTTCCGACCGGGCGTCGACTTCAAGCGGGACATCGAGGAGGTGAACCGCGCTCTGGCCGAGCTTCGAGAGGACCGCGAAGCCGGCCTCTACTCCAGCGAGCTGGGCAAGCAGGAGTACCGGGAGACGTACAAACGGCTGGACGCGCGACGTGAGCAACTCATGGCCCAGCCCACCCGCCCCGACACATGGGAGGAGATCCCGACGGGCGAAACCTACCGGGAACGCTGGGCGAAACTGTCGACCCAGCACGAGAAGGGCAGGGAACTCCGGGCAGCCGGCATCAAGACGGTCATCCACGCCGAGAAACTCCCGCCCGTGACCGCCGTGCAAGCCATGTCGCCGGAGGGGCATGACGGCATGTGGCAGGAGGGGAAGGACCGCGTGCAGATCCTCATCCCGATGGACTTCAAGCGCCGCGTCCGCGACTTGGCGGCGGTACACAGCGAGAGCTGACCACCTCGCCGCCGTACGACAGGAGGGCCCCATCCCGGGCCCTCCTTCGCTCTGTAGGATTCCTGCCAGGTCGCCGCCGTCGCTCCCGACTGCACGAGACCGAGTCCGAGCCGGAAGGCTCGGGCGTCACCTGTGAAGAGAGACCGTGCCGACCGTGGCCGGTCTCCACCCCCGCGAAGAAAGGGAGGCACATGTCCCGCCGTCCGGCGGGGGTCACTGGCGCACCTGTGTGCGCCGCACAGGAAGGAGCCACACTCGGTGGCTATCAGCTTCGGCCATGACCGCCCGTGGGGCGGCGTCTCCCAGCACGAGTACCGGCGGATGGCGCAGCACCCCGGCCATCCGCTCGCCTACCGCGTCCACTTCGCCGCCATCGGATGGGCTGACAGGCACGGGCACGCGGCTTTCGAACCGGGCCGCCTCGCAACGCTGCTCGGCAGGGACGGCAACCGGTTGTCCGACCAGAGCACCCGCAACGCGGTGACGCGGGCCAAGGATCTGCACCTCGTCTCGCCCCGCTCCGGGGCGGCGTGCCTGGTGCTTCCGTCCCACCTGTTCCAGAAGGCCAAGGGTGCTCCCGTCCCGTGCCGTGTTCACCAGGACCGCACGTCCGGCGTGTAGTCAGAGCACGTAAGACGTATGTCGGCTCATGCCCTGAGCTGGGCAAACGTTCGCGTCCTCTCTTCTCTGTTTGGGGTAGGTCCAGTGCGGCCCCCTTCGGGGCCGACAGAGGAAGACACATCGAGCAACGGCCAGGGTGAGCCGGGGCGCATCAGCGCCCCACTTACGTAAGTCGCGGCGGCGGGAGAGCAAGCGACAGGGGGCGGCTCAGCCGCCACAGGGTGAAGACGCTTCGGCAGAGCGGCCCCGCAGGGGCCGACATCGGGAAGACCAGGGACTCACGGCAAGCCTGGAAAGCCGCCCCTCTGTGTAGGCTTCCGCCGCCGGCTGGAGCCTCACCCCCTGCCCTGAGCTGCGGATTTTCTGTTGCGCTTCTCTTCGCCGCCGCCCTGGCGCCCCTTGGAACCGTGGCAGGATCTGAGCTGCTAAGACATGGCGGTCAAGCAAAGGACCCTTCGTGGGTCATACCCCACCTCTTCGCCGTTGACGTGCTCAGCTGTTTCGGTCAGCGGTCCTCACCGTTGCCGTGGAGGACGGTTTCGGCGATCTATCGGTTACGCCCGCGTCTCCATCGACGACCAGGAAGCACAGCTTCAGCGAGACGCACTGACGGCCGCAGGGTGCGCCCGCATCTTCGAGGACAAGGCATCAGGCAAGAACACCGACCGGGCGGAGCTGCGTGCAGCGCTCGACTACGCCCGCCCTGGGGACACCCTGTGCGTATGGAAGCTCGACCGATTCGCCCGCTCGCTCATCGATCTTGTGACCATGGTCGACACCCTTCGGGAGCGGGGCATCGGATTCAAGGTGCTCACGGGTGCACTGGCCAACATCGACCCCGGTACGGCGGACGGCCGTCTCATGCTTCAGGTGGTCGGAGCCATGGCGGAGTTCGAGCGCAGCCTCATCAAGGAGCGCACCCGCGCAGGACTCGACGCAGCCAAGGCACAGGGGCGTACCGGCGGACGGCCGCCCGTGGTCGATGAGGACGTACTCACCGTGGCCCGCGCCAGGAAGGCGAAGGGCGAGAGCGTGAGCACCATCGCCAAGGCTCTCGGGGTCTCCCGAGCCACGCTGTACCGCCACCTTGGCGAGAGCGCCTGAGGCAGGCGCACAGCTCATTCCGACGCACCTCGGTTGCGTTGCTCGCCGTCCTTCAGTGCGCCGGGTGTCTGTCCTACTCTGCCCGCACCACCACGGCGAACGACGTACAGAGCCGCCGGAAGCCACGATGGTTGCTCAGGCCGGTGTGACTCATGCACTCGACGTCGACCGCCGCACTGTCCGTAGACGGCTCCGCCTTCCACTTGCAGTGCAGGCACTCCGCCTCATAGGTCACGTCCGTGTCCGGATGCTGCGTGATCCGGTGCGTCACGAACCGCAGGACCGTGCGCGCCATCACTCGGCCCCGTGGTCTTCCCGCAGGTGCGTGCGGAGCACGACGTTCGCGTCCGACACCTTCGAGTAGTCGCCGACCGATCGGGCGTTGGCTCGGGTCACGGCGACGCCGAGACACTGCCGACAGCCCGCAACGGGGTTCGGGTCTCCGACGGGAAGGGTCAGGTTCACCGGCCCTGCCATCGTCGTCCTGGGTGTGCTCATCCGTGCGACCTCCCGACTGTTCGTCTGCCGAAGGATGGTCCCCCGGGGTGCGCACGGGATGGCGCTTCAGTCGCGTAATGGACTGAAGTCATGCACGGCAAGCGGCGGACCACTCGGCGAGGCGGGCCCGAAGGTCTTCGCCGAAGAGGGCGTGCTCCTCGTACCCGGCGAACTCCTTCAGATACGCCTGAACGTCTCGGCCGTCGCGGAGCACGAGACTTCCCGCCGTCGTCTCGATGGTGACCAACGCGGCGTCGTAGATGGTGAACGTACTCAGAGGGGTTCGGGGCGTCGGTGCCCCTACGGGGATCACCCCGATCTGAACGTTCGGGAGGTAGGACAAGGACGCCAGCCGGTCCATCTGCTCTGCCATCGCCAGCGGGGAGACGACCGGCCAGCGAACCGCCTGCTCGGTCAGAACGAACGTGAACCGCTTCGAGGCGTCGTAGAGGACGGCTTGCCGTCCCAGCTTCCCCGCCACTGCCTTGCTCGTGTCGGCCGTCGAGTGAGCCAGGCTCGCTCGTACGTACTCCGGTGTTGCGAGCAGGCCCGTAACCATCGAGAGCAGGAAGTAACGCATCTGCGTGGAGGACGCTTCGAGCGACTTCAGCTCAGCCTGTCTCGTACCGAGCCCCTTGCGCCGAAGCTCTCGGACGTTCCGCCACTCGCTGTTCGCCATCCTGGCGAGGGCGGAGACCTCGGCGACCAGTGCCGGCGGAGCGTCCAGCGCTCGCAAGATCTGCTCGACATCGACCAGGGACGGCCGTGTCCGGCCGTTCTCGATGCGGGACACCTTCGACTGGGACATGTTGCAGCGCGCCGCGAGCCGGTCCCCAGAGAGACCGGCCCGCTTGCGCAAGTCCCGAAGCAGAGAGGCGAGTTCGGCACCAGACTCGCCAAGCTGCTCAGCTTCGAACGTCACTCCGTCACGCGCTCCGCGTACTCCAGGAAGGGAACCGACTCGGCAACGGCGATGCGCTGCCACTCGATGAACGGTGCAGGGTCACCCTCGTACAGCTCCCGGCCGATCTGCGTGCCGTCGCCCTCGTAGTGCATCAGGACGACCGTCGAGCGGTCGAACATCCAGAAGTCCTCGACGTCCGGCAGCGGGTTGTCCCGCTCGGTCACGTCAAGGATGCGGATGTCCTCCCCGGCGAGCACGTGCGGGGCGTAGTACCTGGAGAACTCGAAGCGCAGGTACTCGGAGAGCGGTCGAGTCAGCACGTGCACCCGCCCCTTGCTCCGCCCCTCGCCGCGCAGCCGCTTCAGGTCTTCCGTATACGCGGACGAGTAGGCGTGCGGGTCGACGCGCTTGCCGGCCCGGAAGGCTTCGAGCTCTTCCGCCTCTTGCGGTACGAGGTATTGGGGCAGGGTCTCCAGCCGCCACGCCTCCGACTGGAAGCCCCGGAGCATCGCCCGCCACTCGTCACCATCCAAGAGCACGAACGGCCTCCCGAAGAACGTTCTCTGGGATCTCCACTAGCCCCTCGCCCTGCGGGGGCGTGAAGGCGTCGGACACATCGCCCTGAACCACGATGGAGCCGGAAGCGGTGCGGTAGACGTTCGGGCAGTCGTCCTCTCCGCACGTGCCGTTGCCGTTGCCGGTGAGCCGAGTCAGTTCTTCGCGTGCCATGCGGAACTCCCTTGACCTGTCGACCCGGTCGGGCCGCCTGGGACGACCGTACGGGGGCCGCTAGCGGCCGTCCATGCACGGACGTGACTCATGCACGTTGTCGCATAAATGGGCGGCTGAGTGGTCGACTCTTGCTTCGAGTGGGCTCGAAGCAGTTGGCTTGTGCCTCATGAAGTACACGCAGCTTGGACGCACCGGACTCAAGGTCAGCCGACTCGTCCTCGGCACGATGAACTTCGGCCCGCAGACAGACGAACCGACAAGTCACAGCATCTTGGATGCCGCGCTCGACGCAGGTCTGAATTTCGTAGACACGGCCAATGTGTATGGGTGGGGTGAGAACAAGGGCCGTACGGAGGAGATCATCGGTTCTTGGTTCGCCAAGGGCGACGGCCGCCGCGACAAGACCGTCCTCGCCACCAAGGTCTACGGGAACATGGGCCTGGACGGCGAGGCCTGGCCCAACCACGACAAGCTCTCGGCGCTCAACATCCGCCGCGCGGTCGAGGCCAGCCTCAAGCGCCTCGGCACGGACTACATCGATCTGTACCAGTTCCATCACGTCGACCGCTCGACCCCCTTCGAGGAGGTCTGGCAGGCCGTCGACGTCCTGATCCAGCAGGGCAAGATCCTCTACGCCGGCTCCTCCAACTTCCCCGGCTACAAGATCGCCCAGGCCAACGAGACCGCCGCCCGGCGCGGCTCGGTCGGCCTCGTCAGCGAGCAGTGCCTCTACAACCTCTTCGAGCGGCGCGCCGAGATGGAGGTCATCCCGGCGGCCCAGGAGTACGGCCTCGGGGTCATCCCCTGGTCGCCGCTCCACGGCGGCCTCCTCGGCGGCGTCCTGAAGAAGGAGACCGAGGGCAAGCGCCGTCTGGAGGGCCGGGCGGCGGAGACGCTCGCCGCCCCGGGCGTGCGCGCGCAGTTCCAGGCGTACGAGGACCTGCTCGACAAGCACGGTCTCGCCCCCGGCGAGGTCGGTCTCGCCTGGCTCCTCACCCGCCCCGGCGTCACGGGCCCGATCGTCGGCCCCCGCACCCCGGAGCAGCTGGCGGGCGCCCTGCGCGCGCTGGAGGTGCAGCTGAGCGAGGAGCTGCTCGCGCAGCTCGACGAGATCTTCCCGGGCCCGGGCCCTTCGCCGGAAGCCTTCGCCTGGTGATCGAGTAGGGCCTCGTAGGCAAGGCCGTCGCCCGTTCTGGTGGGGCGGCGGCCACCACGTCACGCGGGCATCAAAGTGCCTGATTGGCCGTGTCGAAGAAGTTGAGGCCCGCGTCCAGCGCCGCGTCCATGATGGCGTGGCTGGTGGCTTCGTCCGTCTGGGGTCCGAAGTTCATCGTCCCGAGGACGAGTCGGCTGACCTTGAGTCCGGTGCGTCCGAGCTGCGTGTACTCCATGGGAGTCAAGCCAACTGCTTGGAGTCCGCTCGAAGCAAGGGGGTTCCCATGGGGTGAGAGAGGCGGTGCGAGATGCCTACTGGCCGGTCAGCGATGCCACCGCGATGATCGCGAACATCAGTACGAGCACGCCGGCCATGATTCGGTTACGGGTCTTCGGGTCCACGCATCGAGGTTAACCCGCCCGCCCGGCCGGTCCCTCCCCGGCTCCCTTCGCTCCCTTCGCTCCCTTCGCTCCCTTCGCTCACCCGGCCCCCTCCAGGGGCCAGCCGCCGATCCGCTCGTACCGGGGCTGCTCGCCCGGCACCCCGCTCACCGGCAGGTTCGAGCGGACGAGCGCCAGCTCGGCGACCGGCCGGCGGGAGCCCTCGAAGGTGCCGAGCTCGTCGAGGAACGGATGGAGGTCCACCGCGCCCGTCCGCGCGCGGGCGAGCGTCAGATGGGCCTGGTAGCGGCGGTGCTCGTCCATCGCGACCCCCGCCCGGCGCGCGGCGGCGTCGGCGCGCTCGGCGAGCAGCCGCAGCTCGTCCAGGTCCCCGGCGACCCCGGCCCACAGGGCGCTCCGCCCGAAGTGCCCGCCGCCGTGCAGCCGCAGCGGGAACGGCGGCGTGCGGTGCGCGGCCCTGGCGAGCCGGACGCGCAGCTCGGGCAGCAGCTCCTCGTCGACCTCGCCCATGAAGGCGAGCGTGAGGTGCCATCCGGGCCGCGCGGTCCAGCGCAGCCCGTCGGCCCCGGGCAGCCGGTGCAGCCGGTCGACGACGTGTCCGAGCTCGTCCAGCTGGTCCGGGGGCGGCAGTACGGCGGCGAAGAGCCTCATGGAACGAGTCTGGCAGGCCGGCAGAGACTACTCTCGACGGGATGAAGATCCGTAAGGGCGGGGTGGAGGACCTCCCCGCGATACTCACGTTGCTGGACAGCGCCGTCGTGTGGCTCAACGACAAGGGGATCACCGCCCAGTGGGGCACCGACCCGTTCTCCACGCAGGAGAAGTCGGTGCGGCAGGTCGAGGAGACCGTGCGGGCGGGCGACCCGTGGATCGCCGAGATCGACGGCGTGATGGCGGGGACGATGACGCTGACGCCGGTCCCCGGCACGTACATCGCTCCGGCCGACGAGCCCGAGGTGTACGTCCGCCTGCTCGCGACCGACGCGCGTTTCCACGGGCACGGGGTGGGCGCGGCGCTCCTCGCCCACGCGGTGGAGGAGACCCGGCGGAAGGGGGTGTCGCTGCTGCGAGTGGACTGCTTCGCGGGCAGCGAGGGCCGGCTCGTCGCGTACTACGAGGGGCAGGGCTTCACCAGGACCGAGGAATTCACGGTGGGCGACTGGCCGGGGCAGGTACTGGAACAACGGGTCTGAGACGCGGCCCGGGATCCGAGGAGGCCCGTAAGCCGCAGCCCGGGACCCGCAGAGACCCGGAAGCCGCAGAGACCCGGGACCCGCGGAGGCCCGCCCCCGCACGTACCCAGGCCGCCGCCCGCCCGAGGGCTACGCCGCCGTCACCAGTCGCTCGCGGGCCACGAAGCGCACCTGCGGGTGGCCGTGGCGCCAGGCGAAGGCCATCTTCAGGCCGCCGACCTTCGCCAGGACGAGGCCGACGACACCGGCCGCTGCCAGCGAGATCACGCCGCCCGTCGCGAAGCCGACGCGGGCGCCGTACGTGTCGGTGATCCAGCCGAGGAGCGGCGCCCCGATCGGGGTGCCACCGGCGAAGACCATCATGTAGAGGCTCATCACGCGGCCCCGCATGGCCGGGTCCGTCGCCATCTGGACGGCCGAGTTGGCGGTGATGTTGACCGTGAGGCCGATCATGCCGATCGGCACGAGCAGCAGCGCGAACAGCCAGAACGCCGGCGACAGGGCCGCCGCGATCTCCAGGACGCCGAAGACCGCCGCCGCGATCACCAGCATCCGCAGCCGGGTCGAGCCGCGACGGGCCGCGGCGAGGGCGCCCACGAGGGAGCCCGCCGCCATCAGGGTGTTGAGGAAGCCGTACGTACCGGCGCCGACGTGGAAGACCTCCTCCGAGAAGGCCGTCAGCCAGATCGGGAAGTTGAACCCGAAGGTGCCGACGAAGCCCACGAGGACGATCGGCCAGATCAGGTCCGGCCGCCCGGCCACGTACCGCAGCCCCTCCCGCAGCTGGCCCTTGCCGCGCGGGGCGCGCTCCACCTTGTGGAGCTCACTCGTCCGCATGAGCAGGAGGCACGCGAGGGGGGCGAGGAAGGACAGGCCGTTGAGGAGGAACGCCCAGCCGCTGCCGACTCCGGCGATCAGGACGCCGGCGACGGCGGGGCCGACGAGCCGTGCGGTCTGGAAGTTCGCCGAGTTCAGGGAGACGGCGTTACGGAGCTGCTCGGGGCCGACCATCTCGGCGACGTACACCTGCCGGGCCGGGTTGTCGACGACCGTCACCATGCCGAGGAGGAAGGCGATCAGGTAGACGTGCCAGACCTGGACGGAGCCGGAGAGGGTGAGGACGGCGAGCGCGAGCCCGCACAGTCCGAGGGCGGCCTGGCTGATGAGGAGCAGGCGCCGCTTCGGGTAGCGGTCGGCGATGACACCGCCGTACAGACCGAAGAGCAGCATCGGCAGGAACTGCAGGGCCGTGGTGATGCCGACGGCGGCGGCCGAGCCGGTGAGGCTCAGGACGAGCCAGTCCTGGGTGATGCGGGCCATCCACGTACCGGTGTTGGAGACGATCGCTCCGGTGAAGAACAGCCGGTAGTTGCGGATTCTGAGCGAGGAGAAGGTTTCCCCCCGCCCACGGGTCTTGAGGGTGGGTTGATGGACGGGTGCGGAGTCTGCTCCGGGTCCCGTACTCAAAGTGCGTTCGCCTCCTCGGCTGCGGGTCTACAGATGGGCGAGCTTCTCCAGGACCGGGGCGGCGGCGCGCAGCTTGGCCCATTCGTCCTCGTCCAGACCCTCGGCGAGGGTGGCCAGCCAGGCGTTCCGCTTGCGGCGGGACTCTTCGAGCATGGCCTCGGCCGTCTCGGTCTGGCGGACCACCTTCTGCCGGCGGTCGTCGGGGTGCGGCTCCAGCCGGACCAGTCCCTTGGCTTCGAGCAGCGCGACGATGCGGGTCATCGACGGAGGCTGGACGTGCTCCTTGCGGGCCAGCTCACCGGGGGTGGCGGAGCCGCAGAGCTTGAGGGTGCCGAGCACCGACATCTCGGTGGGGCTCAGCGACTCGTCGACACGCTGGTGCTTGAGTCGTCGGCTCAGTCGCATGACGGAGGAGCGGAGCGCGTTCACGGCCGCGGCGTCGTCGGCGGTGCCGTGGGACAGATCTGGCATGTTCGTTAGCCTAACTCATTACTCTGTCTAAATACCAACGGGGGCGCGCCGACGTCGCGTGGATCACACCGAAGGGGGACACGCGCCTCGCGCAGGTCACGCTTCGGCATCCATGTATCACCCAAATGAGTGAGTCGGATCCGGAAAGTGACGCAAAGGGGCCCCGGCTGCCCCGACCCTGAACGACATGGGATCGACAGTGCTCAGCCTGCGCATCGACGGTGAGCTGCTCGACCGGCTCAGGAGTCACGCCGCGAAAAGAGGAATGAGCGTCCAGGACTATGTCGTCCGGACGCTCATTCGCGAGGATTTCGACGAGCGGTTCAAGACCGCCGTCGACGAGACGGAGAGGTTCTACGGGCCGGAGTCAGCCGGGCCCGCCGGGCCCACCGAGCCCGCCGAGCCCGCAGGTGATCACGTGAGGCCGAGCGCCGGCATCGCGTAGTAGAAGACGAAGACCGCCGAGACGACGTACATGGCCGCCGGGACCTCACGGCCCCGGCCGGCCGCCAGACGCAGCACGCTGAACGAGATGAAGCCGATGCCGATGCCGTTCGTGATCGAGTACGTGAACGGCATCATCATCATCGCCAGGAACGCCGGCACCGCGATGGTGAAGTCGCTCCAGTCGATGTCCTTGATCGAACCGGCCAGGATCAGGAAGCCGACCGCGAGCAGCGCGGGCGTGGCCGCCTGCGACGGGACCATCGTCGCCAGCGGCGTGAGGAACAGCGCGACCGTGAAGAGACCGCCGGTCACGACCGAGGCGAGGCCCGTGCGCGCGCCCTCGCCGACGCCCGCCGTGGATTCCACGAAGCAGGTGTTGGCCGAGGAGGAGGTGGCACCGCCGGCCGCGACCGCCAGGCCGTCGACGAGCAGGACCTTGTTGATGCCGGGGAGGTTGCCGTCCTTGTCCATCAGCTTGGCCTCGTCGCCGACGCCGAGGATCGTGCCCATCGCGTCGAAGAAGCAGGACAGCAGCACGGTGAAGACGAAGAGGACGCCGGTCAGCAGGCCGACCTTCTCGAAGCCGCCGAAGAGGCTGACCTCGCCGACCAGACCGAAGTCGGGCGAGGCGACGGGGTTGCCCGGCCACTGCGGGGTGGTGAGGCCCCAGGAGGGCACGGTCGCGACCGCGTCGATCACCATGGCCACGACCGTCATGGCGACGATCGAGATCAGGATGGCGCCCGGCACCTTGCGGATGATCAGGGCGAGGGTGAGCAGCGTGCCCAGGATGAAGACGAGGACCGGCCAGCCGTTCAGGTGACCGTCGCTGCCGAGCTGGAGCGGGACGGTGGTGTGCGCGGCGTCGGGGATACGGGAGACGAAGCCCGAGTCGACGAGGCCGATGAGCATGATGAAGAGGCCGATGCCGATCGCGATGCCCTTGCGCAGGCCGACCGGGACGGCGTTCATGACGCGCTCGCGCAGACCGGTCGCGACGAGCAGCATCACGACGATGCCGGCGAGGACGACCATGCCCATGGCGTCCGGCCAGGACATCTTCGGGGCGAGCTGCAGCGCGACGACCGTGTTGACGCCGAGACCGGCGGCGAGGGCGATCGGGACGTTGCCGATGACACCCATGAGCAGCGTCGAGAAGGCCGCCGTCAGGACGGTCGCGGTGACGAGCTGGCCACCGTCGAGCTGGTGCCCGTACATGTCCTTGGCGCTGCCGAGGATGATCGGGTTCAGCACGATGATGTAGGCCATCGCGAAGAAGGTGGCGAAACCGCCCCGTACCTCACGGGCGACGGTGGAACCGCGCGCGGAGATCTTGAAGTAGCGGTCGAGGCCCGAGGTCGGCTCCTGGGGGGAGGCGGGCTCGGGGGATGTGGCCTTGGCGGCGGCCGTGGTGCTCATGGGGGTTCCTCATCGGGAGATCCGTTTGGCGGTTCATACGAGAGAAACTCGCCAGAGGCAAACCGTTTCAGTATGAACACATGAACGAGCGAGCGTCTATCTCCGCGCGTAGACCATGCGTGGGTACGAATTTCCGCCACCTAGACTGAGCCCATGGCGAAGTGGACACCGAAGCACGCGGCACCCGAGCCCCTCGAAGGGCCCGTAGTCGCCACCATCACCGGCGGCACGATCCTCTGGTTCGTCCTCTTCCTCGTCCAGGTCCCCTTCTACGGCTGGTTCGACGACCGGGACCTGACCTGGTGGGTGTGGACCTGCCTCGCGGGTGCCGGGCTCGGCCTGATCGGCATCTGGTACGTACGGGGGCGTGACGCGGCGATCAAGCGGCACGAGGCGGAACGGTCGGCGGAAGCGACGCGGCCGGCGGAAGCGGCACCTTCGGCGGAAGCGGCGCCTTCGGACGAGCGGGCACCGGACGCGTAGGACCCGAGCGGCGCCACAGGCCTCAGGGGCCTGGGTCCGTGGCGCCACAGGCCTCAGGGACCCGCGCGGCGCCACGGACCCAGGCCCCCGCACAGGCCACGGCCCTCAGGGCCCGCGTAGTGCCACAGGACGATTCCCGTCCTCCCCCGGTCCGATCTTCGCGTTCCTCGGCAGGTGACCGACCCGTTCCGGTCGTACCGTCGAAAACATGACTCAGCGGGCGAAGATCGACACGGACGGCAGCGAGGCCGAGGCGGTGGAGCCGCCCGTCGTGCACCGCCCGGCCGGGCTGACCTCCGCCGAGGTCGCCGAGCGCGTCGCACGCGGCGAGGTCAACGACGTACCCGTGCGCAGCTCGCGCTCGACCACCGACATCGTCCGGGCCAACGTCTTCACCCGCTTCAACGCGATCATCGGCGTGCTGTGGGTGATCATGTTCTTCGTCGCGCCGATCCAGGACAGCCTCTTCGGCTTCGTGATCATCGCGAACACCGGCATCGGCATCATCCAGGAGCTCCGCGCCAAGAAGACCCTCGACGGTCTGGCGGTCATCGGTGAGGCGAAACCGACCGTCCGGCGCGACGGCGCCGCCGCCGAGCTGTCCACCTCCGAGATCGTCCTCGGTGACCTGATCGAGCTCGGCCCGGGCGACAAGTGCGTCGTCGACGGGGTCGTGGCCGAGGCCGACAGCCTGGAGATCGACGAGTCGCTCCTCACGGGCGAGGCGGACCCGGTGGTGAAACAGCACGGCGACCCGGTGATGTCCGGCTCGTTCGTGGTCGCCGGCGGCGGCGCCTTCACCGCCACCAAGGTCGGCCGCGAGGCGTACGCGGCGCAGCTCGCCGAGGAGGCCTCGCGCTTCACCCTCGTCCACTCCGAGCTGCGCAGCGGCATCTCCACGATCCTCAAGTACGTGACGTGGATGATGGTCCCGACCGCGATCGGGCTGATCCTCAGCCAGCTGGTCGTCAAGGACAACGACCTCAAGGACTCGATCGCCCGCACGGTCGGCGGCATCGTCCCGATGATTCCCGAGGGCCTCGTCCTCCTCACCTCCGTGGCCTTCGCGATCGGCGTCATCCGCCTCGGCCGCAAGCAGTGCCTCGTCCAGGAGCTCCCGGCCATCGAGGGCCTCGCCCGCGTCGATGTCGTCTGCCTCGACAAGACGGGCACGCTGACCGAGGGCGGCATGGACGTCACGGAGCTCCGTCCCCTCAACGGCTCGGACGAGGAGTACGTACGCAAGGTCCTCGGCGCGCTGGGTGAATCGGACCCGCGCCCGAACGCCTCCCTGCAGGCGATCATCGACGCCTACCCGGACTCGGTGGACTGGCGCTGCACGGAGTCACTGCCGTTCTCCTCGGCGCGCAAGTACAGCGGGGCGGCCTTCAGTGAAGGCAACGGCGAGAACTCGACGTGGCTGCTGGGCGCCCCCGACGTCCTCCTCCCGACCGGGGACCCGACCCTCACGGAGATCGACCACCTCAACGAGCAGGGCCTCCGGGTCCTCCTCCTCGCCCGTACGGTCCACGAGCTCGACGCCCCCGAGGTGACCGCCGGCGCCCGGGCGACCGCGCTCGTCGTCCTGGAACAGCGGCTGCGGCCGGACGCGGCCGACACCCTCGCGTACTTCGCCGACCAGAACGTCGCCACGAAGGTCATCTCGGGCGACAACGCGGTCTCGGTGGGAGCGGTGGCCGGGAAGCTCGACATGCCGGGCGCCGAGAGCACGGTCGACGCCCGCACGCTCCCCACGGACCGGGAGGAGATGGCGAAGATCCTCGACGAGAACGCGATCTTCGGCCGGGTCAGCCCGCAGCAGAAGCGGGACATGGTGGCGGCGCTCCAGTCCCACGGCCACACGGTCGCGATGACGGGCGACGGCGTGAACGACGTGCTGGCGCTGAAGGACGCGGACATCGGCGTCTCGATGGGCTCGGGCTCGGAGGCGACGCGCGCGGTGGCCCAGATCGTCCTCCTGAACAACTCCTTCGCGACGCTTCCGTCGGTGGTGGCGGAAGGGCGCCGGGTCATCGGCAACATCACCCGCGTGGCCACCCTCTTCCTCACCAAGACGGTCTACTCGGTGCTCCTGGCCGTCCTGGTGGTCTGCTCGCAGGTCGAGTACCCCTTCCTCCCCCGCCACCTCACGCTCCTCTCCACCCTGACGATCGGCGTCCCGGCCTTCTTCCTCGCCCTCGCCCCCAACAAGGAACGGGCGAAGCCGAACTTCGTCCGGCGGGTGATGCGGTACGCGATCCCGGGCGGCGTCATCGCGGCGGCGGCCACCTTCACCACGTACCTCCTCGCCCGCCACCACTACACCGGCGAAGGCGCCCTGGAAGCGGAGACGAGCGCGGCCACCCTCACCCTCTTCCTGGTCTCCATGTGGGTCCTGGCGATCATCGCCCGCCCCTATACGTGGTGGCGCCTCACCCTGGTCGCCACGATGGCCGGCGCCTTCGTCCTGGTCCTCGTCGTCCCCTGGCTCCAGGACTTCTTCGCCCTGAAACTGGTCGGCACGACGATGCCGTGGGCGGCGGTCGTGATCGCGGCGGCGGGAGGGGTGCTCCTGGAGGTGTCGTACCGCTGGGTGAGCAAGAGGTTCCCGACGTAGCCGCGAGGCGCGGGACATCGGTGCCGGGCGTGGGTGCCGGGCGTGGGTGCCGACACGAACGCCGTGCGGGGCGCAACCCTTCAGGAGTCTCGGCAGTCGTCCTTACGAACGACTGTCGCACCCGGGGTGTCAGCGGACACCCGTGAGAGGTAACTCCTGATGAAGATCCGCCCGACCGCCATCGTGGCCCTCACCACCGCCGCCCTGTTCCTGTCCTCCCCCGCCGGCCACGCGGCGGAGGCCCCGGCCCGACTGCCCTCCTGCACGGAGGTGTCGACGGCCAACGGGGACTACGAGCAGAAGTCGCTCGTCGCGAAGGTCGAGGTCACCGACCCGGTTCTCGTGGGCGGCGACTGGCAGCCGATCAAGGGCTCGGTGGCCAACATCGGCGACAAGGACCTGTCGGACGTCGAGGTGACGGCGTACCCCTGGCGCCAGGCCGAGTTCGAGGACCCGACGTTCGAGTACCTCCAGTTCCAGATGAAGGCCGCCGACGGAAGCTGGCACGACCTCCTGGACATGGGGTCGAAGAACATCGACGTGATCCCGTCGCTGAAGGCCGGCGAGACCAAGGACTACGACCTGCGCGTCAAGTCCGGCCCGCTCCCCCAGGATCCGATGTTCGTCGAGTTCGCCTTCATCGGCGGCTTCGCGGACGTCTACCGCTTCCCGGACACCGGCAAGGAGGTCGACTGCCGGGCGACGTCGAACGGCAACGACGCCTTCAAGATCCAGGGCGCGAGCACCCAGCCGACGCAGACCGCGACGCCGTCACCCACGACGTCGACGTCGACCCCGGCCGCAACCCCCACCCCCACTGCCACGCCCGCCCCCACGACCACGACCTCCTCCGCCCCGGCCCCGACGCCCACCACCACGGCGCCCACCACTCCGGCACCCGGCGAGAACCTCGCGGAGACCGGCTCCTCCGGCGCCACCACCACCCTCGCCGTCGTCGGCGGCGCGATCGTGGTTCTCGGCGCGGCGGCGGTCTTCTTCACCCGCCGCCGCAAGGCCTGACGGCCCGGGCTGACGGCCCAGGGGCTGACAGCCCGGGGGCTCAGTCGGCCGCCGCCGCCTGGCAGTCGGCACACACGGCGTCGGGATCGTGGCTGCGGAAGGCGCGGTCACACCCGTCGCAGGTGATCAGCGGCGCGGGCCCCTCGGCCGCCGCCGGCGGCGGCGCGGCGGAGAGCGGGGGCGGCATCAGCGCGCCGAGGCGGTGCTCGATGAACCGTCCGGGGTGGTGGATGGGCACGTGGGCGGGCGGCAGGCCGGCCGTGAGCGTACGCGTGACCTGGGCCGGAGTCGCCGACCGGGCCAGCCACCGCTCGACGGCGGGAGCGAGCCGCAGGACGTCCCGCCAGGGCAGCAGGAGCCGGGAGTCGACGGTCCGCAGCCGCGCGAGAAGGCCGACGGCGGGCCCGCAGGGGAGGTCGGCAGGTTCCGGGAACGGCACGTCGTCCGGTACGGGCTCTGCCGGTACCGGCTCGGGCTCGGGCTCGACGGGCGCCGCCGCGCGCCGTACCGGCAGCCCGCACCCGGGCTTGTCGTACGACACGATCCGCGTGGCGAACCGCCCACCCCCGAGCGGAACGCGGTGCCGCTCCAGATACCCCTCCACCACAAGCTCGTTGAGCGCGCGTCGGATGGTGATCTCACCTTCCGTGAACCGGTTCGTGAGCGTCTTGACGGTGCAGTCGGCGCCCTCGGGCAGCGACTGGATGTGCACGCCGAGCCCGATAGCCGCGGCCGACAGGCTCGGGTGCTGGGCGAGGTGATTGCCGATGATCGTGAACCGGTCGGTATGCCGGAACCGCACCCGGATCACCCCGGAGCGGGGCGCGTCGACGGGGATCTCGAACGGAACGGGGTACGCGGACACGACCGCGTTAGACTGCGGACAAGCCATGGGGAAGCGTTCTCTTCCTGATTGGTCAGGCCCTCGTCAGGATGCCAGTCCTGCCGGGGGCCGAGTTGCATACGCCCTTGCATATGCCATTGCTGCGGCCGACCGTACCGCATCCGTCCGCACAGCGGACACTCCTTCACCCGAACGTGTGGCAAGGCCAGTTGGGGAGCGGGAGGGCGGGTTGGAGATGTCTTTCCCACCTTCTTATAAGGGCGTCGAGCCCGACCGGGGCGCGGTCTGCCGCGCCCCGGCGGGGGCCCTGGGGTGGACGTTTCCACTGGGCTTCTGGTGGGACCGCCCTCTTTCCGAGAGTCGCGCCTTCCACCACCGCGTCAAGGGCAAGCCGGCGAAGCCGATGGCCTACGGCCACCCTTGACCCGGCGGCGGAAGCCGCGCAACAACTCTCGGAGGGCGGTCCGGGGGCCGGGGTCGCCGGGGCCCGGGCAGCGGCCGGGGTCGCGTGAGCGGGTGGCAGGCCGGTGGGTGGGGGCTCGGTTAGCGGCCGAGGCGGGTGGGCACGTTCGGTCGGTTCGGGGTGCGCGGTCGTTGAATGGGGCAGCCGGGCAAGGCTTAGCGGGGTCGCGGCCGTCGGTCGGCGGGGATTCAGGCCCCGCTGGTCACTCCCGGCGGGTGGAGACATACCTAACCCGAAGTTACTCCGAGTAGCAGGCCTGAAGGTAAGAGGGAAAGGGGGCAAAGGGGGTGCATCGCCCTCTTCGGGCCGAGGAAGTGCACGAATGTCTCGCCAGTAGCACCACCACCCACCAAGACAGACCAGCGGGGCCTGAATCCCCGCCAACGAACCGGCCGTGACTCGCTAAGCGCCGCCGGGCCGCCCCATTCAACAGCCGCGCACCCCGAACCGACCGAACGTGCCCACCGGCCTCGGCCGCTAGCCAAGCACCCACCCACCGGCCTGCCACCCGCCGTCCGACCCCGGACACTGCCCGGGCCCCCGCGTGGCCACGCCCCCGGCCGCCCCCCGCGTGTGAACAGGCGGCCTCCGCCGCCGGGTCAAGGGTGGCCGTAGGCCATCGGCTTCGCCGACGCGACCGACGGGAGCGCCCTTGACGCGGTGGTGGAGGCCGCCACACTCGGGAAGGGGGCGGCCCCGCCAGAAGCTCGCCGGAAGCGGTCACACCCGGCGCCCCGCCCCGGGCTCGTCGGAGACGTTTGCCCCCTGAGCCTCCGCCGGAGGCCGTCCGGAACCTTCGCCTGTCGGGCCCGGCTCAGTCGAACCAGCGGTCCCTCGCCAGTTCCGTGGTGCGGGACGGGTCCTCCAGGAGGGCCGCTACCTCGAAGCGGCGGGGCCACTGGGATGCCGACCAGGCCAGGCCTGCTGCCACGCCTTCCAGGGTGGAGGCGTGGAGGATGCCGTCCGGGGTGACCCGCCAGTCCAGTTCCACGCCCCCCGCACGGAGTTCCTCGTGCTCGATGTACGAGGACGGGGTCGCCGGGCCCAGGAGGGCGTGGACCGAGGGCGGGACCTCGTGTTCCTCGCCGACCGTCGTCACCTCCGCCTCGACCGTCTCGCTCAGACGGCGGACCTGGAGCAGTTCCGCCAGGTCCGCCGCGCGGGACGGCGCGACCGGGAGGAGGGGGGTGTCTCCTGTGAGGGGGAGGAGGTCGGGGGCGTCCGCTACGAGGGCTTCTGCCGCGTCCACCACCACCAGTTCTCCGTCCACCACCGCCCGCAGCTCGTCCGGGAGCGTGACCTGGTCCGGGTCCAGGTCCGCCAGGGCCGTGTAGAGGGCGTGCAGTTGGGGGGCCGTGACCTCGCGGGTCGGGTCCGCCAGGCGGGCCAGGAGCTCCGCCGCGCCGCCCGGCTCCTCCAGGAGCGCCGCCACCGACGTACGGACGCCGAGCGCCCGCAGGACCTGCTCGTCGTCGAAGCCGGTCGCGTCCGCGGAGTCGTACAGGCCGACGAGGAGCGGGTCCGAGCCCTCCGCCCGAAGGCCTGCCGGGCGGCGGCCGTCCAGGACCGGGTGGTCCCGGAGCCACCACGCCGTGTACGAGCGGACGGTCTCCGTCGTGCCGTCCGGGAGGAGGATCCGTACGGGCTGGGTGAGGGCGTCACGGAGCGGGGGCCGCGCCAGGAGCGCCAGGGCCTGCGGCCAGGCCTCGTCGTCCACCAGGTCCAGGTCCCGCACCGCCACGATCTCCGTCGCCACCGGCGGCACCGGGGACTCCGGCAGGCGGTCCAGGACGTCCTCGCACCACACGTCGACCGCGTCCAGGAGCCCGGCGTCGTCCGGCTCCGGGTAGTCGCCCTCCCGGGGCTCGACCTCGTCGGGGTCGAGGACCAGGTCCGTCGCACGGACCAGGGCGAAGTTCGCCAGAACCCCGCAGGCCGCCAGGGGGCGTTCGCCCCAGCGGGCCGCCAGGTCCGCGTCCACGTAGGCCAGTTCGTCCTCGCGCATCACCGCCGCGAAGGCCGAGCCCGGGAGCACCAGCTCGCCCGCCGGGGAGAGTTCGCCGTCCTCGTCGGGCAGGGCCAGCGCGCCGAGCCAGGGCTCCTCGCCCGGGTCGAGCTCCGCGTCCCTGACCAGGGCCAGGACCGTCTCCGCCAGTTCCTCCGCGTCCAGCGCGTCCGCGTCCTCGTCCCAGATTTCGCCCGCGTCCAGCGAGGCCGCTACCGCCGCCCGCACCTGCGGGGTCGTCAGGATCGCGCGGGGCGTGGCCGGGAGGGCGCCCAGCTTCTCCAGGAGTGGGTGCGCCGCCTCCGGGTGGGCCACCTTCAGGCCCAGGCGGGTCAGCTCGGCAGGCGTCCGGTCCTGCGGGAGCAGGACCTGGCGGGGGCCGATCGTCGTGCGGATCCGGACGTCCTCCCCGTCGGAGTCGTTCGCGAGCGGCACCGGGAGACCCGTCAGGCGGTCCGGGTCGACGCCGGCCAGGGAGCCGTAGAGGCGCCACCACCACGTCGGGGCCCTGTCCACACCGGCCAGCCGGTCGATCGCCTCCGTCAGGGGCACGCGGCCCACGCCGAGCGTGCGCAGCTCGGGGCGCCGCTCCAGGCCGGCCGGGAGGAGCGTCGGGAACACCTCGGCGAGGACGTCGACGGTCTCGGCACCCGCGCCCTCCGCGACCTCCGCCTCGATCGGGCGGAGCGCCGGGAGCTCCTCGGAGGGGGCGGCGGGCGCCAGGAACGCGACCCTCGGCAGCCGGTCCAGGATCGCCTCGCGCAGCGCCCCGTCGAGCGGGCCCTTCCCGAGCGGGCCGGGCACGAGGTCCAGGGTCGAGGTCGTCACCGGGTGCCAGTCGGCGAGGAGTTCGGCGTACGCGTCGGCCGCGCGCTGCACCAGGAAGTCGGTGAGCGGGCCGGGCGCCGGGTGGCGCCGCGCGGTGTCCAGCGGCAGGGAGGCGATGAGGAGGGCGGGGATGCCGAGGGGCTCGTCGGTGGGCGTGGGGGCGTGCACGACGGGCTCGGTACGGGGGTAGCGCGGAGCTCCCTCGGGGTCCACGGGAACGGCCCAGGTCACGGACCAGTGGGGGCGGAGCCGTTCCTCGACCGGGCGGTCCTTGAGGAGTTCGGCGTCGAGGGGCCCGTTGTGGGAGACGGTCCGCCAGCGGTGCGTTCCGGTCTCCGTGTCCTCGATGCGTACGTACCCGTCGTCCTCGGCGCGGCGGAGGGTCCGCACCCCTTCGGCCGTCTCCACGACGATCTCGGCGAGACCCGGGAGGGTGAGGAGCAGCGCGTCGTCGACCGATTCGAGGAGCCGCTCGGCGAGATCGCGGGCGGCGGTGTCGCGCAGCGGGAGGACGACGACCGTGTCGTAGCCGTCGGGCGCGGTGCCCTCGGCGGGCAGCGGAAGCCGCAGGAGGGGTACGTGGCCGTCCCTGCGCCGCAGTTCGTCGCCCAGGCCCGGGCTGTACCGGGCGGACTCCGCGGCGAGTTCGCGGGCCTCCGCGAGGGACCAGCGGACGCCGCCGTGCCGGCCGAGGACAGCGGGCTCGTCGGTCACGGCGAGGACGGCGGCGAAGCCGACACCGAAGCGGCCGACGGCGCCGGGGCCCTGCTCGCGCTTGGCGGAGGCACGGAGCGTGGACAGCGACTCGGCGCCGCCGGCGTCCAGCGGGGCGCCGGTGTTGGCGGCGGCGAGGATCGCGGGGCTCTCGTCGTCGGCCGCGTGCAGGGTGAGACGGAGACGGCCGGTGACGCCGGCGCGGTGGGCCGCGTCGGCGGCGTTCTGGGCGAGTTCGACGACGAGCCGGTCGCGGTAGCCGCCGAGCGCGAGGTCCTCCTCGGCGTTGGCGTCCTCCCGGAACCGGGCGGGTGAGGCGCCCCAGGCGTCGAGAACGCCCCGCCGCAGCCGTGCGGTGCCGAAGGGATCGGTTCCGTCGGTCGTCGTCCGGACGCTGACGCTCACGTCTGACTCCACTCTGCGGGGCGGTGATCGGGGCGACCACCGGGGCGGTGACGCTCCCGGACCCGAAGGTCCGGGGCCCGAAGGTACCGCGCTCCGCCCCACCCCGGCCGCCAGGGCACGTCCCTGCCCCGGGGCGTGCGGAAGCACACCCCGGACGCCCCGGGAGGCTACGAGTGGCCCAGGTCCTCGGAGGAGTCGTCGGGCTCCGTCGTCGAGCCGGAGTCCTTGGCCGGGCGGAGCGGGAAGACGTCCGAGGCCATCGAGTCGAGCACCGGGGGCGCCGGGCGCGGGGGCTTCGGCATGATCGCGGCCTCCGAGTGGCCGCCGCAGCCGTACGCGAGGGAGACGACCCGGCCGTCCGCCGGGGAGAACTCGTTGGCGCAGACGCCGAACGCCTGCTTCAGGGAGCCGGCCATCGGCACCAGGAACGCGCAGGACTCGCAGGACGCGGGCGCCGCCTGGGCCATGGGGGTCTTCGCGCCGAAGGCCTCGTCCCAGCGGTCCGCGGCCACGTGCAGGCCGTACCGGGAGAGGACCCGGGCCCGGCGCATCCCGAGCTCCTCGGCGACCGAGGCGACGGTGCCCCGCGCGGGGGTACGGGAGACGATCTCGGCGTCCTCGGTGTCGAGGTGCTCCGCCAGCTCCTCCGAGACCACCGAGTTCGGCGGCGGCGCGTCCTCGCCCGAGTAGCCGGGCTCGAGACGCAGGTCGTCCTGCTCGGTGGGCAGCAGGTCGCCCGGGCCCATGTCGCCGGGGCGCAGACGCTCGCTCCACGGCACCCACTCGGGGGCGAGGAGGGCGTCGGAGCCGGGCAGCAGGACGGTTTCGTCAAGCGTGACGTTCTTGGCGCGGGATGCCCGGGTGACGGTCACCGCCCAGCGCCAGCCGCGGTAGCCGGGCTCCTTGCACTCGAAGAAGTGCGTGACGACCCGGTCGCCCTCCGCGACGACCTCGACGTGCGCGCCTACGATGCCGGGCGCGGCCGCCTCCTCGGCGGCCTCCCTGGCGAGGTCTACCGCCTCGACGCACAGGCGGTCGGGGATACGCGTGGCTCGCGGGGTACGCGGGGTACCGCTTCGCGTCGTCGCAGCACTCACAGGTCTCGCTTCTCTCCTACGCCGTCTCACGGGTGCGCCGGCCGAGGGGCGGGAGCGAAGCCACGGGCGGCGGGCGGAGCGGACCAGGGGGCCGCATCGACGTCCGCACCCGACTTGTCTCGCGTGTCTCGGGCACACCTAACGTCATCCATTCTGCGGGATGCCGAAGAGGCGCGCGGCCGAGAGCTTCCGCCGGTGACGCGCTACGCACGCTACCCCGTTCGCGGGCCTCCGCCCACCTGCCCGCCCCAAGTGGCCCGTATCGCGGACGGCCCCGGGGGCCGCGCGACCCACCCGGTGCCCTGGTCCCACACGGGTAGGGCGCCGCGCGGGACCCGTTTCGGAGCGGGAGAAACCGGCTCCGTACCGGCGTCGGACCGGTGCCGGACCGGCTCCGTACCGCGGCCGGACGGCTCCGTACCGACACGGAAACCGGCTCCGCGACGTCTCCGAACCACCGCCGAACCGCCGCCGAACCGCCGCCGGACCGGCTCCGAACCGCCGCCGAAATCCGCCGCCCTCGCCGCGCCACGGTTCGTCCGGCGCGCCGGTGGGGCACTATGACGGAGTGGCAGCCGCACGGTCCCCCGCACGATCCGAAGATCATGCCGGACCGCTCCGCCGAGCGGGCCGGACGGTCGGACGCGCCCTGCACCTGCCCTTCACCGGGACCGCGAAAGGCATCCGTAAAGCCACTCACGCCCACGGCGCGGGCGAATCGGGGCTCGGCAAACTCATCGAGCTGCATGCCGTGAACGGCGCCGGTGACGTCATGATCACCGTCGCCCTCGCCTCCACGGTCTTCTTCTCCGTCCCCACCGACGAGGCCCGCGGCCGCGTCGCGCTCTACCTGGCCGTCACCATGGCCCCCTTCGTCCTGCTCGCCCCGGTGATCGGCCCGCTCCTGGACCGCATCCCGCACGGCAGGCGCGCGGCGATGGCGGGCGCGATGCTGACCCGCGCGGTCCTCGCGATCATGATGTCGGGCGCGGTCACCACCGGCGGCCTGGAGCTCTACCCGGCGGCGCTGGGCGTCCTGGTCGCCTCGAAGGCGTACGGGGTGGTGCGCAGCGCGGTCGTCCCGCGCCTGCTCCCACCGGGGTTCTCGCTCGTGAAGGCGAACTCCCGGGTCACCCTCGCCGGGCTGCTCGCCACCGGGATCGCCGCGCCCATCGGGGCGGGACTCCAGCTGATCGGGCCCCGGTATCCGCTGTACGGGGCGTGTGCGCTGTTCCTGCTGGGCGCGTTCTGGGCGCTGCGGATGCCGCCCAAGGTGGACTCGGCGAAGGGTGAACGGCGGGCGCACCTGCTGACGCACGGCGAGCGGAAGCCGAGTCTGCGGACGGTCGGCCCGTCCGTCCTGCACGGCCTGGAGGCGAACGCGGCGCAGCGGATGCTGTCGGGTTTCCTGATCTTCTTCCTGGCGTTCCTGCTGCGCGAGCACCCGCTGTCGGGGCAGAGCGCCGCCGTCTCCCTGGGGATCGTGGGCGTGGCGGCGGGCGTGGGGAACGCGTGCGGCACGGCGGCCGGCTCGCTCCTGCGCGACCGGGGCCACGGGCCCGAGGTGATCATCGCCACGATGATCAGCGTGGTGTGCGGTACGGCGATCTGCGCGGCGATCTTCTTCGGCGGCCTGATGGTCGCCGTCCTGGGCGCGGTCGCGGGCCTCACGCAGGCCCTGTCGAAACTGTCGCTGGACGCGCTGATCCAGCGGGACGTGCCGGAGGTGGTGCGGACGTCCGCGTTCGCGCGCTCGGAGACGGCGCTGCAGATGGCGTGGGTGGTGGGCGGCGGGATCGGCATCGCGCTGCCGCTGAACGGCACGCTGGGCATGGCCGTGGCGGCCGGGATCCTGGCGCTGGGCGCGCTCCTCGCGGTCCGGGGCCTCCTCACCGCGGCCCGCCGGCCGCCCGGCCCCCAAGGCCCGCAAGGCCGTTCGAAGGACCGGGTGGCGTAGCCGCGGGGACGCTCGAAGGCCCCGGGGGCGCAAAGCCATAGGTCTAAGGCCCCGGGGGCGCAAAGCCGTAGGTCTCTCGAACGGCCAGGGGGACAGCCGCGCCCCCAGGTGGCCTAGTCGCCGATGTCTTACGGGGGGCCTCATCGGGTCTCCCGAGGTCACGGAGTGGCGGCACGCCGTACCCCCGCGTGGCGCGGGCGCGGCGGCCCGATAGCCTTCGGCTCATGACCGTTGCGTTCTTCTCCGGCTCGCGCCGCCGGGCCGCCGTCGCCCTCGGGGCCGTCTCCGCCGGGCTCCTCGTACTCTCCGCCTGCGACAAGCCGACTCCGATCGCGACCGTGACGGTCGGGACAGACTCGATCCACTCCGAGGCCGCCTGCTACAACGACGGCGACGCCATCAAGGAGTCGCAGATCCAGCAGTGCCTCAACAAGAAGGCCGAGAAGTCCATCACCGTGGCGATGGACGACAAGGTCCGCTTCGGGGTCGACCCCGAGATCGCGGACCACGGCTGGACGATCTTCCTCGGCGGCCAGCAGGCCGAGCCCGAGCCGTACACGAAGACGTACCGGACCATTCCGGCCAGCGCCTTCTTCTCCAGCCAGACCGGCGAGGCCACCGACCAGACCCAGGTGACCATCGTCGAGAACACCGGCAAGAAGCTGACCGGCATCTGGCACTTCCAGCTGAAGAAGGACTCCTGATCCGCCGGTGCTCCACCGGATCCTGATCGTGACGGCCGTGGCGGCGGAGGCTGACTCCGTCGCCGCCGGCCTCGGTCTCGACGCCCCGGAGACCCTGTCGCTCCCGGGCGGCCTCACCCTCGGCCGGGCCCACCCGGGCGGGGCACGCGTCGACGTCCTCGTCGGCGGCGTCGGCCCCGCGGCCGTGGCCACCGCGACCGGGACGGCACTGGCCTACGCCTCCCTGGCGGAAACCGGCGGCGTCACCCCCTACGACCTCGTCGTCTCCGCCGGAATCGCCGGCGGATTCGCACCCCACGCGCCGATCGGCACCGTCGTCGTCTCCGACGCGATCGTCGCCGCCGACCTCGGCGCGGACACCCCCGACGGGTACCTCACCGTCGAGGAGCTCGGCTTCGGACGGTCCACGCACCTCGTACCGCCCTCCCTGACCGGCCCGCTCTCCGCCGCCCTCACCGCCGGCGGCAGGCCGCACACCGTCGCGCCCGTCCTCACCGTCTCCACCGTCACCGGCACCGCCGGACGCGCCGCCGAACTGGCCGGACGCCACCCGCGGGCCGCCGCCGAGGCGATGGAGGGCTTCGGAGTCGCCGAGGCCGCCGCCGCGTACGGCGTGCCCGTCGTCGAGATCCGGGCCGTGTCGAACGCCGTCGGCCCCCGTGACCGCGCCGCCTGGCGCATCGGCGAGGCCCTGGCCGCCCTCCGGCAGACGTTCGCGCTCCTGCACCCCACCGTCTTCGTGGAGGCGCCATGAAACTGAAGATCGCTTACTCGCCCTGCCCGAACGACACGTTCGTCTTCGACGCCTGGGCCCACGGCCGCGTCCCGGGCGCCCCCCGGCTCGACGTGACCTTCGCCGACATCGACGTCACCAACGGCTGGGCGGAGGGCGGCGCCGACGACCACGACGTCCTGAAGGTCTCGTACGCCGTGCTGCCGTGGATCCTCGACGAGTACGCGCTGCTGCCCTGCGGCGGCGCCCTCGGCCGCGGCTGCGGGCCGCTCGTGCTGACACGCGACGAGGCCACGGGGGCGGACCTCGCCGGGAAGACGGTCGCCGTGCCGAGCGAGCGCTCGACCGCGTACCTCCTCTTCCGGCTGTGGGCGGCCGAGGCGGTGCCGGGAGGCGTCGGGAACGTCGTCGTCATGCCGTTCCACGAGATCATGCCCGCCGTCCGCGACGGCAAGGTCGACGCGGGGCTCGTCATCCACGAGGCCCGCTTCACGTACCAGAGCTACGGCCTGCACTGCCTCGCCGACATGGGCGAGCACTGGGAGGCCACGACCGGGCTCCCGATCCCGCTCGGCGCGATCGTCGCCCGCCGCTCCCTGGGCGAGGAGACCCTGCGGCTGCTCGCCGAGTCGGCCCGCACATCCGTACGGATGGCCTGGGACGACCCGACGGTCTCCCGGCCGTACGTCCTGGAGCACGCCCAGGAGATGGACCCGAAGGTCGCCGACCAGCACATCGGCCTCTACGTCAACGAGTTCACGGCGGACCTGGGCGAACACGGCTACGCGGCCGTCCGCGGGCTGCTCACCCGCGCCGCGGCCGAGGGACTCGTACCGCCCCTCGGCCCGGACGCGCTGTCGTTCCCCTGAGACCGGTCCCGGGTCCGCTCACGTCACCGGGTCCGGGTCCTACACGTCGAGCTGGTCCGCGACCGCCCGCAGCAGGCCGGCGATCTTCTTGCCCTGGGTCTTCTCGGGGTAGCGGCCGCGCTCCAGGGCCGGCGTGATGTTCTCCAGGAGCGTCGTGAGGTCCTGGACGATGGACGCCAGTTCGTCGGGCTTACGGCGCTGCGCCGCGGCGACGGACGGGGTCGGGTCGAGGATCACCACGGACAACGCCTGGTCACCGCGCTGACCGGCGACGACCCCGAACTCGACCCGCTGGCCGGGCTTCAGCGCGTCGACTCCGGCGGGGAGCACCGACGAGTGCACGAAGACGTCGCCGCCGTCGTCACGGGAGAGGAAGCCGAAGCCCTTCTCGCTGTTGAACCATTTGACCTTGCCGGTAGGCACGTCCGTCCTCGTCCTCGTCGCTGGGGATGGCTGGGTATGGCAAACAGCGGGTCGCCCGACCCGCCGGCACCAAGGCTAGTGCTCCCGACGTCCCTGACAAGACGCCGCCGAAGTGTTCCTCCGGCCTGGGAACTACCCTGGCGGGATGCGTAGTGAAACCCCTGCCGTGCCGGTGGACGACAGCGTCCCGGGTGACGGGCTCGTCAAGGTCGGTGTCGTCCTCTTCGCCGTCGGTGCCGTGGCGACGCTGGTCACGGTGGCTCCGCTGTTCCTCGGGACCGAGCCGTTCCCCACGGTCGCGTACACCGTGTCCATGCTCATGGGCGTCGGGTTCCTCGTCGCAGCCGCCGGGGTGCTGCGGTCGATCGCGGCCCAGCGGCGGCAGGCCCGGCAGGGGGCGGGGGCGCCGGTTCAGGCGCGGTAGCCCTCCCACCACGCGCGGAAGTCCGTCAGGTCCGTGAGGACCACGTCCGCGCCGGCCGCGCGGAGCTCGTCGGGGGCGCAGGGGCCGGTCGCCACGGCCACCGAGAGGGCGCCCGCCGTGGCGGCGCCGCGGACGTCGCCGACGTGGTCGCCCACGTACACCTGGGCGCCGTGGGCGCGCAGGGCCTCCGCCTTGCCCTCGGCCCAGAGGCTGCCCGCGACGGCGTGGGGTTCGATGCCGAGGTGCGCGAGGTGCAGCTCGGCGTGCGGGCCGTTCTTGGCGGTGACGACGATCGTGCGGCCGCCCGCCTCCCGCACCGCCTCGATCGCGTCCCGGGCGCCCGGCATCGGACGCGAGGGCTCGATCGCGTACACCGGGTAGAGCGCGCGGTAGCGGGCCACCATCTCCGGGACGTGCTCCTCGGGGAACCAGTGCGCCATCTCCTGTTCGAGCGGCGGGCCGAGGCGCGAGACGACCAGGTCGGCGTCGATCTCGGCGCCGGTCTCCGCGGAGAAGGCCTCGAAGGCCGCCTTGATGCCCGGGCGGGTGTCGATCAGCGTCAGGTCCAGGTCGAAGCCGACGGTCAGCGGGGAGGACGGGGGCTGCGGGGGCTGCTCGGTGATCGTCATGGGGCCATTGTCGGGGACGCCCGGGGCCCCGCGTTCGAATAATCCGTGCTGCTTACACTGAGGCCAGCCTTACCGAACCCCGCACGTCCGCCGATGGGTCCCCCATGCCAGCCGCTTTCCCCTCCAGACGGGTCCTCGCGACCTCGGCGGCCGTCGTCGCCCTGCTGCTCGCCGTCCTCCTCAGCCTCGCGGTGGGCGCCCGCCCCATCGCCCCCTCGACCGTCCTCGACGCCCTGCTGCACGGCGGTACGGGCGACGACGCCGAGGTCGTACGGCAGCTCCGCGTCCCCCGTACCCTCATCGGGCTGATGGTCGGCGTCGCGCTCGCCCTCGCCGGCACCGCGCTCCAGGGCATCACCCGCAACCCGATCGCCGACCCCGGCATCCTCGGCATCAGCCAGGGATCGTCGGTGGCCGTCGTCCTCGCCATCGCCTTCTTCGGGGTGCACAGCCTCGGCGGGTACGTGTGGTTCGCCTTCGGCGGCGCCGCGCTCGCCTCCGTCGCCGTCTACGCCATCGCGTCCGGCGGGCGCGGCGGGGCCACACCCGTGAAGCTCGCGCTCGGCGGCGCCGCGATCAACGCGCTGCTGCTCTCCGTCACCACCGGCATCCTCACGACCAGAGCGTCCGCGCTCGACGAGTTCCGGTTCTGGCAGATCGGCTCGCTCGACGGGCGCGACGCCCAGATCGTCGGCCAGATCTGGCCGTTCCTGCTGATCGGCGCGGTCCTCGTGCTCTCCGTGGCGCGCGGCCTCGACGCGCTCGCGCTCGGCGAGGACGTCGCCAAGGGGCTCGGTCAGCGGGTCGCGACCGTACGGATCGTGGGCGGTCTCGGCGCGACGGTCCTGACCGGCGCCGCCGTGGCCGCCGCCGGGCCCGTCGCCTTCGTCGGCCTCGCCGTGCCGCACATCGCGCGGGCCGTCGTCGGCTCCGACCACCGCTGGGTGCTGCCGATGGCCGCGCTGATCGGGCCGGTGATGCTGCTCGTCGCGGACGTCGCCGGCCGGGTCGTCTTCCCGCCGGGCGAGGTGCCCGCCGGGGTGATGACCGCGCTCATCGGGGTGCCGTTCCTGGTCACGCTGGTGCGGCGGAAGGCGGTGCCCGCGTGAGTGCCACCGCTTCTCCCGTGCAGCCCGCTCCTCCCGACCGGCCCGCTCCTCCCGTACGACCCGGTTCTCCCGTGCGGCCCGCCGGGTACGGGCTCCTGCGTGCCGGGCGCGGGTCCTTCCTGGTCCATCGGCGCTCGGCCCTCGTCGCCTGCGGGCTCCTCCTGCTCCTGGTCGCCGCCTCCGTCGCGTACCTCTGCGTCGGTGAGCGGTTCGTCGCCCCCTCGGAGGTCGTACGGATCGTCCTCGGGCAGCCGTCGCCGTCCGCGTTCGTCGTGGAGGAGCTGCGTGAGCCCCGGCTCGTCGTCGCCCTCGCCGTCGGCGCCGCCTTCGGCGTCGCGGGCGCCCTCATCCAGACCGTCGCCCGCAACCCGCTCGCCAGCCCCGACATCATCGGCATCAGTCAGGGCGCCGGGGCCGTCACCGTCGCCGCGATGACCTTCGGCCTCACCTCGTACACCGTGCTGCCGTACCTCTCGATCGCGGGCGGCGTCCTCGCCGCCGCGCTCGTGTACGTGTTCGCCTGGCGCGGTGGGCTGCACGCCACCCGCTTCGTCCTCATCGGCATCGGCTTCGCGATCGCGCTGCGGTCCCTCACCACCCTCTTCATGACGAAGGGCGACTACCTCGTCGCCCAGCAGGCCCAGATCTGGATGACCGGCTCCCTCAACGGGCGCGGCTGGGACGAGTCCGCGCCCCTCCGCTGGACGCTGCTCCTGATGCTGCCGGCCGTGCTGTGGGCCGCCCGCGCCCAGCGGACGGTCTCCCTCGACGACTCCACGGCGACCGCGCTCGGCGTGCGGCTCGGCCGGGTCCGGCTCGGGCTCGTCGCCGTCGGTGTCGTCCTCGCCTCCGTGGCGACGGGCGTCGCGGGACCGGTCGACTTCGTGGCGCTGCTCGCCCCGCAGATCGCCCGCCGCATGACACGGACCGCGCAGATCCCGCTGCTCTGCTCCGCGCTCGCGGGCGCGGTGGTGGTCGTCGTCGCCGACCTGCTCGCCCGGCGGCTCTTCTCCCCCGTCGAACTGCCCGTCGGCGTCCTCACGGCGGCGGTCGGCGCCCCGTATCTGATCTGGCTCATCGTCCGGGGCCGTACGGAAGGAAAGGCATGACCAGCAGGCTGACCGCGCGCGAGCTGACGCTCGCCTACGAGGACCGCACCGTCGTGCACGAGCTCGACCTGGCGATCCCCGACGGCAAGGTGACCGTGATCGTCGGCCCCAACGCCTGCGGCAAGTCCACCACCCTGCGGGCCCTCGGCCGGCTCCTCAAGCCGGCGGGCGGCGCCGTCCTCCTCGACGGCGAGGAGCTGGCCGGGATTCCGACGAAGCGGATCGCCCGCTCGATCGGGCTGCTTCCGCAGACGCCGGTCGCGCCCGAGGCGATCAGCGTCGCCGACCTCGTCTCCCGGGGCCGGCAGCCGCACCAGGCCTGGTGGAAGCAGTGGTCGGAGGAGGACGAGCGGGCCGTCACCGACGCCATGGAGCGCACGGACGTCGCCGCGCTCGCCGACCGTTCCGTCGACGCGCTCTCCGGCGGTCAGCGGCAGCGGGTGTGGATCGCGATGGCCCTCGCCCAGGAGACCGACCTGCTCCTTCTCGACGAGCCCACCACCTACCTGGACATCTCCCACCAGGTGGAGGTCCTCGACCTGGTGCGCCGCCTCAACCGGCTGCGCGGCCGGACCGTGGTCCTCGTCCTGCACGACCTCAACCAGGCCGCCCGGTACGCCGACCACCTCGTCGCCATGAAGGACGGCCGGGTCGTCGCGGAGGGCCCGCCGACGGAGGTCGTGACGGCGGAGCTCGTACGGGACGTGTTCGGCCTGGAGTCGGTCGTCGTCCCCGATCCGGTGACGGGCTCGCCGCTGGTGGTGCCCGGGGCGCCCTGGCACGCCGACGACTTGGTGTCGTAGGGGGTGTCCGGGCGATCAGGCCGGAACAGGGAGCGGTCCCAGGGCCCCGCGAGCCCGGCCTGATCGGCAAGACACCCCCTGGCGCGGCCTCAGTGCCTGCGGGAGCGCCACAGCAGGAACAGTGCCGAGGCCACCGCCGCGCCCCGCAGGACCCACGGCCAGGTCTCGGAGATCGCCGCGCTCATCGCGGGGCCGCCGGGGGCCACCGCCTCGCCCCAGCGGCCCTCGACGCGGCCCCACAGCCAGACGACGCCGGTCGCGGCGGCGAGACCGGGGACGACGAGGACGGCGCCCTTGACCTCGCCGGGGGTCAGGCGGCGCGAGGCGCACGCGAGGAGCCAGCCGGCGGCGAGGGCGACGAGCGAGCCGAAGGCCGCGCCGCCGATCAGGAGCAGCGCGGCGAGGAGGACGAAGGGGTTCCCGAGGCGGCGGCGGGTGGGGGCGGCGGTCTCCGGGTCCTCGGCTGCGTCCGGTCCCTCGGCGTGCTCCGGCTCCGGGGCGGGCTTGCGTCGCAGGACCGCGCGGGCGAGGCGGCGCCACCTCCGCCTCGGCGCGGACTCCTCGTCCTCGTCCTCCTCGTCGTCGTACTCCTCGGGGGCCGGGGGTTCGAAGAGGTCCGGCCTCTCGATGCCGCCGACGAACCCCGGGACCGCGCCGGCGATGTCCGGGGCGCGGAGCGCGTCGAGCGCGTCGAGCCCGTCGATGTCGGCGTCCGTGGTGTCGGTGGTGTCCGTGCGCCACCAGTCCGGTTCCCTGCCGCTCTCGCGCGGCTGCGGCACCGAGGGGGACGGCCGCTTCCCGGGCCTGGTGCGGCGGCCCGGGGACGCGGATCGTGGGGGCGGGGCCGGTGTCCCGCGGCCCTGGGAGGCGGATCGTGGGGGCGGCACCGGTGTCCCGCCGCCCGGGGCGTCCTCCGCCCGCTCCACGACCTCGTCCGGTGTGCCCAGCGCGCCGAGGATGCCGCGTACCGCCGCCGGGCTCTCCTCCCCGTACGTGGCGCGACGGCGGTCGATCTCGTTCCGGAGGGTCGACACCAGCTTCATCCGGTCGCTCGCGGGCAACTGGCGCTGTTGTGCCAGATCGCCGACCCGGCTCAGATAGTCGTAGACCAACTGGTCGCTCTCGATCCCCACAGTGCCCCTCCACAGCCGGTTCGCCCGGTACGCCCCGACGTTAGCGCGCGGGCAGGGGCTAACGTGGGGCGGATGGGGACCGGTGAGCTCGACCTGGAGGCGCACGTGGCTGAAGCATCTGGCGCCGCTGCCGCGCCGCGCACACTCGCGGAAGCACTGCGGGCACGGGGTGACGACGGCCTCGCCGCGCTGCTGCGCGCCCGGCCTGACCTGCTGGGTCCTGTGCCGAACGACCTGACACAGCTGGCCACTCGTGCCGGTACGCGCGGTTCGGTGGTGCGGGCGATCGAGCGGCTCGACCGGTTCGCCCTGCAGACGGCGGAGGCGCTCGCCGTGGCGCAGGACCCGACTCCGTACTCCGTGCTCCGCTCGCTGCTCACCGGCGACGAGGGCGATCCGGAGATCGAGGCGGCGCTGCCCGGCGCGGTCGCGATGCTGCGCGAGCAGGCGCTGGTGTGGGGCGAGGACGAGCGGATGCGGCTCGTCCGTACGGCGCGGGAGCTTCTCGCGCCGTCGGCGCAGCATCCGTCGCCGACCGGGCTGGGGCCGACGGTCGCCGAGGCCACGTCCGGGATGTCGCCGGGCCGGGTGCAGGAGATCATCGCGGCGGCCGGGCTGACGTCGACGCACGATCCGGTGTCGGCGGTGGCGGTCCTGACGGGGCTCTTCACCGACCGGGCCCGGATGGACGCGCTGCTCGACACGGCGCCGCCGGAGGCGCTCGCGGTCCTGGACCGGCTGGTGTGGGGTCCGCCGTACGGGGAGGTGACGGCGAACCCGGCGCCTCCCGTGCGCTGGCTGCGCGACCGGGGTCTGCTGCTTCCGGTGTCGCCGCGGACGATGGTGCTGCCGCGCGAGGTGGCGCTGCATCTGCGGGGCGGGCGGGCGCACCGGCTGCCGGAGCCGCTGCCGCCGGAGCCGGTGGTGCAGCGGGACTACCGCCCACAGGTCGTGGACGGTGCCGCCGCCGGGCAGGCGTACGTGGCGCTCGCGACGATCGAGGAGTTGCTGAAGTCCTGGGACCGGGGCGGTCCGCCGGTCCTGCGTGCGGGCGGGCTCGCCGTGCGGGACCTCAAGCGGGTCGCGGCGCTGCTCGACGTGTCGGAGCCGATCGCCGCGTTCTGGCTGGAGCTCGGTTACGCGGCGGGGCTGCTGGCCTCGGACGGCGAGGCCGACGAGCGGTACGCGCCGACGCCCGCCTACGACGACTGGCTGGACCTGCCGCCCGCCGAGCGGTGGGCGCGGCTCGTCACGCCCTGGCTGACGGCGACCCGCACGTCGGGGCTCGTCGGCGGCCAGGACACGAAGGGCCGCACGCTCTCCGTCCTCGGTCCTGAGCTCGACCGCTCGTCGGCGCCCGAGGTCCGCCACCGGGTCCTGCTGCTGCTCGCGACGCTCCCGCCGGGCGCCGCCGCCGACCCGGAGTCGCTGCTCGCCCGGCTGCGCTGGGAGCGGCCGCTGCGCGGCGCCGGGGGCCACGCCTCGGCGGGCGCCGCCGACCTGCGGTCCCGGATGGCGCGCTGGACCCTGGAGGAGGCCGAACTGCTCGGGCTCACCGGGCGCGGCGCGCTCTGCGGTCCCGCGCGGGCGCTGCTCAACCTGCCGCTGGCCGAGGCCGCGTCGCCGACCGACCCGGGCGGCGGGGTCGAGGTGTCGGTGGCGGCGACCCGTGCGGCGACGCTGCTGGCGCCGCTGCTGCCCGAGGCCGTCGACCACGTCCTGCTCCAGGCCGACCTGACGGCCGTCGCGCCGGGTCCGCTGCGGCGGCCGCTGGCGGAGGCGCTGGGTGTTCTCGCGGACGTGGAGTCGAAGGGTGGGGCGACGGTCTACCGGTTCACGCCGGGTTCCGTGCGGCGCGCGCTCGACTCCGGCCAGACCGCGACCGAGCTGCACGACTTCCTGACGAAGCACTCGACGACGCCCGTCCCGCAGCCGCTCGCCTATCTGATCGACGACGTCGCGAGACGTCACGGCCATCTGAAGGTGGGGGCGGCGTCCGCGTACGTGCGCTGCGACGACGACACCGTGCTCGGCGAGATCCTGGCCGACCGGCGGTCCGCGCTCCTGGGGCTGCGCCGCATCGCGCCGACGGTGCTCGCCGCGCAGACGGATCCGGGGTCGCTGCTCGACGGGCTGCGGTCGATGGGGTACGCCCCGGCCGCCGAGTCCGCGGAGGGCGACCTGCTGATCGCCCGCGCCGACGCGTACCGCACTCCGGCCCGTACGGCCCCGGTGCCCGTCCCCGACGGCCCGCCGGTCCCCGACGCCACGCTCCTGGGTGCGGCGGTCCGGGCGATCCGGGCCGGTGACCGGGCGGCGACGGTGGTGCGGAAGGAGCCCGCGACCCCGACGGTCGCGGGGGCGCTGCCCCGCACGTCGGCGGCCGAGACGCTGGTGACGGTCCAGGCGGCCGTGATGACCGGCTCGGCGGTCTGGATCGGCTACGTCAACGCGGAGGGCGCGGCGAGCCAGCGGGTCCTCGCCCCGGTCCGTGTGGAGGGCGGTTTCGTGACGGGTTACGACCACACGGCCGACGAGGTCCGTACGTACCCCCTGCACCGGATCACGGGCGTGGCGGAACTGGCGGACGACCAGGTGTGACGCCGGCATCGCGGCAAGAGGCGGGTATCAGGCAGACTGGAGGATTGGCCGTTACGGGAACGGCACGGTGCCGGAAGGACTGATCGCGCGTGAATGGGCCTCTCATCGTCCAAAGCGACAAAACGCTGCTCCTGGAGGTCGACCACGAGCTCGCCGAGGCGTGCCGGCGGGCCATCGCGCCCTTCGCGGAGCTGGAGCGGGCGCCCGAGCACATCCACACGTACCGGCTGACGCCGCTCGGGCTGTGGAACGCGCGGGCGGCCGGGCACGACGCCGAGCAGGTCGTGGACGCGCTCGTCGAGTACTCGCGCTATCCCGTGCCGCACGCGCTGCTCGTCGACATCGCCGAGACGATGGACCGGTACGGGCGGCTCACGCTCTCCAAGCACCCCACCCACGGGCTCGTCCTGACCAGCACCGACCGGCCCGTCCTGGAGGAGATCCTCCGGTCGAAGAAGGTGCAGCCGCTCGTCGGGGCGCGGATCGACGAGGACACCGTCGCCGTGCACCCGTCGGAGCGCGGGCAGATCAAGCAGACGCTGCTGAAGCTGGGCTGGCCGGCCGAGGACCTCGCCGGGTACGTCGACGGGGAGGCCCACCCGATCGAGCTCGCCGAGGACGGCTGGACCCTGCGGCCGTACCAGCGGCAGGCCGTCGACGGCTTCTGGCACGGCGGTTCCGGGGTCGTCGTGCTGCCCTGTGGCGCCGGGAAGACGCTGGTCGGGGCCGGGGCCATGGCGGAGGCCAAGGCGACGACGCTGATCCTGGTGACCAACACCGTCTCCGCCCGTCAGTGGAAGAGCGAGCTCGTGAAGCGGACCTCGCTCACCGAGGAGGAGATCGGCGAGTACAGCGGGACGAAGAAGGAGATCCGTCCCGTCACCATCGCCACCTACCAGGTCCTCACGACGAAGCGGAAGGGCATCTACCCGCACCTGGAGCTCTTCGACTCCCGGGACTGGGGCCTCGTCGTCTACGACGAGGTGCACCTGCTGCCCGCGCCCGTCTTCAAGTTCACGGCCGATCTGCAGGCGCGGCGGCGGCTGGGGCTGACCGCGACCCTCGTACGGGAGGACGGGCGCGAGTCCGACGTCTTCTCGCTGATCGGGCCGAAGCGGTTCGACGCGCCGTGGAAGGAGATCGAGGCGCAGGGCTACATCGCGCCCGCCGACTGCGTCGAGGTCCGGGTGAACCTGACCGACTCCGAACGGCTCGCGTACGCGACGGCCGAGCCGGAGGAGAAGTACCGCTTCTGTGCGACGACGGCGACGAAGCGGAAGGTGACGGAGGCCCTGGTGAAGAAGTTCGAGGGTCAGCAGATCCTCGTCATCGGGCAGTACATCGACCAGCTCGACGAGCTCGGCGAGCACCTCGACGCACCGGTCATCAAGGGCGAGACGTCGAACGCGCAGCGGGAGAAGCTCTTCGACGCGTTCCGTACGGGCGAGATCAGCGTCCTCGTGGTGTCGAAGGTCGCCAACTTCTCGATCGACCTGCCCGAGGCGACGGTCGCCATCCAGGTCTCGGGCACCTTCGGCTCCCGGCAGGAGGAGGCGCAGCGGCTGGGCCGTGTGCTGCGGCCGAAGGCCGACGGGCACCAGGCGCACTTCTACTCGGTGGTCGCGCGGGACACGATCGACCAGGACTTCGCGGCGCACCGGCAGCGGTTCCTCGCGGAGCAGGGGTACGCGTACCGGATCGTCGACGCGGACGAGCTGCTGGCGCCCTGAGCCTGTCCGAGGGCGGGCTCGGTCTCAGTCCATCAGGGCCAGGAACGGGCCCGCGATCGCCAGGCAGTACTGGGCGATGACGAGTCCCCGGCGGGGCACGATCAGGGCCGCCACGCCCGCCACGGCTCCGGCGGCCAGGGCCCAGAAGCCGGCCTCGATGAAGTAGCCGCCCGAACCGTCGCCCTCGATGGCGTCGCGGAGGGTGACCGCGAAGGTGGCCACCAGGCAGGCCACGAGGAGCAGCAGGCCGAAGCTCGCCGTGACGCGCAGGGTGAAGGGGGTCGGGCCGGGGGTGTCCGTGGTGCTGGTCGTCGTCTCCATGCCCTGATCACATCAGGTGCGGCGGGGCGGCCACCAGGCGTTCGGGTACTCAGTCGGGGCCGGGCGCGTACTCAGGGCGGGGGTTCCTGACACCGGCCCCGGGCGGGCCGTAGTCGCCGAGGAGGACGACGCCGGCCGCCGCGCCGCCGAAGGCGCGTATCGCGCGGAACGCGGTGGCGAGGGGGCGGGTGCGGGGTCGGGGAACGGTGGTCACGAGGGTGAAGGTCGTCGCGGTCATGTCTCCATGATGGAATCCGGACATTCCGAACACATCGGCCTGGGGGTGGAACCCGGGGTCCCTCTCATGGCGGACCCCGACCCCTACGGATTTAGGGGCTTCCGGTGGAGTGAAATCGATTCGACCCTCGCGCCCCGGCGGAGTTACACTCGCCAGCTTCCCCGCCTCCCTCCGTGGAGAGCCGCTGCCCGGCCGGAAACCGGCGGCCACCTCGTCGTGTCCGTGTATCCACCTGCCCGGAGGCTTCACCGTGCCCGTTTCCGACCCCGTGCTCGATCCGCTCGCGCGTGAGCGCACCCATCTGACCTCCTCCCGCGCCGCCCTCCGCGCGATGCGCGAGGACGTGGAAGCGCTCGACATCAAGGACGTCACCGCGAACTGGGTCAACTCGCTCGTCCTCGGGCGGCAGATCGAGGACCGGATCAAGGCGCTCGCGGACCTCGCCGACACCCCGCTGTTCTTCGGCCGGCTCGACTACCTGCACACCACGCAGGAGGGGCAGCGCTTCTACATCGGGCGGCGGCACGTCCACGACGCCGACGGCGACCCGATGGTGATCGACTGGCGCGCCCCGGTGTCGCAGCCGTACTACCAGGCGTCGAAGAAGGACCCGCAGGACGTCGGGCTGCGGCGCCGCTTCGGGTACACGGGCGGCGAGCTCACCGCGTACGAGGACGAGCACCTCTCCGACCCGACGGAGCTGGAGACCACGAGCCGGCTGCTCCAGACCGAGATCGAGCGGCCCCGCGTCGGCCCCATGCGGGACATCGTGGCGACGATCCAGCCGGAGCAGGACGGGATCGTCCGCGCCGATCTCTCGGGGACGGTGTGCGTGCAGGGAGGCCCCGGGACCGGAAAGACGGCCGTGGGCCTGCACCGTGTCGCGTACCTCCTCTACGCGCACCGGGAGCGGCTCGCCCGGACCGGCACCCTCGTCATCGGGCCGAACCGGTCCTTCCTCCACTACATCGAGCAAGTCCTCCCCGCCCTGGGCGAGTTGGAGGTCCAGCAGGCGACGGTCGACGACCTCGTGGCGCATGTCGAGGTGCGGGGAACGGACGAGGCGGCGACCGCGGTCGTCAAGGGCGACGCCCGGATGGCGGAGGTGCTGCGGCGCGCGGTCCGTTCGCACGTCGCGATGCCGAAGGAGTCCCTGATGGTGGTGCGCGGCTCGCGTCGGTGGCGGGTGCCCGCGTACGAGATCGAGGAGATGGTGCGGGAGTTGCTGGACCGGGACATCCGGTACGGGGCGGCCCGCGAGGCGCTTCCGCAGCGGATCGCGCACGCGGTCCTGGTGCGGATGGAGGAGGCGGGCGAGGCGCCCGACGACCGGGTGCAGAACGCGGTCGCGCGGAACACGGCGGTGAAGGCCGTCGTGAAGGAGTGCTGGCCCCTGGTGGAGCCCGCGAAGCTCGTGCTGCGGCTGCTCGGCGACCCCGAGTTCCTGGCGGAGCACGCCGAGGGCCTGCTCACCGAGGACGAGCAGAAGCTGCTGCTGTGGGCGAAGCCGGCCCGGAGCGTGAAGACGGCGAAGTGGTCGGCGGCGGACGCGGTGCTGATCGACGAGACCAGGGACCTGGTCGAGCGGACCCACTCGCTCGGGCACGTGGTCCTCGACGAGGCGCAGGACCTGTCCCCGATGCAGTACCGGGCGGTGGGGCGGCGCTGCACGACGGGTTCGGCGACGGTCCTGGGCGACCTGGCGCAGGGCACGACCCCGTGGGCGACGGAGAGCTGGGCGCAGGCCCTCGGGCACCTGGGCAAGCCGGAGGCGGTCGTGGAGGAGCTGACCGCCGGTTTCCGCGTGCCGCGCGAGGTGATCGCGTACGCCTCGCGGCTGCTCCCGCACATGTCGCCGGGGCTCGCGGCGGTCGAGTCGGTCCGGGAGAACCCGGGCTCGCTGGCCGTCCGCGCGACCGACACCCTGGACGCGGACGTCGTCGCGGCCTGTGTCGAGTCCCTGGCCCACGAGGGCTCGATCGGCCTGATCGCCGCCGACGCGCGGATCGCCCCGCTGGCGGAGGCGCTGACGGCCGCGGGTCTCGCGTACCTCTCCCCCGGCGAGGAGACGACCGCCGAGTCCCGGCTGACCCTGGTCCCGGCCTCGCTCGCGAAGGGCCTGGAGTACGACTACGTGGTCCTGGACGAACCGGCGGCGGTCGTCGACGGCGAACCGGACGAGCGGACGGGCCTGCGACGGCTGTACGTGGCGCTGACCCGTGCCGTGTCTGGCCTGACGATCCTTCACTCGGCGCCGGTACCCGAGCAGTTGGGCGCCTTGTGAACCGGCGGTGACCCGCGGGGCGCCCTGTGGACCGGACGTGACCGGCGGGACGCCCTGTGGACCGGACGTGACCCGCGGGACGCCCTGTGGACCGGACGTGACCCGCGGGACGCCCTGTGGACCGGACGTGACCCGCGGGGTGTCCGTCAGAAACGGGAGGGCGTCCGCGTGAGGACGCGGAAGCGGACGCCGTGCCGGGCGAACAGCCGCCAGAGCTCGATCGCCGCGATCAGCGTCGTGGCGGTCGCGCCGCCGAGGGGCAGCAGGACCGGGACGCCCGGCCAGCGGGCCAGTGGGAAGAGGACGTCCTGGAGGGCGAGTTCCCAGGCGACCACCACGGTGATCAGCGCCGGGAGCGCCTGGTGGATCTCGACCGTACGGAACATGTGGCGCGAGACCGCGGGGACGGCGAACCAGAGGAACGCGACGCCCCGCGCCACCCCGTAGAGGCAGACCGGGATCGCGACGAACGCCAGGACGGGGTTCCTGTCGAAGTAGGCGGCTCCCAGCCAGATGATGGCCGCCAGGCCCCCGGCCACCAGCACGAGATGACCGAGGAACGCCGCGGCCGCCGTGAGCGGGCCGCGCAGGCGGTCGCCGAGCCGGCCCCCGGTCGGCGGCCGGACGGTCAGGAGGTACGCGGCGGTCACCAGCGGCGCCGTCACGAGGAGCAGGAACGGCACGAGGAGCAGCCGCAGGCCGCCGTCCCGTAACCAGAGCAGGAGCAGCGCGCCGTCGCCCACGACGAGGGGCCATTTGATCGCGACCCCGACGGCGATCCCGCCCCAGAACCTGACCCCCTGGAGGATCACGATGGGCACGTCGCGCAGGACGGCGTCCTCACGCGGCTCCATCCAGCGCCGGGCCAGGACCCGGTCCTTGTTCTCCTTCGGAACGTTCACGACCCCCGCCATGCGCCGGAGTGTGGCAGCGGGGGCCGGTGGACGACATCGTTCCGGGAGGCGGGGCAGGAGAGTGGCGCGATCCTTGCCCTGCGCCGCGTAGGCGGCGGTCAGCCGCGGACCGCGGCGAATTCGGGCAGCGCCTCGGACCACGTGCGGTGGGCGACGGAGGCCAGGACCGGGTTCGTCTCGCGGTAGTAGTGCTCCGTCACCAGGCCCCAGCACAGGGCCCAGCCCCGGCCGCGGTCCCAGGTCGCGTCGTCGACCTCGGCGGCCTCGCGGAACAGGGGGCGGGTGCCGGCGGTGAGGAGTGTCCAGGCGGGCATCGTGTCGCAGGCCGGGTCGCCGACCCCGAGGCCGCCGAAGTCGATGACGGCGCTGAGGCGGCCGTCGCGGCCGAGGAGGTTGCCGGGGAGCAGGTCGCCGTGGATCCAGACGGGTGCGCGGTCCCACTGCGGGAGCGCGAGGACCGACTCCCATGCGGCGGTGGCGAGTTCCGCGTCGACGGTGCCGTCGGCGCCGAGGTCGCGGATCGCGCCCGGCAGGTGGCCCTCCTCCCAGTCGGTGACCGGGCCGCCGCGGAAGGACGCCGGGCCGCCGGTCGCGTCGACCGCGCGGAGGGCGGCGCCGAAGCGGCCCAGGGCGACGGCGGCGTGGGCGAGGTCGGCGAGGGGTGCGTCGAAGGTGTCGTCGCCGTCGAGCCAGCGGTAGACGGACCAGGGCAGCGGGAACTCCGCGCCGGCGTCGGCCCGCCCCACCGGGACGGGGACGTCCAGCGGCAGGTGCGGGGCGAGCAGCGGCAGCCAGCGCTGCTCCTTCTCGACGTGGTGGGCCGCGTACGGGACGCGGGGCAGCCGGACGACGAGGTCGTCGCCGAGCCGGAACATCGCGTTGTCCGTCCCGGCCGAGTCCACCGTCCGTACCGGCAGTCCTGCCCATTCGGGGAACCGTCCGGCGACGAGTCGCTCGACGAGCTCGGTGTCGATGTCGAGTTCGTCGGGTTGCATCTTGGTGGCTGCCATGGCGGGGAGGCTAGCGAGCCCACCCCGCCCCTGGCCACGCGTTTTCCGTGCGGGGTCGGGGCCGGGGTCCGGGCCCCGGCCCGGCGTGAGCGTCGCGTTTCGGCGGGGTCCGAACCCGCCCGCGCGCGGGCGTCACGCGACGGCGGGGTCCGAACCTCGCCCCCGCGCGTTCGTCACGCGTCGACGCGGTCCGGGCCCCGCCCGCCCGTGGTCGTCACGCGACGGCGGGGTCCGAACCCCGCCCGCCCGCAGGCGTCACGCGTCGACGGCCTCGCGCCAGGCCCGTACCGCGTCCGCCGAGACCGGGGTCGTCCAGCCCTGCGGGCGGGCCGCGCCGCCGATGTGGAAGGCGTCGAGGCCGGCCGCGCGCAGCTCGGGGAGGTGGTCGAGGCGCAGGCCGCCGCCGACGAGGATCCGGGCCTCGTAACCGGGCTCGCCGGCGCGGGCGGCCTCGGCCTTGAGGGTGGCGAGGCCGTCGTCGACGCCGGTGGCGGAGCCGGCCGTGAGATAGGTGTCGAGGCCCGGCAGGTCGGCGAGGCGCTTGCGCAGCCCGTCGCGGTCGTCGGCGCGGTCGATCGCCCGGTGGAAGGTCCAGCGGGCGCCGTCGAGGACGGCGATCAGGCGCTCGACGGCGACGAGGTCCGGTTCGCCGTCGGAGGTGAGGAAGCCGAGGACGAACTCGTCCGCGCCGGCCTCGCGGAGCTCCGTGGCGCGGGCCACGAGGGCGTCGATGCCCTCGGGGCCGCCGGCCGAGAATCCGTCGGTGAGCCTGAGCATCACGCGCAGCGGGATGTCGACGGCGGCGCGGATGGCGGCGAAGCCGGCCCGGGACGGGGTGAGCCCGTCCGCCGCCATGTCGGTGACGAGTTCGAGCCGGTCGGCGCCGCCGGTCTGGGCGGCGACCGCGTCTTCCTCGTCGAGGGCGATCACCTCAAGGACTGCACGGTTGCTCATCGCTGCCCATTCCTCCATGAATGACGGCTACAGGTCTAGTCCAATGACCAGACTAGCCGTGCGCGTGGCCTCCCGCACCGTGCGTGGCCTCACCAGCTGCGGGAACGGTCGTCCCGGGCGCCGGCAGGGGCGACTTCCCGCCACCCGCGGTGACCGTGAAGGCCGCCGTCCGGACCTTGCCCTGGTGCTGGAAGTCGAGGAAGAGACGGTACGTCCCCACGCTGGGCGCCGTCGCGGTGAAGGAGACGTCCGGGCCGGGGCCCCCCTCGTTCGGGTGCACGTGGAGGTAGGCGAGGTCGCCGTCGCGGAGGGCGACCAGGTGTCCGTACGCACCGAGGTAGGGCTCCAGGTCGGTGACGGGCTTGCCGGCCTTGGTGACGGTGAGCTTGAGCTCGCCGGCCTTGCCGGGGTCGAGCGTGCCGCCGAGGCGGACCTGGTAGCCGTCGACGGTCGCGGTCGGGACGACCGGCGGCATCGCCTTCGGGGCGTACGCGCCGGGCACGGCGAGGTCGGCGCCGAGCGTGAGGCCCTGCGCGCCGGGGGCGGCGGGCTTGAAGTCGGCGAAGGCCTTGTAGCCGCCGGCGGCGGGCAGGTCGACGGGGGTCGTCCAGGTGCCGTCCGCGGCCTTCACCGGGTGGAGGTGGCGGAAGGTGGTGAGGTCGCGCGAGGCGACGATGAAGTGCAGCTCCTTGCCGTGCTCGGTGGTGAAGGCGGTGACCTTCTTCCCGGCGGCGTCCTTGATCGAGAACTTCAGGACGCTCTTGCCGACGGCGGGGGTCGGGGTCTCCAGGGCGAGGCTGTAGCCGCCGTCGGAGATCTGGAGGCCGCCGGGGAGGTTCGCGGCGGCGGCGGGCGTGTCCGTGGTCGCGCCCGCCTCGTGGCCGGCGTGGCCGTCGGCGGCGGCCGGGCTCTTGGTGGGAGCCGGGGTGGCGGCGTGGTCGCCGTGCCCGGCCTTCTTCGGCTCCTCGACGGGGCCGACGCCCGTGCCGACCCCGTACGCGGCCCCGAAGGTCGCGGCGAGCGCGGCGGCATAGGCAGTGATCTTCAGACCGGTGTTCATGGCTGCTCTCCCGATACGTGGGGTGGGTGCGCGGGGTGGCGCGGTAACCGTTCGATGCACTTCACCATACCCCTGGGGGGTATCAAGTCAAGCCGGGGATCTGCTTGCGTCGGATACCGGCGGGGGGTATACATGGACTCACAACCGGATACCCCCCGAGGGTATCCAGGTCCGAGGAACCGACCGAGGAGGAAGCCATGGGCTCCTGCTGCACCCCTGACAACAGCTGCTCGACCAACGCCGCCGACACGGCCACCGCGGTCGCGGTCGCCGAGAGCACCGTCACCGTCTACGCCGTCTCCGGCATGACGTGCGGCCACTGCAAGTCCGCGATCACCACGTCCGTCAGCGCGCTGGACGGCGTCATCTCCGTGGACGTCGACGTCGACGCCGGCCTCGTCACCGTCACCACCGGCGGCGAGCCGGACGACGCGGCGATCACCGCCGCCGTCGACGACGCGGGCTACGAGCTGACCGGCCGCGCCTAGGGCAGGCCCTGAGCCGCATCAACCCGGCCGCCGGGACCCGTCCACCACGCCCGGGTCCCGGCCCCCGCCCCGTACACACGAGGAGCAGTACTCATGACAACGACGACACCTGGCACGGCTCAGGTCGAGCTCGCCATCGGCGGCATGACCTGCGCCTCGTGCGCGGCCCGCATCGAGAAGAAGCTCAACCGCATGGACGGGGTCGAGGCCACCGTCAACTACGCCACCGAGAAGGCGAAGGTCACCTTCGACGCCGACATCGACGTCGCCGCGCTCATCGCGACCGTCGAGGCCACCGGCTACACCGCCGCCGAGCCGGCGCCGCCGAAGAGCGAGGCCCCCGGCGCCGACCCCGGCCCCTCCGACGAGGAGAAGGCCGACGAGGAGCTGCGGCCCCTCAGGCAGCGGCTCATCACCGCCGTCACGCTCGCCGTGCCCGTCATCGCGATGGCGATGATCCCGGCGCTCCAGATCGAGTACTGGCAGTGGCTGAGCCTCACGCTCGCCGCGCCGGTCGTCGTCTACGCCGCCTGGCCCTTCCACAAGGCCGCCTGGACCAACGCCAGGCACGGCGCGGCCACCATGGACACCCTGATCTCGGTCGGCACGATCGCCGCGTTCCTCTGGTCGCTGTGGGCGCTGTTCTTCGGGACCGCCGGTACGCCGGGGATGACGCACCCCTTCGAGTTCACGATCGCCCGTACCGACGGCGCCGGGAACATCTACCTGGAGGCCGCCGCCGGCGTCACCGCCTTCATCCTGGCCGGCCGGTACTTCGAGGCCCGCTCGAAGCGCAAGGCGGGCGCCGCGCTCAAGGCGCTGATGCAGCTGGGCGCCAAGGAGGTCACCGTCCTGCGGGGCGGCCAGGAGGTCACCGTACCCACCGCCGACCTGCAGGTCGGGGACCGTTTCCTGGTCCGCCCGGGCGAGAAGATCGCCACCGACGGCACCGTCGTCGAGGGTTCGTCCGCCGTGGACGCCTCCATGCTCACCGGCGAGTCCGTCCCGGTCGAGGTCTCCGTCGGCGACTCCGTCACCGGCGCCACCCTGAACGCCGGAGGCCGGCTCGTCGTCGAGGCCACCCGCGTCGGCTCCGACACCCAGCTCGCCCGGATGGCGAAGCTCGTCGAGGACGCCCAGAACGGCAAGGCCGCCGCCCAGCGCCTCGCCGACCGGATCTCCGCCGTCTTCGTCCCCATCGTCATCGCGCTCGCGCTCGGCACCCTCGGCTTCTGGCTCGGCACCGGCCAGGGACTCACCGCCGCGTTCACCGCCGCCGTCGCCGTCCTGATCATCGCCTGCCCCTGCGCCCTCGGCCTGGCCACCCCGACCGCCCTCATGGTCGGCACCGGCCGCGGCGCCCAGCTCGGCATCCTGATCAAGGGCCCGGAGGTCCTGGAGACCACCCGCAAGGTCGACACGATCGTCCTCGACAAGACCGGCACCGTCACCACCGGCCGGATGACCCTCATCAAGGTCCACACCGCCGAAGGCGTGGACGAGAACGACGTGCTGCGCCTCGCGGGCGCCCTGGAGCACTCCTCCGAGCACCCCATCGCCCAGGCCGTCGCCACCGGCGCCGCCGCCAGGGTCGGCACGCTCCCCACCCCCGAGGACTTCGCCAACATCCCCGGCCTCGGCGTCCAGGGCGTCGTCGAGGGCCACGCCGTCCTCGTCGGCCGCGAGAAGCTCCTCGAAGAGTGGGCGATGGCCCTCCCTGCGGATCTCAAGGCCGCCAAGGACACCGCCGAGAAGGCCGGCAAGACCGCGATCGCCGTGGCCTGGGACGGCCGGGCCCGCGCGGTCCTGGAGGTCGCCGACGCCGTCAAGGAGACCAGCCCCGAGGCCATCCGCCGGCTCCGCGCCCTCGGCCTCACCCCGATCCTCCTCACCGGTGACAACAAGGCGGTCGCCGAAGCCGTCGCCGCCGAGGTCGGCATCGACGAGGTCATCGCGGAGGTCATGCCGCAGGACAAGGTCGACGTCGTCAAGAAGCTGCAGGCGGAGGGCCGTTCGGTCGCCATGGTCGGCGACGGCGTCAACGACGCCGCCGCGCTCGCCCAGGCCGACCTGGGCCTGGCGATGGGCACCGGCACGGACGCCGCCATCGAGGCCGGCGACCTGACCCTCGTACGGGGTGACCTGCGGGCCGCGGCCGATGCGATCCGGCTCTCCCGCAAGACCCTCGGCACGATCCGCTCGAACCTCTTCTGGGCCTTCGCCTACAACGTGGCCGCCCTGCCGCTCGCCGCGGCCGGACTGCTCAACCCGATGATCGCGGGGGCCGCGATGGCCTTCTCCTCGGTCTTCGTGGTCGGCAACAGCCTGCGACTCCGCGGCTTCCAGGCCGCCGACAAGTGATCCGACACCGAGAAGCGAAGCCGAGAAGCGATGTGACGGGGAGAGCGCGATGGCCGGTTACGGACAGCACAAGGAAGACATCATCAGACGCCTGAGGCGGATCGAGGGCCAGGTCAGAGGGGTGCAGCGGATGGTCGACGAGGACGTCTACTGCATCGACGTCCTCACCCAGGTCTCCGCCATCAACGCGGCCCTCCAGTCCTGCGCGGTGGCCCTCCTGGACGAGCACCTCAGCTGCTGCGTCACGGAGGCCATCGCCCAGGGCGGGGACCAGGCGAAGGTGAAGGTGAGCGAGGCGTCGAAGGCCATCGCCCGGCTCATCCGGACCTGACGAAGGAACGGAGCCGGCCTTCGGAATGCCGAACTTCGGAATGCCGAAGGGGTACGCGTCAACCGCCCTTGCGCGAAGGGCAGTCGGTGGTCAGCTTGATGCTCAGGCGGAGACAGAGCCCGAGCACCTGCCGGAGGAGCACCAGCTCCGCCGAACCGGGCAGACCGGGGCCGCAGACCTTCGCGCAGGGGCGGTTCCACAGAGGGGTCGACATCTCGCCATAGTACCCCTAGGGGGTATACCTGGGAGGGGGAGGCGGCCCGTACGATGAGCCGCCCAGGGGGAAGGGGATCCATGTGCGCCGGCTGGGAGAGCTGGAGGCCGAGATCATGGACCGGCTGTGGGACTGGCAACGGCCCGCCACCGTCCGCGAGATCGTCGACGACATCAACCGGGGACGCCGGGTCGCCTACACGACCGTCATGACGGTCGCCGACATCCTGCACCGCAAGGGCTGGCTCCGCCGCGAGAAGGCCGGGCGGGCCTGGCTGTACGAGCCCGTCCGCGGCCGCGAGGAGTACACCGCCGGCCTGATGCGGGACGCCCTCGGCGACAGCCAGGACCGGCCGGCCGCCCTGCTGCGGTTCGTCGAGGTCATCTCGGACGAGGACATGGCCGCCCTGGACGCGGCCCTCCGCGCCGCCCGCGGCGGCCCCGGCGGCCACACCGAGGAGCCTCGGGGCGCCGCTCCCGACGGCACCACCGCCGCCCCCGGCGGTACCGCGTGAACCACCACGCCCTCGTCCCGCTCGGGCTCGTCCTGCTCACCGGCTTCCTCGTGCCCTGGCTCGTCGCCCGGGCCCACTGGGCCCAGCAGGTGCCCCGCCTCGCGCTCGCCGTCTGGGCCGCGTGCGGCGCCGTCTTCGCGGGCGCGACCGCCCTGCTGCCCGCCCAGCTGGTCCTGTCGAACGAGAGCAGCCACCGCCTGACCGACATGGTGCTCATGCTCCGGCTCCCCTCCCCCGCGCGGCTGCTCACCCTCGACGGCCGCGAGCAGCTCGCCCTCGCGATCGGCCTCTCCGTCCTCTCCCTGCCCGCGGCCGCCTTCGTACGGAGACTGGCGCGGGCCCGGCGGGTGCGGGTGCGGCACGCGGGGGTGCTGCGGATCGTCGGGCGGTACGACCCCGACCTGCGGGCCACCGTCCTCGACGACGACCGCCCCGCCGTCTACTGCCTGCCCGGCCGCTCGCGCCGGGTCGTCGTCTCCTCCGGCGCGGTGCACACGCTGACGCCCGCCCAGCTCGCGGCGGCCCTCGCGCACGAGCGGGCGCACATCAGCGGGCGGCACCACCTGCTCGTCGCGGCGACGGAGGCCTTCGGGGCCGTCTTCCCGCGCCTCCCGCTCGCCCGGTACGGCGGTGCGTCCGTACCCCTGCTGCTCGAAATGGCGGCGGACGACCGGGCGTTGCGGCGCTGCACGCGGGACGCGCTCGCCACCGCGCTGTACGCGCTGGCGTCGGGGCGGGCGCCCCGGTCCGCTTTCGCCGCGGGCGGCCCCTCGGCGGCGCTGCGGATGCGACGCATCCTCACCCCCTACAGCGCGGGGCACCCCGTCCTGCGCGGACTGCTGACCATCGCGTCGGCGACGCTCGCCATGGCGCCGCTCGTCATCGCCTGCTGTTCGTTCCCTCGATAATCGACCCGACTCACCGCCGACCCCTCGAACACCCCTATTTACTAAGCGAATTCGTAGATTTCGCATCGGTCACAGGCAACTTAATTCACGGCTATCGTGGGTATGTTGGGGCTCTGGCTCGGCACGTCGAAGGGTACGAAACCAATGCAGCTGGCTGGCGTTCGGACGGCCGCGGCCGGTGATGCGACGACGATATCCAGGCTGCTCGCCGACGTCATTCGGAGCAGCTACGCGGGAATCCTGGACGAAATCCCGATGCGGCGACTGATCTCGGCGCAATGCGCACTCCCCCGCATACGCGCGGAAATTGAAATTCCGGGCGGCGCCCCCGGCTGGCTCGGCTGGCTCGTCGCGACCGGCCCCGCGGGCGCGGTCGTCGGCGTCGCCGCGGGCGGGGTCCCGGTGCCGGGCGAGGGCGAGGTGTACGCGCTCGCCGTGGCGGACGACTCGCGCCGCCGAGGCGTGGGTACGGCCCTGCTGGCCGCGGCCAGCGACCGGATGCGGACCTACGGGGCCCACGACCAGCGGGTCGAGCTCCCGGCGGAGGAAGACCCGGCGCTCCCCTTCTACGCGCACCAGGGTTTCTCCCCCCTCGGCCCGACCCGGTGGAGCCGGCTTCTCTCTTGAGGCTCGGTTCTCCCCCTACCTTCGGCGGGGGGGGGACCCCCACGGGGCGCTCCAGCCGGGCTCACAGGGCCGACCGTGCTCGGCCCTATCGTTCCTCACGGGCCTCCGCGCGCTCAGCCCTGTTCCCCCGGCCGCACCCCTTCGGCTCACTCGCCGGGCCCCGCAGGCCCGCACCACTCGCCCGCCCCGCAGGCCCGCACCACCCGGCCGCAGGTCCGAGCGGCCCTCGAACGGGTGGTCGTGGCAGATCCACGCCATCGCGTGTTCACGCAGCCCGATCCGGTGGATCGGGGCTCCCCAGCAGGTCAGGATGGGTTCAGCGGCGCGGTCCCGGCGGCACGGGTACCTCGTCCGGACGGCATGGACCGAGCGAGCCCCTGGAGGAGCGATGCACACACCGAGCGGCACTTCCCTGCCCGTCGTGCCCGCAGCGCTCGCGCCGGTCCTGCCGTCCCGATACGAGCGGGGGTGCGAGCCCGCCCCCGGCTCCGGCGTTCGGATCACGTCCGACACACTCCCCGGGCTCGAGTCGGTATCCCCCGCCGACCCGAGCTCGGTCTGGCTGCACGACACCCTGCTCGGCCCGCACAGCGCGGACATCGTCCGGTATCTCAGCCTCGCCCGCTCCACCGGCGGACCCGTCCTCGACCTCGGCTCCGGCGCCGGGCGGCTCGCCGTCCCCTTCGCCCGGCACGGCTTCGCCGTGGAAGCCGTGGACCGGGACGCCTCGGCCCTCGAGCGCCTCGAAAGCTGGGCCCGCCGGATCGGCCCACAGGTCGCCCAGCTCGTCGTCACACACCGCGCCGACCTGAACGACCTGCGACTGGAGGGCAGTTACCGGCTGGCCCTGCTCGCGGGCGCGATGGTCACGGCCGTCCCGCCCGCGCGCCGGCCGCAGCTACTGCGGGAGGTCGCCGCCCACCTGCAGGCGGGCGGGGCGCTCGCCCTCGACTACACCGCGCACCAACTGCCCGGCCTGATCGCGGAACCGCAGCGCACCTGGGCCTTCCAGGTGCCGCGCTTCGACGGGATCGACGAGTGGGTGGTGGCACGGCAGGTCTTCGACCTGCCGTCGATGAGCGAGCGGATCACGTACTACACGGCCCGCACCGGCAAGCTCTCCACGGAGCGGGTCGTGCTGACCACCGACAAGTGGATCGTGGACCCGGAGCGGCTCGCCGCCGAGCTGCACTCGGCGGGCCTCCACATCGAGGGCCGGCGGCGCCACCGGATCGACGACCGGACCGAGAGCGTCCTGCTGGTGTGCAGGACGGACGACTGACGACGTTGACAGGCAAGAGGTACGATGCCCACAAAAGTTTGAGCCGACCAGGTGGCGGGCGGAGAAGATGGCAGTCGTGGAAGAGCTGACGGGCCGCGAGGCGGTGATCCAGCGCCTGCGCGACGTCGGGCTGCGGGTCACGGGCCCGCGCCTGGAGGTGCTCACGGTGCTCGCCGCCGGAGGCCATCTCGACGTCGAGGCGATCACCACGACCGCGCGCGAGCGGCTCGGCACGCTGACCAGCCAGGCCGTCTACGAGATGCTGCGGCACTTCCAGGAGACCGGCCTGGTCAGCAAGTTCGACCGACCCGGCCTGCCCGCCGTCTTCGAGGTCTCCGGCCCCACGCACCAGCACGCCCTGTGCGTCGTCTGCGGCCGGGTGGAGAACGTGGACGCGGCCGCGCCGAAGCCGCCCCGGGGCGCGCTGCCGGAGTGGCAGGTCGAGGACGCCGAGATCGTGTTCAAGGGCCTGTGCCCCGACTGCCGGGCGAGCGCCCCCGCCGCCTGAGCCGGTCCCGGCCCGCACCCGCGCCGGCCCATACCCACCCCCTGGCCCGTACCCGCCCCGGCCATACCCACCCCGGCCCGCGCGCGCCCCGGCCCGCGCCCGTCCCAGCCCGTACCCGTCCCAGCCCGTCCCTGTCCCGCACCTCACGCCCCCCTGACCACCCCCTGGACGCCTCCAAGCCACCCCCCTGAGCTGCGGCGAACTCCGTGCGTGTCGTTCGAATATGTGGCAGGGTCTAGCGGGGCGATTCATCAGGGTCCGCATGTGACCCGAGGGGAGTCTGCTGCGCCGTGTCCAGAAACGCCGCCGTGGCCCGTACGGGCAGCGAACAGGCTCTCGCCGTCTACCAGGGACTTCGCGCCCGGCCCGAGGCGACCTTCGACGAGGTCGCGGACCGGCTGGAGCTCTCCGCCGAGGACCGCGAGCGATGTCGCGACGAGCTCACCTCCTTAGGCCTGACCACCCCCACCACCCCCGTCGTCGTCGACCCCGATGTCGCGCTGCTGCGGCTGCTGCGCCGGGAACGCGACCGGCTCCAGGAACGACTCACCGCAACCAGCCATGCCCACACCGCACTTGAGGCCCTCGCCGGACCGTTCCTGCGGGCCGGTGCCACCCCGCGCGGGGAGATCGAGGTCGAGATCGTCGACGACCTCGGGCGGGTGCGCCGGGACCTCGCCGACCTGACGGACTCCGTTCGGACCGCCGTGCACTTCATGCACACCGGCTCCGTCCGCCGCGAGGAGCTGCCGGCCGAGCTCGCGCAGGACCGCCTGTGGGTCGGCCGCGGGGTCCGGATCCGGGCGATGTACAGCCGGCGGGCCGCCTCGGTGCCGGAGATGGCGCAGCACCTGGAAGAGCGGGCGGCGCTGGGCGTGGAGGTCAGGTTCGCCTCCGTCGTGCCGATGAACATGGTCCTCGCCGACGAGAACTTCGCCCTGCTGCCGACGGACCCGCACGACCCGTCCTCCCCCTCGATCCTCGCGCGCGGGCCCGGCCTCGTCCGCTCGTACCTGGCGCTGTACGAGTACTGCTGGACGGCCGCGGCCCCGTACGGCGAGGAGGAGGAGACGAAGAAGGACGGCGACGGACTCTCCGAGCAGCAGCGCGCGGCGCTCCTCATGCTGGCCTCGGGCATCAAGGACGAGCAGATCGCGCGCAATCTCGGGGTCTCGCTGCGGACGGTGAGCCGGCTGCTCTCCGAGGTGATGCAGGAGCTGGGGGCGGCGAGCCGTTTCGAGGCGGGCGTGAAGGCGTCCCGGCTCGGCCTGCTGGACGGCGAGGGGGCCGACCGGACGGGGTAAGGGCGGTATACCACTAGGGGGTGTCGGATCGGTCAGATCGGCATGACGGACGGGCGCCGGGTCGTGTGACACAGCGACGGCGGCGCGACTCGAGGGAGCAGGGGGTCACTTCGCCTTGATCACCACCGGCGGCGGTACGGGTACGGGGAACGGAGCCGGGAGTCCGGAAGGCTCCGCCGATCCCGTGGTGACTCTCTATCAGGAACTGCGCAGGCGCGGCGTGTCGAGCCTCCGCGAGGTCGGTGCCCAACTCCGGCTCGCCCCGCAGGAGTACGAGCGATGTCGGGACGAGCTGTCGGACCTCGGGCTCATCGTGCCGACCAACCCCGCCCAGCACGGGGACCGCGCGGAGCTCCGGGACGGCGACGCGGGCCGGCAGCAGGACGGCGACACCGTCGCGGTGATCGACCCGGAGATAGCACTGCTGCGACTGCTGCACCGCGAGCGCGAGCAGCTGCGCGAGCACCTCGACGAGGCGGACCGCGCGTACGGCACGCTGGAGACCCTGGCGGGGTCCTTCCTGCGGGCCGGTTCCCTCACCCGCTCGGACGTCGACGTGGAGCTCCTCAGCGACTACCGGCGGATCCAGCAGGTCCTGGAGGACATCACGGACGTCATCCAGCACAGCCTGGCGTCCATGCACTTGACGTCGCTGAAGCGCGAGGTGGGGGAGCGGGTCCTGAGCCGGGACCGGCGGCAGATCGAGAACGGGGTGCGTGTTCGCGCCATGTACAGCGAGCAGGTCTGCGCCTCGGCCGAGGTGGCGGAGCACCTGCGGCGCCGGGTCGAAGCGGGGGTGGAGGTGCGGATCGCGTCGGCGGTACCCATGCCGCTGATCATCGCGGACGCGCAGTTCGCGGTGGTGCCGGTCGATCCGGCCGAGCCGGCGGCGGGGGCCGTGCTGGCCAGGGGCCCTGCCCTCGTCCGCTCGTACCTCGCGCTGTACGAGCACTGCTGGCACACGGCCCTGCCGTACGGGGACGGATCCGCACCGGATCAGGGCGGCGACGGGCTTTCGGAGCAGCAGCGGGCGGCGCTGCGCATGCTCGCCTCCGGCATGAAGGACGAGAAGATCGCGCGCGGACTCGGGGTGTCGCTGCGGACGGTGAGCCGCATGCTCTCCGAACTGATGCAGGAGATGGGCGCGACGAGCCGGTTCGAGGCCGGGGTGCGCGCCTATCGACTGGGCTGGGTCGACTGACGGCGCGGAATCGGCCCCGCCCTCCGGGGAATTGCCGCGGAACTCAGGGGCGAAGGAAAAGACAAAGGCTCCGCGGCTGCCCGGAACAGGCGGCCACGGAGCCTTTTACCCGACGGCTCAATTGGCAGATATCGCGGTCGGGACACGGTCCCACTCGTTTCCGTTGGACGGAGACGGCGTGGGGGTGGGGGTGGGGGTGGCGGTGGTGCCGTCGGTCGCTCCGTCGGCCACCACGTGCTGGGGGGCCGAGACCGCGTTCGGGGCCGTCGCCAGCGCCGCGCCGCCGACGACGGCGAGACACGCGGCCGCGGCGAGGGCGAACTGACGGACGGTCTTGCGCATCCCCGTGGCGTGCTCAGCAGACATGATTCCTCCAGGAGTTGGAATGTGAATTCCGTCTTCCGGGGCCCGTGCCGCCGGGCGTTCCCTGAAGACGTCTTCATTCTGTCCCGACCCCCCTAAGTCGATCCAGGGATTGCCTCTGCGTGGACCCGCCATGGCGTGGATGCGTCAATGCGCCTTCTCCGCAACGGAATTGGGCGATCCGGAGCTCTCCATACCTTTGGTCGAACCAAAAGAGATGCTAGACTTGTGCTACGGCCTTCTCGTTCCTCCAGGAGAGAGGGGCCGCCGGGGCAGGGGCGTGCCGCCGCCCCTGCCCCAACCCCTGCCCGAGAGCCCCCCGGTACACCTCGACGGTCCGGGCGGCGGAAGCACGCCAGCTCATCCCGCGCGCATGGCGGACCGCCGCCTCCCCCATCGTCTCCACCACCTCCGGACGCGCCGCGAGCCACCGCAGCCGGCCCGCGTACTCCGCCGGGTCGTGCCCCTGCACCAGGAGCCCCGTCACCCCGTCCCACACCGCCGTCGGCAGCCCGCCCACCGCCGCCGCGAGCACCGGCGTCCCACAGGCCTGCGCCTCCAGCGCCACCAGGCCGAAGGACTCACTGCGCGAGGGCACCACCAGCACGTCCGCCGCCCGGTACCAGTCCGCGAGCCGCTCCTGCGGGACGGGAGGGAACGCCCGCAGCACATCGGCCACCCCCAGCTCCCCGGCCAGCTTCCGGACCGTCCCCTCGCGGCTCGCGCCCGAGTGACCGCCCACCACGGGCACCAGGAGCCTGCGGCGCAGCCCGGGCTCCAGCCGCAGCAGCTCGGCCACGGCCCGTACGAGCACGTCCGGGCCCTTCAACGGCTGTATCCGGCCCGCGTAGAGCGGGACGAACGCGTCGGCGGGAAGCCCGAGCCGCGCCCGCGCCGCCGCCCGGCCGTCGGCAGGACGGAAGGTCCGCAGATCGACCCCCGGCCGTACGACCTCGGTCCTCTCCCCCTCCGCCCCGTACAGCGCGCGCAGCGCCTCCGCCTCGTCGGCCGTGTTGGCGATCAGCCGGTCGGCGGCGCCCACCACCTGGTGCTCGCCCCGGACCCGGAGCTCGGGCTCGGGGGTGTCACCGGCGGCGAGGGAGGCGTTCTTCACCCGGGCCAGGGTGTGGGCGGTGTGCACGAGCGGGACGCGCCAGCCCACGGCGGCGATCCGCCCCGCCTGGCCGGAGAGCCAGTAGTGCGAGTGGAGCAGGTCGTAGCGCCGCTCCTCCTTGAGCAGGGCCAGCGAGAAGGGCACGACGAGGTCCGGCATGGCCTCCTTGGGCAGCGGCCCGCGCGGCCCGGCGTACAGGTGACGGACCCGCACCCCGGGGGCGAGCTCGACGAGCGGGGGCAGTCCCTCGCCCCGGCAGCGGGTGAACAGGTCGACTTCCACGTCCAGTTCGGCGAGGGCGCGGGAGAGCTCGACCATGTAGACGTTCATCCCGCCGGCGTCCCCCGTCCCGGGCTGGTGGAGCGGGGAGGTGTGGACGCTGAGCATGGCGACGCGCAGGGACACGTGGGGCTCCTGAGGAGTGGGGGGCCACGTGTCCCTGCGCGTCGCTCGCGCGCACGGTCACGCGGCAGGGGGGACTCGGACACCGGCGGATCGGGATGCCGGCCTACCGGAGTGCCGAGGTACTGGAGTACTTAGTTGCTTAGTAGTAAGGAGGTTCAGAACCCGAAGACCGGGCCCGACGGCGGTGCGAGCCGGGTCCCCGGCAGAGGACCCGTCAGAGCCTGCCAGTCGACCGGCCGCCCCGGCGCCACCTGGAGTGCCGCCGCCAGCCGGTCGGCACCCTCCGGCATCACCGGCCGCGCCCACGCGGAGAGCGCCGAGGCCACCGCCAACTGCGCCGCGAGGGCAGGGAGATGACGACAGGAGGTGCTGGGCCGGCACCGCTCGTGGGCGTTGACGTGGCCGAAGTCCGCCACGGAGCGGACCATCTCGTCGAGGACGGCGACCGCCCGGCGCGGGTCGAAGGCGTCGGGGCCGTACGCCTCACGCAGGTCGTCCACGGCCCGGTGCAGCCGTCGCTCCAGGATCTCCCAGCCGGTGCCGCCGGGCAGCGCCTGCGGGGAGAGGCCGCCGCACTCCTCCCGTACGGAGGAGAAGAGCCGCGAGAGCCAGCTGTTCCAGCTCTCGTCCAGCTCCCTGCGGGCGGCCGCGAGGCGCTCCCGGTGGAAGACCGTGCGGCGGCCCAGCGGGCGGGCCTGCAGGACGTGTCGGCGCAGGGTGTCGGAGCCGTACTCGGTGAGGAGGTCGAGCGCCCAGACGTTGCCCTCCTGGACGCCCTCCTCGATGACGTACGACTCGTTGACGTTGAAGTCCTGGGGCAGCTTGATGTCCTGCGCGAGGAGCAGCACCGGCAGCAGCACCGCGTGGCAGAAGGCGTGTCCGAAGCCGCAGAAGTGGATGGCGCGGCGCGGCAGCGGGCCCTGGGTGTCGTAGCCGAAGAGGTGCATCGCGGCGGACTCGAAGCAGCCGTCGATGCGGTGCTCGGGGAAGCCCTCGACCGGCACCGGGAGACCCCACTCGGCCGGGTGGCCGACGGCGATGTCCGGCAGCCCGTCCTCCACGAGCGACTCGCAGAGGGCGGCGAGCCGCGGCGGGAGCCCGGCCGTCGCCCAGTACTCGGCGAGCGTCTCCCGGAACGGCTCCAGGGGTACGTACAGCCGGCGGCAGCGGCGGGCCACGGCCGGGGTGTCGCAGACCGCGCAGCGCGCGCCGATGAGGTCGCCGCCGTCGTTGGGGCGGGCGCACTCGTGGCACATGCCGCCGTCGCTGACCGCGCCGCAGTGCGGGCAGCTGCCGGTGGCGTGCGCCCCGTACAGCCAGCGGTCGCAGGGCTCGCAGTACGGGAGCAGGCGGGTGCGCGGCGCGATGACCCCTTGCGCGAACAGCCGGCCGAAGAGGTCCTGCACCCAGCGTCCGTACCCCTTGTCGCGCCGCGGGCGCACGATGTGGTCGAACTCCACGCCCGAGCGGAGCCAGTCGGCGGTGATCGCGGCACGGTAGCCCTCCGCGACCTCCTCGGGCTTGCGGTGGTGGCGCAGTGCGCGGACCTCGACGGAGCTGGCGTGGTCGGCGGTGCCGGTGGTGAACCGGACCGCCTCCCCCTCGGCCCGCAGGTAGCGGGTGAGGACGTCGGCGGCGACGTACGGCCCTGCGAGGTGGCCGATGTGGAGTTCACCGTGGGTGGCGGGAGGGGTCGCGGTGATCCAGACGGGGGTGCTCATGGGACCTCCTTGACGCGGTGGTGCGGTGGGCTTCAGCGGGGCTCGAAGTGGAAGGAACGGATGAAGCAGTCACGCGGCTGCTCGACGGCGTAGACGATGCATTCGAAAAGGGCCTGGGTGGTGAGCTTCTCGTCGGGCGCTATGCCGTCCGGATTCGATCCGTCCCATTCCGCGAAACGCGGGTCCGAGGTGGAGAAGTCGGGCGGGAAGAGCGAGAAGACCCGGACCCCGGAGGGCCGCAGCCGGCGGGAGAGGATGTCGGCGAAACCGGCCTGCGCGCTCTTCGCCGCCCAGAAGGCCTCGTGGGCGACGCCGGCGGTCGCGGCGGAGGCGCCCTCGGCGTCGCGGACGGCGACCATGTTGACGATGTCGGGCCGCAGTGAGCCGCGCAGCAGCGGCAGGAAGTGCTTCACCATGAGGACCGTGCCACCGGCCGTGGACTCGATCGTCTCGACGATCTCGGCGTCGCTGGCGGCCTCCAGGTCCATGCCGTCGAGCCAGCGCGCGCCGTTGTTGACCAACAGGTCGACGCGGTCGGTGCGTTCGCCGACGCGGGCCGCGAACTCCCGGATCTCGGCGGGCTTGCTGAGGTCGCAGCCGAAGGCGTGGATACGGTCGCGGGCCGATCCCATGACTTCGGTACGGGTGCGTTCGGCGGCTTCGACGGTTCGCGCCGAGACGTAGACCTCGGCGCCGAGATGCGCGAATCCGACGGCGAGCGCGCGACCGAAATAGCGGGACGCTCCGGTCACGACGACACGCAGATTCTCGAATTTCATAGCGTCTGCTCTCCCCACGGATACCGATTGCCGGTCCATTTCAGCGTGGCAGAGAGAAGGGACCGCGGGCCTCGTGAGAGGGGTGCGCGTTCACGCCGTTGCGTGGATACGCCACGGCAGTTCCAGCCGTCCGAGGACCTTCGCGCGCTTGTGGTGGACGCGGACGCGGTCGGGGGCGGCGGAGACGGTGACGGTGCCGCCGGGGGTGCGGACGGGGCCGCTGGGGGCGGGGACGACGGTGCCGTCCAGGGCTCCGGCGGCGGCGAGGGCGGCGGCGCCGGTGAGGGCGAGGCGGGGGTGCCAGCCGCCGACGGTGAGGGCGCGGACGGAGACCCCGTCAGGCCCCGCGGAGAAGGCGGCGATCTTGGGGAGCGCGGAGTGCGGGGGGTGCCCGAGGAGACGGGCGGCCTCGGCGCGGAGGGCGAGGAGGCGGTCCTGGAGGGCCTCCTCGGGGAGGTGCCGGGCGTCGACGAAGACGTACGGGTTGCCGTACCGCACGAGCGAGACGGGCACCCCGCAGAGGACGTCGACGGGGCGGCCGGTGGGGAGGGTGCCGGGGGCGTTCGGGGCCTTGAGGAAGCTGAGCGTGTACGTGTCGCCGTGCGGCTCGCTCTCGCAGAGCACGGTGTCGCCGGTGGTCACGGCGCGGACGGTGACGGGCCCGGGGCGGCCTTCGGCGACGACGCAGGCGAGGAGGGAGTGCCCGCAGCCGGCCCGGAAGTCGAAGCCACCGCCGGGGAGGGCCTGCACGAACCGGTAGTCGAGGTCCCGGGCGGGGGTGGGGGCGGCGGTGGGTGCGGGTCCGGGGGCAGGGCCGGGTCCGGGGGCGAGGCCGGGTCCGGGGGCAGGAACAAGGCCGGGGGCAGGAACAAGGCCGGGAGCGGGGCCGGGAGCGGGGCCGGCGGGGGCCGGACCGGGAGCGGGGCCGTACAGGGCGATCTTGTGGAGGTCCGCGTACGCCGTCCCGACGAGGGCTTGGCGTAGCCGCGCCAGTTCGCTCCCGAGCGCGAGCGCCCCGACCGGGAGTCGGTCGAGGCGCACGACGAGGGTGGGACCGGGGGCGTCCTCGGCGCGGACGACGGTGGCGGGGACGGTGGCGAGGCGGCGGGCCCTGCTGCCCGCGGCGCCCGCCTGCCCGGCACGGGCCCCGGCACAGCCGTCGCGGGCGCCGTAGGCGCAGGGATCGGAGGTGCCTGCCGGGGCGCCGCCCCACGCGGGGCCCGGCGCGGCCCCCGGCGTGGGTGCAGGAGCGGGTTCGGGACGGGAAGGTCCCGGGAGTTCACGCCGCACAGCCCACCGGGATCCGCATTCCCTGGACGACCTCCGTCCACAGCTCGTGGACGGCGAGGCCCCAGAGGGCCAGGGCGTCGTGGTGCGAGGGGCGTTCGAGCTGGCGGGCGAGGAGTTTCTGCACCCGGTCGGCGCGGACCTTGCCGCCGAGGACGAGCCGGGCCGGGGAGAGCAGTTCGCGGACGGTGTCGAGGAGCGGGCTGCCGGGCGTCAGCATCGCCGCGAGGGGCAGCGTGAAGGGCTGCTTGGGCCGCCGCAGGACCCCCGCGGGCAGCAGCTCGGCCCCGGCCTCGTACAGCGCGCGCTTGCCCGTCCGCGCCGCCGTCGGCAGGGCGCGGGCGTGGGCGACGACGGAGGGCTGGCAGAACGGCATCCGCGCCTCGACGGCCCACGCCATGGAGAGGTGGTCGACGCGCCGCAGGTGGTACGCGGGGAGCCGCCAGCGCGTCTCGAACGCGGTCGTCGCCGTGAGCCGGTCCGCGCCGACGGCCTCCGCGGAGCGCAGCTCCTGCTCGATGCGGTCGGCCGCGGAGCCCTGATCGGCGATGTGGGCGCGGTAGTTGGCGGTGTAGAGGTGCTCGCGCAGGAGGCGGGGTGCGGCCGAGAGGGCGTCCGCGTAGGCACCCGCCCAGTCGGCGCCGGCGGGGGCGGTGAGCGCGGCGCGCATCCGGTCGTAGCCGCCGAAGAGCTCGTCGGCGCCGTCGCCGGCGAGCGCGACGGTGAAGCCGTTCTGCCGGACGGCGCGGAAGAGGGCGTACGTGGAGACGGTGATGGGGTCGGCGTTGGGCTGGCCGAGGTGGCGGACGGTCCGGGTGAGGAGGGAGGAGAGTTCGTCGGGGTCGACGGAGACCTCGTGGTGGACGGTCCGGGCCCGGCGTGCCACCGAACGGGCGTACGCCGCCTCGGAGTCCGGCCACTTGCCCCGGTAGGTGAGGTGGAAGGTGTGCAGCGGCGGGGCGTCGGTCTCGCGGGCGTACTCGGCGGCGAGCGCGGTGACGAGGCCGGAGTCGAGGCCGCCGCTGGTGATCGCGCAGACGGGTACCTCGGCGTGGGCGAGCCGGCGGACCTCGTGACGCAGGAGGTCCTGGGTGTCGTGGGTGCCGGGGGTGCCGTGGGTGTCGCCGGTCGGGGTGCCGGGGCGGGGGCCCCGACGCCGTACGACGGGTGCGGAGCCCGGCCGCACGAGGGCGGTGGCGCCGGGCGGCAGGACGCTGACGCCGTCGAGCGCGGTGTGCGTGGAGAAGGAGGTACGGGTGGCGAGGACGGTGTCGAGGGCGTCGTCGCGCGGGGAGATCCGTACCCCTTCGAAGGCGAGGAGGGCGGGGATCTCGGAGGCGAAGCGGGTGGACCCGTCGTACGGGTCGTGGTGGAGGTAGACCGGCTTCATGCCCATGTCGTCCACGGCGAGGACGAGTTGGGCGCTGCCCGGGCGGAGGTCGAGGATCGCGACGGCGAACATGCCGTCGAGGTGCTCGGCGAAGGCGGGACCGTACTCGGCGTAGAGCGCGGGGAGCACCGTGCCGTCGCAGCGGTCGGGGAAGCGGTGGCCGCGCGCGGCGAGGGTCCTGCGCAGCTCGGCGTGGTTGTAGATCTCGCCGTTGAGCACGGCGAGGATGCCGGGGAGGTGCGGCAGCCGGTAGGGCTGCTGCCCCCCGCAGGGGTCGGTCACGGCGAGCCGGTCGCAGCCGAGCGACCAGCCGGGCCCGCCGAGCACCTGGTGCTCGTCGGGGCCGCCGTGGCGCTGGCGGGCCGAGACCGCCGCGAGCTCGGCGGGGTCCGGGCGGTCCGCTCCCGCGGCGATGGTGCCGAGAATCCTGCACATGGCGGTCGCCTCCGAATTCCGAAGTCACTGTCCATCTCACACTGGTCGCACCCAATGATTTGAATCTACCAAGTTTTTGAATGGCGCGTAAGTGCCATGTCCAGTTCACGCCACGGGTTGGCCTTGCGACGCTCCCGCCACCCCAACAGGCTTGCCCCATGAGGGACATGGAGGACTCCGCGACGAACGGCCCGGACCACACCGCACCCGAGCAGACGGACGGGGCGCCGGACCGGGGCGCACCCGCATCCCTGCTGGTCGTGGCCGCGCACCCGGACGACATCGAGTTCTGCGTCAGCGGCACGGTCATGCAGTGGATCGAGCGCGGCACCCGCGTCACGTACTGCATCGTCACGGACGGCGGCGCGGGCGGTTACGACGAGCTGCTCCCCCGGCAGGCGATGGCGGACCTGCGCCGCGCCGAGCAGGTCCACTCGGCCAAGCTCAGCGGCGTCGCCGACGTCCGCTTCCTCGGCTACCCCGACAGCTTCGTGGAGGCCTCCGTCGAGTTGCGGCGCGACCTGTGCCGGGTCATCCGCGAAGTACGCCCGCAGCGGGCCATCATCCCGTCCCCCGAGATCAACTGGGCGCGCGTCGCCGACCTCCACCCCGACCACCGCGCCGTCGGGGACGCCTGCCTGCGCGCGGTCTACCCCGAGGCCCGCAACCCCTTCGCGCACGCGCAGCTCCTGAAGGAGGAGGGCCTCGAACCCTGGACGGTCCACGAACTGTGGTTGATGACGGGCCCCACCCCCGACCAGTACGTCGACGTCACCTCGGTCTTCGACCGCAAGGTCGAGGCCCTGCGCATCCACACCTCCCAGACGGCCCACTTCGACGACCTCGCCGGCCTGCTCCGCACATGGCTCGGCGAACACGCGGCGGCGGGCGGGCTGCCGCCGGGACGGATGGCGGAGGCCTTCCAGATCGTGCACATCGACTGACCGCCCGGCCACCCGCAGGGTCCTTGTGGGGTCACGGACCCCATGAGACGGTTTTCGCCCAACGCCCGGTACACCAGGGGGAGTTCCTGCGATGGCGATAGAACCGACCGGTGACGAGCAAGCCCTCGTCGACCAGTACGCCCTGCCCTGGATCGAGGCGAACGAGGACAGGTCGTCGGACGCCGACGTCCACCTGCGCTCCTACGCGTCGTCCCTGGAGAACGACGGGGCCGACGCGACGAAGGCCGTCGAACGGCTGCTCTCCAGCGGGCGGGGCGAGGCGATGAAGGCGCTCGACGAGCACTGGGCCCGCGTCCACGCCTACTTCGGCCGGACGGCCAGGGCCGCCGTGACGATCGCGTCGGGGATCGGGGAGTGCGGCGACGTCATCGTCGTCGGGAAGCACCGGGCCCAGGACCTGATCGCGCACTTCGCCGCCGTGCGCCCCACCGTCGGCAACGACGCCCAGCACAGGATGCTCCAGCAGCAGGCCGACGCCACGCGGAGGGACCTGCGGGAGAGCGCGGCGACGGCCCTCTCCGACACCAGGGCGGGCGCGGCCCGCGCGCAGGCCGACCCGGACGTCGCCACACTCGGAACCATCCCCGCCCACCTCGCCGGCCTCCTGGGCGGAGGCGCCGGAGGAGGCCTCGGCCAAGGCATCGGGACGGGGATCGCCGCGGGGGTCGCGGGGATCTCGGGGGGTGTGGGGGCCGGGGTCGCCGGGATCTCGGGGGGCGTGGGGGCCGGGGTCGCCGGGATCGCCGGAGGCGGGGGGAGAGCCGGGATGACCGGGGACGGCGGTGGGGCCGGAGACGGAGGCGTCTCCGGCGGGGCCGGCCCTCAGGTGGGGGCGAACGCCCGGAGTTGGAACGTCTTCGTCGACCACGACGAGCACAAGCGCGCCGCCGACGGCCTCACCAGGACCGCCGAGAACATCCGCGGGAAGACGACGACCACGCTCGCCCGGGCCCGGTTCGACCTGGACGCACTCGCCGCGAGCGGCTCCCTCGGCGCCTCCATCGCGGCGGACTACGCCCCGCTCCTCGACCACCTCGACAGCGCCACCCAAGCCCTGGCCGGCCACCTGCACGGCCCGCTCCGGAACCTGGTCCTCAGCATGTCGACCGGCCAGAAGAAGACCGACGAGGCGAACAGGGACCGCCTCGGCCGGCTGGACCGCGGCTGACGTACGCCGCGGATATTCGCCGTGGACATTCGCCGTGGACATTCGCCGCGGACAGCGGATATGCGGCGTGGAGACACGCGGAGGGCGCACTCAGCGGACGACGTCGAAGACCTGCTTCTGCAGACCGTTGGCGTAGGCCTCGTGCTCGACGAGCTTCAGCTTCTGGGTGTCCTTGTCCGTGGTGCTGAAGAGCCGCTTGCCCGCACCGAGGAGCAGCGGGAAGACCAGCAGGTGGTAGCGGTCGATCAGGCCCGCGTCCGACAGGGCCTGGTTGAGGGTGGCGCTGCCGTGGACGATGATCGGGCCGCCCTCGGTCTCCTTCAGCGCGGCGACCTCGTCGAGCGAGCGCAGGATCGTCGTCTCGCCCCAGTTCGAGACGAGGTCGTCCTCGGTGAGGGTGGTGGAGACGACGTACTTCGGCATGACCTTGTAGTCGGCGAACTCCTCCATGTCGGGCCACACGGGGCTGAACGCCTCGTAGCTGGTCCGGCCCAGCAGGATCGCGCTCGCCTCCTTCTGCTCCCGGCCCTTGATCTCGAACGCCTCGGGCAGGAACTCGACGTCCTTGAAGGTCCAGCCGGAGTTCCGGTAGCCGGGCTCGCCGCCCGGGCCCTCGACGACGCCGTCGAGCGAGATGAAGGCGGTGCTGATCAGCGTACGCATGTCGGATCCTCGTATCTCGTGTGTGGTTCTCGGCGCCGCGCGCCACTCATGATCTAAGACGGCGGAGCTCGGGGAAACTCATCGGTCGCCGCGTGTCGGGTTCGGAGACGCCGCGAGCCGGGCCTGATCCGCGCCTAAGGTCGGCACATGGCTCCTCAGTGCGACTCACCCCTGTCCCTCTGGTCGAAGGACTCGTTCCTGTCCGTCGGATCGGTCGGCTCGGCGCTCTCGATCGGTTCCGTCGGGTCGTTCCTCTCCGTCGGCTCGGTCGGCTCCGCACTGTCGATCGGCTCCGTCGGCTCCTGGGCGAGCGCCGGCTCGCTGCTGTCGGCCCGGTCGTGCTGGTCGGTGCTCTCCTACCGCTCCCGGCGGGGAGTCCTGACGGCGGGCGCGGTCCTGGCGGTCGCGGGGGCGGTCGCCCTCACGACCGGGACCCGACGGGCCCGCTGACACACGTCGAGCCTCCTCCGTACGGCACGAAGGACCAACTGTCGGCGCTCTGCCGACAGTTGGCGATGATCATCGCATTGTTCCCGGCCAGGCGGTCACAGCGTCTCGGCGACGCCGGGGCGGAGAACGCGGAGGCGGCCCTTCAGGTCCGGGGCCGCGAACGCCTCCCCGATGCGGGCCGGGTCCTCCGTGAAGTGGGCCCAGGAGTCGAAGTGCAGCGGGATCACCGTGCGCGCGCCGAGGGTGCGGGTCAGGGCGGCGCCCTCCCGGGCGCTCATCGAGAACGCCAGGTCACCGGTGGCCGGGAAGTGGGCGTCGCCCAGGTGGAGGAAGGCCGTGTCGATCGCGAAGCGTTCGCCGATCTCCGCCAGGGCCTCGTGGCGGACGGTGTCGCCGGAGAAGTAGAGGGTGCCCGACTCGATGGTCTCGATGGCCTCGACGGTCTGGAGGGGCTGGAGGGGCTGGAGGGGCTGGAGGGTCTCGTCAGTCTCGTCGGCCCTCTCGACCCCGTCGACCCCGTACTCGACGACGAAGCCCGTCACCGGGCCCGTGACCCCCTCCGTACCCTCCGGGCCGTGCCGGGCCGGGGTCGCCGTGACCCGCACCGTCGTCGCGCCGACCGTGACCTCGCGGCTCTCCCACGGCGCGAGACCCTCCGCCCGGCCGCCGAGGCGTTCGGCGGCCTCCGGCGTGGTGAGTACGCGCGCCGCCCGACCGAGGACCTTCCGGCCGGTCCGGTCGAGGTTGTCGGCGTGCTGGTCGTGGGAGAGCAGGACCAGGCCGATGGGCGGCAGCAGGTCGACGGTGAGCGCCGGGCCGGCCGTGCGGTGCAGCGGGCGGGCCGCCGGGTAGTCGGCGGGGGCCGGGTCGAGGGCCGGGTCCGTGAGGACGGTCAGGTCGCCGATCCGGAGGAGTACCGTCGCCGTCCCCACGTACGTCACCGTGGGCGGGGCGGTCATGCCCCGGCCGCCTTCGCCGCGTCGATCTTGGACTGAAGGCTCGTCAGAAGGCCCTGGAGGAGCTCGATCGTCACCTCGTCCGTGAGGTTGCCCTCGGCGTCGAAGCGCTCGTGCGAGCGGAACACCTGCACCTCCGGCTTCACGACGACGTCGCTGTCCGTCCAGACGAAGACCTGGCGGAGCGCGAGCTGCGCGCGGACGGTGCCGAAGTTGGTGGGCGCGGCGCCGAGGATCGCGGTGGGCTTCCGGTTCAGGGGCAGGCCCTCGGTGCGGGTCCAGTCGGTGCTCAGCCAGTCGAGGGCGTTCTTGAGGACGCCGGGGATGGAGTAGTTGAACTCCGGGGTGGCGATGAGCAGTCCGTCCGCCTCCATGACCCGCCGGCGGAGCTCGGCGACGGCGGCCGGGCGCAGCTCGGGGGTGTCGAGGTCCTGGTCGTACGGCGGGATCTCGCGCAGGCCCTCGTAGATCTCGATCTCCTGGCCGGTGTTGAACTTCTGGGCGGCGCGCAGGAGTTGCGTGTTGTGCGAGTCGGTGCGGAGCGAGCCGGAGATGGCGAGGAGCGTGGACGTGGTCATGGTGGTTCCCCCTGGGAAGTGAACGAGGTGGTGAAGCGGTGAGGTGGTGAGGTGGTGAAGCGACGAAGCGGCATGACGCCTCTCGACGACCATCAAGCTAAACCGATCGGTTCAGTCTGTCAACGGAACGGTTCAGTCTTGACAATGAACTGAATGGTGTAGTTCATTCGAGGCATGCCTACTCCCCTGGCCACTGGCGTCGCGGAGGCCCGCCCCGAGCGGGTCCGGGGCGGCGGCCCCCGCCTCACCCTGCTCGCCGCACCCGCCGCGATGGGCGTGTCCGGGCCGACGCTGACCCTGACCGAGGCCGCCCACGGACTCGACGTCCCGGCGGGGGCGGCGGCCTGGCTGATGACGGCGTACGGGATCGGCATGGTCGTCGGCACCCCCCTGCTGTCCGCCGCGGGCGGGCGGCGCGGTCCCGCCGGGACCGTCCGGGCCGGTGCCGCCCTCGTCGTCCTGGGCGCGGCCCTCGCCCTCGCCGCCCCGAACCTGCCCCTGGCCGTCGCCGGGCGCGCCCTGGAGGCGGCGGGCGCGGCGGGGTTGAACGTCGCGGCCTTCCAGATAGCCGGCCGGGACCGCTCCGGCCGGGCGTCCGGTCTCGTCGCGATCGGCAGCGCGGTCGGCGGCACGACGGGCCTCTTCGCCGGCGCGGCCGTCGCCGGGGCGCTCGGCTGGCGCGCGGCGCTCGTACTCCCGCTCCTCAGCCTGCTCGCCCTCGCCCCGGCGCTGCGGCTCGCGGGCCGCGCGGCAGGACCGGAGACCGGGGCCCGGCTCGGGCCCGGAAGCGGGCGACGTCCGTCCCGTACCGCCCCGCTCCCCCTCGACGTCCTGCGCGACCCCGGATTCCGTACCGCCGCCGGGCTCATGCTCGCGCTCTCCACCGTCAACTTCGCGCTGCTGTACGGAGCTCCGCGCCGCGTCGCCGCGCTCACCGGCTGGAGCGGCGTGGAGACCGGCGCGGCGGCCTCGGTCGCCACCCTCGTGGGCGCGGTGCTGTCCTGGCAGCTGGTCCGGGCCGCCCCCGCCCTGGGCGCACGGCGGGTACGACTGCTCCTCGTGGGCGGGTCCCTGACGGCGATCGCCCTGGCGGCGTTCGCGCCCTGGGCCGCGGTGGTCCTGGTCGGCTCGGCGGCGAGCTCGCTCGTCACGGCCGGCGGTCAGGGGCTGCTCACCGGGGCGGCGACCGAACGGCTACCGGAGGCGCGGCACGGGACCGCGATCGGACTGTTCAACCTGGCGTTCCTCATCGGCGTCGCGGTCGGCCCGGCCCTGGCGGAGGCCCTGACGGGGGCCTGACCCGGGCCCAACGGAACAGGGCAGGGCAGGGCCCCGCCCTGCCCTGCCCGACGCCGACCTTTGCAGACCAAACCGTTCAGTTCATATACTGAGGACCCCGCCACCACAGCTAAGGACGCCGCCATGGGAGCCGAGACGCAGGACGCCCAGGGCGCCATCGACGAGTACGGCATCCCGATCATCCCGGACCCCGCCGACGCGGCCTCGCGCAAGCGTCAGGCGATCATCGACGCCGCGCTCGCCGAGTTCCTCGCCGAGGGCTACTCCGCGGCCTCCATGGACGCGATCACCCGCGGTTCCGGCGTCTCCAAGGCGACGATCTACAAGCACTTCGGCAGCAAGGAGCGCCTGTTCCTGGCCGTCATCGGCGGGGTCCTGCCGAAGACGTACGCCGATCTGGAGCCCTCCAACTCCACCATCGCCGACGCCCCCGACCTGCGCGCGGCGCTCCTGCGGCTCACCACCGAGTGGGCGCGGATCCTGCTGCGGCCCGACATCATGTCGCTGCGGCGGCTGGTCATCGGCGAGATAGACCGCTTCCCGCAGCTCGGCCAGCTCTGGTACCGGGTCAGCTACGACATGAACAACGGCCCTCTCGTCGAGGCCTTCACCGAGCTGAACGCGCGCGGCACGCTCGACGCGCCCGACCCGAAGCTCGCCGTGCAGCAGCTCGTCGCCGTGACGGTGGGCGTGCCGCAGCTCGTCCGTACGTTCTCACCCGACGCGGCGATCGAGGACGCCGAGCTGACGCGGGTGATCAGCTCGGGAGTGGATCTGTTCCTGGCGCGGTACGCGACCGCCTGAGGCTCCTGACCAGGGCCCACCCCAGCAGGGCCGCCGCCCACGCGCCCGTCGTCAGGATCTGTACGCGGCTGGCCGCGTCGCCCAGCATGAAGAGCAGCACCCCGCCGATGCCCGCGAGGGCGACGACCGCGCGTGCGGACGTACCGTGCAGGCGCAGGTGGGAGGCGGCGATCAGGGCCCAGACGACGAGGATCGCGGCGCCGATGGAGTTGAGCAGGAACGGGAAGACGGTCCGGGGCCAGAGCAGGCTGAGGACGACCGAGACGAAGCCGAAGGCGGCCGAGGCGAGGACGGCCGCGTAGGGGACTCCGGTACGGACCCGGCCGAGCGCGCGGGGTGCGTCGCCGCGCCCGACCTGGGCGAACAGCATCCGCGAGGAGCCGTAGATGTTGGCGTTCATGGCGGACAGGAGGGCCACGAGGACGACGGCCTTCATGACGTCGGCGGCGCCGGGGACGCCGATGCGGGCCATCACGGCGGCGTACGGGCCGTCGGCGACGGCGGGGTCGTTCCACGGGACGAGGGCGACGATGACGGCCATCGAGCCGAGGTAGCAGACCGCGACCCGCCACATGACGGCCCGTACGCCGTTGCGCACCGCGCGGACCGGGTCGTCGCACTCGGCCGCGGCGATGGTCACGGTCTCCAGGCCCCCGAAGGCGAAGACGGCCGCGACCATGCCGACGGCGACGCCGTACCAGCCGTGCGGCAGGAAGCCGCCGTCACCGGTGAGGTGCGCGGTCCCGGGCGGGACGTGACCGGGCAGCAGGCCCGCCAGCGCGACGGCGCCGAGGACGAGGAACCCGACGATCGCGGCGATCTTGAGGCCGGCGAACCAGAACTCCACCTCGCCGAAGTTCCGTACGCCCGCGAGGTTGCTCACGGTGAACACGCTCATGAAGACGGCCACCCACGCCCAGCCGGGCACGGCCGGCACCCAGCCCTCGACGATGTGCGCGGCCCCGACGGCCTCGGCGGCGACGCTCACGACGAGCAGCGCCCAGTACATCCACCCGGCGAGGAGCCCGGCCCACGGCCCGAACGCCGCCCTCGCGTGCTCCGCGAAGGAGCCCGTGACCGGCCGTGCGGCGGACATCTCGCCGAGCATCCGCATCACGAGGACGGTCAGGACGCCGGCGAGGGCGTACGAGACGAGGATCCCGGGCCCGGCGGCCGCGATCCCGAACCCGGACCCCACGAAGAGCCCGGCGCCGATGGCACCGCCCAACGCGATCATGGCCAGATGCCGCTGTCGCAGCCCCGCGCCGAGTACCCGCCCTGTCACGATTCCCCCCGAAATTCAGCCGACCGGCGCAGGAGTTTCGCTGCTGATCCCCTCCATGGGCAAGCCGCTTCCGGACAGTGAGACGTCCCGGGAAGCCCTCGGGACACTTCCCCGACCTCGGCTTCCTCGACGCCGGCTTCCTCGACCTCGGCTTCCTCGACCTCGGCTTCCTCGACCTCGGCTTCCTCGACCTCGGCTTCCTCGACGTGCGAGCCGGCGGCGCCTCTTCCCTCACACCACCAGCCCCACCGCCAGCGCCGTGATCAGGGCTCCCGAGGCGAGGGCCGTGGCCAGGCGGCCGCGGGGGCCCGTGACGAGGTGGCCGAGGAGCGTGCCGCCGGTGGCGAGGAGGAGCTGCCAGCTCGCCGAGGCCGCGAAGGCCGCGACGACGAAGGCCGTGGCCTCGGCCGAGCCCGTCGTCGAGTGGCCGCCGAGGACGAGGGCGGTGAAGTAGACCACCGTCATGGGGTTGAGGATCGTGATCCCCAGGAAGGTGAGGAACGCGCGCCGGGGGGCCGGGGGCGGGGCCTCGACGGTGGCCGGGCCGGCGCGGTACGTACGGACCGCCGCCCGGGTGGACACGGCCGCCAGGACCACGAGGACCACGGCCGACGCCCAGCGCAGGGGGGTCGCCACCGGGGCGAGGAGGGGGACGAGGGCTGCGCCTCCGAGGACCGCGAGCACGGCGTAGAGACCGTCCGCGGCGGCGATACCGAGGGCCGCGCCCGCCCCCGTACGCCACGGGGAACGCGCCGCGACCGCCACCAGGTGGGCGCCGACGGCGCCGACCGGGATCGCGATGCCGTAGCCGGCCAGCAGGCCGGCCACCACCGCGGCCGTCACGCGACGGCGGGGATCGCACCTCCGGGGGACCCGGGCTGCTGCTGTCGGTGGTAGGCCGCGCCATCCTTCGTACGGGCGAGGAAGCCGCCGATCACGAGGTAGCGGCGCAGCGCCGAGAAGTCCTCGTGCACGGTGAGCAGGGCCTCGTTGACCTCGGACTCACGGTAGGACCGGTCCGTGTCGAAGAGGGTCGCGGTGAGGTGCGCGAGGAGCGCTTCGCGGCGCGCGGGCTTGCGCGGGATCGCCTTGAGGCGCCCGTCGGCGGCGAACAGGTCCGCGAGGGGGCGGGAAGGATGACTGGTCATGGGCAGGAAGCCTGGCGCCCACGGCCCCCGCCCCGCAAAGGGTTTTCGGGAGGCCCGCGCTACTTGAGGACCACGTTCACGGCCTCCTGCACCTTCGGCAGGATCGACGGCATGCCGCTCCGGTCGAGCAAAGGCCGCGTCTTCTCCACGAACGCCAGGAAGTCGTCCTCCGAGTCCCAGAAGTCGACGATCCGCCACCCACCGGTCCCGTCCGGCCCGGCCGCGTGGGCGATGAAGCCCTGGGGCGGCCACCACTCGGCGCCGGTGATGAGCGCGGTGCTCTCCTCGTACTGCTCCTGGGTTCCGCCGGGGATCTCGACGGTGACGATGACGGCCATGGTGCTGCTCCTGAACGTGCGGGAAGTGGGGTCCCGACCAGCAGACCAGGCACTCCCGTACCCCGCACGGCGACGGGCCCGATCGAGCGAAGCCGGGGGCGCGCGGCGGATGTGACGGATACGCCTCACGATCATTGATCGCCGCAACGGCGGTGCCGTACCGTGCGCCGTTTGCCCGTTCTCGGCCTTAGGTGGGGTATGCAGATGAGACAGACAGCGCGCCGCTTGGCGGTGCTGTGTTCCGCTCTGTTCGCGGTGATCGCCATGACACCCGTGCAGGCCCAGGCGGTGGAATCCCGGCCGGTTCCCGTCACGGCGAGCGACAAGTACGCGCTCAAGTCCGTGGGCGCCGGCGGTCTCTACGTGTCCGTGGAAGTCGAGACCGCCGGCAGCGGGCAGGCGATGCTGCGAGCCCGCACGGCCGCGGCCACGCTCGAAGACCTGGGCTCCTGGGAGAAGTTCACGCTGCACACCGACGACAAGGGGTGGAGCATCACCCTGCGCTCGGAGGCCAACGGGAACTACGTCACGACCGAGCGGAGCTACACCGGCAGCCACCAGAACCTGCTCCGGGCCCGGGGCACCACTTCCGGCGACTGGGAGAAGCTGCAGCTCGAGAAGCAGACGGACGGCACCTACGCCCTCAAGGCCGCCACGAACGACGGCTACAAGTACGTGACCGCCGAGGTGCAGGACCCCGGGACCGACGCGGGGCTGCTGCGGGCGCGGGGGGACACGGTCGGCTCCTGGCAGAAGTTCCAGCTCGTCTACCTGGGCGAGGAGAACGCGAGCGACGCGGGAGGCCGCCCCGCCCCCGCCTCCCCCGCTCCGGCGGCCGACTTCCGCGTGATGTCGTGGAACGTCTGCGCGAACCACAACTCCGCCTGCGGGAACCACCGGGTGGAAGGCACCGCCCTGGGCGACCAGATCACCGCCCGGATGGGCACCACGGCGGAGGCGCAGCAGTACCGCGCCGTGTTCCTCCAGGAGATGTGCGAGTCGCAGGCCAAGCCCATCGAGGCCCGGCTGGAGGCGAAGACGGGGACGGGCTGGTCCGTACGCTTCGCCCCCATCAAGTACACCGTCGACAAGTCCTCGGTGAAGGCCGCCAGGACCTGCGACAACGCCGGCTCGTCGGGATCCGGCTGGACGGACCGCGGCTCCTACGGCATCGGTCTCGCGGTGCCGGACTCCAACGTCTGGTACCACTCGTACGACCTGCCGTCGCCGCAGAACAAGACCATCGACGGCACGTGGGTCCGCATGGAGCAGCGGACCGCGATCTGCGCCGTACTCCCGGCCCAGGCCCTGCAGTTCTGCACGGCCCACTTCAGCGCCGGCCTGCCGACGGACGACGCGGACGGCTCGAAGCGCAGGGAACAGGCCGCGGAGCTGCAGAAGATCGTCCGCTCGTACACCATGCCCGGCTACCGGACCGTCTACGGCGGCGACCTCAACTCCATCCCGCCGGACTCCGCCTCGCCGGACACCCCCAACGACCTCATGACGTCGGCCTACGCGGCGGACACGGAGTGCGACGAGGGTCTTTCGAGCGCGCGGCCGCGTGACGGCCGGTCCACGAAGCCGCTGACCGGCCGCAGCATCAAGATCGACTACCTGTTCGGTCCGCCCACCGGGACGGTCGTCTCGTGCGACGTGACGGCGGACGCGGGCCAGTCGGACCACTACCCGGTCAAGGCGCGGTTCCGCTTCTGAGCGCGGTGACCCGGACCGCCGCCGGCTCTCAGGCGGGGCGCCGGGCCATGACGACCAGCCCCGGTCCGCTGTACCCGGTCGGGGGGAGCCGCAGTTCGGCGACCGGGTGCAGGCCGGCCTTCTCGATCAGGTCCACGAGCTGTTCCGGCCGCCACTGGTGTGTCGTCCAGCGGACGGGAACGCCCCCGTAGGCCTCGGTGCGCAGCGCGTCCTCGTCGCCGACGTGGGTGGCGGTGATGAAGTGGCCGCCCGGCTTCAGGGCGCGCGCGAACAGGGCGAGGACCTGGGGAAGGACCTCGCGGGGGAGGTTGAACAGCGACCACCACCCCAGTACACCGCCGAGGGACGCCTCCCCGAGGTCGAGGTCGGTGGCGGAGGCGACGCGGAAGCGGCACTGCGGATGCAGGCGGCGCGCGTTCTCGATCATGCGGGGTGAGAGATCGACCCCGGAGACGTCGAGTCCGCGTTCGGCGAGGTAGGCGGTCACCGTGCCGGGCCCGCAGCCGACGTCGAGGACGGGCCCGAGCCCGCTCACGGTGTCGGCGAAGGCGTCGATCGAGGCCTTGTGCCAGGGATCGGTACGGATGTCGCCGATTCCCGTCGTCTCCACCATGTGGGCGTAGTTGTCGGCCACCCGGTCATAGGACTCACGGACCACGTCGAGATCGGCCGGGCGGTCAATGTGGTGTGCGCGCATCGGGCAACGATAGGACCGTCGCACCGGCTTCGCCGCCGGTACGGCGGTCGATGCCGGTGGGGGTTCGGTCCGTGGGGTGTCCCCCCGTCGCGCGCCGGGGCCTTCGCTACTGGCCCAGTCGGTAGCGGATCTTCTTGACGAGCTCCTTGAGGTCCGGCAGGCGCAGCAGGCTGTAGTGGTCCGCGTCGAGTTCCACCACCGTCGGGGGGCGGGTCGACCAGCCCTCGGCGTTCTCCAGGAACGAGTAGTCGTCGCCCTCCGCCTTGAAGAGGGTCACCGGGCAGTTCACCTGGCGCTCCGTCAACTCGCGGAAGGTGTAGGTGAAGTCGAAGGTCTCCTCGACGATCGCGACGATCCGGTCGATCAGCTCGGGGTCCAGGGAAGGGAAGCGGTCCGCCACGAGCTTCACGAAGCTCCCGCGGTCCTCCGCCGTCGTGGCCGCCGTCGGGTCGATCGTGCCCGCGAAGACCGAGTAGAGGATCGTGACGAAGGCGGGGTTGTCGTACGCGGCCCCGCCCGTCTCCGAGGAGCGGACCTTCGGGGAGCCGGGGGCGATGAGGAAGAGGTTCTCGACCTGCTCGCCCGCCGCTTCGAGGAGGTGCGCGGACTCGAAGGCCACGCGGGCGCCGAAGGAGTAGCCCCACAGCGTGTACGGGCCCGTGGGCTGCCGGCGGCGGATCGCGGCGACGTCGGCCGCCGCCATCTCGCGGATCGTGGCGTACGGCTCCTCGCCCCGGTTGACGCCGTAGGCCTGCACCCCGTAGACGGGGCGGTCGATGCCGATCTCCTCGGCCAGGTGCCGCAGGTTCATCGTGTAGCCGCCGAGGCCCGGCCAGCAGTACACCGGCGACTGCGCGCCCGCGGCGTGGAGCCGTACGAGCCGGGAGGCGGGGGTCGCCGCGGCGCCGTCCACCCGGTGGGCGAGCTTCTCGATCGTCGGGCACTCGAAGAGGATCTGGAGCGGCAGGGAGGACCCGAACGCGCGGTTGATCCTGGTGATCAGGGCCACCGCTATGAGCGAGTTGCCGCCCGACTCGAAGAAGTCGTCGAGGACGGAGACCGCCTCGACCTCCTCGTACTTCAGCGCCGTCGCCCAGATCTCCGCGAGCCGGCCCTCCGTGCGCGTCCTCGGCAGGACGTGCGGGCGGCCGTGCAGGCCGGCGTTGACGAGGGCCAGCTCGCCGAGCGCCTTCGTGTCCACCTTGCCGTTGGCCGAGAGCGGGAGCCGGTCCAGGACCACGACCCGGTTGGGGATCATGTAGTCCGGCAGGTGGTGGACGAGGTCGTCGCGGATCATCTCCGCGGGGCCCTTCATGTGGACGGTGTCCTCGTACATGCCCTCGCTGAGCCGCTGCTCCTCGCTGACCCCGCCGCCGACGAAGAAGTACGAGGGACCGGTCGGCCGGTTCGCCGCCGTGAGGATCTCGTCCATGCGGCGGGCGGCGGGCAGCGGGTGGCCCGACTTCGAGCTGTAGCCGGAGGACATGAAACCGAGTCCGTGGTCGCCGAGCTGGAGGCGCTGGAGCGCCCGGCCCAGGTCGACGTACGCGCGGTCCTCGTCCCGGGTGCGGCTGATCACCGTGATGCCGAGCGAGGCCCTCTCGTAGACCGCCTGGTTGATGGCGATCACGTGCCTCTTCTCCACCACGGAGGGGGAGATCGCGATCAAGTCGCCGTTTTCGTAGGCGTACTGGGCCGGCGGGAGGTCCCGCACGCCGTCCGGGTGGGCCTGGACGTAGACGTCCACCTCCAGGTCCCGGCCGGGCGCCTCCGCGTCGTACGGGACCACCTCGAAGGTCCCGTCCCCACAGGGCCCGAGGTCGAGGCCGTACCCCGGCAGGATCTCCTCGAAGAGGCCCACCATGTGGCCCGTCTCGATCTCCAGGACCTCCTGGATGTTGTTCCTGTAGACCGGCTCGACGGCGGACCGCTTGCCCTGGAAGGAGAGGCGGAGGACGGGGTCGCCGCCGTCCGCGAGCGCCTCCGTCAGGTACAGCTGGTGGCGCACCGGGTGGTAGTAGTACGTGCCGGGCTCCAGCCCTGCGACACCGCGCGCCTCCACGTACAGCTGGGTGGCGTACAGCGCGCCCGGCGAGGCGTAGCCGTACTTCGGGAGGAGTCGCTCCTCGCTCGTGAACTGGCCGAACCAGCGGAGGAGTTCACCGAGGTCGGCCGCCGTGAGGCTGCCGACCGCGCGGGAGCCTATGCCCTCGGGGCGGCGGGCCAGGGCCGCCAGGACGTCGGCGCGGGTGACCTCGCCGCCCTCGTAGAAGCGGTACGTCTTGCGGGCGAAGACCGTGCGGCGCATCCGCTCGCTCGGGGTGCGGCCCGGGAGGGCGACGGCCGTGCGGCCCGCCAGGTCGGCGTCGTCGCGGGTGCCGGCGTTGGAGAGCTGCGCCTTGACCTGGAGCTTGGACTCCTTGGACTGGTGGTGGGCGCCGTGGTTTCCCTGGTCCATCAGGGCGGCTTCCTTCGGGGAGAGCTCGACGCAGGCGACGAGGTTCTGGAAGCCGGTGCGGGGCTCGTCCTTGACGATGACGGCCGCGTTCTTCACCCAGTCGTGGTTCTCGACGGCGAGGGCGATCTCGTCCAGCTCGACGCGGAAGCCGCGTAACTTGATCTGGTTGTCGGCGCGGCCAGCGAACTGGACGGTGCCGTCCTCGTTCCAGTGGGCGAGGTCGCCGGTGCGGTAGAGGCGTTCGCCGGCGTCCGTGGTGAGGAAACGTTCCGCCGTCAGCTCGGGGCGGTCCAGGTACCCCCGCGCCAGCTGGATGCCGCCGATGCACAGCTCGCCGTCGCGGATGTGGAAGGTCGTGTCGTACGCCGGTCTGCCTATGGGTATCGCGGAGGGGCCGTCGGGGAGCGCGACGGTGGCGCGGTCCACGGTGTGCGAGGAGGCGTTGATCGTGCACTCGGTGGGGCCGTAGAGGTTGATCAGCTCGGTGTCCGGGAGTGCGGCGAGGAGCTGGGCCGCCAGGTTCCGGGAGAGGATCTCGCCGCCGGAGTAGACGCGGCGGAGCGTCGTGCAGGTGGCGAGACGCTCGGTGTCGACCAGGGCCTGGAGGAGGGTGGGGACGCCCTGGAGCATCGTCGCGCCGTGCGCGCGGACGGTGTCGATCAGACCCTCGGGGTCGCGGTGGACACCGGGCGGACCGACGGCGACGCGGGCGCCGACGGCCGGGGCGAGGATCTCCCACTGGGCGGCGTCGAAGCTCATGGGCGTCTTCTGCAAGACGGTCTCGGCCGGGCCGAGTCGATGCTCTGCCGCCATCCAGCGCAGCTGGGCGACGATCGAGCGGTGCTCGATCATGACGCCCTTGGGCTTGCCGGTGGAGCCGGAGGTGTAGATGACGTACGCGAGGTCGGTCTCCCGGACCTCCTCGTACGCCGGGGGTTCCTCGCCCGCCGTGCGCCAGGCGTGCTGGACGGCGTCCTTGAGGGTGACGACGGTGGTGCCGGGTGGGGCGAGCTCGGCGACGCGGTCGCGGAAGCGTTCCTGCGTGAAGACGATGCGGGCGCCGCTGTCCTCGATCATGTAGCGGAGGCGCTCTTCGGGGTACTCCGGGGAGAGCGGCACATAGGCGGCGCCGGAGCAGAGCACGCCCCAGATGCCGATCACCAGTTCGAGTGAGGGTTCGACGTGGACGCCTATGCGGGTGTCGGGGGTGGCACCGAGGGTGCGGAGATGGGTGGCGAGGACGGTGGCGCCTTCCGTCAGCTCCCGGAAGGTGAGCGTCTCGTCGTCGTACGCCACGGCGGTGGCATCGGGGCGCGCCTCGGTCTCGGTGCGGAGGAGGCGGTCGAGCGTGCGGGGGCTGGGCATGGAGGTCCCTTCGTGTGTGGGTACGCCGAGCCGTCCGTTGTGCCCACCCGTCCCGCCCAGCGGGACGACTGCCCACACGGGGTGGGGTGCAGGGCCCGTGCGGGCCCGGGCGCGGGGCACGTGCGCGCCGGGGCCGGGCCCGCACCGCGCGAGCTCTAGCGGTAGATGAGCAGTTCGTGTTCCGTCGCGCCTGTCAGTTCGTAGCGGGTGCGGACCAGGGGGCGGCCCGCGTAGATGCGGATCAGGGTCGCCGCGTCGCCGATGAAGCGGGCCGGGTCGCGGCCCTCTATCGCGTTGCCGAGGGCGACCGGGGCGTCCTCCCGGCCCTCCAGCACGCCCACCAGGCGCGGGGTCTCGCGTGTGCGGCTCGTCACCGAGAGGAGCGGGAGAGCCAGGTCCAGGCTCTCGCCGCAGTACGCGCCCGGTTCGCCGAAGGCCTCCCGGACGTCTCCCGCGTGGACCCATTCGCCGAGCGCGACGGCGTCGAGCCTGCCGTCCTCCCGCTCGGCGATGACCGGGCCGGCCTCGGTGAGGCCGCGTTCCAGTTCGTCGAGGATCCGGGCCAGCGGCCAGTCCGCACGCTCGGCCACGTCACACGCGTTGGCCTCCGGCAGGAACACGCCTTCCTCCAGGCGGTCCTCGACGATCCGGACGAGAGCCGCGCCGCAGTGGGCGAGGACCTGCCGGGCCGTCCAGCCGGGGCAGGCCGTGCGGAGCTCGTACGCCTCCGGGGGCGTACGGCGCAGCAGCGGCATCAACAGGTCCCGCTCCGTCGTCAGGAGCCTGTCCGGGAGCCACGGGTCGCGCGCGTCACCAAGGTCGTCGGTACACATGCGTCCTCAGTAGCGGTAGTGGTCCGGCTTGTACGGGCCCTCCACCGGGACCCCGATGTACGACGCCTGCTCGGGGCGGAGCGTCGTCAGCCTGACGCCGAGGGCGTCGAGGTGCAGTCGCGCGACCTTCTCGTCGAGGTGCTTCGGCAGCGTGTAGACGTCCACCGGGTACTCCTCCGGCTTCGTGAACAGCTCGATCTGCGCCAGGGTCTGGTCCGCGAAGGAGTTCGACATGACAAAGGAGGGGTGGCCGGTCGCGTTGCCGAGGTTGAGGAGCCGGCCCTCGGAGAGGACGATGACGACCTTGCCGTCCTCGAAGGTCCACGTGTGGACCTGCGGCTTGACCTCGTCCTTCACGATCCCGGGGATCCGCGCCAGGCCGGCCATGTCGATCTCGTTGTCGAAGTGGCCGATGTTCCCGACGATCGCCTGGTGCTTCATGCGGGCGATGTCGGACGCCATGATGATGTCCTTGTTGCCGGTGGTCGTGATGAAGATGTCTGCGGTCTCGACGACGTCCTCAAGGGTGGCCACCTGGTAGCCGTCCATCGCCGCCTGCAGCGCGCAGATCGGGTCGATCTCGGTAACGATCACCCGGGCGCCCTGGCCGCGCAGCGACTCGGCGCTGCCCTTGCCGACGTCTCCGTAGCCGAAGACCACGGCCGTCTTGCCGCCGATGAGGACGTCCGTCGCACGGTTGATGCCGTCGATGAGGGAGTGGCGGCAGCCGTACTTGTTGTCGAACTTCGACTTCGTCACCGCGTCGTTCACGTTGATCGCGGGGAAGAGGAGCGCGCCCTCGCGGTGCATCTCGTACAGGCGGTGGACACCCGTCGTGGTCTCCTCCGTCACGCCCCGGATCCCGGCGGCGATCACGCCCCAGTCCAGGGTGGTGCTCCGCAGCAGCTCCAGGATCACCCGGTGCTCGTCGTTCTCGGCGGTCGACGGGTCCGGGACCTCGCCGGCCTTCCGGTACTCCACACCCTTGTGGACGAGGAGCGTCGCGTCACCGCCGTCGTCCAGGATCATGTTGGGGCCATCGGCGTTGGCCCAGGTCAGCGCCTGCTCCGTGCACCACCAGTACTCCTCCAGGGTCTCGCCCTTCCAGGCGAAGACCGGGATCCCGGCGGCGGCGATCGCGGCGGCCGCGTGGTCCTGCGTCGAGTAGATGTTGCAGGACACCCAGCGGACCTCGGCGCCGAGCGCGACGAGGGTCTCGATGAGGACCGCCGTCTGAATCGTCATGTGCAGCGAGCCGGTGATGCGGGCGCCGGCCAGCGGCTGGGCGGCCGCGTACTCCCGGCGGATCGACATCAGGCCCGGCATCTCGTGCTCGGCCAGGGTGATCTCCTTGCGGCCGAAGCCGGCGAGACCGATGTCGGCGACCTTGAAGTCAGTGAACTCAGACATGGACAACGCTCCTTGCGCTCAGGATGGTTCGGTGGATTTCCAGGGCCGCCGTCGACTTGTTCAGCGTGATGTAGTGCAGGCCCGGCGCGCCCTCGTCGAGCAGCCGCAGGCCCATCCGCGTCGCGTGCTCGACGCCGATGCGGTACGCGGCCGCCGGGTCGTCCTTCGCCGCCTCCAGGCGGTGCGCCAGCTCCTCCGGGAAGGCCGCGTCGCTCAGTTCGGCGAAGCGCCGGATCTGGCGCACGTCGGTGGCGGGCATGATCTCCGGGATGATCGGGGTGTCGCAGCCGGCGGCGGCCACCCGGTCCCGCAGCCGCAGGTAGTCCTCGGGGTCGAAGAACATCTGCGTGATGGCGTAGTCGGCGCCCGCCCGGCACTTGGCGACGAAGTGCGCCAGGTCGTCGGCCGGACCCGCCGACCTCGGGTGCCCCTCGGGGAAGGCCGCCACGCCGATCCGGAAGTCGCCCAACGACCGGACCAGTTCGACGAGTTCGTACGCGTACGTGAAGCCCCGCGGGTGCGGTGTCCAGGCCCCGCGCGGATCGCCCGGCGGGTCGCCGCGCAGCACGAGCACGTCCCGTACCCCGGCGTCCGCGTAGGCGCCGATGATGGCCCGCAGTTCGGCGACCGAGTGCCCGACGGCCGTCAGGTGGGCCACCGGCCGCAGGGTCGTCTCGGTGACGATCCGCTTGGTGACGTCGATGGTCCGGTCGCGGGACGAGCCGCCCGCGCCGTACGTCACGGAGACGAAGTCCGGGGACAGGGCCTCGACCCGGCGGATCGCGTCCCACAGGGTCCGTTCGCCCTTGTCCGTCTTCGGCGGGAAGAACTCGAAGGAGAAGGTCACACTCATCTGCGGCCTCCCGCGTTGAAGTAACTCGCCTCCGGGTGGTGGACGACGATCGCGTCCGTCGACTGCTCGGGGTGCAGCTGGTACTCCTCCGACAGCTCGACCCCGATCCGCTCGGGGCGGAGGAGGGCGGCGATCTTCGCCCGGTCCTCCAGGTCCGGGCAGGCCGGGTAGCCCAGCGAGTAGCGGCAGCCCTGGTACTCGGTGCGGAGCATGCCGTCCAGGCCGGACGGGTCACCGAGAGCGATGCCCCACTCCGCGCGCACCCGGCCGTGCCAGTACTCGGCGAGCGCCTCGGCCAACTGGACGGAGAGGCCGTGCAGTTCGAGGTAGTCGCGGTAGGCGTCGGCGGCGAAGAGCCGGGCCGTCTCCTCGCCGATCCGGGAGCCGACGGTGACGACCTGGAGGGCGACCGCGTCCACCTCGCCGGAGTCCTCGGCGCGGTGGAAGTCGGCCAGGCAGAGGCGGCGGCCCCGCTGCTGGCGGGGGAAGGAGAAGCGGGTCCGCTCGCCTCCGTCCTCGTCCAGGACGATCAGGTCGTCGCCCTTGGACACACAGGGGAACCAGCCGTAGACGACGGCCGCGTCGACGAGTCCCTCCCGTTCGATGCGGTCGAGCAGCGCCCGCAGCCGCGGCCGGCCCTCCGCCTCGATGCTCTCGGCGTCCTTGAGGCCCCACTGGCCCTTGAAGAGGGCGGTCTCGTCGAGCCAGGGGGCGTAGTCGGCGAGCGGGATGCCCTGGACGACCCGGGTCCCGAGGAAGGGGGGCTCGGGTACGGGGTTGTCGGCGGCGACGTCGGAACGGCCGGCCGGCTCGGGCTCCCGCACCTCCAGGGCGGGGCCCCCCGGTGTCGCCGTGCGCCGGGGTACGCGGCGCGGCTTGAGCGGCGGCAGTACGGCTCCGGGGACGCCCCGCTTGACGCCCATGAGCGCGTCCATGAGGCGCAGCCCCTCGAAGGCGTCGCGGGCGTACCGCACCTCGCCCTCGTACAGCTCGTGGAGGTCCTGTTCGACGTACGCCCTGGTGAGGGCGGCGCCACCGAGGATCACGGGGAATCGGGCGGCGAGACCGCGGCCGTTCAGCTCCTGGAGGTTCTCCTTCATGATCACGGTGGACTTCACCAACAGCCCCGACATGCCGATGACGTCGGCCCGGTGCTGTTCCGCCGCTTCCAGGATCGCGGAGACCGGCTGCTTGATGCCGATGTTGACGACGTTGTAGCCGTTGTTGGAGAGGATGATGTCGACGAGGTTCTTGCCGATGTCGTGGACGTCCCCGCGGACCGTGGCCAGGACGATCGTGCCCTTGCCGTCCGCGTCGGACTTCTCCATGTGCGGTTCCAGATGTGCCACCGCCCTCTTCATGACCTCGGCGGACTGGAGCACGAACGGCAGCTGCATCTGCCCCGAGCCGAAGAGCTCGCCGACGGTCTTCATGCCGTCGAGGAGGACGTCGTTGACGATCTCCAGGGCGGGGCGCTCCGCGAGGGCGAGGTCGAGGTCCGCCTCCAGGCCGTTCTTCTCGCCGTCGATGATCCGGCGCTTGAGCCGTTCGTCGAGCGGCAGCGCGAGGAGCTCCTCGGCCTTGCCGGCCTTGAGGGACTTCGCCGTGGCACCCTCGAACATCTCCAGGAAGCGCTGGAGCGGGTCGTACCCCTCCCGCCTCCGGTCGTGGATCAGGTCGAGCGCGACCTGGACCTGCTCCGGTTCCAGGCGGGCGATCGGCAGGATCTTCGAGGCGTGGACGATCGCCGAGTCCAGGCCGGCCTTCACGCACTCGTCGAGGAAGACGGAGTTGAGGACGATCCGCGCGGCCGGGTTCAGGCCGAAGGAGATGTTGGAGAGACCGAGTGTGGTCTGCACGTCGGGGTGGAGGCGCTTCAGCTCGCGGATCGCCTCGATCGTGTGGACGCCGTCCCTGCGGGACTCCTCCTGGCCTGTGCAGATCGTGAAGGTGAGGGTGTCGATCAGGATGTCCGACTCCCTGATCCCCCAGTTCCCGGTGAGGTCGTCGATGAGCCGCTCGGCGATCGCGACCTTCGCCTCGACCGTCCGGGCCTGGCCCTCCTCGTCGATCGTCAGCGCCATCAGCGCCGCGCCGTGCTCCTTCGCGAGGGCCGTGACCTGGGCGAACCGCGACTCGGGGCCGTCGCCGTCCTCGTAGTTCACGGAGTTCACGACGGCCCGGCCGCCGAGCTTCTCCAGGCCGGCCCGCAGCACCCCGATCTCGGTCGAGTCGAGGACGATCGGCAGCGTGGAGGCGGTCGCGAAGCGCCCTGCCAGCTCCGCCATGTCCGCCGTACCGTCGCGTCCCACGTAGTCCACGCACAGGTCGAGCATGTGCGCGCCCTCGCGGATCTGGTCCCGCGCGATCTCGACGCAGTCGTCCCAGCGGCCGTCCAGCATGGCCTCGCGGAACTTCTTGGAGCCGTTGGCGTTGGTCCGCTCGCCGATGGCCAGGTAGGCGGTGTCCTGCCGGAACGGCACGTGGCTGTAGAGGGAGGACGCGCCCGGCTCCGGCGTCGGGCGCCGGTCCGGCACCGCCGCGCCCCGCACCCGCTCGACGATCTCCCGCAGGTGCTCGGGGGTCGTCCCGCAGCAGCCGCCGACCAGGGCCGGCCCGTACTCCCGTACGAACCTCTCCTGGGCGTCGGCCAGTTCGGCCGGCGACAGCGGGTAGTGGGCGCCGTCGGAGGTCAGGACGGGAAGGCCCGCGTTCGGCATGACGGAGATCGGGATCCGGGCGTGCCGGGACAGGTGCCGCAGGTGCTCGGTCATCTCGGCCGGGCCCGTGGCGCAGTTCAGGCCGATCATGTCGATGCCGAGCGGTTCGAGCGCCGTGAGTGCCGCGCCGATCTCCGAACCGAGCAGCATCGTGCCCGTCGTCTCCACCGTGACCTGCACGATCACCGGCAGGTCCACGCCGACCCAGTCCAGGGCCCGGCGGGCGCCGATGACGGCCGCCTTCGTCTGGAGCAGGTCCTGCGAGGTCTCGATGAGGAGGGCGTCCGCGCCGCCCCGGATGAGGCCCTCCGCGTTCTGCCGGAAGGCATCGCGCAGCGGCTCGTACGTGACGTGCCCGAGGGTCGGCAGCTTCGTCCCGGGCCCCATGGAGCCGAGGACCCAGCGGGGGCGGCCGTCGACGGCCGTGTGCGCGTCGGCCGTCGTACGGGCGATCCGGGCGCCGGCCTCCGACAGCTCGTACACCTGGTCCTCGATGCCGTACTCGGCGAGCGCGGCCAGGTTCGCCCCGAAGGTGTTGGTCTCGACGCAGTCCACACCGACCGAGAAGTAGGCGTCGTGGACGGAGGCGACGATGTCGGGGCGCGTGAGGTTGAGGATCTCGTTGCAGCCCTCCAGGTTCCGGAAGTCGTCCATCGTCGGGTCGGCGGCCTGGAGCATCGTGCCCATCGCCCCGTCGGCCACCACGACCCGCGTGGCGAACTCCTCCCGCAACGACCGCCGTGCGGCGCTCACGTCAGCCCCCTCATGACAGCCCCTTCAGATGCGTCACCAGGGTGGCCGTGCAGCCCACCCCGTACGTCGTCCTGATCCGCTCCAGGAGGGAGTCCCGGTACAGCCGGTACTCCTGCGTCCCCACGTAGTCGAGGACGGTCGCCGCCACCGCGCAGCCCAGCTGCGCCGCGCACCGCTCGGGCACGCCCCAGAGCGTCCCGGCGAGGAACCCGGCCCGGAAGGCGTCCCCGACGCCGGTCGGGTCGACGACCCCGGCGACCTGCACCGCCGGGACGGCGAGCGTGGCGCGGTCCGCGCCACGGATGCGGACACCCGCCTCGCCGTGGGTGGTGACCCAGGTGCCGACCCTGCGCAGCACCTCGGCCTCGCTCCAGCCGGACTTCTCCAGGAGCAGGGCCGTCTCGTACTCGTTGGTGAAGAGGAACCGCGCCCCGTCCACCAGCTCCCGCACCTCCCCGCCGTCGAGCCGCGCCAACTGCTGCGAAGGATCGGCGGCGAAGGGGATTCCCAGGTCACGGCAGGTGCGGGTGTGCCGGAGCATGGCCTGGGGGTCGTCCGGGGAGACCAGGACCAGTTCCAGCCGGCCGGTGCGCGCGACGACCTCCCGCAGGTCGATCTCGCGCGCCTCGGCCATCGCCCCCGCGTAGAACGTGGCGATCTGGTTCTGGGCCCGGTCGGTGGTACAGACGAAGCGCGCGGTGTGGAGCGCCTCGCTGACACGCACCGAGTCGGTGTCCACACCGTGGTCCTTCAGCCAGACCCGGTACGGCTCGAAGTCGGCGCCGACGGCGCCCACGAGGGCGGGCCGCAGCCCGAGCACACCGAGCCCGAAGGCGATGTTCGCTGCCACTCCGCCGCGCCTGACCTCCAGGTTGTCGGCGAGGAACGACAGGGAGACCCGGTCGAGCCGGTCGGCGAGCAGCTGCTCGCTGAACCAGCCGGGGAAGGTCATCAGATGGTCGGTCGCGATGGATCCCGTGACAGCGATACGCATGGCCTACTCCCCTCCCTCTTTTTGCGCCTCCGGAGCGCTCCCGCCGGCGTCGACGGTCGACCGTGCTCGGTCGCTCGTTCCTCGCGCCCTGCGCGCGCTCTCCCTTTCGACGCCGGCGCTCTCCTGCGGCGCGAGCACTGCCTTCTTCAGGGCCTCCACGCGGTCCGTGCGCTCCCACGTGAACTCCGGGAGCTCACGGCCGAAGTGGCCGTACGCCGCCGTCTTCGCGTAGATCGGCCGCTTGAGGTCCAGGTCGCGGATGATCGCGGCCGGCCGCAGGTCGAAGACCTCGCTGACGGCCTCCTGGATCCGCTCGTCCGAGAGGGTGCCGGTGCCGAAGGTCTCCACGAAGAGGCCGACGGGCTCCGCCTTGCCGATCGCGTACGCGACCTGCACCTCGCAGCGGCGGGCGAGCCCGGCCGCGACGACGTTCTTCGCGACCCAGCGCATCGCGTACGCCGCCGAGCGGTCCACCTTCGACGGGTCCTTGCCGGAGAAGGCGCCGCCGCCGTGCCGGGCCATCCCGCCGTACGTGTCGATGATGATCTTCCGGCCGGTGAGCCCGGCGTCGCCCATGGGGCCGCCGACCTCGAAGCGCCCGGTCGGGTTGACCAGGAGCCGGTAGCCGTCGGACTCCAGGGTGACGCCCTCCTCGACGAGCTCCTTGAGGACGTGCTCGACGACGTACTCGCGGACGTCCGGGGCGAGCAGGCCCTCGACGGAGATGTCGGCGGCGTGCTGCGAGGAGACGACCACCGTGTCGAGGCGGACCGGGCGGTCCCCGTCGTACTCGATGGTGACCTGCGTCTTGCCGTCGGGCCGCAGGTACGGCACGGTGCCGTTCTTGCGGACCTCCGTCAGCCGGCGCGCCAGGCGGTGGGCCAGCGCGATCGGCAGCGGCATCAGCTCGGCGGTGTCGTCGCAGGCGTAGCCGAACATCAGGCCCTGGTCGCCGGCGCCCTGGGCGTCGAGCGCGTCGCCCGCGCCCTCGACCCGGGACTCGTAGGCCGTGTCGACACCCTGCGCGATGTCCGGGGACTGCGAGCCTATGGAGACCGACACCCCGCAGGAGGAGCCGTCGAAGCCCTTCGCGGAGGAGTCGTAGCCGATGTCGAGGATGGCCTCGCGCACCAGCTTCGCCATCGGCGCGTACGCCGTCGTGGTGACCTCGCCGGCGATGTGCACGAGACCCGTGGTGAGCAGGGTCTCCACCGCGACGCGCGAGGACGGGTCCTCGGCGAGCAGCGCGTCGAGGATGGTGTCGCTGATCCGGTCGGCGATCTTGTCGGGGTGTCCCTCGGTGACGGACTCCGAGGTGAAGAGGCGGCGGCTCATGCCTGGACCTCCACCGGAGCCTGCGCCGGGGCGTTGAAGAAGTGCTGCTCGATGGCACCGAGCGTGCGGATGGACTCGACCTCGAGGGTCTCCATCTGGATCGCGGTGCCGCTCTCCTGCTCCAGGAGGAAGACGAACTCGACGAAGGACAGCGAGTCGATGAGCCGGTTCTCGATCAGGTCGAGGTCGGAGGCGATGTCGTCGCGCTCGGGGTGACGGTCGAGGATCCAGTTCTTCACCGTCTGCAGGCCGTCGGCCATGGTTGATCTCCTTTAGCTGCTGCTAGCTACTGCTGGATACGTAAGGGGTGGGGGCGATGATCGGGGCGGCCACCGCCACCGCGTAGTCCACGTCGTGGCTGATGGACACGGTGATCTCGGCGATCCCGGACTCGGCCGCCATCTCGGCGGCGGACCGGTGCAGCTCCACGAGCGGCCAGCCGCCCTCGGAGCGCCGTACGACGATGTCCGGCCAGGGCAGGAACCTGCCCCTGACCCGTAAGGTCTTGAAAGCCGCTTCCTTGGCCGCGATCCGCCCGCACAGGCTCAGGACGTCGAGCCCGGAGGACGTACGGCAGTCGGCGAGCTCGCCGGGGGTGAGCATCCGCTCGAAGAACCCCTCCCCGTACTGGGCGAGGAGCCTGCGGACACGGTTGACGGACACGATGTCCATGCCGAGGTTCGCCCACCCCAGGCCGCCCGCCGGCGGGGCGGCGGGACGGGCCGGCACGTCAGATCACCGGCCCGGCCGTGCCACTCGCATCGGCCCGCAGGCGGGCGTTCGCGTCGAGCACCGCCTGGGTGGCGGACTCCCAGCTGCCGTGGCGCCGGGTCAGTGCGGACAGCCATCGCTCCAGGCCGAAGGCGACACAGCTGGTGAAGGCCGGCCCGCCGGTCGACTCCAGGGTGATGTCGCACCGGTCACCGAAGAAGTTCCGGTGGGTGTTGACGGAGGCGATCGCCAGGTCCTCGTACAGGAACTCGTACTTCACCGGCGTGAGCCGCTGCAGGACCGCCTTCGAACCGCCCTTGTCGAAGAAGGGGTCGCAGGCTGCCTCCCGGCGCAGCGGCAGGTCGAGCGCCGTCGCGAAGGCCTGGATCCGGGCGGTGAAGGAGGCGAGGTGCGTCTCGGCGTGCTCGCGCGCGCCGATGGCGACGATCTCCCGCATGCGGAAGCCGAGTTGGCGCCGCATCCCCTCGTAGTGGGTCTCCTTGCGGAAGCACCAGGAGCAGATCGTGACGAGGGTGTCGTCGGCGACCGAGGTGCCCTGGTGGTCGAGGTAGACGGCGTAGCAGGACGCCGAGGGCAGTCCGAGCGCGGCCGGTTCGAGGGCCTCGCTCGGGAAGCAGCCGGTGTCGGCGGAGAAGGGCGTGGTCGTGCGGCGCTCCAGGTCGAGCGGGGCGGCGACGACGGCCTGGTGGGGGAAGTTGTCGTAGTAGTCGAGCCTGGCCAGGTCGGCGGCCGGGAGGAGCGGGGGCATGGTCATCGGGCGGGCGCCCGCGGCCACTCCCCAGGCTTCGAAGGTGTCGTCGAGGAGCCGCAGGAGGCGGGTCCCGTCCGGGCCGAGGGAGGGCAGGCCCCGGGTGGTGCCCGGGCGGTCGCGCTGCGCCTCGCGCTGCGGATCACCCTGGGTTTCCCCGGCTTTCCCGGGGGCCCCGGCGTGTGCGGGGGTCGTCACGGTCATGATCTCTTCACCTCTCGGGTGAGGGCGTCGCTCAGACGACGGGCAGGGTGTCGTCGGAGAAGATCCCGGTCTTCAGGAAGAAGTTGAGCGGCTTGCGGACGGCCTTGCGCTCGTGCGGGCGGCGGCGCTCGTCGGCCACCAGCGCGTTGCGCAGGGCCAGCGGGTCCGGGATGCCGGCGTCGCGGTAGACGTGCGGGTTGTAGAGGGAGTTGGTGCTGTAGACGACGTACCGCTTGAGGTACGCCTCCACCTCCCGGACCCGATCGGCGCTGACGGACTGGCACATCCGGGAGTAGAGGAGCGAGACCAGTTCACGACCGAAGGCGATGTGCCGGGACTCGTCCTGGTGGTGGATGCGGTTGACCTCGCGGATGGTGTGGCAGAGGGAGTCGTCCTTCGCCATCCGGGAGTTGTAGTGGTCGACGAGCTCCTCGAAGAAGAGGATGCGGGTGAAGACGAGGAAGTTCTCGACCTCGGGCTCCCAGGCCGCGTCGGCGCGCATCGCGGTGGAGCCGTAGATCTTGTGGCCGTAACGGCGGCAGAACTCGGAGAAGAACCACATGTGTTCGTTCTCCTCACCGATGAAGTGGTGGAAGAAGTCCGAGGGGACCTCGAAGCCCGGCATGTGGATGCGGCCGACGACCTCGATGAGGAGTTCGCGGATGCCGTGCACGTTGAGGCTGTAGAAGTTGATGGACTCCCACTTCGACAGGCGCTGAAGCGTTTCCTCACCGAGGGTGTCGTAGTGCTCGGTGCCGTAGACGGTGAGCAGCTCCGGTGTCATCCAGAAACGGTTCTCCTCCAGCGTCTCGGGCCACTGGAAGGTCTGGTACGGGTTGTAGTAGTCCTCCACGGAGCGCTCGGAGAGCCGCTCCAGGACTTCCATGAACCGGTCGGTGACCGGCAGGGGGGCGGACACGCCCATGGTGAGACTCCTTGAAGATGGGGGTTACGGCCGGACTTCGTAGACCGCGTTGACCGCGGTCTCCGTGGCTCGGCGCCAGCGGGTGAAGCCGGCCTCCTCCGCGATGGCCCGGAAGGCCTTCTCGCCGGAGTGGTTGCCGAGGGCGTGCGGGCCGCGCTGCGCGACCGCGACCGGCAGGCACATCACGGCCGACAGGGCCATGAACATGCGGGCGGCGGGGGTCTGCGTGTCGATGTCCTGCGGGGACACGTTCGACTCGACGAGCATCCAGGTGCCGTCCGTGTCCAGGGACTTGTGGACGTGCTGGGCGGCGGCGACCGGGTCGCCCATGTCGTGCAGGGCGTTGAAGAAGCAGACCAGGTCGTAGCCGGAGCCCGGGTAGTCGTCGGCCGAGGCGACCTCGAAGACGACCCGGTCGGACAGACCGGCCTCCTCGGCGAGCTCGCGGGCGATCGCGATGGCCTCTTCGGAGTAGTCGAAGCCGTGGACGGTGGCCTGCGGGAACGCCTCGGCGATGAGCAGCGTCGTGTGGCCGACGCCGCAGCCGACGTCCGCGACGGTGCCGCCGGCGGCGAGCTTGTCGGTGACCTGGTGCAGCGCGGGCAGCCAGTCCGGGACGAGCTTGTGCTCGTACGTGGGCTGGAAGAAGGAGCCCATGCCGGTGTCGAGGGCCGCGTCGTGCTCGGCCCAGCCGACGCCGTCACCGGTGCGGTACGCCTCGACGAGCAGGTCCTCGGTGGCGTACAGCGCCTTGAGGGCGGTGAAGAACCCGGCGGCGTACGTGACGGCCTTCGGGTCGGCGAGGACCTCGACGTGGTCGGCGGGGAGCGTGTACGTGAGGGAGCTGGGGTGCCGCTCGACGTACCCGGCGGAGAGCTGGGCGTGCAGCCACTCCTCGATGTACCGCGGATCGGTGCCGGTCCTGTCGGCGAGCTGCTCGGCGGTCAGGGGACCTTCGGCGGCCAGCGCCTTGTACAGGCCCAGGCGCTCGCCGAGCGCGACGGTCAGGCCGCGGACGGCCGCGCCGGCGTCCGTGATGACCCGCTGGTGGAAGTCGTGGGCGCTCATGCCGCCTGCTCCTCGCTGTGGGTGGGGAGATCGCACGTGAAGAGGAACGACCTCGGCACGCGCGGGAGGGCGCGGGGTGCGACCTGGTAGGGCCAGCGCTCGAAGTCGGCGCCCTCCTCACCGGGCTGCCTGACCTCCCGTACGGCCCAGCCGCAGTCGGCGAGCAGCGCCTCGGGCTCCTCGGTGCCGAAGAGCCACGGGTTGCCGTCCTCCTCCAGGGCCTTCATGAAGCCGCGGGCCAGCGGGTTCGCCAGGGCGGACCGGGAGATGACGTCACCGAGCAGCACGGAGCCGGGGGCGGCGTGCGCGGAGAGCGTCGACACGAGGGTGCGCACGGCCTGCTCGGGCAGGAAGAACAGCAGGCCCTCGACGACCCACAGGACGGGCTCCTCGCTCTTCCAGCCCGCCTCCTTCAGGGGGCCGGTCCAGTCCTGGGTCAGGTCGACGGGGACGGTGATCCGGGTGCGGCCTGCGGGCTGCGGCTCGTCCTTGAGCATCCCGGCCTTGGCCTCCAGGAGGGCCGGGCGGTCGAGTTCGTAGACGGTGACGCCGTCGGGCCAGGGCAGCCGGAAGAAGCGGGTGTCCATGCCGGCGGCGAGGAAGACGACCTGGCGGATGCCCCGCTCCTCCACGGCCTTGACGATCGCGCGGTCGAGGTAGGTGGTGCGGATGGCGAGGAACGGCACGATGCCGCCCCCGTCGTAGCGCTTGAGCAGTTCGAAGCCGATCTCGTCGGCGACGGTGCGCGCGTAGGGATCGGCGAACAGCCGGTCCTCGCGCTCGGTCTCCAGGGCGCGCGCGGCGGCGGTCCACTGGGCGGTGCGGGATACGGCCTCCACAGGAGGTCCCCCTTCACTCGGTTGATGAACGGTGTACGGACGGCCGTGCTCAGGGGCCCGACGAGGGACGGCTCGTCAGGCGCTCATGGCCGGGACACAGCTCTTGGCCGGTCGACCGCAGGCGACGGGGTCCTCGGCCGCGGGCATCGACGACAGATGGTCGGCCTCGGAGTCGGCGGGACGCCGGCGGAAGATGCTGTGCAGGATCATGCTGAACACGGCCGTCCCGTCGGCGGCCACCAGGCTGCACCGCGGTTTGACGGTGCCGGTGGCGCGGTTGAACGGCGACGGGGTGGAGCCGAGGATCTCGACGCGCGCGGTGAGGACGTCGCCCGGGCGGACGGGCCGCAGGTAGCGGACCTCGTCGATGCCGGGCGAGCCCATACAGGCGCTGTAGGCGAGCAGACCGTCCACGTACCGCCGCATGAACATCGACTGCGTGTGGAACCCGCTCGCGATCAGGCCGCCGAACTGCGAACGCTCCGCGAGCTCGGGGTCCGTGTGGAAGGGCTGCGGATCGAAGCGCCTGCCGAACTCCAGCACCTCCTCCGCCGTGACGGTGACGGTGCCCAGCTCGTGGACGTCGCCGGGCCGGAAGTCCTCGAAGTAGCGCATCGTGCGCCCCCCTTGACCTAGGAGTGGTCTTTCCCTGGCGACATCCAATCTACGAATCGACCATTTATTTTGTCAACCCAAAAGAAGCTCGGAATCCCTTCAGGCGAGGGCCTGTTCGACGTCGGACCACAGGTCCTCGACGTCCTCGATGCCGACGGACATCCGCACCAGACCGGGTGCTATCCCGGCCGCGCCGAGCGCCGCCTCGTCCAGCTCCCGGTGGGAGGTGGAGGCGGGGTGCGTCACGAGGGTCTCCACGCCGCCCAGCGAGAGCGCGAGCTTCGCCACCCGTACGCGCTCGATGAAGGCCCGGCCGGCCTCCCGGCCGCCGGCGAGCTCGAAGGAGAGCAGCCCGCCGCCGCCCGAGAGCACCTTCCGGGCCCGCTCGTACGAGGGGTGGCCGGCGCGCAGGGGGTAGTGGACGGCCGTGACGTCACCGCGGGACTCGCCCCGGGACTCTCCCCGGGCTGCGAGCCGCTCGGCGAGCACGGCCGCGTTGGCGCAGTGCTCGCGCATCCGCAGCGGCAGGGTGGGTATCCCGCGCAGGGTCAGCCAGGCGGCGAACGGGTCGGCGCAGGCGCCGAGTTCGACGGTCCGGGGCCAGACGCGGCGCCGTAGCCCGTCGTCCGCGAAGACGGCGGCGCCGCCGAGGACGTCCGAATGCCCCGAGAGGTACTTGGTGGTGGAGTGGACGACGATGTCGGCGCCCAGCTCCAGCGGGCGGCACAGCACGGGCGAGGCGAGCGAGTTGTCGACGAGGCTCGTCACGCCCGCCGCGCGGGCGGCGGCGAGCAGCCCGGGCAGGTCGGGGACCTGCCCGGTGGGGTTGGCGATGGTCTCCAGGACGAGGAGCCGGGTGGCGGGGTGCACGGCGGCCGCCTCCAGCTCGGCCGGGTCGTCGCCGGAGATCCGGACGACCTCGATCCCGTACCGCTCGGCCAGGTCGGAGAGGACGGCGTGGGTGCCCCCGTACAGACAGCGCTGGGCCACGACGCGGTCGCCGGGCCGCAGGAGCGCCAGCAGGACGCCACTGAGGGCCCCCATCCCGGAGGCGAAGGCGAGGGCCCCGGCGCCGCCCTCCAGGCCGGCGAGGGTCTGCTCCAGGGCCCGTACGGTCGGGTTGCCGCGGCGGCTGTAGACGTACCGCCCGTCGGGGTCGGCCATCGCGTCGGCGAGCTCGGCGGCGGAGTCGAAGGCGAAGGCGGAGGACTGCACGAGGGGCACGGAGAGCGGCCAACTACCGGTAAGAAACGGCTCGTTGACGACGTGTACGGCGCGGGTGTTCAGTTCCATTGCGGGCTCCTCCGGAATCTCGGGGTACGGGAAAGGGGCCGCCCGACGTCCGGTGACGGACATCGGGCGGCCCCTGGGGTCCTGCGGGTCAGGCGGAGACCTTCTCGCCCTGCGGGGCGGGCGCGGCGGCCTCGGCGGCGACGGCCTTGTCGCTCTTCATGACGAGGAGGGTGATCACACCGCCGACGGCGGCGATGATCGCGGCGCCGATGAAGGCGGCCGAGAACCCGTCGGTGAGGGCGGGCAGGTTGCCGAGCTGGTCGGCCCCCTGGGACATGGCGACGGCGGTCAGCGCGGCGAGACCGAGCGCGGAGCCGACGTTGTAGGTGGTGTTGACGATGCCGGAGGCGAGACCGGCCTGCTCCTGCGGGGCGCCGGACATGGCGGCGATCATCGCCGGGATGTAGGCGAGGGACATGCCGAGCGCGGCGACGAGCGAGGCCGGCAGGACGTCGACGACGAAGGTGCCGGTCGGCGGGACGGCCGCGAGCCAGACCAGACCGGCCGCGAGGACGAGGAGACCGATGCCGATGAGCGGCTTGGCCCCGAACTTCATCATGAGCCGGGCGGTGATGGCCGTCATGAAGATCATGAGGAGGACGGTCATCGGGAGCAGCGCGGCACCGGAGGCGAAGGCGCCGTAGCCCAGGACCTGCTGGAGGTAGAGGTTGAGGAAGTACCACATCGGGATCCAGGCGGCGCCGAGCAGCGTCATCGCGAGGTTGGCGGAGCCGAGGCGCGGGACCCGCCAGACGCTGAGCGGCATGAGCGGCTCGCGGATGCTCTTCTGGATCACGAAGAAGAGGATCAGCAGGGCTGCGGCGCCGACCAGTTCGAGGATGGTGGCGGTGGCGCCCCAGCCGACCTCGGGGGCCCGGACCACGGCGAAGACGGCGAGCGCGAGACCGGCGGTGACGGCGACGGCGCCGAGGACGTCGACGGAGCCGCGGCGGGACTCGACGTTCGGGAGGAGCTTGGTGGCGGCGAGGGTCGCCAGGCCGATCGGGATGTAGATGATGAAGACCCACTGCCAGGCGGCCCACTCGGTGAAGACGCCGCCGAGGAAGACGCCCGCGGTGCCGCCGGCGGGGGCCGCGGCGCCGTAGAGCGCCATGGCCTTCCCGAGCTCCTTCGGGTCGTGCATGAAGAGCATCATCAGCAGGGTCATGGCGGCGGGCGCGATGAGCGCGCCGCCGACGCCCTGGACGGCGCGGCCGGCGATCTCGACCCAGGCGGTCTGCGCGGCGGCGGCGAGGATCGAGCCGACGATCATGATCGCCCAGCCGGCGACGAAGATCCTGCGGGCCCCGATGAGGTCGGAGAGGCGTCCGCCGAGGAGCAGCAGGCCGCCGAAGACGATGACGTAGGCGTTGAAGACCCACTGGAGCTCACCCTGCGTGAAGCCCAGGTCCTTCTGCATCTCGGGGAGTGCGACCCCGATGATCGAGGTGTCCATGATGACCATGAACTGTGCGGCGGCGAGCACGACAAGTGCCCACCAGCGCCGGGGATTGACGGTTGACATTGCCCTGACCCTTCGCTCGCTACCAGCCCCGAGTCACCCCCGAGGCATACCCCTAGGGGGTACCTTCGCGGAGCACCGTAACATACCCATGGGGGGTATGTAAGGGTGAGTGGGGAGCGCGAAGGGCGACACGGGGGAAGCGGCCGTTCCGGCCCGCGCGCCCGACGTCCGCCGGGCAGAATGCCCCCATGACCGCCGAGGAACACCCCGAGCTGCTGCAGCGCTGGAACGCCACCCTGCGCGCCGCCCGCGCCGGCCACGAGGGCCCCGACCCCACCCCGTACGGCCGGAACCTGCTGTCCCGCTGGGCCGAACCGCAGCGCCGCTACCACACGGTCGACCACCTGCGGGCGGTCCTCGACCGCATCGACGAACTCGCCGACCAGGGCGGGGAGGGCGGCGAGCTGGAACTCGTACGGCTGGCCGCCTGGTTCCACGACGCGGTCTACCGCCCGGACCGCTCCGAGAACGAGGAGCGCTCGGCGACCCTGGCCGAAAAAGCCCTCACCGAAGCAGGCCTGACAGAGCACGAGGTCCGGGAGGTGGCCCGCCTCGTCCGCCTGACGATCTCCCACGACCCGCCCGAGGGCGACCTGAACGGCGAGACCCTCTGCGACGCGGACCTCGCGATCCTGGCCACCGACCCGGATACCTACAGGGGGTATACGGCGGCGGTCCGCGAGGAGTACGCCTTCGTCCCGGACCCGGCCTTCCGCGAAGGCCGCGCCACCATCCTCCGCCACCTCCTCACCCTCCCCCGCCTCTTCCACACGCCGTACGGGGCGGCTGTCTGGGAGGAGAGGGCGCGGGAGAACATGGAACGGGAGCTCAAGGAACTGGCGGGACCGACGGGACCGACGGAGCCGACGGAGCCGACGGAGCCGACGGGCGGCGCCTGACCCGGCCCCGGAAAGAGGTGCGGACGTCGACGTGCCTTCGGGGCCGTTAGGCCGTTAGGGGTGTCGCGGACGCATTCGGCGTCCCGGCCGGAAGGATGCCCCATGCCCACGAAGCGCGTCACCCGTCGTCTGCTGGTGCTGTCCGCCACGGCGGCGACCTGCACGGGCGCCCTGAGCGTTCCGGCCGTGGCGAGCACGAACGTTCTGGCCGTCGGGAACGCCGCCCACGACACCACGATGATCAACAAGAACCAGGACGTCACGGCGGTCGGTGAGACCGCCTACAGCGGCGGGCTGGGGAACGGTCTCGTCCAGCTGCCGGTGGACCACCCCGCCAACCGCGGTGGTGGCGGCAGCCTGCTCTTCTCGGACCGTGCGCTGAAGACCGAGGTCACCGCGGTGGTCTGGGAGCGATGAGCGACCGGGGGTTGAGGGGAATCCTGGCCAGGATGTGGACGCCGACCCTGGTCAGGAGGCGTCTCCGGCAGGACGCCTCGGCGGCCGGCCTGGCCTCGGGGGCCGTGTCCGGGGCGGTGCACGGCAGCGATCCGGTCAACGGCCACCATGTGCTCGAACAGGTCGTACGACTGCCGGTCAGCACGTGGCGGTACCACTGGGACCCTCCGCACGTACGCCACCTGGGGCCCATGGCGCAGGACTGGTGGAAGGCGTTCGGGGTGGGGGAGAACGACAGGACGATCTGCTGCACCGATGCCAACGGCGTGGCCCTCGTCGCCATTCAGGCCCTGCACCGGGAACTGACCGAGCTACGGGACGAAGTCGCGGCCCTGCGAGCCCAGAGTCCACCGACGCACCACCCCGGAGGCCCCGGAGCGACCGACTCGGGGTGAAGGGGCAGGCCCGGTACCTACACCGGACCGCGTCCCAGGACACGATCGAGCGCTGCCCGGCCCGCGGGTCCCCAGGTCGGTTTGCCGCCGGGAAGGCCCCGATCCCCGCTCCGGCCCATGAGTACGAGGAACAGGCTTTTCAGGGCGGCCAGCCCGCGGGCGCGCCGGATCGTCGCCTCGTCCGCACGCGCGTACGCGTCGAAGAACCGTGCGGCGGCGCCCGCGGGAAGGATCACCCACGCGGCAGCGAGGTCCCACGCCGGATCGCCGGCGAACATGTCACCGAAGTCGATCACGCCCGAGAGCGTCCCGTCCGAGACGACGACGTTCGCGGGGTGAAGGTCACCGTGCACCCACAGCGGCGGGCCCTCCCACCCGGGGGCCGCGACGGCATCGGCCCAGACGGCCCGGATGTCGTCGGCGATGCCGTCGGGTGCGACCTCCCGAAAGAAGTGGTCGAAGCCGTCCGTGCACTCCCTGGGGTGAGCGCCACGGTCCGAACCGGCCGGCGCCTCGGCGGGCGCCTCCACGTGGAGTGCCCTGAGGAAGCCCGCCAGAGCGTCGGCCGCGTGGTCGCCACGGCTGATCGAGGTGGAGTCCAGCGGCTCGCCGGGAACCCACGTCATGACGGCCCAGGGCTTCGGAAAGCGCGCGGACGGTTCACCGACCCGCACAGGGACCGGGACCGGGAGCGGCAGGCGCGGGGCCAGCACAGGCAGCCACCGGCACTCCTTGCGCTGGAGCTCCGGAGCACGTTCCGTACGCGGCATGCGCACGGCCAACTCGTCTCCGAGGCGCCACTGTTGGTTGTCCCATCCGCCCGCCACCTCACGGACGGCCAGCCCCGCGAAGTCCGGATGCTGCTCCCGCAGCAGGGCGCGGACCAGGTCTGCGGTGATCTCGATCTCGACATCGGTCATGCGACGCCACGGTACGGGGAGGCAGGCCGTCCCGCCCTGCGGCCGGGCCCGGGACGACCCGAAGTCCCCGTCTCGCGTGGCGATTTCGGGCGCGGCCCGGGAGCGGCAGGCCGTATCGTCCAGCCGACGTTCCGTACGCACCCACGGGGGGAAACCATGACCACCGACACCACCGCCGTCACCGTCATCGCACGACTCAAAGCCGCGCCCGGCAAGGAGCAGGCCGTGCGGGAGCAGGCGCTCGCGCTGGTCGGGCCGACGCTCGCCGAGCCGGGGTGCCTGTCGTACCGGCCGTACGAGGACCCGGTCGAGCCCGGTTCCTGGATCATCGTCGAGGAGTGGGCGGACCGGGACGCCTTCGAAGCGCATCTGAAGAGCCCGCACCTCGCGGCGGCGATGGCGGCCGGCCCGGAGCTCCTCAGCGGACCGCCGGAGGAGACGGTGCTCGTACGGGTCGACTGACGGTCGCGCGGAGGGAACGGCGCTCGTACGGGTCGACTGACGGTCGCGCGGAGGGAACGGTGCTCGTACGGGTCGGCTGGCGGTCACGCGGAGGGAACGGCGCTCGTACGGGTCGACCGACGGTCACACGGAGAGAGCAACGCTCGTACGGGTCGGCCGACGGTCACGCGGAGGGGCCGTTACTCCGCCGGGCGGCCCTTCGGGCGTCGGAGGCCCGCGTCCGTGAGGCGGCGGAGGAGTTCCTTGGAGCCGACCTCGACCGCGCCGCCCGCCACCGCGTCCGCGTACCGCTCGGACGGGATGTCGTAGTGGTCCCGCTCGAAGGCCCGGGGCGGGGCGCCTATCGAGGCGGCGAAGGCGTGCAGCTCCTCGAAGGAGACGTCGCTGACCAGGTGCGACCACATGCGGCCATGGCCCGGCCAGGTCGGCGGGTCGATGTAGAGGCTCACGTCAGGCCGCCCACCGGCGCGATCACCACTCCCTGTTTGCCGCAGACCCAGTGCGGGTCCGGGCCCAGCTCCGGCTCCACGTCGAGGGCGTGCGGGGCGCCCGAGGCGCAGACCGGGCAGAGCGGCCAGCGTCCGTACCGTTCGAGCAGGGCGTCCTGGACGTCCTGGGCGACGAGGCCCGCGACGTACGTCACGCCCTCGGGCCACTGCTCGACCCACCAGCGCCGGTGGGTCACCGCGTCCTCCACCATCGACACGACCTCGGCGGCGGCCACCTCTCGGGCCACCAGGTCGGCCAGTACCAGCGCGCGAGCGGCGTGGAGCGCCTGCTCCACGGGGTCGATCTCGTCCATGCCCTCATTGTCACCCGCCGCGGCGGAAGGTCGAAGGTCCCGTCCGTTTTCGGACCGATGGGGTCTTGTCGGCCCACCGGGCCGAAAGTATCTTTCAGGTGTGACCAATGACGTGAAGGAAAGTTTCACGGGTGACGCGCAGCCCGCGCCCCTCGCTCCCCCCGCTCCCGCCGCCCTCGCGGCCAAGGTGCGGACCCTCGCGCCCTCCATGACCCGCTCGATGCAGCGGGTCGCCGAAGCCGTCGCCGGAGACCCGGCCGGCTGCGCCGCCCTCACGGTCACCGGCCTCGCCGAGCTCACCGGCACCAGCGAGGCGACCGTCGTCCGCACCGCCCGGCTCCTCGGCTACCCCGGCTACCGCGACCTGCGCCTCGCCCTCGCCGGCCTCGCCGCCCAGCAGCAGTCCGGCCGCGCGCCCTCCGTCACCGCCGACATCGCCGTCGACGACCCGATCGCCGACGTCGTCGCCAAGCTCGCCTACGACGAGCAGCAGACCCTCGCCGACACCGCCGCCGGACTCGACACCGTCCAGCTCGGCGCAGCCGTCGCCGCCCTCGCCACCGCCCGCCGCATCGACATCTACGGCGTCGGCGCCTCCGGCCTCGTCGCCCAGGACCTCGGCCAGAAACTGCTCCGCATCGGCCTGATCGCCCACGCCCACAGCGACCCGCACCTCGCCGTCACCAACGCCGTACAGCTCCGCTCCGGCGACGTCGCCATCGCCATCACCCACTCCGGCTCCACCGGCGACGTCATAGAACCGCTGCGGGTCGCCTTCGACCACGGCGCCACCACGGTCGCGATCACCGGCCGCCCGGACGGTCCGGTCACGCAGTACGCCGACCACATCCTGACGACCTCCACCGCCCGCGAGAGCGAACTGCGCCCCGCCGCCATGTCGTCCCGCACCAGCCAACTCCTGGTCGTGGACTGCCTGTTCACCTGCGTCACCCAGCGTACGTACGAGACGGCGGCCCCTGCCCTCGCCGCCTCGTACGAAGCACTCGCCCACCGGCACTCGCCCCGGACCCGCTGACGGCCCCGCGAGAGACCGACCGACCGCCCGCCGAGCGTCACACGTCGACCGCCAACGACGCCGACGACGTCCACGCACCGAAAGAGCCGCACATGTCCACTCCCGCCGCTTCCGCCACCTACTCCGAGCTGCGCGCCCAGCTGGCCACCCTCACCACCGAGGCGTTCCGTCCCGAGCTCGCCGAGATCGACCGGCTCCCGACCCTGGACATCGCCCGGACCATGAACGGCGAGGACCAGACCGTCCCCGCAGCCGTCGCCCGGCAGCTGCCCGCCATCGCCGCCGCGATCGACGCCACCGCCGAGCGCATGGCCCGCGGCGGCCGACTGCTCTACCTGGGCGCCGGCACGGCGGGCCGGCTCGGCGTCCTCGACGCCAGCGAGTGCCCGCCCACCTTCAACACCGACCCCTCCCAGGTCGTCGGCATGATCGCGGGCGGCCCCTCGGCCATGGTCAAGGCCGTCGAAGGCGCCGAGGACTCCAAGGAGCTCGCGGTGGAGGACCTGACCGCGCTCGGGCTGACCGCCGACGACACCGTGGTCGGCATCTCCGCCTCCGGCCGTACCCCGTACGCCATCGGCGCCGTCGAGCACGCCCGCTCCCTCGGCGCGCTCACCATCGGGCTCTCCTGCAACGCGGACAGCGCGCTCGCCGCCGCCGCCGAGCACGGCATCGAGGTCGTCCCCGGCCCCGAGCTCCTCACCGGCTCCACCCGCCTCAAGGCCGGCACCGCCCAGAAGCTCGTCCTCAACATGATCTCGACCATCACGATGATCCGCCTCGGCAAGACCTACGGAAACCTGATGGTCGACGTCCGCGCCTCCAACGAGAAGCTCCAGGCCCGCTCGCGGCGGATCGTCGCCCTGGCCACCGGCGCACCGGACGAGCAGATCGAGGCCGCCCTCACCGCCGCCGACGGCGAGGTGAAGAACGCGATCCTCATGATCCTCGCCGATGTCGACGCCCCCACGGCCGCCCGGCGGCTCACCGTCTCCCGGGGTCACCTGCGTGCGGCGCTGCACGCGACGACCACCACCTGACCCGGCCGGACCGGTACCCCCTCCCCCGCACAGCAAGGCCCACCGCACCATGAGCAATGACGACAAGAACCGCGCCATCGCCGCCGCGATCCTCCCCCTCGTCGGCGGCGCCGGGAACATCTCCTCGGTCGCCCACTGCATGACCCGCCTCCGGCTGGGACTGCGTGACCGCTCCCTCGTCCAGGACGAGACCCTCAAGGCCCTCCCGGCCGTGATGGGTGTGGTGGAGGACGACACGTACCAGATCGTCCTCGGCCCCGGCACCGTCGCCCGCGTGACCCCCGAGCTCGAAGCCCTCGTCGCCGCCGCCCCGGAGCCCGCCACCCCGGAGCCCGCCCACACCGCCGAGGACCTCGCGGCCCAGGGCGCCGCCCTCAAGGCCGCGCAGAAGCAGAAGAACGCCACCCCGTTCAAGCTGTTCCTGCGCAGGATCGCGAACATCTTCGTCCCGCTGATCCCCGCCCTCATCGGCTGCGGCATCATCGCCGGCCTCAACGGGCTGCTCATCAACCTCGGCTGGCTGCCCGGCGTCACCCCCGCCCTCGCGGCGATCGCGAGCGGCTTCATGGCCCTCATCGCGGTCTTCGTCGGCTACAACACGGCCAAGGAGTTCGGCGGTACGGCGATCCTCGGCGGCGCGGTCGCCGCGATCATCGTCTTCCCGGGCGTCGCCAAGATCGACGCCTTCGGCCAGACCCTCTCCCCCGGCCAGGGCGGTGTCCTCGGCGCACTGGGCGCGGCGGTCCTCGCCGTGTACGTGGAGAAGTGGTGCCGCCGCTGGGTACCGGAGTCCCTCGACGTCCTCGTCACCCCGACGCTGACCGTGCTGATCTCCGGGCTCGTCACCATCTTCGGCCTGATGTTCGTCGCCGGTGAGATCTCCACCGCGATCGGCGAGGGCGCCGACTGGCTCCTCGCCCACGCCGGAGCCGGAGCCGGCCTCCTGCTCGGCGGCCTCTTCCTCCCGCTCGTCATGCTCGGCCTGCACCAGGCCCTCATCCCGATCCACACCACGCTCATCGAGCAGCAGGGCTACACCGTCCTGCTCCCCATCCTCGCGATGGCGGGCGCGGGCCAGGTCGGCGCGGCCATGGCCGTCTACCTCAAGCTCCCGCGCAACGGCTCGATCCGCCGCACCATCAAGTCCGCCCTCCCCGCAGGCTTCCTGGGCGTCGGCGAGCCCCTGATCTACGGCGTCTCGCTCCCCCTGGGCCGCCCGTTCGTCACGGCCTGCGTCGGCGGCGCGTTCGGCGGTGCCTTCATCGGCTTCTTCAGCATGCTGGGCGCCTCGGTCGGCTCCACCGCGATCGGCCCCTCGGGCTGGGCGCTCTTCCCGCTCCTCGACGGGAACAGGGGTCTCGGCGAGACCATCGCGATCTACGCCGGCGGCCTCCTCGTCGGCTACGCCACCGGATTCGTCGCCACCTACTTCTGGGGCTTCAGCAAGGAACTCCTGGAGGAGTTCGACGTCGACACGGAAGCGGTCGGGACCCCTGCCGAGGCTCCGGTGGCGTCCGGAACCCCGGGCACGGCCACGCCCCCGACCCCGGAACCGGCGAAGGTCTGACACCCCGGAGGCGTACGGGAAGGGCCCGGGCGGCGACAGCCACCCGGGCCCTTCCTCCCTGTCGTCACCGGCAGAGGACGTCCTCCGACGGCCGCACGCCCTCGGTCAGGTAGCGGGTCACCGCCGCGTCACCGCACGCGTTGCCGTTGCCCAGGTAGACCCCGTGCCCACCGTGGTCGACCGAGACGAGCCGCGCCCGCTCACCGAGCGCCGCACGCATCCGCAGCCCCTTGGCGTACGGCGTCGCCGGGTCCCGCAGGTTCTGGATCATGAGGACGTCGGACGGCCCCCGGTCGGTGATGCGGACCGGCTTCTCCACGGCCCCGCCCTTCCAGAAGGCACAGGGCGTGATGTTCGCCGTCATCCCCGCCGTCAGCGGGAACCGCTCCCGGTCCGCCGCGACGGCCCGCTCGTACGCCGGTACGGACGCGGGCCAGTCCACGTCGTTGCAGATCACGCCCACGGTGATGGCCGCCGCGTCGTCCGGCATCGCCCCCGCGAGCTCACGCGGCAGGACCGGCTCGCCCTGCGGGTCGAGGGCCTCGGTCACGAGCTGCGTGAAGGCCGGGAAGGCCCCGTCGGAGTAGAGCGCGAGCTGGAGCGCCTGCAGCAGCATGGACCCCGTGAGCGGGGGCCCGGGCGTCACGGGCGCGCCCGGCGCACCGGGCACCACCGAGGCGTGCGGCTCCCGGTCGAGCCGGGCCGCCAGCTCCATGATCACCGCCCGTACGTCCTCGGGCCGCTCCGCGAGCCGCAGCCCCTCGGCCGCCCGGTCCGGGTGCGCCGCGTAGGCCGCGAAGTCGGGGAACCGGTCCTCGGCGCCCCACGCCATGCCCTCCAGCCAGCCCCGGGCCACCTGCTTCGGGTCCGGGTCGCTGCTGCTGTCGAGGACCCAGCGGTCGGTCCGGTGCGGGTACTTCTCCGCGTACGCGGCCGCCACGTACGTCCCGTACGACACGCTCCACGCCGACAGCTTCCGCTCGCCGAGCGCCTGCCGCAGCCGCTCCATGTCCCGCACCTGGTTGGCCGTCGTCAGCCCGCGCAGCATGGCGCCGCCGTTACGGGCACAGGCCTCGGCGATCCGCTTCGACCGGGCGACGTTCTCCTCGATGCCGCCGTCGGCGTCCGGCCACGACCGCAGCGTCATCATCCACCGGTCGCCCTCGTCGAGCCCGCACCGCGCCTTGGCGGAGCCGCCGATCCCGCGCGGGTCGAACGCCACCAGGTCGTACGCCCCGTCCATCTCCTTCGCCAGGGCGGCGCCCTTCTGCCCCAGCCGCTGCACCCCGGAGCTGCCGGGCCCGCCCGGAATCACCATCAGGGTGCCGCGCCGTGCCTCGGGCCGGGTGCTGGGCAGGCGGGAGACGGCGAGCTGGATCTGCTCCCCGTCGGGCCGGGCGTAGTCGAGGGGTACGGAGAGCGTGGCGCAGCGCTGCCCGGGCAGCGGCTTCACCGCCGGCGAGCAGTCCCCCCAGTTCAGCCCGGCCCCCACCGCGGCGGCAGCGGCGGCGGCACCGCTCCCGGAGAGGGCGACACCGGCGACGGCGGCGGTGGAGAGGGCGAGCAGCAGGGCCTTGCGTCCACGGTTCGTTGTCATGCGCACAGCCTCGCGGAACGGCCCCGCGCCCCCCATCCGGCAGACCGGCGGGTCCAGGGTGGGGCCAACCCCAGGGCGTCCGGCTCTGGTTGGCTTGAGGCATGAGCGCACACGAGGTGTACGGGACCCACCCGGAGTACATCGCCGAGGTCCTGGGCCTCCTGGGAAAGGACGTCCTGCTCCTCTCGTACGAGGAGCAGCGGCGGTTCGCCTCGGTGAGCCTCAACCGCTTCGGGGCCATCGGCTCCGCCCGGCTGGACTGGCGCGGGGCGGAGGTCGTCGAGCGGTGCGACGGTTTCGACGGGGAGGCACTGGCGTCCCTCCTCGGCGTGCACGCCGGACCCGACGAGCTCGTGGTCGTCTTCTGGGACAACCTCGTGGTCCCGTCGATCGCCCTGCCGGCGTCCCTGGCGGCGCGCCACGCCGAGGCGATCCTCGGGGGGTGCTACGCCTGCTGGTTCCTCCTCACGGACAGCGGGATGCTGATCGAGTTCCAGGACGGGGAAGGCCTGACGGCGGGAAGGCCACCGGCCGACGGGGCGGGTGGGACCGACGGGGCCCCCGGCTGACGGGGGCCACCGGCCAACGCAGCCGACAGCGACCGGCATCACCCGACACCCCGGCAGCGACCGGCATCACCCGACACCCGACAGCGACCGGCATCACCGGCATCACCCGATACCCGTCAGCGGACGGACACCCCGCCGACACGGGAACCCGTTGGCACCGATGCCGCCGCCGGGAGATCATCCCGGCCATGACCACCATCACCACCACCGGTTCGACCGCCTCGCCCCACGCTTCCTCCTCGGGCACCTGGACCCTCGGCGGTGAACTCACCGTCAACCGCGTCGGCTTCGGCGCCATGCGGCTGCCCCAGATCGGCGAGGCCCTCGTCGAGAACGCCGTCCCCAGGGACCGCGACAGCGCGATCGCCGTCCTGCGCAAGGCCGTCGAGCTCGGGGTGAACCACATCGACACGGCGGCCTTCTACTTCTCGCCGCTCCGCTCCGCGAACGAGCTGATCAACAGCGCCCTCGGCGGCCCCTACCCCGACGACCTGGTCATCGCGACCAAGGTCGGCCCGGGCCGGGACCGGGCCGGCGGGTGGCTCCCCCACGCCACCACCCCCGCCCGACTGCGCGCCCAGGTCGAGGAGAACCTGCGCCAGCTCGGCCGCGACCACCTCGACGTCGTCAACCTCCGTATCGTCGGGACCGATTCGATAGCGGAACGCTTCGGCGCCCTCGCCGAGCTCCGCGAGGCCGGCCTCATCCGCCACCTCGGGCTCTCCAACATCACCCCTGCCCACCTCGCCGAGGCCCAGGCCATCGCCCCCGTCGTCTGCGTACAGAACATGTACGGGATCGGCGTCCGCCCCGAGTACGAGGACTTCGTCCGGCTCTGCGGCGAGCAGGGCATCGCCTTCGTCCCCTTCTACGCGATCGCCGCCGCCGGCCGCGAGACCGGAGCGACCGCCCCCGAGAGCTCCGAGGTCCTCGCCGTCGCGAAGGCCCACGGCGCGAGCGCCGCCCAGGTCCGCATCGCCTGGACCCTCCACCAGGGTCCCCATCTGCTCGCCATCCCCGGCACCGGCGACCCCGCCCACCTCGCTGCCAACGTCGAGGCGGGTGCCCTCCGCCTGACCCCCGAGGACCTGGCCCTCCTGAACGACCTCCACCGCACGCCTGAGGCGGTCTGACCGACACGGTCGGACGGCTGAAGAAGAACCTCGCGGAACGCGAAGGGCCCGGCCGTACGGCCGGGCCCTCGGTGCGAATCGATCAGGTGCCAGGAGGCAGGAGGCAAGGGTCAGGGATCAGTACAGACCCTTGAAGCCGTTCCAGCCGCCGGAGCCGATCATGACGCCGGCGACGTAGAGGCCGGTGCCGGTGCTCTTGTACGCGAACAGCCGGCCCGCCGTGTCGCGGGCGAGGAGATCCGCGCGTCCGTCACCGGACAGGTCGCCGACGCCGACCAGGGAGGAGAACGCGCTCCATCCGCCACCGAGCTTGACGCGGGCCGACACACCGCCGGTGGCCGTGCCGTAGTACCGCCACATCACGCCGTACGCGTCCACGCCGAGCAGGTCGCCCCGTCCGTCGCCGTTGAGGTCCCCGGCGCCGACGATCTTCTTGTACGGCTTCCAGTTCACGCCGATCCGGACCCGGGCCTTGAGCCGGTGGTCCGCCGTGCCCGCGTAGAAGTAGACGTCGCCGCTGGACGCCTGGCGGGCGATCAGGTCGGCGTACCCGTCGCCGTTGACGTCGCCGGAGGACGTCAGGACGTCGTACGGGCCCCAGCCGGCGCTGACGAGCGTGTACGGCGAGGAGGCGGAGACCACCTTGTCGCAGCCGGGCCGGTAGGCCCGCAGCTGGTCCCCGACGCGTACGTACACGTCGGCGCAGCGGTCGCCGTTCAGGTCGCCCATGGGGATGAACACCGAGGTCGTCGCGAACTTCGTTCCCGTGCCGGCGATCCGCCCCGAGAGCGTGCCGGTACCGGTCCCCCGGTACATCGAGACCAGGCCGGCCGTGTCCATCACCACCAGGTCGCCGAACCCGTCGCTCCCGGCGAGGTCCCGCCGGACGGCGGCGCCGCCACTCACGGCGACGGCCCCGGTCACCGACAGGTCGGCGCCCTGGGCGTCCGCCGCCTTCGCGGTCAACGTCCAGGTGTACGCACCGTTGGCGACGAGCTTCCCGACGGCGTCCTTCCCGTCCCAGGACGGAGCGACGAGACCCCGGGCCTCACCCCCGGTCAGCGTCCGGACGACCTTGCCGGTCGCCTTGTGCTTGAGCGACAGGGTCCAGGAGGCGGCGGGCTTGGAGAGCCACCAGCGGGGCTTCCAGGGGGCGGACTTGAGGTTGGCGGCGGGGGTGTCGTAGTCGATGGCGGTCAGGCGGGTGGTGGCGCCGCCGAGGCCGGAGACGTGGACCTTCCGCAGGGAGTCGACGAACGCGACGGCCCCGCCGAAGCGGTCGACCGTCCAGACCTCGTTCTCATCCTGGACGTTGTCGTAGGCGAGGACGCCGAGTTCACGGTCCTCCGGCTCACCGGAACGGACGTCGGTCGCCGTCAGCGTGTACCCGTAGGTGCCGTAGGAGGCGTGGGCGAGGAAGCCGTCGCCCAGCCGGGGCTCGCCGTTGGACGGGACCCAGACGTCGACCGAGACCTTCTTCTCGCGGTCGTACACCGCCGCGTCCGTCGAACCCGACGAGCAGCGCGAGTAGATCCACCTGCCGACGACCTGGAGGGAGAAGGGCCGGCAGTCCGTCCCGAGGTCGAGCGTCTCGACGGTCGCACCCGTCCGCAGGTCGATCGCGGAGACGGTGTCGTCCGTCGCGGACGCCGTCCAGAGCCGGCCTCCCCACAGCGCCTGACCGGTGCCGGCGGCGGAGTCCCGGAGGATCTTCCCCGTCTCGATGTCCGCGACGATCGAGCGCGTCCCGGAGTCCGTGGTCCCGCGGAAGTGCGCATGGCGACCCGAGACGCCGTAGAGGAAGGCCGACTGAAGCTTGCCCGCGTAGGCGAGCGTGACCGTGCGCGTGGTCCCCGCGGATCCGGGCGTGGTCACACGCGCCTGGACGGCGCAGTCGGAGCACGACGGCTGCCCGCCGGACGCCGGGCGGTTCACCACGTCCAGGGTGACCAGGCGGCCGTCCCCGGTGTCGTGCCACCACGCCCCGGCGGAGCCCGACGAATTGAGGATCGACGGGCAGTTCGCGGCGGTGCCGGACAGCCCGTCGCAGGTCCAGGCCTGCGACGGCGTGTGCGCGCCGGCAAGGGACAGGCCGAATCCCCGGAGGGTGTGGGTGCCCGCACGCGTCTCCGTCACGACCCTGCCGTTGGCCATGGTCACAGCGGTGTACGGGACGGTCGGGGGAGCGGCCAGGGCCTGGGAGGTGACCGGGGCCCCGTCGGCTCCCGGGGAGACGCGTCGCACGCCCCAATGGGCGTAATCGGTGCCGCCCATGAGGTACAGGGCGCCGTCCGCGCCGGTCTCGACGCCCGCGCCCGACGGGGTGACGATGCCGAGGTCCCGCGTGTCACCCCCGGCGATCGGCGTGGCGACGACCGGGACGGTCGTGAACTCGTACCCGTCGACCGGCCCGTCGTAGTGGCCGACGATCCAGTCGCCGACGACGCCGAGCCGCGCGCCGACGTCGTCCCGGTCGTTCGGGAGCTTCACGGTCCGGCCCGGGTCGCCCTGGTCCGTGCGGGAGACGACGAACGCCCGGTCCGTGCCCGACTCGTCGTACACGACGATCCAGTCGGCGCTGAGGACCGTACGGGCGTTGCTCATGGCGAACGGCACCGTGGGCACGGGTGTGAGCGTGCCCGTGGCGAAGTCGAGCATCGCGTTGTGCCGGGAGGTGGCGTCGGCGTAGGTGATGAGCGCGCCGGCGTCGTCGTGGCTGATGATGCCGGGCGCGTCGACGGCACCCGGCACGAGCACGTCCAGGTCGGCGGGGGCGTCCGGGCCGTAGCCCAGCAGGTGCACGACGCCGCCGTCGTTCCCGAACTCGGTGGTGATCAGCCGGTCCGCCGCGACATCGGGGGACCGCTGCTCGGACCCGATGGCCCAGGAGTAGCTGGCGCCGCTCCCGAAGTCGTGGACGGTGACCTCGTCCCCGAAGCTGGAGAGGCAGGCGACCCTGTCTCCGTGGATGATCGGGTCGGAGGAGGGGCACACCGGACCGTGGGCGACACGCCCGTCCTCCAGGCTCTGCCAGGAGGGGTGAGCGATCTCCCCGTCGCGCATCAGCAGGACACCGGTGCCGGCCCCGACGAGTCGGGTGTCGGGCGTTCCTGCGGGGTCCGCCGGTGCGGCGATCGTGACGTCGTACGGCGTGTCGGACGCGGACGCGGCCGTGGCCGCGGGTGCGGTGGTGGCCGTCAGGCCGGTGATGCCAAGGGCCGCGCTCAGCGCGAGCGCGACGGCTCTTCGGACGGACAAGTACGTGTGTCCCCTCGTACGGGAGTGGAGCCTGAAGGCGGGAACGACACGGGAGGGTGGCACGACGAGCAGGCAGGACAGGGCGGAGTGGACCGCGCGGGCCGGGGGCCGGCGGGACCCCCCCTGTCGGCAGCTGGATCGTACATTCACTCGATTCAACCGCGCCAGAAACATCCGCCGGCGAAGCCCGGGAAGGCCTCTTCCCGGGCCTGGGAGCGGGCGCGCAGGGGTCCGCGGGCGGGATCCGTCCCCGGGGTCCACGACACCGCCCAGAGCCCGCGCGCGGCTCGCACAACAGATCCACACACCGCCTCTGACCTGGGCTTTTATCGCTCCCGGCTCTATTCTGGAGATCGATTCGGAGGGGGATCCACATGGACCTGAACAACCGTGACATCCGCACGGTCGAGGACGTACTGCGCCTGCTCGACGGGCTGTTCGCGCCCGGTGCCGACCGGTGGACCGAGGGTGGGGCCGACTGGTGGGACGGGTTCTACGCCGACCGGGACAAGCCGGTGCCGTTCTTCGTCGCGAAGCCGGACGAGAACCTGGTGTCGTACGTCGAGCGGGGCCTGCTCCCGGCCGGCGGGCGGGCGCTCGACCTCGGGTGCGGGCCCGGGCGGAACAGCCTGTACCTCGCGTCGCTCGGGTACGAGGTGGACGCCGTCGACCTCTCCGCGACCGCGATCGGCTGGGCGGAGGAGCGCACCCGCGAGGCCGGTGCGCGGGGCGTGCGATTCGTGCACGGCGACGCCTTCGCCGCACCCCTGGACGGCCCGTACGACCTCGTCTACGACTCCGGCTGCTTCCACCACCTGCCCCCGCACCGCCGCGTCAGCTACCTCGCGCTCCTCGACCGGGTCCTCGCGCCCGGCGGGCACTTCGCGCTCACCGCGTTCGCCGCCGGGGAGGGCGGCATGGGTTCGGAGCTGCCGGACGCCGAGTTCTACCGGCAGGGGAAGCTGGACGGCGGACTCGCCTACACCGACGCGGAGTTGCGCACGATCTTCGCCGGCCTGACGGAGCTCGACCTCCGCCGGATGCGCGACGAGCCCGCCGCGTCGCCGAGCTTCGGGGAGTCCTTCCTCTGGACGGCCCTCTTCCGTCGCTGACCCCGCGTCACCATTCAAGATCATCAAGGGTCAGAATGACCCGTATGTCGATGACGAACACACCGAAGACGGCAGCGATCGCCGACGCCGAATCGATCAGTCGCTCGCTGGCCCGCGCCTTCGGCGACGACCCGATGATGCGCTTCTTCTTCCCCGACGACGCCTCCCGCGAGCACGCGCTGAACCGGTACTTCAGCACGCTCTTCACCCGGCAGTACGCCCACAACGCCGTCTGCGAACTCACCGACGCCGCAGCGGCGTTCTGGGTGCCGGCGGAGGCCGCGGACAAGGCCGCTCCCGACGCGGAGACCATCCGGGAACTGATGGCCATCCTCGGCGACCGCGCCGGACTGTTCGGCGAGGCCGTCGGGGCGTCCCTCGCGCACACGCCGAAGGAGCCGCACTGGTTCCTGGCCGTGATCGGCGCCGACCCCGCCGCCCAGGGCCAGGGCCACGGCGCCGCCCTGCTGCGCTCGGGCCTCGCCAAGGCCGACGCGGCGGGCCTGCCCGTCTACCTGGAGTCCTCCAAGGAGGACAACCTCCCCTTCTACGCGCACTTCGGATTCACCGTGCGCGAGGAGCTGAGCCTCCCCGGCGGCGGCCCCGCCCTCTGGTCGATGTGGCGCGAGGCCCGCGCGTAGGGCCTGCCCTGGGACCTGTCAGCTCGCGCCCAGCGATCCCAGGTGGTCCGCGAGGCGGTCGTACTGTTCCCGTACGCCCGTCTCCATGCCCGCCGCCAGCGCCTGGTCCCGAATCTCGTTCGAGGGCCAGACCGAGACGCTGGTCAGGGCCGTCCCGCCGTCCGGGGTCGCGTCGAAGGTCAGGGTGACCCGGACCGCGCCCGTGTCCGGCATCTGCTCGAAGACCTCCGTGTAGTCGAGCCGCTCGACCGGGACGATCTCCTCGTACGTACCGGAGAAGACGATCTCCTGACCGTCCGGGGCGGTCTGGCCCCACCGCCAGGCGCCGCCCACCCGGAGATCGATGTCGACGACCGTCGTGGTCAGCCCGGAGACCCCGTACCACGCGCGGACGTGCTCGGGGCGGGTCCAGGCTTCCCAGAGCAGGCGCGGCGGGGCGTCGAAGGTCCGAGTGATGACCAGCTCGCGATCGGCCGGCGTCGTCAGCAGCGTGACCATGGTGCGTTCCCTTCACGAAGGGCCCATTCCAGGATCGCCCCGCCTCTCCCCCACGTCACCTGCGGCGGAAACGCCCGAGGGCGGCACCCCCCTGCTGGGGAGTGCCGCCCTCGGTCGCGTTCAGCGATGAACCACCGATCCCGGAGGATCAGAAGTCCATGTCACCGCCCGGCATGCCGCCGCCGGCCGGCGCGGACGCCTTCTCCGGCTTGTCGGCGATGACGGCCTCGGTGGTGAGGAACAGCGCGGCGATCGACGCGGCGTTCTGCAGCGCGGAGCGCGTGACCTTCGCCGGGTCGATGATGCCCTCGGCGATGAGGTCGACGTACTCGTTGGTCGCGGCGTTCAGGCCGTGGCCGACGGGCAGGTTGCGGACCTTCTCCGCCACGACGCCGCCCTCGAGGCCGGCGTTGACCGCGATCTGCTTCAGCGGGGCCTCGAGGGCCAGCTTCACGATGTTCGCGCCCGTGGCCTCGTCGCCCGAGAGGTCGGCCTCGAGCTTCTCGAAGACCGAGGAAGCCTGGAGCAGCGCCACGCCGCCACCGGCGACGATGCCCTCCTCGACGGCCGCCTTCGCGTTGCGAACGGCGTCCTCGATGCGGTGCTTGCGCTCCTTGAGCTCGACCTCGGTCGCGGCGCCGGCCTTGATGACCGCAACACCGCCGGCGAGCTTCGCCAGGCGCTCCTGCAGCTTCTCGCGGTCGTAGTCGCTGTCCGAGTTCTCGATCTCGGCGCGGATCTGGTTCACGCGACCGGCGACCTGCTCGCTGTCACCGGCACCGTCGACGATGGTGGTCTCGTCCTTGGTGATGACGACCTTGCGGGCGCGGCCCAGCAGGTCGAGGCCCGCGCTCTCCAGCTTGAGGCCGACCTCCTCGGAGATGACCGTGCCGCCGGTGAGGATGGCGATGTCGTTCAGCATGGCCTTACGACGGTCGCCGAAGCCCGGGGCCTTGACCGCGACGGACTTGAAGGTGCCGCGGATCTTGTTGACGACCAGGGTCGACAGGGCCTCGCCCTCGACGTCCTCGGCGATGATCAGCAGCGGCTTGCCCGACTGCATGACCTTCTCCAGGAGCGGGAGCAGGTCCTTCACCGAGGAGATCTTGGAGTTGACGATCAGGAGGTACGGGTCGTCGAGCGACGACTCCATGCGCTCCATGTCGGTGGCGAAGTACGCCGAGATGTAGCCCTTGTCGAAGCGCATGCCCTCGGTGAGCTCGAGCTCCAGACCGAAGGTCTGCGACTCCTCGACGGTGATGACGCCTTCCTTGCCGACCTTGTCCATCGCCTCGGCGATGAGCTCGCCGATCTGGGTGTCGGCGGCGGAGATGGAGGCCGTGGAAGCGATCTGCTCCTTGGTCTCGACATCCTTCGCCTGCTCGAGGAGCGCACCGGAGACGGCCTCGACGGCCTTCTCGATGCCGCGCTTGAGGGCCATCGGGTTGGCACCGGCGGCGACGTTGCGGAGGCCCTCGCGGACGAGCGCCTGGGCGAGAACGGTGGCGGTGGTCGTACCGTCGCCGGCGACGTCGTCCGTCTTCTTGGCGACTTCCTTGACCAGCTCGGCGCCGATCTTCTCGTACGGGTCCTCGAGCTCGATCTCCTTGGCGATGGAGACACCATCGTTGGTGATCGTGGGGGCGCCCCACTTCTTCTCGAGGACGACGTTGCGGCCCTTGGGGCCGAGGGTGACCTTGACGGCGTCAGCGAGCTGGTTCATGCCGCGCTCGAGACCGCGCCGGGCCTCCTCGTCGAACGCGATGATCTTGGCCATGTGAAGTGGTCCTCCCGGACATGGGGTGGATAACGCTCCAGGACCGCGCCGACGCCCGCGACGGACGGCCTCCGGTGCTCCGCGTGGTTCCTTGCCCCACCCGGCCGGCGGCCTCGTCTGCCCGATCCTCGTAGCACTCTCACCTTCCGAGTGCTAACGCCAATGATTAGCACTCGCCCTAGGAGAGTGCAAGCGACTCTCGGGTTTCGGGCAGCTCCGGCAGAGGACTTCGGACAGCTCCGGCACGGGACTTCGGGCGACTCCGGCAGAGGACTTCGGGCAGCTCCGGCACGGCACTCCGAGCAGCTCCGGCACAGGACTTCGGGCGACTCCGGCACAGGCCTCCGGGCAACCCGGCACGGGCCTTCGAGCAACTCCGACAGCGGCCTTCCCGCAGCTCCGGCGCGGGCCGGGGAACGCGCGAGGGGCCCGCTTCCCCTCAGGGATGCGGGCCCCTCGACGGCGTTGCGTCGGTGGCCGATCGCGCCGCGCTCAGACGGCGAGCTTGACCATGTCCGCCTGCGGACCCTTCTGGCCCTGCGAAATCTCGAACTCGACCCGCTGCCCCTCTTCGAGGCTGCGGTAGCCATCCATCTGGATCGCGCTGTAGTGGACGAAAACATCCGCACCACCGTCGACCGCGATGAAGCCGTAGCCCTTCTCCGCGTTGAACCACTTGACGGTGCCCTGAGCCATGCCTAACTCCCCTATTACTGGCCCTTGCGCGGGACCGCACTTCGCGGACCCGGGTCAGACCCTGCGCCGGAACGCGTCGACCGCCGCTGAATGTATCTGCCCAACTGCCCTCTGCAACAGGTCATTCGGGCGAGAATTCTGGGCACTGCGGAAAGGGGAATTAGGGAGAATCCCCGGAGTTCCGGGGCAAGTCGGGCCCGGCAAAACGCGCAGAACGTACACAACGCGCAGGCACTTTGGCTGCTTCCTGACGCACAGGGACGCATTCTCATATGCGTCCGGCATGAGCAGCAGAGGGGGCTTCCCCAACTCTACCCCGCTCAACCCTGCAGAATTGCCCCTTCCGCTTTATGGCGCGGAAGGGGCAATTCAAGAAAGACGGGACAAGAGATGCGCAGGAAGCGTCAGCGGCCTCCGGCACCGCGCCCGACGGTCAGCCTCCGGCGACGGCCGGGATGATCGAGACGCCCGCGCCGGCCGGGGTGGCCGTCTCCAGACCCTGCTCGAAGCGCACGTCGTCGTCGTTCACGTACACGTTGACGAAGCGGCGCAGCTTGCCCTGGTCGTCCAGGACGCGGGCGGCGATGCCCGTGTGGTTCTTCTCCAGGTCCGCGATGACCTCGGCGAGGGTCGCGCCCTCGGCCTGGACCTCGGACTGCCCGCCCGTGTAGGTGCGGAGGATGGTGGGGATGCGGACGTTCACGGCCATGTCTTCGTACCTCTCAGTGGGCCAGGCCCGCGTCGCGGAACGCGTCCAGGCTCGGGCGGATGGTGAGGGTCGCCTGCGAGCTGTCGGCCACGGCGTCCAGGGTCTTGAGGCCGTCGCCGGTGTTGAGGACGACGGTGGTGAGGTTCGGGTCGATCAGACCCGCCTCGACGAGCTTCTTCGTGACGCCGACGGTCACGCCGCCCGCGGTCTCGGCGAAGATGCCCTCGGTCTGGGCGAGCAGCTTGATCGCGTCCACGACCTGCTCGTCGTTCACGTCCTCCACGGCGCCGCCGGTGCGGCGGGCGATGTCGAGGACGTACGGGCCGTCGGCCGGGTTGCCGATCGCCAGCGACTTGGCGATGGTGTTGGGCTTCTGGGGCCGCACGACGTCGTGGCCGGCCTTGAAGGCCACGGACACCGGGGAGCAGCCCTCGGCCTGGGCGCCGAAGATCTTGTACGGCTTGTCCTCGACGAGGCCCAGCTTGATGAGCTCCTGCAGACCCTTGTCGATCTTCGTGAGCTGCGAGCCGGAGGCGATCGGGATGACGAGCTGGTCGGGGATGACCCAGCCGAGCTGCTCGCAGATCTCGTACGCGAGCGTCTTGGAGCCCTCGCCGTAGTACGGGCGGAGGTTCACGTTGACGAAGCCCCAGCCCTCGCCGAGCGGGTCGCCGATGAGCTCCGAGCAGAAGCGGTTGACGTCGTCGTAGTTGCCCTCGATGGCGACGAGGTCACCGCCGTAGACACCGGCCATGACGACCTTGCCCTGCTCCAGGTCGTGCGGGATGAACACGCAGGAGCGGAAGCCGGCGCGGGCGGCCGCGGCGCCGACGGCGCCGGCCAGGTTGCCGGTGGAGGAGCAGGAGAGGGTGGTGAAGCCGAAGGCGCGAGCGGCCTCCAGGGCCTGCGCGACGACCCGGTCCTTGAAGGAGTGGGTCGGGTTGCCCGAGTCGTCCTTGACGAAGAGCTTGCCGGGGGCGACACCGATCTCGCGGGCGAGGTTGTCGGCCTGGACGAGCTTGGTCCAGCCCGGGTTCAGGTTCGGCTTCTCGGCGACGTCGGCGGGGACGGGCAGCAGAGGGGCGTAGCGCCAGATGTTGGCGGGGCCGGCCTCGATCTGCTTGCGCAGTGCCTCGGGGTCACCGGTGGGGAGGTCGTAAGCGACTTCGAGAGGTCCGAAACAGAGTTCGCAGGCGAAGATCGGACCGAGTGCGAAGATTTCACCGCATTCGCGACAGGAAAGCCCGGAAGCGGGACCGAGGTCGACGGTGGTGGCAGAGGCGACAGTCTGTACAGCCATGGAGGCGAGGCCCTTTCTCCTCATCTTTCCCATGACGAACTTTTCGTCATGAGACGGATTTGGCACCTTCCCTAGCCGGGAGCCTCGCTGGAGGACGAGTAACCGACTGGAGGGTTGCCGGGGCTTCAACGGGCCGTTTCCCTCTGCCCCTCTGGATGAGCGGTATTCGATTGTGAAGCGCGGTGGACTTCGTTCCTGCGCTCCGACGCGGGCGGCACCCCGACGTGCATCGGGCATCCGCGTTGTTCAAGACTGTAACCGAAGGCCTGGGCGCTTGGACGGGCCGTCCGTACCGCGAGATGGAGATCACGTGCTGGAAGAGGTGGAGCGCTGGCTGGACCGGCGGTCCTGGTCCGTGGCTGACCGGCCGATGGAGCGGATCCTCGCCGCCAAGCGAAACACGAAGGTCAGCGTCGTGCTGCCGGCGCTGAACGAGGAGGCGACGGTCGGGGACATCGTCACTGTCATCCGCCGCGAACTGATGTCGGAGGCGGTGCCGCTCGTCGACGAACTGGTGGTCGTCGACTCGGGCTCCACCGACCGTACGGCGGAGGTCGCCGCGGCCGCCGGGGCGCGGGTGGTCGCGCGGGACGCGATACTCCCGCGCATACCGGCCGTCCCCGGCAAGGGCGAGGTCCTGTGGCGGTCGCTGATGGTGACGAGCGGGGACGTCGTGTGCTTCGTCGACGCGGACCTCCGGGACTTCTCGGCGGACTTCGTGACGGGGATCGTGGGCCCGCTGCTCACCGATCCCGACATCGACTTCGTCAAGGCGACGTACGACCGTCCCTTCGACACCGGACTCGACGAGCTCGCCTCCGGCAAGACCCCAGGTCAGGGCGGTCGGGTGACGGAGCTGGTGGCGCGGCCGCTGCTCAATCTGCACTGGCCGCAGCTGGCCGGCTTCGTCCAGCCGCTGGGCGGCGAGTACGCGGCGCGGCGCTCCCTCCTCGAACGGCTGCCCTTCCCCGTCGGTTACGGAGTGGAGTTGGGGCTGCTCGTCGACGCGCTGCACACGGTGGGCCTGGACGCGCTCGCCCAGGTGGACGTGGGCGTGCGCAAGCACCGGCACCAGGACGAGCGGGCGTTGGGCCGGATGGCGGCGGCGATCTACCGGACGGCGCAGCTCCGGCTCTCGCGCGGGCACCTCGTACGGCCGCGGCTGACCCAGTTCGAGCGGGGCGAGGAGGGGTTCGTCCCCCGGACCTACGCGGTGGACACCGAGGAGCGGCCGCCGATGGCCGATATCACGGAGTACGCGCGCCGCCGCGTGGCGTAACGCCCACCGATGATCCGTTTTGCCTACATTGCCCTTTTATGCGCTTCAGACAACTTCACCTGGGCGGTGTGACGGCGGTGCTCGTCGGCCTCGCGGTGGCCTCGCTCCCGTTCACGGCGGCCGGTCCGGCCTCGGCGGACGTCATCGAGCCCTTCGGCAAGCGGTACGACGAGTCGCTCTACGGCGACTTCACGACGCTGGGCAACACGGTCATGGGGTGCCCCACCGACCCCGCGGACATGGCCACGCGCTGCGCGACCGCGGCGAGCGGGCAGGGCTCCGACAACAACAACACCTTCGTCATGCGGCGGCTCGACGCCGCCGGCCTGGCGGCGGCCGGCGCGGCGCCCGACTTCGGCTCCAGCACCGGCCACGTCAGGATCCCGGCGGGCGCCGAGGTCGCGTACGCCCGGCTGTTCTGGGGCGGCAACGACGGCACGTACAAGGGGCCGAGCGGGGCGCAGCTCAAGCGCTGCGACATCTCCGGCGCCGACGTCGCCCCCTCCCCCGGCGACCCGGCGACGACCGCGCCGGTGATCAAGGTCGGGACGGGGGCCGCGACCCCGGTCTCGATCGACAGCATGGTCGCCGACCCGTCCGACGCCAACGGCCCGCACTACTACACGGGCGAGTCGGACGTGACCGCCGCCTTCGCGGGCGTCTCGGGGACGGACGCGCAGGTCGCGGTGGGCGACATCTGGGCGCCGAACGGCAAGGGCTGCGTGGCGGGCTGGTCCCTGACCGTCGTCCACAAGTTCCCCGGCCCCGACCCGGTCCGCGCCCCCGAGCGGCGGAACGTGTACGTGTACGGCGGCCACGTCCTCCAGCGCTCGACCTCCCCCGCCACCACGATCACGGTCGACGGCTTCTACCGGAGCGGCGGCACGGCACGGGCGAGCGTGACCGCGTACGAGGGCGACTGGAACACCCCGGGCGACAAGTTCCTCGTCGACGGCAAGGTCGTCACCGAGGCCCACACGGGGAACACGAACAACTTCTTCATCAGCGAGGACGACGGCGCCGTCGCCCCGAAGCTCGTCAACAACCTGAGCATCGACGCCAAGGCCTTCGACATCCCGGACGGCGCCATCCCGCAGGGCGCGACCGCGACCGATCTGACGTTCTCCACGAACGGCGACACGTACGTGCCGTCCGGGCTCGCCTTCTCCGTGCCGGTGCCCGACCTGGAGATCACCAAGACGGCGAGCCCGCGCACGGTGAAGCCGGGCGACACCCTCACGTACACGATCACCGCGAAGAACATCAGCACGCTCGACTACCCGAACGCCAAGTTCAGCGACGATCTGACCGGGAACCTCGACGACGCCGACTACAACGGTGACGTGCGGACGGACCTCGGCGCGGTGTCGTACGTGAAGCCGAGGATCGGGTACGTGGGGGACATCCCCGCCGGGAAGACGGCGACGGTCACGTACTCGGTGAAGATCAAGGACCCGCCGACCGGGGACGGCAAGCTCCGCAACAGCGTCGAGGTGGAGACCCCGCGTTCCAACTGCGGCGACGGCAGCGAGGACCCGTCCTGCGCGGTGACCCCGGTGATCGAGAGCCCGAAGCCGACACCGACACCGGTGGACCCGACCGACCCGCCGGGCTCGCCCGACCCGACGGACCCGACCGATCCGACCGACCCGTCGAGCTCTCCGGCGCCGACGTCCTCCGCGCCCGTGGATCCCACGGACCCCGCCTCCCCGTCGGCCTCTGCCTCCGTCCCGGTGGGCACGTCCTCCCCGGTCGCCCCGGCCCCGGGGCCCCACGGACAGAACGGCGGCTCGATGGCCGAGACGGGCAGCAGCGGTGAGCGGCTGTGGCTGCTCGGCGCGCTCGGCGTGGCCCTCGCGGCGACGGGCCTGGTGGCGAAGGCGGCGATGCGCGGCCGACGCGACCACTGACGCCGACCGATCTCGTCGTCCCTTTCGGCGGGCCGATCCGACCACACACCGTGGCCGGATCGGCCCGTCTCGTATACGTACGTTTGAGCGTTTACGGGACGGGCTAGGTTCGCCACATGGCTACTGTGCTCGTGGCATCCAACCGGGGACCCGTCTCGTACGTGCGCGGCGAGGACGGTTCGCTCGACGCCCGCAGGGGCGGAGGCGGCCTGGTCTCGGGCCTGAGCGCCGTCACCTCCCAGGACAGCCTGTGGGTGTGCGCGGCGCTCGGCGAGGGCGACCGCGAGGCCGTACGGCGCGGGGTCGGCGAGCCGGGCGTGCGGATGCTGGACATCGCCCCGGACGTCTACGCCGACGCGTACAACGGCATCGCGAACTCGGTGCTGTGGTTCCTCCACCACCACCTGTACGACATCCCGCGCGAGCCGGTCTTCGACGCGGAGTTCCGGCGCCGCTGGGAGTCGTACCGGAGCTACAACCGCGCCTTCACGGAGGCGCTCGCCGCCGAGGCCGCCGAAGGCGCCGCGGTCCTCGTCCAGGACTACCACCTGGCGCTCGTCCCGGGACAGCTCCGGGAGCTCCGGCCCGACCTGCGGATCGCGCACTTCACGCACACCCCGTGGGGCTCCCCCGCGTACCTGGGGATGCTCCCGGACGACATCCGCGAGGAGCTGCTGTGGGGGATGCTCGGCGCGGACGAGCTGGGTTTCCACACCTGGGGATGGGCGTCGGCGTTCGTCAGCGGCGCGTCCCTGGACGGCCCGGACGGGTCGGCGCGGGGCCTGTGGCCGAGCGGGGACCCGTGGCGCGGGGTCGAGCACCGGCGGGGTGGCGCCGAGCGCCGCACCCGGGTCCGGGCGTACCCGCTCGGGGTGGACGGCGAGGAGCTGCGGGCGCTCGCGCACCGCCCCGAGGTGGACGAGCGGCTGGCCCTGCTGAGGGCGGAGGTCGGCGACCGGAAGACCATCGTCCGGGTCGACCGCACCGAACTCTCCAAGAACATCCTCCGCGGCCTCCTCGCCTACCGCGAACTGCTCACCACCCACCCCGAGTGGCGCGACCGGGTGGTCCACCTGGCCTCGGCGTACCCCTCGCGGCAGGACCTGGAGTCGTACCGCTCGTACACGGCCGCCGTGGGGGCGCTCGCGGAGGAGATCAACTCCGAGTTCGGCACGGCCGACTGGCAGCCGGTCCTGGTCTCGGTACGGGACGACTTCACCCGCTCCCTGGCCGCCTACCGGCTCGCGGACGTGGCCCTGGTGAACCCGGTGCGCGACGGCATGAACCTGGTCGCGAAGGAGATACCGGTGGTCTCGGAGGCCGGCTGCGCGCTGGTCCTGTCACGAGAGGCGGGGGCGTACGAGGAGCTGCGCGAGGACGCGCTCACGGTGAACCCCTTCGACGTGTCGGAGACGGCCGAGGCCCTCCACACCGCCCTGTCGATGCCGGCACCCGAACGCACCGACCGCTCCAAGCGCCTCGCGGCGACGGCGACGGCCCTCCCGCCCCAGCGCTGGTTCCTGGACCAGCTGGAGGCGCTGGACACCCCCTAGGGGGCGTCTTGCCGATCAGGCCGGGCTCGCGGGGCCTGGCACCCCCTAGGACTCCGCCCCCTCCGCCCCCTCCGCCCGCTCCCGCCGCTCGCGCCCCCAGGCCGCGAGCGGTTCGAGGGCGTCGTTGAGCCGGATGCCGTCCTTCGTCAGCCCGTATTCGACGCGGGGCGGGACCTCGTCGTACGCGACGCGGTCCACGATCCCGTCCGCCTCCATCTCCCGCAGGTGGGAGGCGAGGACCTTCTCCGTGATGCCCGGGAGGAGGCGGCGGAGTTCGCCGAAGCGGCGGTGCGGGTGTTCGTGGAGTGCCCACAGGATGAGCACCTTCCACTTGCCGCCGATCACCTCCATCGAGGTGTCGATCCCGCAGACGTGCCCGTCCTCGGCTCCGGGCCGGTTCAGCGTCGCCATCCCCCACACCCTTCTGACCTGTTCGCTCACCTCAGGGTAACCACCCACTTCGAAGTGGGTACTTGAGCAGGTCAGAGGGCTGAAGCAGCCTGTGGGCATGACACAGAACTCCGCAGAGAAGAACCCCGTCACCCTGCTCGGCCTCGGTGCGATGGGTACCGCCCTGGCCCGTGCCTGGCTCGCCGCCGGTCACCCCCTCACCGTCTGGAACCGCACCCCGGGCCGCGCGGCCGGACTCGCCGGCGAGGGCGCGAAGGCCGTCGGCGGCGTCGCCGAGGCGGTCGCCGCGAGCGGCCTGGTCGTCGTCTGCCTCCTGGACGACGCCTCGGTCGGCGAGGCCCTCGCCGATGTCGACCTGGCGGGGAAGGACCTCGTCAACCTCACCACCACGACCCCGGCCGAGGCCCGCGCCCGCGCCGCGTGGGCCCGCGAGCGCGGCGCCCGCTACCTGGACGGCGGCATCATGGCCGTACCGCCGATGATCGGCGTCCCGGAGGCCGGGGGGTACGTCTTCTACAGCGGCGCGGAGGCGGTGTTCGAGCAGCACCGGGAGACCCTCGCCGTGCCCGCGGGCACCACGTACGTCGGCGAGGACACCGGCCACGCGGCCCTGCACGACGTGGCCCTGCTCAGCGCCATGTACGGGATGTTCGCCGGGGTGCACCACGCCTTCGCCCTGATCTCGAAGGAGGGCATCGACCCGGTCGGGTTCGCCCCGCTGCTCGCGGGCTGGCTCACCGCGATGGCGCAGGGCGTCCACCTCACCGCCGACCAGCTGCGGAGCGGCGACTACACGCAGGGCGTCGTCTCCAACCTCGCCATGCAGGTGGCCGGCACGCCCACGTTCCTGAGCACGGCCGAACAGCAGGGCGTCAGCCCGGAGCTGCTCCGCCCGTACTTCGACCTGATGGCCCGGCGCCTGGCCGAGGCGGGCGGCGAGGAGGACCTGACGGGCGTGGTGGACCTGCTGCTGCGCTGACGGTCCGCGCCGCGTTGTCTCCGCGTAACGCCCCGAAGACAGTGAAATTTTACCCGCCCCAACCCCTCCTCCCCACGGGTCCTTTCGTGTCACACTCGCCCCGATCGTTCCCCCAGGCGATCCGTCACCCTCAAACGGACCACGCGAACCATGCGGCACACCCGCATGTGAGCGAAGGGATCGCGACACGTGAAAAAGATTGTCGTGAGCATGACCCTCGGGTCGGCGCTCACCGCTCTCCTCGCCGCGGGGCTCACCCCCGCCGCCGCGCAGGAGACCCAGGACGCGGCACCGGCCGGCGCGGGAACCACGCACCGGTCGGACAACCGTCCCGGACCGCTCACGAAGCAGCGCACCGAGCTGCGCGAACAGGCGATCGACAAGATCGCCAAGGGGAAGGCACGGGCGAACGCCGACGGCGTGGTCGAGGTCGCCGACGGCAAGTTCGTCGAGACCGAGACCACGACCGAGCAGCGCCAGGAGAAGATCTTCACGATCCTCTCCGAGTTCGGCACGGACGGCTCCGGCAAGCTCGGCACCGTCCCCGGCCCCCTGCACAACGAGATAGCCCGGCCGGACCGGAGCGTCGACAACTCCAACGCCTGGACCGCCGACTTCAACAAGGCGTACTACGAGAACCTCTTCAACGGCTCCGGCGAGTCCATGAAGACGTACTACGAGAAGCTCTCGGGCGGCCGCTACTCGGTCAGCAACGTCGTCGAGGACTGGGTCAAGGTCCCCCACAACGCCTCCTTCTACGGCGACAACGCCGTCGAGGACACCGGCGGCTCGTGGGCCTTCATCCAGGACACCGGCGACGCCTGGTGGAACGCCCAGATCGCGGCCGGCAAGACGCCCGCCGAGATCGACGCGCACCTCGCGCAGTTCGACGTCTGGGACCGCAACGACTGGGACCACGACGGCGACTTCGACGAGGCCGACGGCTACATCGACCACTTCCAGGCGGTCCACGCCGGCATGGGCGAGGACGCGGGCGGCGGCGCGCAGGGCGAGGACGCCATCTGGTCCCACCGCTGGTTCGTCAACGGCGACGACTACGGCCTGACCGGCCCGGACGTCTCCGGCACCCAGAACAAGGGCGGCGGCGCCCGCATCGGCCAGTCCAAGTACTGGCTCGGCGACTACACCACCGAGGGCGAGAACGGCGGACTCGGCGTCTTCTGCCACGAGTTCGGCCACGACCTCGGCCTGCCGGACTACTACGACACCGACGGCGGCGAGAACTCCACCGCCTTCTGGACCCTGATGAGCTCCGGCTCGTGGCTGAGCCACGGCGCCGCCGCCAACGCGGGCATCGGCACCCACCCGGGCCTCATGGGCGCCGAGGAGAAGCTCTTCCTCGGCTGGCTGGACTACACCGACGCCCCCCTCGGCGCCTCCGGCACGTACACGCTCAACCCGGCGCAGCTCCAGGTCACCGGCAAGGACCAGGCCGTCAGGATCCCGCTCCCGGACAAGACGACCAGCACCACCTACGCCACCCCCACCTCGGGGACCCACGCCTGGTGGACCGGCTCCGCCGACGGCCTCAACCAGTCCGTCAGCCGCTCCGTGCCGGCCGCCCCGCGCGTCACGGTCAAGGCGAGCGCCTGGTACGAGATCGAGGCGGACTACGACTACCTCTTCGCCGAGTACTCCCTCGACAACGGGGCCACCTGGGCCCGCGCGGGCGAAGCCGTCGACGGCTCGTCGGCCGGCAAGTGGGCGACCCTGCGGTACACGTACGACGCGGGCGGCAAGCCGTCCCTCTTCCGGTTCCGCTACCAGACGGACGGCGGCATCCACTTCGCCGGCGCGTTCCTCGACGACATCACGCTGACCTCCGGCGGTACGACCCTCGTGACCGACGACGTCGAGCAGGGTGTCGGCGGCTGGACGGCCACGGGCCGCTGGAAGATCTCCACCGGCACCGAGACCGCCACCTCGCCGCGGTACTACCTCCTGGAGAACCGCGAGTACGTCGGCGCCGACGCGCTCCTCGCCGAGGGCCCGTACCAGTTCAACAAGGGCGTCACGGCGCCGGACTGGGTGGAGTGGTTCCGCTACCAGAACGGCCTGCTCGTCTGGTACGTCGACCGTTCCTTCGACGACAACAACGTCAGCAACCACCCCGGTGGCGGCCAGGCCATGGCCGTCGACGCCCGCCCGGCGCCGTTCACCTACCCCGACGGCACCGCGCCCTCCAACCGGCGCCAGCCGTTCGACGCGACCTTCGGCCTGGAGGCCACGGACGCGACCTGCCTCCACAAGGAGGCCCTGGTGGGCAAGGGCGGCAGCAAGACCGTCGAGACGCAGGCGGCCTGCGCCCCCTCCGTCCCGGGCATCCCGGTCTTCGACGACACCGACCCGAACGCGTACTACGACACGACGGCCCCGCAGGCCAGCGTCAAGGTCGCGGGACACGGCGTACGGGTCACCGTCACGGGCGACGCCGGTGACGACCTGACGATCAGCGTGACCAACCCGGCCGCGCACTGATCACCGGTACGGCCTGAGGGGGCGGTACGGGCGGGCTTCGGCCCCCCCGTACCGCCCTCGCCGTTTCTCCGCTCCGGGGCTCGTCCTCACTCCGGGGCTCAGCCCCGCGCCCGTACCGCCTCCGCGAGCGTGGTCAGGAACCCCACCACCCCCGGCGGGCCCGCCACCGACAGGTCCGCGCGGTCGGCGAGCTCCGGGACCTCGCGGGAGCCGCTGCACACCAGGACGCCCGGGGTGCCGTCCGAGCGGAGCTTCTCGACGGCGGCGAAGGCGGGCAGGTCGCCCAGGTCGTCACCCGCGTAGAGCACGGACCCGGCGCCCGTCTCCCGTACGTACTCGGCGAGCGCCTTGCCCTTGTCCATGCCCGGGGGCCGCAGCTCCAGGACCAGACGGCCCGGCTCCAGGACCAGGCCGTGATGGGTCGCGAGGTCACCGAGCGGGCCCTTGAGGGCCTCGAAGGCGGCCTCCGGGTCGAGCGCGCGGCGGGTGTGGACGGCGACCGCCCTGCCCTTCTCCTCGATCCAGACGCCCGGCCAGGCGCCCTCGCGGTCGAGGAAACCGGGGAGCTCGGCGCGGACGGAGGCCACGCCCGGGTGCGGGGCGGACGCGCGGACCGTGCCGGTGACGGCGTCCCAGCGTTCGGCGCCGTAGTGGCCGAGGACGACGAGGTGTTCGAGGCCGGGGACTCCGGCGAAGCCGCCGTAGCGGACGGCGACCCCGGCGGGGCGCCCGGTCACCACGACGACGGAGGCGACCTCGGGGGCGAGGGCGGCGAGGGCGGCCACGGCACCGGGATGGGCGCGGGCCTGTTCGGGGTCGGGGACGATCTCGGCGAGAGTCCCGTCGAAGTCGAGGGCGACGACGGCCTTCGCGGGCCGCGCGAGGAGCGCGGCCAGACCGTCGCGGCCGGCGGATGTGGTCGGGTGCGGGAAGCTGCTGACCATGTTCACGACCCTACCGACGCGGGGCGTCGGCGTCAGCGTGGCCGGGGTCACCATCCCCGGTCTTGACCGCCACCACCACCGCCCCGCCCCCGCTGCTACCGCCTCTGCTGCTTCTCCGCCCTCACCCGGCGCAGCCGGTTGACCGTCACCGGGTCGTGTTCCGCGGCGCGCGGGTCGTCGAGGAGGGCGTTGAGCAGCTGGTAGTAGCGGGTCGGGGAGAGGCCGAGGCCCTCGCGGACGGCCCGCTCCTTGGCGCCGGGGCCGGGCCAGGAGCGGCGCTCGACGGCGAGGAGGGCCCGCTCGCGCTCGCCGAGCCCACCGCCGTCCGTCCCGCCCTGCTCTTCGGTCATGCGACCAACCTATTACCTACTCGGCGGCCTCCGCCGCCGTCGCCGCCCGGCCGATCGAGCCGAGGACCTCGGCGGGCCGGCCGGCGGGGGTGACGGCCTTGCCGATGTTCTGCTTGACGTTCTCGCTGACCGTGGCCCACGAGGTCTTGCCGACCGGCGGGAGCTGGGCGTCGGGCAGGCCCTTGAGGAACTCGCGCAGGTTGGCGTACTCGGGGTCGGTCTCCATGCGGGTGGAGGCGCTGACGGTGACCGGCAGCAGGTCGTTGTCCCCGGCGAACTTCAGGACGTTCTCGTCGCTGAAGACGAAGTTGAGGAAGTCGCCGATCTCCTTGCGGTGACCGTTCTGCTTGAAGCCCATGATCCAGTCGGCGACGCCCATGGAGCTCTTGGGCTTGCCGTTGATGCCGGGAAGCGGCACCTGGCCGACCTTGACGCCCTTCTTCTGGGCCTCCTTGACCAGTGAGGGGTGGCCGTTGAGCATGCCGACCTCGCCGCTCGCGAAGGCGGCGAAGGCGGCCTTGCGGTTGAGCTTGCCGGGGGCGACGGGCCCGGTGAGGCCCTTGCCGACGAGGTTGTTCTTCAGCCAGTCGAAGGTGCGGATGTTCGCGTCGGAGTCGACGGCGTAGTGGTCGCTGGCGTCGGTCCAGCCGCCCTCGCCGCTGAGCAGCCACATCAGGGCCTCGGCCTGGGCCTCCTCGGGGCCGAGCGGCAGCGCGAAGGGGGTGCGGACGCCGCTGTCCTTGAGCTTCTCGGCGGCGGCGGCCAGCTCGGCCCAGGTGGTGGGGGCCTCGGCCCCGGCCGCCTCGAAGAGGTCCTTGTTGTAGAAGAGGGGCCGGGTGGAGGCCACGAAGGGCAGGCCGTACTGGGTGCGCTCGGTCTCTCCGGCGGCGACGAGCGGCGCGAGGAAGTTGGCCTGGACGGGGATGGAGAGGATCTCGTCGGCGGCGTAGAGCTCGCCGGCGGCCGCGTAGTCGGCGTAGGCGCCGATCTGCGCGATGTCGGGGGCCTGGTCGGCCTTGACCATCTCGGCGACCTTGCGGTCGACGTCGTCCCAGGACTCGACCCGGAGGTCGATCTTCACACCGGGGTGGGTCGCCTCGAAGGCGGCGACGAGGTCGGTCCAGTACTTCTTGGTGGTGTCGCCACCGGTCAGGTCGTAGTCGGCGGCGACCAGTCTGAGGGTCACGTCACCGGAGTCGCCCTCCAGGACGCCGCACCCGGCGACCGTCGCGGTCAGTCCGAGGGCGGCGGCGGCCGCGGTCAGTCCAAGGAATCGTCGCCGCTCCACGGCTTCATCCACCTTTTGCTCGTCGTTGAGCTGCGTCGGGCCGCGTGTTCGCCCGGCGCAGGGCCGCAAGTCTCCCCCGTAGCCGGGCATGAGGTCTACACCACTTGGGTATCACTATCGCAACGTGACGGGGACCATGGACCCATGGCGGGTCCCGAATTTGTATCCGTGCGCAACAATCCTCGGCAGTGGACTAGACCTTTTGGGTCCCGGCGCGCCAAACTGTCCTCCGTGAGACACGTCATCGCCCTGGATGTGGGCGGCACCGGCATGAAAGCCGCCCTCGTCGGGGCGGACGGCACCCTGCTCCACGAGGCCCGCCGCGCCACCGGGCGCGGGCGCGGCCCCGAGGCGGTGGTGGAGACCATCCTCGGCTTCGCCGAAGAACTCCGCGCCCTCGGCCAGGAGCGGTACGGCGAGCCCGCGGCGGCCGCCGGCGTCGCCGTACCCGGCATCGTCGACGCCGAGAACGGCATCGCCGTCTACGCCGCCAACCTCGGCTGGCGCGACGTTCCCATGCGCGAACTCCTCAGCCGCCGCCTCGACGGCATCCCCGTCGCCCTCGGCCACGACGTACGCACCGGCGGCCTCGCCGAAGGCCGTATCGGCGCGGGCAACGGCGCCGACCGCTTCCTCTTCGTGCCCCTCGGCACCGGCATCGCCGGCGCCATCGGCATCGGCGACCGCATCGAGGCCGGAGCCCACGGCTACGCCGGAGAGATCGGCCACATCGTCGTCCGCCCCGGTGGCACCGACTGCGGCTGCGGCCAGCGCGGCTGTCTGGAGCGGTACGCCTCCGCCTCCGCCGTCTCGCAGGCCTGGGCCGCCGCCAGCGGCGACCCCGAGGCGGACGCCGCCGACTGCGCCAAGGCCGTCGAATCCGGCGACGCCACCGCCATCCGGGTCTGGCGGGACGCCGTCGACGCACTCGCCGACGGCCTCGTCACCGCGCTCACCCTGCTGGACCCCCGCACACTGATCATCGGTGGCGGTCTCGCGGAGGCAGGGGAAACCTTGTTCACACCACTTCGGGCCGCGGTGGAGGAGCGAGTCACGTTCCAGAAGCTGCCCGCCATCGTCCCGGCGGCCCTCGGGGACACCGCCGGATGCCTGGGCGCGGGCCTCCTCGCCTGGGACCTGCTCGCCGACCAGCGCCCCACCGACTCGGAGGTTTCCGCCTGATGGCCGATCACAAGGTTCTCGCCGGCGCACACGTCGTGCTGCCCACCGGAATCGTCGAGAACGGACGCGTGATCGTCGAAGGCGACCGCATCACCGGCAGCGCCCCGGAAGGCGCCCCGGCCATCGACCTGACCGGGCACTGGCTCGTCCCCGGCTTCGTCGACATGCACAACCACGGCGGCGGCGGCGCGTCCTTCACCTCCGGCACCGTCGACGAGGTCCTCAAGGGCGTCCACACCCACCGCCTGCACGGCACGACCACCGTCGTCGCCTCCTTCGTCACCGGCGACATGGACTTCCTCGTCCAGCGGGCCGGGCTGCTCTCCGAGCTCGCCGAGCAGGGCGAGATCGCCGGCCTCCACTTCGAGGGCCCGTTCATCTCCCCCTGCCGCAAGGGCGCCCACGACGAGACGCTGCTCCGCGACCCCGACCCGGCCGAGGTCCGCAAGCTCATCGACGCCGGCCGCGGCCGGGCCAAGATGGTCACGCTCGCCACCGAGCTGCCCGGCGGCATCGACTCCGTCCGCCTCCTCGCCGAGCACGGCGTGATCGCCGCGATCGGCCACACCGACGCGACGTACGAGCAGACCGTCGCCGCCATCGACGCGGGCGCCACCGTCGCCACGCACCTCTACAACGCGATGCCCGCCCTCGGCCACCGCACGCCGGGCCCGATCGCCGCCCTCCTGGAGGACGAGCGGATCACCGTCGAGCTCATCAACGACGGCACCCACCTGCACCCCGCCGCCCTGGAGCTCGCCTTCCACCACGCGGGCCCCGAGCGCGTCGCCTTCATCACCGACGCCATGGACGCCGCCGGCTTCGGCGACGGCCACTACTCCCTCGGCTCGCTCGCCGTCGAGGTCAAGGACGGCGTCGCCCGCCTCGTCGAGGGCGGCTCCATCGCCGGCTCGACCCTCACCCTGGACCGCGCCTTCAAGCGCGCCGCCACCCTCGACGGCCTCCCCGTCGAGGCGGTCGTCCAGGCCATCTCCGCCAACCCGGCCCGGCTGCTCGGCGTGTACGACCGCGTCGGCTCCCTGGAGCCCGGCAAGGACGCCGACATCGTGGTCCTCGACGCCGAGTTCACCCTCAAGGGCGTCATGCGCAAGGGCGCCTGGATCGTCGACCCGACGGCAGGCACGACTGCCTGATCAGGTGTCACACGGAGGGGCGGTCGGTCGCGGGTCTGGGCCAACCGCCTTTCCTTTGGCATGATCGGTGCCCGTCGGAACGCGCGTTCCACAGGACTTCACACCGAGTACGGGGGGTGGACAGGTGATCCTCACGGTCACCCTCAACACGGCACTGGATCTGACCTACCGGGTCCCCGCCCTCACCCCGCACGCCTCGCACCGGGTCACGCAGGTCATCGAGCGCCCCGGCGGCAAGGGCCTCAACGTCGCCCGGGTGCTCGCCGCGCTCGGTCACGAGACCGTCGCCACCGGCTTCGCGGGCGGCGCCACCGGCGCCATGCTGCGGACACACCTCGCCCCGACCCCGGTCCGGGACGAGCTCGTGGAGACCGCCGGCCCGACCCGCCGCACGGTCGCGGTCGTCGACACCACGACCGGTGACACGACCCAGCTCAACGAACCCGGCCCCACCGTCACCGCCGACGAGTGGAGCACCTTCCGTGAGCGCTTCACCCGGCTCCTCGACGGGGCCCGGGCGGTCGCCCTCTGCGGCAGCCTGCCGCCGGGCATCCACGTGGGGGCGTACGCGGAACTCGTCCGGCTCGCCCGCGCCGCCGCCGTCCCCGTACTCCTCGACACCAGCGGCGAACCCCTGCGCCGGGGCATCGCCGCCCGCCCCGACCTGGTCAAACCGAACGCCGACGAGCTCGCCCAGCTCACCGGCTCCCGCGAACCCCACCGGGCCACCCGCGACGCACGCCGCCGGGGCGCCCACGCGGTGGTCTCCTCACTCGGACCCGAGGGCCTGCTCGCCGCCACGCCCGACGGCCTGTGGCGCGCGGCCCCGCCCGCCGCCGTCAAGGGAAACCCCACGGGCGCGGGCGACTCGGCCGTCGCCGGCCTGCTCTCGGGCCTGGTGGACGGCGCCCCCTGGCCCGAACTCCTCACCCGCGCGGTCGCCCTCTCGGCGGCGACGGTCCTCTCCCCGGTGGCCGGGGAGTTCGACGCGGCGGCCTACGCGGAACTGCTGCCCCGCGTGAAGGTGACGGAGGAGACCCTCTGACACCCTCGCGGGGTCACCCCCGAGGGGTCAGTTCGGTCCGCCCGGCGTGACTTCCAGCCAGTCGAGCAGAACGTTGCACTGGTTGCCGGTCTCGCACGAGATCTTGATCTCGTTCTCGCCCTTCTTGAGGGTGACCGGCGCCCAGGTGGTCTGCCAGTTCTTCTCCAGGTTCGGGTCCGCGGAGTGGATGAAGTTCTTCAGCCCGAGCGGCGAGGAGTTCGCCTTGCCGTTGACCGTCAGGGTGGCGTTGGCATCGACCGCGGGAATGGCGTAGCGGACCGTCAGCCGGTACCCACCCTCCGTCGGCATGGTCGCCTTCCAGGTCACCGAGGCACCGACCTGGTTGAAGCCCGAGACGTACGTGCCGCCCACGCCCTCGGCGCCCGGCACGGTCTTCTCCGTCACGGCCGCGCCGCCCAGCTTCAGCGTCGCCGCATCCTGCTTCGGCAGCTCGACCGGGGTCGGCTCCGTGCTCGGCGCGGTGCTGGGCTCCTCCGAGGCCTGGGAGGGCGCGGTCGACGGCGTACCGCCGCCCGCCTGGTTGCCCTGGTCGTCCTTGTCGCCCGCGTTGTTGATCACGGCGGCGGCGATGCCGACGACGACGACCGCGACGACCGCGACCGCGCCGATCAGCAGGCCCCTGGTGTTGGGGCCGCGGCCGGAGCCGCCGCGCTGGGGCGGCGGGGACTGGCGGGTCGGCGGGCCGCCGTAGGTCTCGGGTGCGGCGTACTGCGCGTGCGGCTGGCCGTACGGCGCCTGCTGCTGCGGCGGTACGTAGGCCTGCGGGGGCTGACCGCCGTACTGGCGCTCGCCGACCGTCCTGACCTGGTTGTACGAGGTCCGGGGCACGCCCGGCTGCGCGGACGCGGGGCCGGGGTAGCCGTAGTTGCCGCCCTGCGGTGCCTGGGCGCCCGCTGCCTGACCATCCGCGTACAGGTAGCCGAACGGATCGTCGTCCTCGGGCTTGTTCGCGCCGTCGTTACCGGCAGCCATCCGGGTCATCCTCTCCATGCTCGCCAGCCGTCGCCGACGGGCCGAGCCTACCCCGAACGGGCCAGCGCCCGGCGCTGGCCTTGACAGACGGACGGCTCGCGGTGTTCTCAGCCGGCCCGGCGGTGGACCTTGGCGCGGGAGCGCTTCTCGACGTACATCCGCTGGTCGGCGGAGTTCAGGACCTCTTCCACCGACATCCCGCATTCGGCCCAGCCGATGCCGAAACTCGCCCCGACACGGACCGCCCGGCCGTCCACCCGGATGGGCGGAATGATCGCGTTGCGGAGGCGTACGGCCAGGTCGGCGGCGTCGGCCGCGCCGAGGCCGTCGGCCAGGACGACGAACTCGTCACCGCCGAGCCGGGCGACGGTGTCCCCGTCCCGGACGCCGGTGGTGAGCCGGCGGGCGACCTCGATGAGGACGGCGTCACCGGTGTGGTGGCCGAAGCGGTCGTTGATCGACTTGAAGCCGTCGAGGTCGCAGAAGAGGACGGCCAGCCCCTTCGTACCGTCGTCGGCCTCGGCTGCGGAGGGGGCGACGATGTGCACGTGGTGGTCGTACGGGCCGGCGCCGTTCACGGGGTCGAAGCCGAAGCCGTGCTCGTGCTCGTACGGCGAGGACTCGTAGCCGGAGTCGTGAGCGGGTCCGGGGCCGGGGCCCGCGCCGGAACCGGGGTCGGGGCCGTAGCCGCCGTCCCGTGCCGAGTCGTAGCCGCCGTCGTGGCCGCCGCCCTCGTAGCCGCCGTATCCGGCGGCCTGCGCGGGGCGCTCGCAGAGCCGGGCGGAGAGCCGGGAGCGCAGTTCGGCGCTGTTGGGGAGCCCGGTGAGGGCGTCGTGCGAGGCGCGGTGGGCGAGCTGGAGCTCGTGACGCTTGCGCTCCTCGATGTCCTCGACGTGGGTGAGGAGGAAGCGGGGGCCGTCGGCGGTGTCGGCGACGACCGAGTTGCGCAGGGACACCCAGACGTAGGTGCCGTCGCGCCGCCCGAGGCGCAGCTCGGCGCGGCCGCCCTCGGCGGAGGTCCGGAGCAGGGTGCCTATGTCCTCGGGGTGGACGAGGTCGGCGAAGGAGTAGCGGCGCATGACGGAGGCGGGCCGGCCGAGGAGCCGGCACAGGGCGTCGTTGGTGCGGAGCAGCCGGCCGTGCTGGTCGCCGCCCATCTCGGCGATGGCCATGCCGGAGGGGGCGTACTCGAAGGCCTGCCGGAAGGACTCCTCGCTGGCGCGGAGGGCCTGCTGTTCCCGTTCGAGCCGGACCAGGGCGCGCTGCATGTTGGAGCGGAGGCGTGCGTTGCTGATGGCGATCGCCGACTGCGAGGCGTACATCTGGAGCGCTTCCTGGCCCCAGGGGCCGGGGTGCCGGCCGTTGCGCGGGCGGTCGACGGATATGACGCCGAGCAGCTCCCGGCCGGAGCCGGAGGCGTACATGGGGGCGTAGAGGCGGTCGTGGGGGTGCCACTCGTCCTCGAAGCGGGGCGCGGGGCCGTCGGTGTGCCACTGGGGGACGTCGTCCTCCATGAGCACCCAGCCCTCGGTGTGCGGGATGAAGCGGAGGTCGCCCCAGGAGGAGCCCATGGAGAGGCGGCGGTCCCAGGAGGCGCGGGAGCCGACCCGGCCGGTGATCAGGGCCTCGGCGGCGGAGCTTCCGGCGAAGGCGGCGACGACGAGGTCACCGTCGGGGCGGACGAGGTTGACGCAGGCCAGCTCGTAGTTGAGACCGGCGACCACACCGTCGGCGACGGTCTGCAGGGTGTCCGCCAGGCTGCGGGCTGTGTTGAGGTCCGCCACGACCTGATGCAGCTGCCGCAGGGTCGAGAGACGGACGTACGGCTCCGACTCGGTCTCCATCGCTCGCTCTCCCCGAGACCTCGACAGCAACTCCAGGGTTCTCATCGGCTTCGTGCTGCACTGTCCCTGCCACTGAATCACAGCGCGCTGCGTACCCGGTACACAGGGTCAGCAAATACTGGCCTCTGTGACTCAAGTCACAACAGGTCATGGCGGGTCGCGCACAACCCCCCGGGGTGGTCTGGGCCTACCGGTCCGTACCGGTCGTGTACCGGTCCCGCGCTGGTCCCGTACTGGTCGACACGTGTCGACCGGTACGGCCGACGACCCGGGGGTCCTAGGACCCCCGGGGGTGGCGAACTGGTCCCGGGGCCCGATGCGGCCGCCGGACGGCCCGGACTACCGTGCGAGTGTGCTGCAGAAGACCCCCGCCCCGCCCCCCGTGTCCGACCTGGCCGTCCCCCATGCTGAGGGGGTGAGCAACGACGAGTTCCGGGCGGCGATGTCCCGCCTCGCCGCAGGCGTGGTCCTGGTGACGGCGCACGACCCCGACGAGGGCCCGCGCGGCGAGGACATCGGCATGACGGCCACCGCCTTCATGTCGGTCTCCCTCGACCCGCCCCTGGTCCTGGTCAGCCTCCGCAACGGCTCCCGCATGGACGACCTGCTCGCCGAGGTCCCCGTCTGGGCCGTCTCGGTCCTCGCAGAGGGGCAGCGGCAGGTCGCCGGGCGCTTCGCGATGAAGAACCGCGTCAGCGACCGGCTCCTCTTCGCCGACCTCCCGTACACGCGCGGCGAGGAGAGCGGCGCTCCGCTGCTCGACGGCGCGCTCTCGGTCCTGGAGTGCCGCACGGAGAGCCGTGTCGTGGCCGGGGACCACACCCTGGTCGTGGGCCGGGTCCTGACGGCGGGCCTGCCCTCGACGGACGGCAGCGGGCCACTGACGTACTTCCAGGGGAAGTACCGGCACCTGAGGTCAACTTGACCCGGTCGTGAACGACCGGGCGCGGAGGTAGAGCCCAACTGGTTGCTGGGTTTGTCTCCTCCATCCGGACACCCCTATGGGGTGGCTGGGACGCGTGACTCACGCCCCGCGGTCCACACGTCTTGACCTTTGCGGTCAATGTTGTGGGACGCGTTGTCGTCCGCGTTGGCATAGAACCCGCAGGCCCTGCACGCGAACGTCGCTTGATCGACCCGGTTCCTCCGGTCGATGTGGCCGCACTGGGAGCACTGTTGGCTGGTGTGCGCCGGATCGACGTACACCAGCGGTACTCCGGCCCGCAGCGCCTTGTAGGCGATAAACCGGCCGAGCTGGTGGAAGCTCCACGAGTGCAGTGGTGCCCGCTGGTCCTTGCGGAGCCGTACCCGGTCGCGGATCCCACTCAGGTCTTCGAGTGCGATTCCGCGTCCGGTGCGTTCAGCGGTGGTGACGATCTTCTTCGAGATGATGTGGTTGACGTTCGCGGCGTGCCGCGCCTCCTTGCGAGCGCGGTGCTTCAGTCGGCGTTTGGCGGACCGGGTGCCCTTGGCCTGCAACTTGCGGCGCAGTTCGAGCTGCCGCTTCCGGTGCCGGTTGAGACCGCGCCCGGCGGCCCGGTAGCCGGTGGACGTCGTGGCAATGTTGACGATCCCGAGATCCACACCGATGAACCCGGATGGATTCTCGTTGAGCGGCGCCTCGGGGACCTCGCACACCGCGATCAGATAGAACACGCCATCACGCTCGATCAGATCCGACTCGCCCTTGCGAGACTCGCGGAGCATCCTGAGCGCGCCGGCAGAGCAGGCGAACCGGACGTTCTTCAACCGCCCGGCGGTGCTCCAGATGCTGACCGTCCGTGTGTCGTACTGCCAGGACAGACACCGGTCGTCAAACGGGTGCGCCGCCTCCGGCCGGAACACGATCGGCTTCGACTCCGCCTTCACCCGCCGCTTCGAGCCCGGCTTCCCCAGGTTCCCCGCCCGGATGTTCGCCTTCAACGTCGCGTAGGCGTCACAGACCTTCTTGATCGCGTGCTGTGCCGCCTGCGCCCCGAGACCGGCCGCTTTCAGCTCGGCGTAGGTGTGCTTGCGCAGTTCGTACTCACGCGGCACACCGCGCTCGAACGCCACCCCCGACACCCAGTTCGCCCGCTCGTTGACCGCGCGCAGAGTCGCACCGATAGCCGACGCCCGCACGGCATCAGGCATCAACTTCACCTGCACGACAACCTTCACGCCATCAACCTAGCCCGCACCACTGACAACACCTCAGATCCGTACACATGCCCCGGTCAGAGCAGCCCAGAGAATCACTTCCTCCCGGACCTGAAGGCCCAGGGTTCCACGCTGGATCCCGCTGAACCGGGGCAGGGGAAGACCCCAGAAGGCAACCAGCCACGGCCGGCGGTGACTGGGGCCACGGCACCTCATGGCGCTTCCGCCCCTCCTTCGCAGGGGTCCCGGAAGGCGATGCGCTGCGCCACAGAGCGGGCCGGATGTTGTCGGCTGCCGTGGTCCAGGCGACGCCGACGGCGGGCTGAAGGTAAGCGATACGCAGGAGTCGGCCACCGCGCCACTCGTGAACGACGGCCGTCAGCACCCCTTCACCCTGACTCACGATGTCGCGGACCATCCAGTGAAGGAGGGGGTGGTTCTCCCGGTCCCCGACGCCCGGCGCGTTCACCCCTCGGACTCCCCGCAGGCATCGATCCACCGATCGAGAAACTTCTGCCATCCAGCCTCGGCCCGAGCGCGGAGAGCGGGGCTCAAACCCGCCGGCGGCACGGGAGCACCACACTGCGGTTCGTCAGCGTCCGTCGTTTCCATGCAACCCACCTTAAGCGCAAACGACTATAAGCGGCAAGGCCTTAAGGTTACCGAGTCCGGCAGGAGCAAGGAAGTAGGGTCGCTGACAACAGTGAGTTGGAGGTAGAAGATGTCGGGCGACGCGTGGATCAGCGAGACTGCGCCATACCTGGCCCCGCGCGAGCCCGGCCGGAGCGACGCATGGTCCGATGAGGCCGCTCGCCGTGGGCGCCGTGGCGGCCAACGACTTCTCCAGGCAGGCGAGGTGAACCCCCCCGATGCTGTCCGCACAGCCCTGCGGCTGCCCGTCGCCGAGCGTGTGATCGTCAGGCGTCGGCTGATCCTGCTCGATGGCCGACCCGTGGAGCTGGCCGACTCCTACTACCCCGTCCCCATTGCCGGTGGCACACCCTTGGCCGAACCGCGCAAGGTGCCTGGCGGCGCCGTCACCCTGCTCAAGGAGCTGGGATACACGGGCGCCGAGGTCGTGGAGGACGTGAGTGCCGACCTCGCCACCACCGAGGAGCGCGAGCACTTGGGCCTACCTGAGGGCAGCGCTGTCCTCCACCTGCTCCGCCTGACGCGGACCGCCGACGGCACACCGATGGAGGCCTCTCTGATGACCATGCCAGCGGGCAGACACCTCACGTATCGGCTCGGGAAGCAGGGCGTGTGATGGCGAAGGCGTTCAAGGATCCGAGATCACCGCACCAGAAGATCGCGGCGGAACTCCGCCGACGGATCACCCGCGGAGAACTCCCTCCGGGGAGCAAGCTGGGCTCGACGGCCGAGCTGATGGAGCAGTACGGCGGCGTGGCCAACACGACCATTCAGAAGGCCCTCCAGTCGCTGAAGTCCGAGGGACTCCTCGAAGGACTCCCAGGCAAGGGCGTATACGTGCGGCAGCACGCGCAGCAGTCCGTCGAGCCGCTTGCCTACATGAGGCCAGCCGTGTCGGGCGAGCCCTACCCGTGGGTCTCCGAGGCCGCGAAGCGGCAGCAGGTCGGCAGGTCTCAGCTGCTCGACGTCGAGGTCGTCATCCCACCGAAGGAGGTGGCCGAAGCCCTTGGGCTGGAAGATGGCGAGCGGGCCGTGCTCCGCAGGCAGATCCTGTTCCTGGACGAGGAGCCCACGGAACTCACGAAGTCGTACTACCCGCTGAACCTGGTCGAGGGCACGGCCATGCTGGAGAGGAAGCGGATTCGAGGCGGTACGCCGGCGCTGCTCGACTCGATGGGTTTCCCTCCTCGCGAGTTCGTGGACGAACTGTCGTCCGAGATCCCGACGGAGGAAGAGGTCGTGGCGCTGGAGCTTCCGAAGGACATGCCTGTTCTGGTCGCCTTCCGGGTGGTCTACTCCGACGCCCAGCGTCCGATCGAGGTCACACTGATGACGAAGGCGGCGCACCGCTACCGGATGCGCTACAGGCTGCCCGTAACGTAGCGCCCGCCATCTGGTGCCGGCGGGGCGCTCAGCCCCAGTCGCCGCGGGACTGCCGGGTGCGCTTGGTCTCCGAGCGCTGCTTCTTCTCGCGCAGCCGGCGCTCGTTGATGCCGCGCGGGATCTTCGTCGCCCTGCGGGGCTTCGGCGGCGGGGCCGTCGCCTCCGCGAGCAGGGCCGCGAGGCGCACCGACGCCGTCTCGCGGTTACGCCACTGGGAGCGGTGCTCCGAGGCCCGGACCGTCACGACGCCGTTGACCAGGCGGGAGGCGAGGCGCTCCAGGGCGCGGGCCTTCCACACCTCGGGCAGCGACTCCGTGGCCGCGAGGTCGAAGCGGAGCTCCACCTGCGAGTCACTGGTGTTGACGTGCTGCCCGCCCGGGCCCGACGAACGCGAGAAACGCCACTGGAGCTCGGCCTCGGGAAGCGAGACGGAGCCGCGAATGGGATAGGGACCGGACATGCCCTCCATGTTCCCCGGTGTGGGCTGTTGGAGTCATCCTGTTTTCGCCGGGAACCCGTCGGGAACCGCTGAGGGCCCGCGCGCGTTTCTCCAGGCGACGACACCACGATGAAAGGGACTTTCCATGGCTGTGAGCCTGTCCAAGGGCGGCAACGTCTCTCTGACCAAGGAGGCCCCGGGCCTCACCGCCGTCACCGTGGGCCTCGGCTGGGACGTCCGCACCACCACCGGCACCGACTTCGACCTCGACGCCTCGGCGATCGGTGTGGACGCCGCCGGCAAGGTCGCCTCCGACGCCCACTTCGTCTTCTTCAACAACAAGTCGACGCCGGACCAGACCATCGTCCACACCGGCGACAACCGCACCGGCGAGGGCGGCGGCGACGACGAGCAGATCAACGTCAACCTCGCGGGCCTCCCGGCGAACGTCGACAAGATCGTCTTCCCGGTCTCCATCTACGACGCGGTCGCCCGCTCGCAGAACTTCGGCCAGGTGCGGAACGCGTACATCCGCATCGTCAACCAGGCCGGCGGCGCCGAGCTCGCCCGCTACGACCTCTCCGAGGACGCCGCCGTCGAGACGGCCATGGTCTTCGGCGAGCTCTACCGCAACGGCGCCGAGTGGAAGTTCCGCGCCGTGGGCCAGGGCTACGCCTCGGGCCTTGAGGGCATCGCCCGCGACTTCGGCGTCAACCTCTGACGCACGAGCCAGGACACGGGTAGGGGGTGTCCGGCCTGATCGGCACGACACCCCCTAGAGCCCCGGCCGGGATTCCCGGCCGGGGCTCTACCCTTTCCGCGTGATCGTCGAAGCCCTCGCGCCCAAGGCCCTGGAGGACGGTGCGGCCCTCCCCGGCCCGCTGCTCACCGAAATCACCGCGCTGTACGCGTCGAACGAGGAGTTCCAGCAACTCAGCGGCGACTTCCCGGACCCCTCCGACATCCGCCCCGAGCAGGTCGCGGCCGCCCTCGCCGACGAGCTCGCCCAGCCCACCGCCGAGGTCCTCCTCGCCCGCTCCGAGGGCCGCCTCGTCGCCGTCGCCGTGACCCTCGGCCGTCACCCCGACCCGGCCGACCCCGACCCGTGGCTCGGCCTGCTCATGGTCCACGCGGGTGAGCGGCGCGCCGGTCACGGGCGCCGGCTCGCCGCATACGTCGAGGACCGCTTCCGCGCGGCGGGGCGCACCGGACTGCGGCTCGCCGTCCTGGAGAACAACCCGAAGGCGCTCGCCTTCTGGACCTCCCTCGGCTACCGGGAGACCGCCCGCCGCCCGGACCGCGCGCACGGCCGCCCCTGCGTCGTCCTGCGCAAGAGCCTCGGCTGATCGGCGGGCGGCCGGGATCCGAGCGGACCGGGCCGATCGGACCGATCCGGATCAGGGAGTCCTCGGCTTCCCCTCGCCGTACAGCCAGACGTCCCACAGCCCGTCGAGGTCCTTCCCCGCCACGCTCTCCGCGTAGGCCGTGAAGTCGTCCGTGGAGGCGTTGGCGTGCCGGTACTTCGCGGGCCAGCCGCGCAGGATCTCGTCGAAGGCCGCCTCGCCGACCGTCTCGCGCAGCTTGTGCAGGACCATCGCGCCGCGCTGGTAGACGGGCGGGTCGAAGAGGTTCGCGGCGGAGGGCGGATCGGCCGGCGGGAAGGCCCAGTTGGCCTGCTGGGCGAAGGCCCGCTCGAAGTGCGTCCGCGCCGGGACGTTCTCGTACTCCTCCGTGTAGAGCCACTCGGCGTACGTCGCGAAGCCCTCGTTCAGCCACAGGTCCTGCCAGGTGGCGGGGGTGACCGAGTTCCCGAACCACTGGTGGGCCAGCTCGTGGACGAGGGTCGGACGGTCGAAGGAGGCCGCGGGGAAGACGGGCCGGGTCTGTGTCTCCAGGGCGTAGCCGAGGGTCCCGTCCTTGGTGACGATCGCCCCGGCGGCCGAGAAGGGGTACGGGCCGAAGCGCTCGGCCTGCCGGGCGAGGATCCCGGGGATCTCCCCCCGCAGCGCCGCGCTGCGCGCCGCGACGGAGGGCTCGGCGGCGGTCAGGACGGGCAGGGATCCGGTGGCCGTCGCGGTCGTCGTCTCGTACCGGCCGATCGCGACCGTCGCCAGATAGCTCGCCATCGGTTCGGCCGCGTGCCACACGGTGGTGACACGGCCGTCCCGCTCCGTGCGCCGCTCGGTCCTGACGCCGTTGGAGAGCGCGTCGAGCCCGGCCGGGACGGTGAGGGTGATGTCGTACGCGGCCTTGTCGGAGGGATGGTGGTTGCCGGGGAACCAGGTCATGGAGCCTTCCGGCTCACCGACCGCGACGGCACCGCCTCCGGTGCGCAGCCAGCCCTCCACGGAGCCGTCCGCGTCCGTGATCGGCTCCGGCACGCCCGTATAGGTGACGGTGGCGCCGAACTCCGCGCCGTCGGGGATCTCCTCGTGCGGGCGGAGCGTCAGCTCGTTCCCGGCCCTGTTGTACGCGGCGGGGGCTCCGTCGACCGTCGCCCTGGTCACGCGGAGACCGGCCAGGTCGAGGTTGAAGGCGCTGAGGTCCTGGGTGGCGCGGGCGGTGATCTCGGCGGTGCCGTCGAGGCGCCCGGTGACCGGGTCGTAGGAGAGGGTCAGGGCGTAGTGCCCCACGTCGTAGCCGCCGTTGCCGAGCTTCGGGAAGTACGGGTCGCGCAGCCCGGCGGCCCCGGGGGCGCCCCGGACGCCGCTTGCGGCCTCCGTACAGCCGCCCGCGAGGAGCGCGAGGGCGAGAAGGGCCGCGGCGGCTCCGGTCCGGTTGCGCTGGGTCACGTACCGATCCTAAGGAACCCTCCCGGACCGGGCGCGGTACGGGAACGGCGGTGGCGCCCGGCGGGGGTCCGGGCGCCACCGCCGGCTGGGGGGCTACTGCCGCCGAGCGGGGGCTCGGTGAACGAGGGCTCGGTCGAACGAGGGCTCGGTCGAACGAGGGCTCGGTCACCGGGGGCTCGGTGAACGAAGGCTCGGTTGAACGAAGGCTCGGTCACCGGGGGCTCGGTCGCCGAGCGCTCAGTCGCCGAGCGCTCAGTTGCCGAGCGCGGCCACGCCCGCCTGGGCGAACTTCTCGTCGAGGTCGCCGGAGGGCGCACCGGCGACGCCGATGCCCGCGATCGGGGCGCCCTTGGCGGTGACGGGGGCGCCGCCGGCCAGGAACAGGGTGCCGGGGATGTCCTTCAGGGTCGGGGCCTGGGCGAGGCGGCCGGCGAGGACGGAGGTCGGGGCGTTCCAGGAGACGGCGGTGTACGCCTTGCGCTCGGCGGACTCGTAGGACTGCGGGCCGGCGCCGTCGCCGCGCAGGGTGACGATGGTGTTGCCGTTGCGGTCGACGACCGCGACGGAGACACGCTGGTTCTCCTTCTCGGCGGCGTCCAGGGTCGCCTGCGCGGCCTTCGTGGCGGCCTCGATCGTCAGGTGCGTCGACTGCTGGAGGTTGTCGTTGCCGGCGTCGGCACGGACGACGGCGGCGGGGGCCGCGGCCGGGGCGGAGGCGTTCGCGGAGACCGCGCCGAAGGTGCCGGCGGCGACGACAGCGGCGGCGGTGGCGCCGAAGAGGATCTTCTTCATGAGGGACTCCGTGACGTGAGGTGGGGTGTACCGGTGAGTGCGCCGGAGGAGTGCGTCTGTGGGGCGGGTGATGCGTTCCTTCGTTCGCTCTGCAACCAATCCTGGGGCCGGAACCCGAGCCGTCCGGTCCACGTTCCGGCTGCCCTCCTCACGCACACTGGAGGACGGGCGGGTCAGCCGATCGGCTGATGCCGGCCTGGTCACTCCGGGCCAGGATGGACGGATATCCCCAGGTCACAAGGGAGCGACAGAGAATGGAAGGCAGGCAGGTGACACAGCCGCCCACCGAACCGGACCCGGACGCCCCCTGGCTCGCACGGGTCATGCACATCGCCTTCTTCCTCCTCCTCGGCGCCTCCCTCGCACGCTTCCTGCTGCGTCACCCCTGGGAGGACCGCAGCCCCTGGATCGTCGCCCTCTCCGGCGCACTCGCCTCCCTCTACCTCCTCGGCCCCGTCCTCGGCACCCGCGCCGCCCCGCGCCGGATCGCCTGGCTGGGCACGGTCGTCGCCGTCTGGATCGTCCTCGTCGTCCTCGCGCCCAGCTTCGCCTGGTGCGCGGTGCCGCTCTTCTACACGGGCCTGCGCACGCTCCCGCCGCGCGCCGCGCTCGGCCTGGTCGTCCTGCTCACCGCTTTCGTGGTCTTCGCGCAGGTGCAGCTCGCGCACGGCGGCTGGGACCCCAACCTGATCGTCGCGCCGCCGGCCGTCGCCGCCATCGCCACCGGGGTGTTCGTGTACTCCGACCGGCAGGCCGCGCGGCAGCGGGCGCTCATCGACGACCTGATCCGCACCCGCCGTGAACTGGCCGCCATCGAGCGCCGCGAGGGCACGCTCGCCGAGCGCCAGCGGCTCTCCATGGAGATCCACGACACCCTCGCGCAGGGCCTGTCCAGCCAGCAGATGCTGCTGCAGGCGGCGGACCGCACCTGGGACAGCGACTCGACGACCGCCCGGCGCCACGTCCGTACCGCCGAGTCCATCGCCGAGCGCAACCTCGCCGAGGCCCGCCGCTTCGTCCACGACCTCGCCCCCGCCGACCTCGCCGAGGGCGGCGGCCTCGAAGAGGCGCTGCGCGGCCTGGCGGCCCGCGAGGCGGCGGAGTTCCGGGTGGACGGGACCGCGGTGCCGCTGCCCGACCGGACGCAGTCGGCGCTCCTGCGGATCGCGCAGGGCGCCCTCGCCAACATCCGCGAGCACGCGGGCGCCGACTCCGCCGCCCTGACCCTCACCTACCTCGACGACCAGGTCGTCCTGGACATCGCCGACGACGGCCACGGCTTCGACCCGGCGCTCGCGCGCGACCCGGGCGAACGCGGCGACCGGGGCCACGGGCTTCCCGCGATGCGGGTGCGGGCCCAGCAGCTCGGTGGCACCCTGACGGTCGAGTCCGCCCCGGGCGAGGGCACGGTGCTCTCCGCCGCGATCCCCCTGATCCCTGTGACCCCCCTGCCCCTGGAGTCGTGATGTCCGTACGGATCCTCCTCTGCGACGACCACGTCGTCGTCCGCGCCGGGCTGCTCGCCCTGCTCGGCAGCACCCCCGACATCGAGGTCGTCGGCGAGGCCGGCAACGGCGAGGAGGCCGTCGCCATGGCCGCCAAGCTGAAGCCCGACGTCGTCCTCATGGACCTCCAGCTCGGCCCGGGCATCGACGGCGTGGAGGCGACCCGCCGGATCGCGCCCACCGGTGTCCACGTCCTCGTCCTCACCACGTACGACACGGACGCCGACATCACCCGGGCCATCGAGGCGGGCGCGACCGGCTACCTGCTGAAGGCCGAGCGGCCCGAGGAGCTGTTCGCCGCGATCCACTCCGCCGCGCAGGGCCGCACCGCCCTCTCCCCGCCGGTCGCGAGCCGGGTCATGGACCGGATGCGGGGCGCGGCCGGGCCGAGCCTCACCGACCGCGAGCGGGACATCCTCGGCCAGCTCGGACGCGGCCTCGGCAACCGGGAGATCGCACGCGCCCTGTTCATCAGCGAGGCGACGGTGAAGACGCACCTGGGCCGGATCTACGCGAAGCTCGGCGTCGACACGCGCGCGGGCGCCGTGGCGGTCGCGAAGGAACGCCGCCTGCTGACGTAGCGCCGCTTCCCGCCGCGACCCCACCGGCACTGCTACTGTGCGCTACCGTCCGACCGCACGGTGTCATATCAGTCCCAGTGGGAGCGCACGTGAAGCTCGCGATCGTCGGCGGCGGCCCCGCCGGCCTCTACCTCTCGATCCTGCTGAAGCGGCAGGACCCGTCCCATGACATCACCGTGTACGAGCGGAACCCCGAGGGCTCCACGTACGGCTGGGGCGTCACCTACTGGGCCGGGCTCCTCGACAAGCTGCGCGCCGGCGACCCCGAGTCCGCCACGGCCGTCGCCGAGGCCTCCGTCACCTGGACCGACGGCGTCGCGATCGTCCGCGACGAGCGGACCGTCCATCGCGGCGACGCCGGCTTCGGCATCGGGCGGCGGCGGATGCTCGCGCTCCTCGCCGACCGGGCCGAGGAGCTCGGCGTACGGGTCGCGTTCGAGCACGACGTGACCGGCCGGGACGCGCCCGAACTCGCCGACGCGGACCTGGTCGTGGCCGCCGACGGCGTCAACAGCGTGCTGCGCGAGGCCCACGCGGACCGCTTCGGCAGCGAGGTCACCGCCGGCCGCAACCAGTACATCTGGCTCGGCACCACCAAGGTCTTCGACTCCTTCAGCTTCGCCTTCAAGGAGACCGAGCACGGCTGGATCTGGTGCTACGCCTACGGGTTCAGCGGCGAGCGCTCCACCTGTGTCGTCGAGTGCTCCCCGGAGACCTGGACCGGCCTCGGCCTCGACACGAGCAGTGAGACCGACAGCCTCCGCCTCCTGGAGAAGCTCTTCCACGACCTCCTCGACGGCCACGAGCTGATCGGACGCGCGCAGGCCGACGGCGCCGCCCAGTGGCTCACCTTCCGCACGCTCACCACCCGGGTCTGGCACCACGGCAACCTCGTCCTCCTCGGCGACGCCGCCCACACCACGCACTACTCGATCGGCGCGGGCACCACCCTGGCCCTGGAGGACGCGCTCGCCCTCGCGGACGCCCTGCGCGCCCCCGAGGCGCTCCGCACGCCCGCCGGCCTCGACGCCGCCCTCACCTCGTACGGCAAGCGCCGCCGCGCCGAACTCGTCTCGGCCCAGAGCTCGGCCCGCTACAGCGCCCAGTGGTACGAGAACCTCCCCCGCTACATGCGCCTGGAGCCGGCCACGATGTTCGCGCTCCTCGGCCAGCGCCACTCGCCGCTGCTCCCGCACATCCCGCCGCAGCTCTACTACCGGATCGACCGGGCCGCCGAACAGCTGGAACCACTGCGCCGTCTCAAGCGCTGGCTGGGCCCCCGCGTCGCCCGAGCGGTCCACGGCCGCCGCTGAGCCCTCTCCGGCGCGCCCGCCTCACACGTCCCGGCGGTGGACCTCGCGCGGCGCCTCACACGTCCCGGCGGTGGACCGCGACCATGGCCACCGCCAAGGCGCACGTCGCGCGCCTCCTCGGCAAGCTGGACGCCCGCGACCGGGTGCAGCTCGTGGTCCTCGCGTACGAGGCGGGCCTGGTGCCGTGACACCATCGGTCCCGTGCTCGACATCGGCTACTCCCTCTCCCGTCGCTTCCCCGACCCGCCGCAGACCGACTACCGCCGCGCGGACGTCCACGCCCTGCGCCACGACCTCTTCTGCGGCGACGTCTACCTCGCCGACACCGAGGCGGACCGCGAGGTGTCCACGGCCTGGGGATGGGTGCCGGTCCTCGACTTCGCCTGGGCCCTGTGCGACATCGTCGAGCAGCTCGACCAGGACCCGCGCGGCAGCCGCGCCGCGCAGCCGCAGTACGCGGAGCTCGACTTCACCGAGTCCTCGGACCGGATGCTCTTCGAGCGCCGCTTCGGCTGGGTCGACGTCGAGGCCGACTGGATGCCGGGCGACGAACCGCCGGTCACCTTCAACCACGCCGCACTGCGCCGCGAGTCCCGCGACTTCCTGCACGACCTGATCGCCGACCTCACCGACATGCACGAGGGCCTCGGCGACAACCCGGCGATCTGGTCCCTCCAGGCCCGCTTCCCCCGCCTTCCCTAGGGCCTATCCGACGCCAATTGTCAGACAGGCCCTAGGGGCGTCTTGCCGACGAGCCCGGCCTGATCGGCAAGACACCCCCCCCTGGCGACGGCCCCGCCTCACTCCTCCACCCGCACCCCCAGCCTGGCCGCGAGCACCGGCGCCAGGTCGAGGAGCTGCGCCGTCGAGATCACCGCACCCCCCAGCGACTCCACCCCCCGCGCGATCTCCAGCCGCTGCACGCCCCGCAGGTCCACGTCCTTCAGCCGCGCCCCCGAGAAGTCCGCCCCGGTCAGCACGCAGTCCACGAACTCGACCCGGTCGAGCACCGCGCCCCCGAAGTCCGGCTCGCTCAGCACGCACCCCTCGAAGACGACGTCCTTCAGCTTCGCCGCCCGCAGGTTCAGGTAGTCGCTCTTCCCGCCCCGCACCACGACTCTCTCCAGCACCGCTCCGTGCAGCTGCGCCCCGCCGAGCCGCGCGTCCACGAGCTCCACGTCCCGCAGCTGCGCCCCGGCCAGGTCCGTGCCCACACCCCGTACCCCGGTCAGCACCGAGTCGAGGAACCGCGCCCCCGTGAGCCGCGCCTCGTCGAGCCCGCACTCCCGCAGCGCGCAGTCCAGGAACCGCGCGCCCGCCCCCGACTGACCCGTCAGGTCGAGCCCGGTCAGTTCGAGCCCGTCGTAGTCACCGTCCGGCTCGATCCCGCCCTCATACGCCACCAGGGGAGGCAGCCGCACCTCCGGCCGCCGCGCCCCCGCCACCTTGTTCTTCCTCTTCGCCACCATGCCCCCATGGTGATCCACGCCACTGACAACACCCCCGCCCCGATGTCACAAACACGCCCCCGCCGTCCGTCCCCCCTCCGAGACCGGGAACGGAACGGGACACGAGGGAGACGGACATGCGCAAGCTCACGATCATCGGCGGCGGCTTCGCGGGGCTCACCGCGGCGATCACCGCCGCCGAGGCCGGCGCCAAGGTGACCGTGCACGAGGCCCACCGGACGCCCGGTGGCCGGGCCCGTACCGCCGAAGGCCCGTACGGCACCAACGAAGGCCCGCACGCCCTCTACAGCGGCGGCCCCCACTGGACCTGGCTCAAGCAGCGCGGCCTCCTCGGCCCGCTCGCCCCGCTGCCGCCCGCCGAGGCCCTCCGCCTCCGCTTCCACCGCGCCGGCGCCCTGCGCCGCACCCCGCCGCTCGGCCTGCTGCGCCAGACCCTCCGCGGCGCCACGCAGGCCCCCGTCGACCTCGACTTCCGCACCTGGGTCACCGGCCTCGCCGGCGAGCGGACCGCCCGTGAGGCCGCCGCCTACAGCGCGGTCGCCCTCTTCCACCACGACCCCGGCTCGCTCTCGGCCCGCTTCGTGCAGGAGCGCCTGCACCGGGCCGGCTCGCTGCCGCCCGAGGCCCACTACATCCGGGGCGGCTGGGGTCAGCTGATCGAGCGGATGGTCGCGCGCGCCTGGGAGATGGGCGTACGGATCGAGACCTCGTCCCGCGTCGACAGACTGCCGCTCGGCGAGGGACCGGTGGTCGTCGCCACCGCCCTGCCCGCCGCCGCCCGGCTCCTCGGCGACCCGTCACTGACCTGGGAAAGCGGCCGTACGGTCCTGCTCGACCTGGCGCTGCGGACCCGGAAGGGCGACCCGTTCGCCGTCTCGGACCTGGACGCGCCCGGCTGGATCGAGCGGTTCACGGCGCAGGACCCCTCGCTCGCCCCCGCCGGACAGCAGCTGGTCCAGGCCCAGCTGCCCATCGGCCCCGGCGAGTCCAAGGCGGACGGCGTCGCCCACGCGGAACGGCTCCTCGACCGCGGCTTCCCCGGCTGGCGCGAGCGGACGGTGTGGCGGCGGGAGTCCGTCTCCCAAGGCCGTACGGGAGCGGTGGACCGGCCCGGCACGACCTGGCGCGACCGGCCGGCGGTCGACCGGGGCGACGGCGTGTACCTGGTGGGCGACCAGGTGGCGGCGCCCGGAGTGCTGTCGGAGGTGTCGTTCACGAGCGCGATAGAGGCGGTGTCACTGGCCGTCCGCGCGGAGCGGCTTGACCTCAAGCACGCTTGAGGGCGGAGGCTCTGTCACGGAAGAAGCCACCCGTACGACGACAGGGGAACCGTCATGCACGCCGTCCGCCTCCACGCCTTCGGCCCGGCCGAGAACCTCACCTACGAGGAGACGGCCGACCCCGTACCGGCCCCCGGCCAGGTCCGCGTCCGCGTCGCGGCCGCCGGCGTGCACCTCCTCGACACCGCGCTCCGCCAGGGGATGACGGGCCCCTTCCCCGCCCCCGCCGCACTCCCCACGATCCCCGGCCGCGAGGTCGCCGGCACCGTCGACGCCCTCGGCGAGGGCACCGACCCGTCCTGGCTCGGCACGAGGGTCGTCGCCCACCTCGGCATGGTCCCCGGAGGGTACGCGGAGCTCGCCGTCACCGACGCGGACCGTCTGCACGCCCTGCCCGACCACCTCGGCGAGGCGGAGGCCGTCGCCATGATCGGCACCGGCCGCACGACCCTGGGCATCCTGCTGTTCACCGAACTCGGCCCCGGCTCGGTCGCGATCGTCCCGGCCGCCGCGGGCGGCATCGGCACCCTGCTCGTCCAGTACGCGAAGAACGCCGGCGCGACCGTCGTCGGCCTGGCCGGCGGCCCCGCGAAGGTCGCCCTCGTCGAGGACAACGGCGCCGACCTGGCCGTCGACTACAAGGAACCGGACTGGCCGGAGAAGGTCCGCGCGTACCTCGGCGGGCGCACCGCGACCGTCGTCTTCGACTCGGTCGGCGGCGACACCGGCCGCGCCGCCGTCGACCTGCTCGGCGAGGGCGGACAGCACCTCGTGTTCGGCTGGTCGGGCGCGGGCCTCCACGACGGCGAGCCGCTGACGTACACCGCGGAGGAACTCGCGGCCCGGGGCATCACCTCGGAGTCCGTCCTCGGCCCCGTCATGATCCGGAAGGCGGGCGGCGACATCCGCACCCTCGAACTCGCCGCCCTCGCCGCCGCGGCCGACCGCACGCTGCGCCCGGCCGTCCACCGCTTCCCCCTGGCGGACGCGGCGAAGGCCCACCGCGCCCTGGAGATCCGGGGCACGACGGGCAAGGTGGTCCTGATCCCGTAGACGTCGCGGGGGGGCAAGGTGGTCCTGATCCCGCAGACGTCGCGGGGACAAGGCGGTCCTGATCCCGCAGACGTCGCGGGGACAAGGCGGTCCTGATCCCGCAGACCTCGCGCCGCTCAGACGCCGATGACGTCCCAGGAATGCGCCTTGAACTCCTTCTGGAAGTCGGCGTGGTCCTCCCACATCCGGGCGGCGGAGCGCAGCACGTCCCAGTTGTGCTCGAGAGCCTGGTCGACCACGGGCCGCAGCTCCGGCGCCGACTCCCGCTTCTCCACGAGCCCCTTCACCGCCGAGGCGGCCTGCACCGTGTAGCGCAGGGCGCGCAGGGCACGGGAGGTGTCGTCCATCCCGAACCCGTGGTCCTTCCCGTTCGCGGGGTCGAAGAGGGGCGTCAGGCGCGCCTCGATGAAGTCGGTGATCCGCTGAAACCGCTGCTCGATATCCATGGCCCCTTCCTACAACACTTCCGACACCACTCCCGCGCGGGCCCGGTTCCGCGGACCCGGCCACGAGGCGCCGAACACCCCCTAGAGAACTCCCGCCCCGCCGAGCTCCGCCAGCGCCCCGTCCGTGAGGCGGTAGACCGTCCACTCGTCCTGCGGGCGGGCGCCCAGGGACTCGTAGAAGTCGATCGACGGCTTGTTCCAGTTCAGGACGGACCACTCCAGGCGCTCGTAGCCGCGGTCCACGCAGATACGGGCCAGTTCACGGAGCAGGGCCTTGCCGTGGCCGCCGCCGCGCGCTTCCGGACGGACGTACAGGTCCTCCAGGTAGATGCCGTGGACCCCGCGCCAGGTCGAGAAGTTGAGGAACCAGAGCGCGAAGCCGGCCACCTCGCCGGTCTCCGTCTCCGCGATGTGCGCGAAGGCGGCGGGGTGGGCGCCGAAGAGGGCCTCGTGGAGCTGGTCCGTGGTCGTACGGACCTCGTGGAGGGCCTTCTCGTACTCCGCGAGGTCGCGGATCATGGCGAAGACGACGGGGACATCGGCGGGCGTGGCGGTACGGATCATGGGGCCAGCCTGCCTCGCTCAGGCCCTTCTGGCCAGCAGGATTCGCGCGAGCGCCACCTGTTCGGCGTCCAGCTCCGGTTCGCCGTCCTCGACGTCCCAGAGCCCGTTCTGCAGCACGCGGCCGAGCGTCCACGCCACCGCCCGCCGCCGGTCCCCGACGACCTCGGCCAGCAGGTCGAACCGCCACAGCGCCTCGCCCGGATCGGGATCGAACCGGTCCATCAGGGCCGGCAGGAGCTCGAACCCCGGGTCCCCGGCGAGGGGCTTGGGGTCGATCGCCAGCCAGGGCTCGCGTTCGGCCGCGAGGACGTTGTCCAGGTGGAGGTCCCAGTGCAGCAGCCGGTCCCCCGGCTCGCCGGCCACGTCCCGTACGGCCGCGGCGCACTCCCGCAGGACGGCCGCGTCCTCCGTACCGAGCCGGCCGGCCGCCTCCGGCACCGCCGCCGGCATCCCGGCGGCGATGTCACCGAGCGTCCGCAGCCCCGGGGGCGCGGGGACCGCCACGAGCCGGGCGAGCAGCCCCGCCACGATCCGCAGGGCCTCCCGGACGCCCGAGGTCTCCGCGACGGAGGACAACGGCCGGGCGGCGTCGAGCCACTCGAGGAGCATCGTCCCGGTCCCGGGGTCATGGTCGAGCAACCGCACGACGCCCGCCCCGTCCCACACCCGCAGACCGTCGGGCTCCCCGGCGGTCTCCTCGTCCAGGAGCTGCATCTTCAGCGCCGCACGCGTGCCGTCGGCGACCCGCCGCACGGGCAGCACCAGCGAGGCCGCGCCGTACATCGAGGGCCCGGTGACCTCCAGCCCCCACCGGCCGAGGAACTCCTCGGCCCGCCCCGGCAGCCCGGCGACGAACGCCCGCCCCGCCTCACCGTTGCACTTCGCCTGCGACCGCGCGAGTTCCTCGGGTACGTGAATCACGCACCGAGACTAGGGGTCCGGCGGCGCGCCGTCCCGTCGACGACGTACACGGTGACACCGCCCGGATCCATGACGCCCCCGAACACCCCACCCGAACAAGCCCGATGGGACCAACGCGACGGGTCCAGGGGAGGCGCTCCCGCAGCAACGAAATCCGCACCGCGACCACGCGGGATCGACCGGGAATCCGCACCCTCGAACCCAGGCAGGCGCCCGCCCGGGAGCGGCCGCCCAAAGACCCGTATCCACAGGCTCGAGGCCCCCGGTAACGTCCGGCCCACGCACCCGGAAGAGGGATACACATGAGTACGGTCAACGGCGGCATTTCGTTCTGGTACGCACAGGAGGGCGCCCCCGCGCCCCGCGAACCACTCCCCGGAGACACCACGGCGGACGTCTGCATCGTCGGCGGCGGCTACACAGGCCTGTGGACCGCCTACTACCTCAAGAAGGCCGTCCCCTTCCTCAACATCACGGTCCTCGAAGCGAAGTTCTGCGGCTACGGCGCCTCCGGACGGAACGGCGGCTGGCTCTACAACGGCATCGCGGGGCGCGCCCGCTACGCCAGGCTCCACGGCCACGAGGCGGCGGTCCGCCTGCAGCAGGCCATGAACGCCACGGTCGACGAGGTCCTGGACGTCTGCGAGACGGAGAAGATCGAGGCGGACCAGCACCGCGGAGGCGTCCTGGAAGTAGCCCTCACCCCGGCCCAACTAGCCCGCCTGAAGGACTTCCACGCCACCGAACTCACCTTCGGCGAATCGGACCGCGAACTCTACGGAGCCCGCGAGACCGCCGCCCGCGTGCGCGTGACCGGCGCGGTCGGCTCGTCGTGGACGCCGCACGGCGCCCGTCTGCACCCGGTGAAACTGGTCAAGGGCCTGGCAGCGGTCGTGGAGTCCCTCGGCGTGACGATCCACGAGTCGACCCCGGTCACGGAGATCAAGCCGAAGCACGCGATCACCCCGTACGGCACGGTCCGCGCCCCGTACGTCCTGCGATGCACGGAGGGCTTCACGGCCTCCCTCGCCGGCCAGCGCCGCACCTGGCTGCCCATGAACTCCTCCATGATCGCCACCGAGCCGCTCACGGACGCCCAGTGGGAGTCGATCGGCTGGGAGGGCCGCGAGACCCTCGGGGACATGGCGCACGCCTACATGTACGCGCAGCGCACGGCGGACGGCCGGATCGCGCTGGGCGGCCGGGGAGTCCCGTACCGCTACGGCTCGAAGACGGACAACGACGGCCGCACGCAGCCCCAGAGCATCGAGGCCCTCCGCGAGATCCTGGTCCGCTTCTTCCCCCAGCTCGCCGGCGTCCGGGTCGACCACGCCTGGTCCGGCGTCCTCGGCGTCCCGCGCGACTGGTGCGCCACGGTCACCCTGGACCGCTCGACGGGCCTGGGCTGGGCGGGCGGTTACGTCGGCTCGGGCGTCGCCACCGCCAACCTGGCGGCCCGCACCCTGCGCGACCTGATCCAGCAGGACTCGGGCCAGTCGGGCCCGACGGACCTCACGGCACTGCCCTGGGTGAACCACAAGGTCCGCAAGTGGGAACCCGAACCGCTGCGCTGGCTCGCGGTCCAGACGATGTACGCGGCGTTCCGAGGCGCGGACCGCCGCGAACTCACGGGCCACAGCGCGAAGACGGACCAGGTGGCGGTCCTCGCGGACAAGGTCACGGGCCGCCACTGACGGGGAAGGCCGGCGGGGGAGGCAACCCACGTACAGAAGTCAGGGCTTGAGGAGGGCGGCTGCCTCGCGGGCGGCGTCGACGGCTCCGGCACGGGCGGCCGCCCGGTCGTCGTCGCTGCGCGCGTAGGCCAGGTAGATCATCACGTTGCTGCGGCGGAAGACGACCTGAGCGGTGATGTTCTTGCCGGGTACGGGCGGGCTGAAACGGAGAAAGGCTTCGTCGCCGAGGCCGAGCAGGTCCTCCTGGGTGCCCTTCTCCCAGCCCAGTTCACCGTCGGCGCGCTGCTCGCGCATGTCCTCTTCGGCAAGTTCGACGTTGAGGCGGCTGGCGAAGAGATGGACGTTGGCCCGGTACTTCCCCTTCTCGCGCGGGGCGGACCAGGTACAGGACGCCACGTCCTCGCGTCCGCCGTACGACTCGGGCACGAGACGGTGGATCGTCTCGGGGGTGACGAGACTGCAGAACGGCTTCGGGTCGGCCGCGAACTCGCCCTCCTGCTTGCCGTCCCACCACCGCCACGTCCAGAAGGCGGCCAGGGTGACGACGATCAGCGCGATCGCGGCGGCGAAGGCGAGACGCGAGGTCGCGGCGGGCTGGGCCGGCACGACGGGCTCGGAGGGTATGGTCACCGCCGCAGCATAGGGGCCCCACCCCCGTGCGGATCCGGCATTCCACAGCGCCGTACTCCCCTACCTTTCAGCGGAGTTCGACCACAAGCCAGACGCCGCCGTCGATCTCCTTCAGTACCCGCTGGGACAGGGCCTCGACCTGCGCGGCATGGAGTCGGGTCAGTGAAACCAGACGACGAGACGCACGTTCTCCGCGCCGTGGACTTCGCCGAGGATGCGCATGACGCTCCAGACCGGACCCCAGCCGGTGTCGGGCCCTGCGGCTGATGCGCGGCTTCGTGTGCCGGAGTCGTCCGTCTCCTGCCAGTCCGTAGCGGACAGCTCGGCCCAGGTCAGCCATGTCGTCCCGTGTACGTAGCGGGGGCCGCCGTAGTCGGCGTACTCACGACACAACCCTTCCGACGCGTCATCCGGGAAGCCGCGGTCCTCAGCAAGCGGGCGGAAGCCGAAGTAGTTTCGGACTCCGAAGAGGCAGGCCAAGCCGTCGTAGGCGTTGCCCCTGTTCAGCAGGAAGAGGTCGATGCCCGCTTCCCAGACTGTGTCCTCATCGTCCGGACCCCACAGCCGGGCCCCTGGCCGGCACTCGATCATTCCACTGACATCGGTCGACATGACGCGATCCTGCCCGCCAGGCCCGGGAGCCGGCATCCGCATTTCACTCCGTGCGCCCGCGCCCGCCCTCGCCTGGACTCGACCGACCGCCCGCGTCGATGGCACCCGTAGATGTCGAAGACCCCCAACCATGATCGGTCGGGGGTCTTCGCCCAAGAGCCCCCTGTCGGGTTCGAACCGACGACCCCGCTTTACAAGAGAGGGATGGCGATCACTGGCCTGACCTGCAAGCTCCTGGCTTGGGCGCCGCACGGAGCATGCACCGCCGTTGCTCCCGATTCCCCGTGGCTCCCCGCCACTTCTGGCACGGAAGTGGCACGGCTGCCGCCGCCTTCTGATCCGTAGCTCTAGCCGGATCGGTCAGTTACGGCCATACCGGCCGCTACCCGGTCGCTACCCGGTCGCTACCCGGTCGCTACCCGGTCACTCCAAGGCGCTCTCGGTCAAGGATGGTCGCTGCGGTTGCGGTACGCCGTTGCTGTACTTCAGCGGATTCGCTTACTCCGCCGCATAGGCGCTCGTGAAGTAGTCGAGTCCTGGATCAGGCGGCCCGCACCGCAGGATCGCGTCCACCGCTGGCCAGACCTCGACCGGTACGGAGTAGCAGTAGAGCATCCCGGGGTCATCCGCATCCGGCTTGATCACTTCCCGAAGCTGCAGAATCTGCTCGCGACTGACGGGGTACTCGGTGCGCAGGAATTCGTCTGCCTTGCTGTACCCCTCCAAAGCCCACACGACCTTGGGTTCTTCCATAGACATCCGCTGATCGTATGACATGGGAGGCGCGCCATGAGATTGGGAATCACAGATCTTTCAGCCCCGTGTAGCGCTCTGATCAGGGCCAACGGGCGCCAAAGACAACCCTAGGACTCCCCGAGGAACCCGCTGCTCTACCGCTGTTCCCCGTCCCACCTGGCACGCATCTGGCACGCCCGATGCGGTCTGGCAGGGTACGGATCAGTGGTCGCTCCCCTCGGAAATCTGTCGGGCCAGCTCGTCGACTACTTGCGGCACCATCGGGCGAGCGCCCTCCTCCTCCAGTGCGAGGACCAGGGACTGCCGGACCGTTGCGTACGGCTGCCCGGCGTGCGTCGCCCGCGTACGGTCGATGCCTCGTTCCATCTTCTTCAGGAACGCTGAGACCGTCGGCATTGCCTTGTCGTACTCGCTCGGGTCTGTGGCCACAGGTGGAGTCCACCGGACGGGCAAGCCTCCGTCAACCAAAGAGCCCTAGTTTGGAAGACCTCATACGTAGATGGTGCGTTACTTGCACAGAACTGACCTACCGGTTTCCGGTGCTGGTTCCGCAGTTCCCCGCTGCTTCCCCTCCATCACCGCTCGATCGGGCATGCAGAGGGCACGAGCACTCCTTCGTCCCGAAGCAACTCGGGTGCGAGCCCTGCCTTGGGCTGGTGTGTCTCTCACCTGCGCTGATGGTCCGCAGGCATCCTCACTCGTCCGCCGCTGTTCGTCGGCGTTGTCACGCAGTTAGATACTCACCCCTCAACGGCCCATCACAGGCAGGACCGTTGTCAGTGCCGGCGCCTATGGTTTCAAGCGCGCGGTCGGCTTCCGGGGGTTCCAGCTCTGAAGTGAATGGTTGCATCCCCGGTCTGTCTGGGGGCGGCCCGGAGACTCGTCCGGGACCTAACCGACGGTCGGGCTTCGTCGATGGCCAGGAGTGACCTGCCAGCGCCGACCGCGCACAACCCCTCCGCGTGGGCAACACCTGATCCGTAGCTCTAGCCGGATCGGTCAGCCATCCGGTCGCCACGCTTCACCCAGCCGCGTCCGTAGAGCACGCCACCTGAGAAGAGCCCCCCGGCCAGGAGACTGCGGGTGATTACATCATCCTCGATGATCAGAAAAACCAGCACCGGTACCAGGATCAAGAGGTACCAATGCGGGTGGTTCCGCCAATCGTTCTTGTTTGCCATCCCACCTCCCAGCGGCACCCTAACGTGCACCTTCGCCACAGCACCCACCCCGACTCCCATCCCGTCTGCCGTCGACCCACACACCGTGGAGCAGGCGCGGTGCCGGGCGTCCAGGTGGAGCGCGCCACTGTACGAACGACCTGGACGCCCGGTGCCGTGTCTGCTCGGCTCTGCCTGGGTCGACGGCAGACGGGATGGGAGTCCCCACCGCCACACCCCACCGGCCGGCACCCGCTCACGGAGCCCCCGCCATCCTGGAGCCTGAGCGCCCCCGCCGGAGGCTTGTCTTGGCCCGAGCGCTTTGGCCGTCTCTGGGTCGTCACCCATCAACCCGAGCTGTCAGGCGTGCGGACGGCGGCAGGGCTGGAGCGGGGCGCAGACAGGAGCGCAGGCCCGGGCGACGGGCCGCGCGCGCCGCGCCGTGCGCGGCGGGTGCCTTGATGAGGTGGAGAAACCTGTAACAGCTCCCCCTGTGAGGGCGGTCTTGCCGACGTAGCCGCCAACTGCTGGCATGTAACTCGGGGCGGCTGCATGGGGGGACTGATGGGCGATCTAACGGTGAGTCCGTGGAAGCGGCATGGCAAGGATCGGCTCTATGTGAACCTGCCGAACGGGGACGCCGTCGCATGGGCAGACCGGGCGACCAAGGTCGTGACGATCAAGAATCAGAAGTATCAGGATGAGGCCTTAGCCCTCCTCAGCAGACATCTCGGTGAAGGCGTGATCGTCGGTTCCACGCGCGCCGGTGCTGCTGCACCGGTTCCTGCGCCTCGCGCTCAACAACCAACACCATCGGCTCGGAGACGTCCTTCACGGCCGGCATCCCTCCCGCCTCTCTCGCCCATTGAAGACCTGGCAGACAGCCGCCCTGGCGCTGGGATTCTCCGCCGGATGGCTGAGCAAGGACCTTCAACCGCCGAACGCTGGGTGGCCAAGCTGCTACGCCGGTCATCCGATTGGGACAGCTGGTACACCGGGCTTGAGGGGGAGCGGCGGGTCGGCCGAGAGCTGAAGCGTCTAGCCCCACTTGGCTGGCGGACCATCCACGGCATTCAGAAGAGCAATGGCGGCGACATCGATCACCTGTTGATTGGTCCGGGCGGCGTGTTCAGCATCAACACCAAGACCCACCGGGGTGCTTCGGTCTGGGTCGGCGACACGATGGCCAAGGTCAACAGCGGCAAGCCGCACCCCTATGCAGCCGCGAGCAAGGCTGAGGCCGAGTACGTGCGAGGGGTGTTGGGGCGGTACTGCGATTCCGACGTGCCCGTGGAGCCCGTCTTGGTGTTCGTCGGCGTTGAGCGCTTACAGCGCGCGGCAACCCAGTACAGCGTCCGCGTCTATCAGGAGCGTGAGGTTGCAGCTCTCGGCCCTCTCGCTGGCAAGCTCACGCCTGAGCAAGTGGAATCCGTGTACGCAGTCGCCCGTCACCGGCGAGCCTGGCTGAGGACGTGACCTTCCTCGTCCCGGAGGAGGCGGCTCGTGAAGCCCCCTTGGCAGAGGCGCTCATACGCATCTGCCACATCGCTAGGCACCTGTTGGCTGATCATGAAGCCTTGGTCCGGCTAGATCAGTAGTCGTTGGAGAGCACCTACGAGCATGTCGATGACCAACCCGTGCCGGATCAAGGGCGCCGACCGCTACGACGTGCCCGAGCGGCCCGTCCTCACCGTGGCCGAGGTGTACGCCGTGGCCGACGCCATCCAGCCGCACCACCGCGCGCTCGTCCTCCTCGCCGCCTTCACCACGCTCCGCTTCGGCGAGCTGGCCTCACTCCGCCGCCGGGACCTCGACCTGACCCGCTCCGTGGTCATGGTCCGTCGCGCACAGGCCGAGCTTCAGAACGGCACCCTGGCCGACAAGACTCCGAAGTCCGCCGCCGGTGTCCGGCCCGTCGCCTTCCCTGCCGAACTCGTCCCCGAGCTCGTTCACCACCTGGAGCGCTTCACCGGGGCCGGGCAGGATGGCCATCTGTTTCAGGGTCCCCGCGGCGGACTCCTCCGACGGAGCAACTTCCGGGACGACTGGACCGCCGCCCGCGCCAAGGCCGGCATCTCCGGGGACGTGCACTTCCACGATCTCCGCCACACCGGGAACACCCTCGCCTCCAGCGCCGGAGCCAGCACGCGCGAGCTCATGACGCGGATGGGGCACAGCACAACCCGAGCCGCGCTGATCTACCAGCACATGACGAGCGACCGTGATCAGCACATCGCCGGGAAGCTCGGCGAGATGATCCGCCAGGCCCGCCAAGACCACAAGGAAGGGCCTTCTGGCACGTAGGTGGCACGGCCGTGATCATGCGAAAGGGCCAGCGCGGGGGAAACATGCCCCTGCGCTGGCCCTTTGCGTTGAGCCCCCTGTCGGGTTCGAACCGACGACCCCCGCTTTACAAGAGCGGTGCTCTGGCCAGCTGAGCTAAGGAGGCAGCGAGTGCAGTGTAACCAACCGCGCCCCGCGACCGGTGGGAAATCTCGCGGGCTTCGAACTGCTGACAGATCGGGCATCGGCAGGTAGCGTCACTTGCGGTTCACCTAGGTGGACTAGACCTCAATCCTTCCTTTACTCGGATCGTCCGGCACGTTCCTGCCGGTGAAGGGACACATCACCATGGCTTCCGTCACTTTCGACAAGGCGACCCGGATCTACCCCGGCGCCACCAAGCCCTCCGTCGACCAGCTCGACATCGAGATCGCCGACGGCGAGTTCCTCGTCCTCGTCGGACCCTCCGGCTGTGGCAAGTCGACCTCGCTCCGCATGCTCGCGGGGCTCGAGGACGTCAACGCCGGCTCCATCCGCATCGGGGACCGCGACGTCACGCACCTGCCGCCGAAGGACCGGGACATCGCGATGGTGTTCCAGAACTACGCGCTGTACCCGCACATGACCGTCGCCGACAACATGGGCTTCGCGCTCAAGATCGCCGGCGTCAACAAGGCCGAGATCCGCGCCAAGGTCGAAGAGGCCGCGAAGATCCTCGACCTCACCGCGTACCTGGACCGGAAGCCGAAGGCGCTCTCCGGCGGTCAGCGTCAGCGTGTCGCCATGGGTCGCGCCATCGTGCGTGAGCCGCAGGTCTTCCTCATGGACGAGCCGCTGTCGAACCTCGACGCGAAGCTGCGTGTGTCGACCCGTACGCAGATCGCCGGCCTCCAGCGCCGCCTCGGCATCACCACGGTCTACGTCACCCACGACCAGACCGAGGCGCTCACCATGGGCGACCGCGTCGCCGTGCTGAAGGACGGTCTGCTCCAGCAGGTCGACTCCCCGCGCAACATGTACGACCGCCCCGCCAACCTCTTCGTCGCCGGCTTCATCGGCTCCCCCGCCATGAACCTGATCGAGGTCCCGATCACCGACGGCGGCGTGAAGTTCGGCAACAGCATCGTCCCCGTCTCCCGCGACGCCATCGCCACCGCGTCCGCGAACGGCGACACCACCGTCGTGGTCGGCGTCCGCCCCGAGCACTTCGACGTCGCGGGCCCCGAGAGCGACCAGGGCCTGGCCGTGACGGTCAACGTCGTCGAGGAGCTCGGCTCCGACGGCTTCATCTACGGCTCCACCCGCGTCGGCGGCGAGGACAAGGACCTGGTGGTCCGCGTCGGCGGCCGTGACGTCCCCGCCAAGGGCACCACGCTGCACGTCGTCCCGCGCGCCGACGAGCTGCACGTCTTCTCGAAGTCCACGGAGCAGCGCATCAGCGACTGACACCGACGGCGTTTCCGACGTCTGCAGGACGGCCCCGCATCCTTCCCGGATGCGGGGCCGTTCGTCCATGTGGCGTCACGGCTCGGGTTTACGGTGGAAAAACCCCGGCAGATCACGGCAGAACCCGGCATTCGGGGCCCGCCCTCGACCTCCGCGTCAACACGGAATTCGAAAAGCCGCCTCGAACCATCCCCCGCGAGAGTGACTAAATGTCGCCATATCACTACCGGCCGCTACGCTCGCCTGCGTGACCCACACTGCCCGCCGAATCGGCCGCTCTCTCGCCCTCGTCCTGCCCGTCGTCCTGGTGCTCTCGGGAACGCTCGCGGTGTCCGCCGTTCCGTGGGCCGGCCAGGACTCCGCCACCCAGCTGACGGCCTCCTCCGCCGAGGTCTCCGTCCGCGCCAAGTCCCGCGCCCCGCAGGACGTCCTCCGCGACCAGCTCCTCGCGGAGCTCCAGGAGAAGGACCCCGGCACCGCCCTCACGCACCTCCAGCGCGAGGTCGAGAACCGGCCGTCGCTCGCCAAGCACTGCATCTCCATCGCCCGCGCCCTCGGCCGCGCCGCCGTCGAGCACTACGGTCCCTCCCGCGCCCAGTCCTTCTCCCGCCCGGTCTGCGACACCGCGTACGCGACCGGCGTCATGCGCGCGAGCTGAGCCGCGAGCTGAGCACCGTCGCGTATCCGGCGGTCGGGCGTGCGGGGCGCCTATCGTTCCCCGTATGCACACCACTCCGACGCAGGCCGTGGTCCTGGCGGGCGGCCAGGGCTCGCGGCTGCGCCCCTACACCGACGACCGCCCCAAGCCGATGGTCGAGATCCCCGGAACCGGGACCCCGATCATCGGCCATCAGCTTTCCTGGCTCGCGGCCGAGGGCGTGACCGACGCCGTCGTCTCCTGCGGCCACCTCGCCGAAGTACTCCAGGAGTGGCTGGAAACCGCCGACCTCCCTCTCAAGGTGACGACGGTCGTCGAGTCCGAGCCCCTGGGCCGCGGTGGCGGCCTCAAGTACGCCGCCGCGCATCTGCCCGCGCCGGACCAGCCCTGGTACGCGACCAACGGCGACATCTGGACCCGCTTCTCGCTGCGCGAGATGGCCGCGTTCCACACCGAGCGGGACGCCGTCGCCACGCTGGCCCTCGCCCGCCCCCGTATCCCCTGGGGCGCCGTCGAGACCGACACCTTCGGGCACATCACCGACTTCGTCGAGTCCCCGCCGTCGCCGTTCCTCATCAACGCCGGCGTGTACGTCTTCTCCGCCGCCTTCACCGAGCTCCTCCCCGACCTCGGCGACCACGAGCGGACCACCTTCCCCCGGCTCGCCCGCGAGCGCCGCCTGGCCGGCTTCCCGCTGCCTCAGGGGGCGTACTGGCGGGCCATCGACACCGCCAAGGACCTCACGGAGGCCGCCAAGGAGCTCGCCGCCCAGCGCGCCTGACCGGAGGCTGTACGGGGACGCCGTACCCCCGAGGCTGTACGGGGACGCCGTGACCCCGAGGGTGTACGGGGACGCCGTGACCCCGAGGGTGTACGGGGACGCCGTGACCCCGAAGGTGTACGAGTAACCCCTGCCCCCGAAGGCGTACGGGTGCGAGTACGAGGAGGGCGGCACCGCGTCGACGCGGTGCCGCCCTCCTCGTTCGCGTACGCCCCGGGGTCAGCCCAGGAGGCCGCCGATCGGGTTCTGCGCGCCGCCCGACGTCGAGCCGCTCTCCGTGGGGGTGCTGCCGCCCGTCGAGCCCGTGGACCCGGTGGAGCCGCCGCTCGACGTGCCGCCGGTGGTCGTCGGGGTGTCGCTCGTCGTCGGCGGGGGCGCCGGCTTCGACTCCGCGGGCGGACGGCTCGTGGTCGTCGTGGCGGAGGAGCCGGTGCTGCCGTCCTCCGTGGCCGTCGGGCTCTGCTCCCGCGTACGGGTCGACTCCCGGGTCGTCTCGGTCGGCCGGGTCGCCTCCTCGGTCTCCTCGGACGCCGCGGGAGCCTCGCTGGTCGCCGTCGGCTCGGGCGCCGTGGAGGCGCTCTGCGACGGGGTGCGGCGCGGCGCCTCGCTGGTGAGCGGCCGGCCGGGGAGGTGGTTGATCGGGTCGTCGTTGGGGCCCGGGACGGTGACCATCTCGGTGGAACGGACCGCGCCGCCGAGGACGGAACCGATGAGCAGGGTGAGGCCGACGACGACCGAGGCGAGAAGGGTGCTGCGGCGCGTGACGCGGCGGCGCAGGGCCCAGAGTTCGGCGCGGGGGCCGAGGGTGCGCCAGGCCTCGCTCGCGAGGCGGCCGTCGAGCGAGTAGACGGGGGCGCCGGCGATGATCAGCGGGGACCAGGCGGCCAGGTAGATGATGTCGGCGGAGTCGTAGACCGGGACGGTCCGCCAGCTGACGGTCAGGATGAGCGCGGCCGAGAGCAGGGCGCCGACGACGGCCGCCGTCCGCTGCCAGAGGCCGAGGACGGTGAGGACTCCGACGACGACCTGGAGGAACGCGACGGTGAGCCCGGCGCCCACGGGGTGCTGGAGCGCGAAGTCGCGGAGGGGTTCGGCAAGGGCCCACGGGTGCAGCGAGTTGAGCCACTTCACCATGGAGCCGCGCTCGCCGCCGTCGAAGTAGACGGGGTCGCAGAGCTTGCCCATGCCCGCGTAGATGGAGATGAAGCCGAGGAAGACGCGGAGCGGGAGGAGGACGACGCCGAGGTTCATCCGGCGCCCGGGGTAGTAGGCGTGCCGGACGGGGTCGTGCGCGGCGCGCCGGCCCGTGCGGCCGTCGGCCGTGTCGTCCTCGTACGGCCCGGGGGCCTCGGGCCGGAGCTGGTACACGTCGTCGTACGCGCCCTCGGCGCGTCGCATCGGCGGGAGCAGCGGTCCGGCGGCTTCGGCGGGCACCATGGGGGTGGGCATGGTGTCGTCGACGCGCGGGATGGCCTGGGTGACGCCCTCGTCCAGGCCGGAGTGACCGTCGGGCCCGCCGAGTCCGCCGTGACCGACGGCCCGGTCGAGTGTGGAGACGGAGGACTCGCGTACCGCCTGGAGAAGTCCGGTCGCGCCCGGCGCGGACTTTCCGGTCCATACGACGGGGCGGCGACGCGGTGCGCCCGCCCCCGCTCCGGAGAGTGCGGCGACGCGCGGGTTCGCGGCGAACGTCGGCGCCTTGGCCGGCGCGAGACGCACACGGAAGCTGGCGTGGTTCACGATCACCTGGGCGGGATCGGAGTCCACTTTGACCATGCTCAGCGCGGGCTGATCGTCGAACCCCGGCCGGGGCGTTCTGGTGTCCACACTCATCTAACCGAGTGATCTGGGTTTAGGACACTGCTTTGACGGCTCGCAAATGTCCGAGACCCGTCAAGATCAACGCCACGGCCGGGGCCGGGGTGCCGCTATGCCGGTACGAGGGGCCTGTGTCAGGCCATGCGGCGGCGGGCCGCCTCGTACAGCACGACACCGGCGGCGACACCGGCGTTGAGCGACTCGGCGCCGCCCGGCATGGGGATGCGGACGCGGTAGTCGCAGGTCTCGCCGACGAGGCGCGACAGGCCCTTGCCCTCGGAGCCGACGACGATGACGACCGGGCCGGACAGCGCCTCCAGCTCGTGGACCTCGTGGTCGCCGTCGGCGGCGAGGCCGACGATCGTGAGGCCGGCCTTCTGGTACTGCTCCAGGCAGCGGGTCAGGTTGGTCGCGCGGGCGACCGGGGTACGGGCGGCGGTGCCGGCCGACGTCTTCCAGGCACCGGCCGTCATACCGGCGGCGCGGCGCTCGGGGACGACCACGCCGTGGCCGCCGAAGGCCGCGACGGAGCGGACGATGGCGCCGAGGTTCCGCGGGTCGGTGATGCCGTCGAGGGCGACGATCAGCGGGTCCTCGTGGTGGTCGTAGGCCGTCGCGGCGAGGTCCTCGGGGTGCGCGTACTCGTACGGCGGGACCTGGAGGACGAGGCCCTGGTGGTTGAGGCCGTTCGTCATCCGGTCGAGCTCGGGGCGCGGCGCCTCCATGATGTTGATGTTGCCGCGGCCGGTGGCGAGGTTGAGGGCCTCGCGCACGCGCTCGTCGTTGTCGATGAACTGCTGCACGTACAGGGTCGAGGCGGGGACGCCGTCGCGCAGGGCCTCGAAGACCGGGTTGCGGCCGACGACCATCTCGGAGGTCCCCTTGCCGCCGCGGCGCGCGACGGGCTTGCGCTTGGCCGCCTGGCGGGCCATCGCGTTGGTGACGCGGAACGCCTTGTGGCCCTTGCGGTCGGTGGCCTTGGGCGTCGGGCCCTTGCCTTCGAGGCCCTTGCGCCGCTGGCCACCGCTGCCGACCGTCGCACCCTTCTTGTTGGACGTGCGACGGTTCCTGCGCTGGCTGTTCCCGGCCATGACTACCTATTTCCTCTAATGCCTGCGTACACAAGTCTGTAACTGAAGTGTGCCGCCCGGAGCCCCGAGCGGCACATTTCTAACGGTTGCCCAGCGTCCAGCGGGGGCCGTCGGGGCTGTCCTCGATGGCGAGACCGGACTGGCTCAGCTGGTCGCGGATCGCGTCCGCGGTCGCCCAGTCCTTCCGCTCACGGGCCGACTCGCGCTGCTGGAGCACGAGCCGTACGAGGGTGTCGACGACGCCGTGGAGCTCTTCGCCGCCACCGGACTCCTCGGCCCACTGCGGGTCGAGCGGGTCCAGGCCGAGGACGCCGAGCATGGCCCGGACCTCGGCGAGGCGGGCGATGGCCTCGTCCTTGTCGTCCGCCGCGAGGGCGCTGTTGCCCTGGCGGACGGTGGTGTGGATGATCGCGAGCGCGTGCGGCACGCCCAGGTCGTCGTCCATGGCCTCGGCGAAGGCCGGCGGCACCTCGGCGGCGGGGGCGACGGGCGCCCCGGCCTTCTCGGTGGCGCGCTGGACGAAGCCCTCGATACGGGCGAACGCCGACTCGGCCTCGCGCAGGGACTCCTCGCTGTACTCGATCATCGACCGGTAGTGCGGGGTGCCCAGGTAGTAGCGGAGGACGATGGGGCGCCAGTTCTTGACCATCTCCGACACCAGCACGCTGTTGCCGAGGGACTTCGACATCTTCTCGCCGGCCATGGTGACCCAGGCGTTGTGCACCCAGTAGTGCGCGAACTCGTCGCCGAAGGCCTTGGCCTGGGCGATCTCGTTCTCGTGGTGCGGGAAGATCAGGTCGAGACCGCCGCCGTGGATGTCGAAGGCGGAGCCCAGGTACTTGTGGGCCATGGCCGAGCACTCCAGGTGCCAGCCGGGCCGGCCGCGGCCCCACGGGGTCTCCCAGTCGGGCTCGCCCGGCTTGGTCGCCTTCCACATCGCGAAGTCGCGCGGGTCGCGCTTGCCGGTGATGCCGTCCTCGGAGGGCTGACGCAGGTCGTCGATGTCCTGGTTGGACAGCTCCAGGTAGCCCGGGAAGGAGCGCACGTCGAAGTAGACGCTGCCGTCGGCCTCGTACGCGTGTCCGCGCTCGATGAGGCCGCGCATCATCTCGATCATCTCGGGTACGTGCCCGGTGGCGCGGGGCTCGTAGGTGGGCGGCAGGCAACCGAGCGCGTCGTAACCGGAGTTGAACGCGCGCTCGTTCTCGTACCCGATCGACCACCAGGCGCGGCCCTGGTCCGCGCCCTTGGCGATGATCTTGTCGTCGATGTCGGTGACGTTGCGGATGAACGTGACGTCGTAGCCGCGGTAGGCGAACCAGCGGCGCATGATGTCGAAGTTCAGCCCCGACCGGATGTGGCCGATGTGCGGGGCGGCCTGCACGGTCGCGCCACAGAGGTAGATCGAGACGCAGCCCGGCGTGAGCGGGATGAAGTCACGGATCTGCCGGGCGCTGGTGTCGTACAGGCGAATAGTCACCACTCCAGGGTAGTGGGCGTGTGGTAGTGCCCCGCGACCTGCCCACGATCGAGGGGCACGTTTTTCTCCGACTCCTTCACCGACTCCGGTGCTACAGGGGGTAGACCAGGGCGGTCGCGAGGGCGGCGAGGCCCTCGGCGCGGCCGGTCAGACCGAGTCCGTCGGTGGTCGTGCCGGAGACGGAGACCGGCGCGCCGGCCGCTTCGCTCAGCGCTTTCTGGGCCTCGTCACGGCGCTTGCCGACCTTGGGGCGGACGCCGATGACCTGTACGGCGATGTTGCCGATCTCGTATCCCTCGGCGCGGACGATCCGGGCGGCCTCCGTCAGGAGGGTGACGCCGGAGGCGCCGGACCACTCCGGGCGCGAGGTGCCGAAGTGGGCGCCGAGGTCGCCGATGCCGGCGGCGGAGAAGAGGGCGTCGCAGGCCGCGTGGGCGGCGACGTCACCGTCGGAGTGCCCGGCGAGGCCGTAGCCGTCGTTCTCCTCGGCGTCCCAGAGGAGGCCGGCGCACCAGAGTTCGCGGCCCTTCTCGAAGGCGTGGACGTCGGTGCCGATGCCGGTACGGGGCAGCGGCGGTCGGGGCGTGGGCTCAGAAGCCATCGTTGGCCCTCCTGCGGGCGAGTACGGCCTCGGCGAGGACGAGGTCGAGCGGACGGGTCACCTTGAACGCCTCCTCGTGGCCGGGCACGACGACGACGGGCGCGCCGAGCCGCTCGACCATGCCGGCGTCGTCGGTGGCGCCGTCACCGGTGAGGGCGATGGTGGCGTGGGCGTTGACCAGCGTGTCGTGGTCGAAGCCCTGCGGGGTCTGGACGGCACGGAGGCGGGCGCGGACCGGTGTGGCGACGACCTGCTCGGGGTCGCCGGGCTTCTCGGCCGGCTCGACCTCCTTGACGGTGTCCGTGACGGGCAGCGCGGGGACGACGGCGACGGCCCCGTCCCGTACGGCCTCGATGACGGCGTCCACGGTGTCGACGGGCACCAGGGGGCGGGCCGCGTCGTGGACGAGGACGGTGGTGATGCCCTCGGGCAGCGCCTGGAGGCCGAGGTGCACGGACTCCTGGCGGGTCTCGCCGCCGGGGACGACGAGGTAGTCGGTCCGCTCGGGGAGGGCGTGGGCGTCGAGGAGGTTCTTGACCTCGGCGGCGCCGTCGGAGGGTGCGACCACGACGACGAGCGAGACCGCGCGGGAGGCGGCCATCGCACGGACGGCGTGGATCAGCATGGGGGTGCCGCTCAGCGCGCGGAGCGCCTTGGGGGCGCCCGGGCCGAGGCGTACGCCCCGTCCGGCCGCCGGGATCACCACGGCGGTACGAGGAGGACGCTCTTCGTCTGACATCGGTTGCACTCCGGCAGGTTTGTTTCCGCGGCCGACATGGGTATGGCCTCACCGTGCCGGACGCGACGCCTTGACCGGGCCCTTTCCGTGACGACGGTCGAGGCGTTGCCGCGAGAGCACAGGGGTTCGGACGTAACAGGGGGTGCGGGTTTCTTCAGCGGTGCGCACAGGGATCGGTTCCGCTGACCGTCGTCCCGTGTCCGTACGGTCGCGCGTACGCTCCGCATACGTACGCGAACATGCCGCAGCGCCCGACGACAGCGCTGTGTGGTTCACAGCGCGCCAGCGGGCACCGCGGCATCGCTTCACTTGGAAGCACGCTCGGAGCGAATCGCCCGGAAAGATCCGGTCGCCGGGAAGGACCCGGTCGCCCGGAAGAGCCCGGAGCGATTCAGAGCGCGCTCACTCAGGACGCGAGGACCTCGTCGAGGAGAGCCTCGGCCTTGTCCTCGTTCGTGTTCTCCGCGAGAGCCAGCTCGCTCACCAGGATCTGCCGAGCCTTGGCCAGCATCCGCTTCTCACCGGCGGACAGCCCGCGCTCGCGCTCCCGGCGCCACAGGTCGCGCACTACTTCGGCGACCTTGATGACATCGCCGGAGGCGAGCTTCTCGAGATTTGCCTTGTAGCGACGGGACCAGTTCGTCGGCTCTTCGGCGTACGGCGCACGCAGCACCTCGAAGACCCGGTCCAGCCCGTCCTGACCGACAACGTCGCGAACTCCGACGAACTCCGCATTGTCCGCCGGTACACGAACTGTCAGGTCGCCTTGCGCGACCTTGAGCACCAAGTAGGTCTTGTCCACGCCTTTGATCTGGCGAGTTTCGATGGCCTCGATCAGCGCGGCCCCGTGATGGGGATAGACCACGGTGTCGCCAACCTTGAACGTCATGTGACAGGTACCCCTTCCGTGGCTATCCAGGGTAACACGGATACAGCTTCTTCTGAATGGCGTTTTCGCAGGTCAGGGCATATCTCAGGGCTTGACAACAGCATCGCGGACGTGCTGCGGAGGGCTTCCGGAAGGCGGTATTCGCAGGTCGGAGCGGCTGTGTCGACGGAGAGAAACGCGTACGTTACACGTACCAGGTGCCCCTCCAGGGAGGGGTGATGTCCCGGTTTGCCGGGTTCGGAGCGGCCTTCTTCGCGTACTCCGTTCGAGGATCGTCCACCCGTACGGATGTACGCCGGGGTGATTCCCGAATTGATCACGCCGTCGGCGTCCGGGATTTCCCGGAGCGGGGCCACGGGGAATGCGGGGCGGCCGCCGAATTGATCAAGGCGGTTATGTGAACAACGGGTCAACGGGTCGTGATCCGGCCACTCCGACCCGATCTCGACGGTCGGCGGGATGCCCCCACGGATCACCCAAGGGCCTCCCAAGGACCTCTCAAGGACCTCTCGAGGAGCTCGCAAGAAGCTCGCAAGAACCTCCCGAGCGTCTCCCGAGGTCGTTACCGGCGGCCTACCCGCGAGCTGCCCGCAGGCTGCGCGCGAGTCGCCCGCGGGCTGCGCGAGAGTCACCCGAGGACCGCTCGGAGACGACGGTGGCCGGTTAGGGGCGGGTCGGGTGCGGGACGGAGAGTGCGGCTCGGTAACCTAAGCGCGCTGACACACCTTTAGCTGGTTCTTAGTCCCAGACCTGTCCGTTCGTCCTAGGAGATGCCGCCGCCGTGAGCCGCAGCCTTCGACGCGGCGCCCTCGCCGCCTCTGCCATCGTGTTCTCGATCGCCGTACTGTCCGCCTGTGCTGCGGGCAACGACGCGCAGACGCTCGGCGTCAAGCCGGACAACGCGGCCGTCACCGTGGACGACGTCAAGATCCAGAACGCGCTCGTCATCACCCAGCCCCACCAGGGCGTGAAGGGTCCGGCCGTCGTCTCGGCCACCGTCTTCAACAACGGCAACACGCCGCAGACCCTCGACGCGATCACCCTGCCGGGTACGACCGCGACGGTGAAGCTGACCCCGGCCGAGGGCACCGGCCCGATCACCGTCCCGGCGCTGGGCTCCGTCGTGATCGGCGGCGCCGGCAACGCCACCGCCGTGATCGAGAACGGCACCGAGGCCGCCAGGAACGGCGACGCCCAGAAGGTCGTCTTCAAGCTCAGCAAGACCGGCGACGTGGGCCTGAGCGCCTTCGTCGTCCCGGCGACGAGCTACTTCAAGGACTTCGGTCCGTCGATCGTCCCGGCTCCCCCGGGCGCCACGCCGACGGCCTCGGCGTCCGCCGAAGCCGGCCACGGCGAGGGCGAGGGCGAGGCCGGACACGGCGCCGAGCCCTCGGGCGAGGCCACGACCGCCGGTCACTGACCGCGGCGGCAGGACATACGTGAAGGGGCGCCCCCGGTGGGGGCGCCCCTTCACGCGTACGTCCGTCGTCTACGGCTCGAACCACCGCCCCGCGTACGGGGGGGGTGCGGTCTACGGCTCGAACTTGTAGCCCAGGCCTCGGACCGTCACCAGGTAGCGCGGGGCTCCCGGGTCCGGCTCGATCTTGGCGCGGAGGCGCTTCACGTGGACGTCGAGGGTCTTGGTGTCGCCGACGTAGTCCGCGCCCCAGACCCGGTCGATGAGCTGCATACGGGTCAGCACGCGGCCCGCGTTGCGCAGCAGCATCTCCAGGAGGTCGAACTCCTTCAGCGGCAGGTCGACCTTGCCGCCCGAGACCGTCACCACGTGGCGGTCGACGTCCATACGGACCGGGCCGGCCTCCAGGGCCGCCGGGGTGACCTCCTCCGGCTCGCCGCGGCGGCGGAGCACCGCGCGGATGCGGGCCACCAGCTCCCGCGACGAGAAGGGCTTGGTCACGTAGTCGTCGGCTCCTATTTCCAGGCCGACGACCTTGTCGATCTCGCTGTCCTTGGCGGTCACCATGATCACCGGGACGTTCGAGCGGCCGCGCAGCTGGCGGCACACCTCGGTACCGGGCAGGCCCGGAAGCATCAGGTCGAGGAGGACGAGGTCGGCTCCGTTGCGCTCGAACTCGTCGAGGCCGTCGGGCCCGGTCGCCGCCACGGCGACCTCGAAGCCTTCCTTGCGGAGCATGTACGACAGGGCGTCGCTGAAGGATTCCTCATCCTCGACGACGAGCACTCGGGTCACGGAAGGACCTCCGGGGCGGGAAGCGGTTCGGTCATGAGATCTGGGGTGGGGGAGGAGACGGGCCGGCGGTCCCGTACGGAGCCGGCCTCGGGCAGCCGCAGGGTGAAGGTGGAGCCCTGACCCTCGGTGCTCCAGACGGTGACCTCCCCGCCGTGCGAGGCGGCCACGTGCTTCACGATGGCCAGGCCGAGGCCCGTACCGCCGGTGGCACGGGAGCGGGCCGGGTCGACGCGGTAGAAGCGCTCGAAGACGCGCTCCTTGTCCTTGTCGGGGATGCCGATGCCCTGGTCGGTGACGGCTATCTCGATCAGGTCGCCGCCGGGCGCGGCGACCTTGCGGGCCGCGATGCCGACGCGGGTGTGGGCTGGTGAGTAGTTGACGGCGTTCTCCACGAGGTTGCCGAGGGCGGCCGCGAGCTGGCCGCGGCTCCCCCAGACGCGCAGGTCGGCCGCTCCGCCGGAGACCATGCTGATCTGCTTGGTGGAGGCGGTGTGCCGGGAGCGGTCGATCGCCTCGACGACGAGTTCGTCCACGGAGACCGGCTCGGAGTCCTCCAGCGGATCGTCGTTCTGCACGCGGGAGAGGTCGATGAGCTCCTGTACGAGGTTGGTCAGGCGGGTCGCCTCTATCTGCATCCGGCCGGCGAAGCGGGTGACCGCCTCGGGGTCGTCCGAGGCGTCCATGACCGCCTCGGAGAGCAGGGAGAGCGCGCCGGTCGGTGTCTTGAGCTCATGGCTCACGTTGGCGACGAAGTCGCGCCGTACCGCTTCGATACGGCGGGCCTCGGTGAGGTCCTCGACGAGGAGCAGCACGAGCCGCGAGCCCAGCGGGGCGACCCGGGCGGAGACGGCGAGGGCCTCGCCGCGTCCGGTACCGCGCCGGGCCAGGTCCAGCTCGACCTGGCGTATCTCTCCGTCGCGGCGCGTGTCGCGGGCCATGTTGAGCATGGGCTCCACGGCCAGCTTGCCGCCCCGGACCAGGCCGAGGGCGTACGCCGCCGAGCTGGCCTTGACCACGGAGTCGCTCTCGTCGAGGACGACCGCGGACGAGCGCAGTACGGACAGTACGGTGTCGACGCCGGGCGGGAGCACGGCGTCGGTGTGCAGGGAGGTTCGGGTGGGCCGCGCCTGGTCGCGCTCGCTCCAGCGGAACGCCAGCATGGCGATCACACCGGTGCACACGCCGGCGATCGCTGCCAATGCGGCGACTGCCGCGTTCACGTCCATGCCCACCAGGTTATGCGGGGTGACGGACACTCTCCCAGCCGTCCGAGTGGCTGCTCGAACAGTCGTCGCCCAGAGTTCACCGTGGAGACGGTGCTGGTTCATTTGTCCTGACGGCGACAGTGGCGCGTGTCGCCCAGAGTTCACCTTGGGGAAAGTGACGGTTCACATGAGGTGGTGAAGCCGGACGCGTAGGGGGCCGAACGTGGGAGCGTGGGGGTCCGAAGCCCCACCCGGACCCCGGAGCTTTGCGTAGAGAGGGACATCCATGCGGGACGCGTACCACGAGGAACTGGACTCGATCGGCGAGAGCCTGGTCGAGATGGCCCGACTCGTCGGCTCGGCGATCGGGCGCGCCACGACGGCGATGCTCGACGCGGACCTGAAGCTCGCGGAGAGCGTGATCGCGGCGGACCAGAAGGTCGACGACCTCCAGCACGACCTGGAGGCTCGGGCGATAGCGCTGCTCGCCCGGCAGCAGCCGGTGGCGACGGATCTGCGGATCGTGGTGACCTCGCTGCGGATGAGCGCCGACCTGGAGCGCTCGGGCGACCTCGCGCAGCACGTGGCGAAGCTGGCGCGGCTGCGGTTCCCCGCCACGGCGGTGCCGCGGGACCTGCACGCGACCATCCTGGAGATGGGACAGCTCGCGCAGCGCCTGATGGCGAAGGCCGCGGAGGTCATCATCACGAAGGACGTCGACCTGGCGCTCCAGCTGGAGCAGGACGACGACGAGATGGACCTGCTGCACCGGACGCTGTTCCAGCACCTGATGGACGACCGCTGGAAGCACGGCATCGAGACGGCCGTGGACGTGACGCTGCTCGGCCGGTACTACGAGCGGTTCGCCGACCACGCGGTGTCGGTGGCGAAGCGCGTCGTGTACCTGGTGACGGGTGAGCACGCGGACGAGCTGCAGGCGGCGGACGCTCCGGTGGAGGGCGCGTAGGGCCTGTCCCGCGGCCCCGGCCGTGCTCCACCGGACAGGCCCTGAGCGCACGGGCGCCGATGCGCCGTTGATGCGCCGGTCCGAGTGGGCATGCAATGGGGGGAGGCGACGCGCGCCTCGAAAGGGAGGGACCCCCATGGCCGAATCCCCCATGACGACCGACCCCCAGCAGGAGGCCCCGCGCGGGGCGGAGTTCCTGCCCGTCCTCGGTGCCTGCGGCTGCGGCTCGGGCTGCGGCTGCGGCTGCCAGTCGGGCGCGCCGTGCCAGTGCGGGGGCTGCTCGGGCTGACCGGTGCGGGTGGGGAGGGGGGGGGTGTCACACCCCGCCCCTCCCCACCCCTGGTCCTCTCGCCCCGGATCTCTCGGGGGCTCTCAGACCTCGAGGACGCCGACGGTCTGCCTGCCGCTGACCTCGCCGGTCGTACGGAAGCCGAGCCGGCGGTAGAACTCGCCGGGGCCGTCGTCGCCGGGCTCCCAGGTCACGTACAGCTGTCGCGTACCGCGTCGCCGGAGCTCGTCGCGCACCGCCTCGACGGCGAAGCGTCCGTACCCCTTGCCCTGCCCGGTGGCGGCGATGTTGAGGCGCCAGAGCCCGCTGCGACGTTCGGCGGGTTCCTCCTTCTCGTTCCACGGGATGTCGAGGAAGGCCATCAGGAAGCCGACGAGCTCGTCCCCATCGAAGATCAGCCGTGGCCAGGCGGTCTCCCCGAAGGCGTACGCCTCGGCGAGGGAGCGCACGACGGGGGCGACGTTGCCCTCCTGATGGGGGTGGACGCGCAGCGCGAGGGCCGCGTCGACGTTCTCGGGCGTGACCTTCTCCAGGCGGAGTGACGTGCTCATGGCCTGGAGGCTAACGATTCGGGGCGATCGACGCCCGTCAATATCGGTGCGGGGCGGCACGGGCCAGGATGGCGACATGGCTCCCCGGCTCCGTCGCGTATCCGGTCGCGTATCCGGTCGCGCACCCCGCCTCGTACTCCGTCGCGGGCTGCTCGCCGCCGTCATGCTGCCCGCGCTGCCCCTGCTCGCCGGCTGCGGTGTCCCGGTCGCGGGGATCACCGGTGTCTCGGTGACGGCGGAGGGCGAACCCCTCGGGGTGATCCTGATGTGCCACGACCGGATCGACTCGGCGCTGTTCTACCCGGACGAGCCGATCGGCGACCCGGACGCGGAGGTGACCGCGGACGCCGTGGAGCCGGAGTACACGGACCACTGGACCGCCGCCGAACCCGTCACCGGCTTCACGTCCTGGCCGCTGACCAGCCCGGAGGGCGCCGGCGGATGGACACCGGACGCGGCCCCGCGACCGCTGGAGGCGGGGCGGCTCTACACCTTGTACGGGGCGGCCCGTGACAACTCCTGGTCGACGGGGCACCACTCCTTCACCCTCGCCGACCTGGCCGGGCTCGCCCCGGGCCAGGTCAGCTACACGATCGGCGACCGCGTCCGCACGACGACGGTGGAGGACTTCCGCGACCGCGCGTGCGAGGGGTTCTGACGGTCCGGCCCCTCCTAGGGCCGGACAGGCCCTAGTTCGGGAGGAACACGACCGAGCGGAGCGTGAGCCGGTCCGTGGCGGGGCGGCCGTGGGGGCGGAGGGTCCAGGAGTCGCCGCTGCAGTCGGGCTCGGTGAAGACGACCGCGTACTCGTCCGTGTCGTTGTGCGGAGCGAAGGCGGGCCCGGAGGCGCCCGGGTCGGCGGCCTCGGCGATCGTGACGCACTCACCGCTCGCCGGGTCGTGCAGCGTGGCCGCCTGCGGCTCCCCGGACAGACCGACGAACCGGTAGCCGAAGTCACCGGTGGCGGCGTGGGCGGGGGTGGCCAGGGTGGCGGTGAGGGCAAGGGCGCCGCAAGCGGCGGCGACGGAGTGCCGGAGACGCACGAGGACTCTCGTTTCGTGAGACGAAGGGGTCACCGGCACATGTACCGCGCCCCTCGTCTCCTATGCGCCGCCCGCCAGCCGTAAGGTTTCGCCGTCACCCGTGCGGACGAGCGGGGCCGCCGCCCCCGCCCCCTCTCGACTCACGGGGTGAAGACCTGCTCCAGCCGGTGGATCGCCCCGTCGTCACCGGTCTCGTACCGGAAGACCAGACCCGAGTCCGGATGCGCGTCGACCCAGTCGATCAGCTCCTGGACGCCGATCCGCTGGTTCTCGGTGCTCTCGACGATCGGGGTGGTGACGGTGACGTACGCGGCCTGGTCGAGGGCCCAGCGGCTCTCCTCGCCGGTGCCGACGAAGGGAGCGCCGTCGGTGTCCTCCATGCCGCAGCCCCAGGCTCCGTGCTGGAGGACGAGGTTCACCTTCCCGGTGCTGCCGTCGAGTTCCTCGATGCGGTACAGGGCGATCTCGTCGGGGTCGACGTCGTCGGGGCTCGGCGGCGCGTCGACGCAGTCGGCCGAAGAGTCGTCGGACGCCCCGGACTTCGACCCGCCGGACTTCTTCGTGGAGGGCTTCTTCGTCGTGGGCTTCTTCGTCGAGGGCTTCTTCGTCGAGGGTCCGGGGGCGGCCGGAGTGGTCGGGGCCTCGGTCGGGGGCTCTGCCGACGGCTCCTCGGCAGGCTCCGCGGTGGGCCCGGGGTCCCCTGACGTCTCGGGCGCCTCGGCGGTCACACTCGGCGCGGCGCCCCCGGCGGCGGAACCGCCTTCCTGGCAGCCGGTGAGCGCGACGGCCAGGGTGATGGCGGCCAGCGTCAGGACGGTGGGTCTGAGGCGATCGACGTTCATCCGGGACTCCCCCTCTTCGGGCGGCCCCCAGGGCCGCACCCAGAATCGGAACGTAGCAACGCCCCAGCCCTCGCGGCAGTACCGGAGACCGCTATGTCACAGACCCGGAACACCGCCAGGACAGCCCCAGGACACCCGGCGCCGGGAGCACTCGGATCAGCCTGTATCCCGGCTGAATTCGTGCGAGCATCCCCCGGCGGTCACGTCCCGGGTGAAGCAGAAGACGAAGGATTCCGGGGAGCCGTAGAAGGCCAGGCTCAGGTCCTCGCAGTCCACGCCGTCGAAGGTGACCGTGTCGTACGTTCCGGTGGGGGACCAGGTGCCATGTTGCCGTTCGGCGAACCCGGTGCACCCCCAGCCGATGACGTCCGCCTTGTCCAGGCCCGTGGCCGTGAACGTGCCGTCCTCCTTGAACTCGACTGTCGCCCCGGTCCAGTCCGACCACACGCCCGTCAGCCGATCGACGGTGTCGACCTCGACCGGGTAGTAGCCGGAACAGGAGGCGAGCAGGAACGGCACCGCACATCCCCACGCGGCGCGCATGAATGCCCGTCGTCGTATCCGCTGATGCCGGTCGGCAGCCATACGACCCTGCCTCTCGCGTCTCGGACATACCCGGTAGCAACGCCTCAACGAAGCGACGAACATCATCTTGAACGCGTTCAAGTTCTGGTGTCAATGGGGCGCTCAGCGACCACCCCGACCCTGCGTGCGTACACCCACCTCATGCCGAGCAGCCAGGAACGCACCCAAAAAGCCATGGCTGCCGTCTTCGAGGGCGTCTACGCTCCTGGTCGCCGAGAAGGGGAGGGCGAGATGGCCCACGACGAGTCCGTCGAGTACTACACGCTGCTCTGCGATGATCCGTCCCACGAAGTGGTGCTCGTCGACTGCGGGCCGCGCGAGACGGACGTGATCCTGGCGCTGCGCAAGCTGACCGGACTGAGCTTGTGGCGCTGCCGGGAGCTGGCTCGGCAAGCCCCCGTCACCGTCCTCGAAGGGCAGCCCGACTACGAGGCCCGGTCCGCCGTCTCGGTGCTCCGGAACGCCGGCGCCGGAGCGGAGTGGCGGGCGGAGCCAGAGCCTGGGGAAAGCACAGCCCCATCCTCCTGACGGCCCACAGACGGCCCCAAGTCACGAAGAAGCCCCCTACCAGCGGAGAAACCGCAGGTAGGGGGCTCTTTCGTAAGTCAGGGTTACTTCTTGCCCTGGTTCTTCACGGCCTCGATGGCCGCCGCCGCGGCGTCCGGGTCGAGGTAGGTGCCGCCCGGGTTGAGGGGCTTGAAGTTCTCGTCGAGCTCGTACGACAGGGGGATGCCCGTCGGGATGTTCAGGCCCGCGATGTCGGCGTCCGAGATGCCGTCCAGGTGCTTGACCAGGGCGCGGAGGCTGTTGCCGTGGGCCGCGACCAGGACCGTGCGGCCCGCGAGGAGGTCCGGGACGATCGAGTCGTACCAGTACGGGAGCATCCGCTCCACGACGTCCTTGAGGCACTCCGTCCGCGGGCGCAGCTCCGGCGGGATCGTCGCGTAGCGCGCGTCGCCCGCCTGCGAGTACTCGTTGTCGTCGGCGAGCGCCGGCGGCGGGGTGTCGTACGAGCGGCGCCACAGCATGAACTGCTCCTCGCCGAACTCGGCGAGCGTCTGGGCCTTGTCCTTGCCCTGCAGGGCGCCGTAGTGGCGCTCGTTGAGGCGCCACGAGCGGTTCACGGGGATCCAGTGGCGGTCCGCGGACTCCAGCGCGAGCTGCGCCGTGCGGATGGCGCGCTTCTGGAGGGAGGTGTGCAGCACGTCGGGCAGCAGGCCGGCGTCCTTGAGCAGCTCGCCGCCGCGCGTCGCCTCCTTCTCGCCCTTCGCGGTGAGGTTCACGTCCACCCAACCGGTGAACAGATTCTTCTCGTTCCACTCGCTCTCGCCGTGGCGGAGGAGGATCAGCTTGTACGGTGCGTCGGCCATGCGTATGAGCGTAAACGACCGTCGACGATTGACACGCGTCGTCAATTGGCTGGCGTCCGGCATGAGAGATACGTAAGTTACGAGGGCCGTGATAGGGGCTTACAGACAACAAGGGGCCGGCCACACATGTCCATCGACTCGCTCAGACGATCAGCTCGCGCGACGGTTTCCGGCTTCCCTCAGGGCTTCTGGTGGCTCTGGCTGTCGACCCTGGTCAACCGGACCGGGGCCTTCGTCCTCACCTTCCTGTCCCTGTACCTGACGCAGGAGCTCGGGCACTCCGCCTGGTTCGCCGGACTCGTCGTCGCCCTCCACGGTCTCGGCGGCATCGCCGGCTCCCCGCTCGGCGGCACGCTCACCGACCGCTGGGGCCGGCGCCCCACCATGATCACGATGCACCTGGCCGCCGCCGCCTGCGCCGCCGCCCTCGCCGTCGTCACCGCGCCCTGGGCCATCGCCACCGTCGTCCTCCTCATGGGCGTCGCCATGCAGGCCGTCCGGCCGTCCATCAACGCGACGATCGCCGACATGGTCCCCGAGCACGACGTGCGCCGGGCCTTCGCCCTCAACTACTGGGCCCTCAACCTCGGCTTCGCCATCGCCGCCATCGGCGGCGGCGCCGCGGCCTTCCTCGGCTACCGCACCCTCTTCGTCGTCGACGCCGTCGCCACCGTCCTGTGCGCCGTGATCGTCTTCCTGCGACTCCCCGAGACCCGGCCCGAGGCCGCCGTCGACCAGCGGGGCGAGCCCGTCGCCGAGGAGAAGGTCAGCATGCTGACCGTCCTCCGCGACGCCCCCTTCCGCACGCTCGTCCTGCTCAACCTCTTCGTCTGCCTCGTCTTCACCGCCCCGTGGATCGGCCTCCCGCTGACCATGGCCGGCCAGGGCCTCGACCCCTCCTCCTTCGGCATGGTCATCGCCGTCAACGGCATCGTGATCGTCGCCTTCCAGCTGCTCGTCAACAAGCTCACCGACAAGCGCTCCCCCGTGCTCCTGCTGAGCCTCTCCGCCCTCCTCTTCGCCTTCGGCACCGGCGCCACCGCGCTCGCCGGCTCCCCCGTGGCCTTCGCCGCGACCGTGATCGTCTGGACGATCGGCGAGATGATCCACGTCCCGACCAACGCGGCCGCCACCGCCCGCCTCGCCCCCGAGCACGCCCGAGGCCGCTACCAGGGCGTCATGGGCATGTCCTGGGCCGTCGCCGGCTTCGTCGCCCCGATCGCGGCCGGCGCCATCGTCGACGGGCCCGGCCCCGACGTCCTGTGGACGGCGACCACCGCCATCGGCGTCCTCGCCGCCATCGGCTACTACACCCGGCTGCGGAAGGCCCTGGCGGACGGCACCTCGAACGCCACCCCGGACGCCACCACCTCGCCGGAGCAGGGCGCTCCCAAGGTTCACAAGGGCGAGGGCCAGGGCGACGAAATCGAAGCCGGTGCCGAAGCCGGTGCCGGTGCCGGTGCCGGGCAGGCCTCCGTCAGCGCCTGATCCCCTCGCCGCCGCCTCACCCCGCCTCGTACGCCGCCCACCGTACGAGGCCGAATCCCTCCCCCTCCCGGCGCACTTCGACGGCACCCGCCCCGCCGAAGTGCGCCGGCACGACCAGCTCCCGTTCGTCCGCCGCCCGTCCGAGGACCCTCCGGCGGCTCGCCGCCGCCTGGACCGCGTCGAGGCAGAAGCAGCTCTCGCAGGACGGTTCGAGGATCTGTACGGGGCTGTGCAGCAGGTCGCCGACGAAGACCGCCCTGTCGCCCCCCGACGCCAGCCGCAGCACGGCGGAACCGGGCGTGTGGCCGGGCGCCGCCTCCAGCGTCAGGTGCTCGTCGATGCGGTGGGCGCCGTCCCACAGCCTGACCTGCCCCGCGCGGTGCACCGGCGCGACGCTGTCCTCGTAGACGAGCCGGTCCTCCTCCCGGACCCCCCTGCCGTACCCGTTCTCCGGGCCGAAGTGGAAGTCGTCGGCGGCCGGGACCAGATACTCCGCGTTCGGGAAGGTCGGCACCCATTCCCCCTGGACGTCCTGCGTGTTCCAGCCGACGTGGTCGGCGTGCAGATGGGTGTTGACGACGACGTCGACGTCCTCCGGGCGGACGCCGGCCCTCTCCAGACGGCCGAGGAAGTCCCCCTGCTGCCGGTGGAAGTGCGGCGAGTGCGGCCGCTCCCGGCCGTTGCCCACGCCCGTGTCGACCAGGACGGTCCGTCCCCCGCTGCGCAGCACCCAGCTCTGCAGCGCCATGACCGCGCTGCCGCTGTCCGGCGCCCAGTGGTCCGGCGCCAGCCACTCCTCGTTCTCCTTCCACACCTCGGCCCGGACCCCCGGAACGATGCCCCGGGCCGGACCGAACGGCCCCTGCCACTCGGCGATCCGGATGATCTCGACGTCTCCCAGGACGATGGTCTGCGCGCTCTCCGTGCTCATGTCGTCGAGCCTAGGGAGAGGGGAGCGAGCCTCTCAATGCTCGATTCGCTCTCCCTGATACGTATGCGTCTCACCGGTGAGGGCCATGTGCATAGGCTGGCGCCATGGACGTGGTGAGCGACGCGATCTCGGCCGTACGCGTGGGCCGGCCCTCCTCCGACCGCGTGCGGGTCGGCGGCGACTGGTGCGCCCGGCTGGACCCGTACGACGGCGCGGGCTTCCACGTCGTCCTGAAGGGGAGCTGCTGGCTGCTGCCCGACGGCGGCGCCCCGATCGCGCTCGGCGCGGGGGACGCGGTGCTGCTCCCGCACGGTACGGGGCACGTCATCGCCGACTCGCCCGCCGACGCGGCGACGGTCGCGCGGGCGGTGTCGTTCACCCGGTGGGCCGACCGGAAGCCGCCCCGACCGCCGCTGCCGCAGCCCGCCTTCCACACGCCCGAGCGCGAGGTCGAGATGCTCTGCGGCAAGTACCGGCTCGACCGCAGCCACGCGCACCCGCTCCTGGCCGAGCTCCCCCCGCTCGTCCACCTGCCGAACCGCGTCGGCCGCCACCCCGAACTCCGCGCCGCCATCGAGCTCCTGGGCGGCGAGCTGGACGGCCGGCGGCCGGGCGCCTCCATCGCGCTGCCCAGCCTGCTCGACCTGCTGCTCGTCTACATGATCCGTTCCTGGATGGCCGAGAGCACCGGCGGCGCCTGGCCCGCCGTCCTCGGCGACCCGGTGGCCGCCGCCGCGCTGCGGGCGCTGCACTCCGACCCCGCCGCCGCCTGGACCAACGAGCTGCTGGCCGCCGAGGCCGGCGTCTCCCGGCCCACGCTGGCCCGCCGCTTCACCTCACTCGTCGGCCGGCCCCCGATGGCGTACCTGACGTGGTGGCGGCTGACGCATGCCGCCGCCCTGCTCCGGGACACCCCGGACCCGCTCGCCACGGTCGCCCGGCGCGTCGGCTACAGCACGCCGTACGCCTTCTCGCACGCCTTCCGGCGGGAGTTCGGCACCACGCCGGGCCGGTACCGGGCGCGGGCGGCGGAACAGCCGCCCGTCAGCGGTCGGACTTCTGGATCAGGTGCGTGAACGCGTCGAGGTTGCGGGTCGACTCGCCGCGCGACACCCGCCACTCGTACTCGCGCCGGATCGCCGACGCGAACCCCAGCTCCAGCAGCGTGTTGAAGTCGCCGTCCGCCGCCTCCAGGACGGACCCGAGCAGCCGGTCCAGCTCCTCGGGCGTGACGGCGGAGAGCGGGAGCTTCCCGGCGAGGTAGATGTCGCCGAGGCCGTCGATCGCGTAACTCACCCCGTACAGCTTGAGGTTGCGCTCCAGGAGCCAGCGGTGGACGCCCGGCTCGTTCTCGTCGGGGTGGCGGATGACGAAGGCGTTGAGGGAGAGGGAGTGACGGCCGGCGCGCAGCGAGAGCGTCGTGAAGAGCTTGCGCGTGCCCGGGAGTTTGACGACGTACGCGCCGGGCTCGGGGGACTCCCACTCCAGTTCCGCGTCGTCGAAGGTGGACTCGATGACCTGCCGTACGTCCTCAGCCATGGTGGGAGCGTACGCGACGGCGGTTCTCGCGCACCCGATGGTCGTGCATGGCCGCCGTGTACACGTCGGCCGTCCCCGAGGCCGCCGTGTCCCAGCCGAACGAACCGGCGTGCAGGGCCGCCGCCGCGCCCATCCGGGCCGTCAGCGACGGATCGGTCACGAACCGGCCGAGCGCGCGGGCGTAGTCCGTCGGGTCGTGCCCCTGGACGAGGAAACCGGTCACGTCGTCCCGTACGGCGACGGGCAGACCGCCCACCGCCGCCGCGACGACCGGGGTGCCGGCCGCCTGCGCCTCGATGGCGACCAGACCGAAGGACTCGCTGTACGAGGGCATGACGAGGACGCTCGCCGCGCGGAACCAGTCGGCGAGCCGGTCCTGCCCCACCGGCGGGTGGAAGCGCACGATGTCGGCGATGCCCAGCCGCGCGGCGAGCTTCTGGAGGCCCTCCGGCTTGGCGAGGCCGCTGCCGCTCGGGCCGCCGACGACGGGGACCACCATGCGGGTGCGCAGCGACGGGTCCTGCTCCAGGAGCTTGGCGGCGGCGTGCAGCAGGATGTCCGGGGCCTTCAGCGGCTGTATGCGGCCGGCGAAGACCGGGATGAAGGCGTCCTGCGGGAGCCCGAGGCGGGCCCGGGCGGCGGCGCGGCCGTCGGCGGGACGGAAGTGGTCGAGGTTCACGCCCGGGTGGACGACCGCGATCTTGCCGGGGTCCGCGTCGTAGAAACGGGCGAGCTCGTCGGCCTCCTCGGCCGTGTTGGCGATCAGCCGGTCGGCGGCCGAGACGATCTGGGTCTCGCCGATGACGCGGGCCGCGGGCTCGGGGGTGTCGCCCTCGGCGAGCGCCGCGTTCTTGACCTTCGCCATGGTGTGCATGGCGTGGACGAGCGGGACGCCCCAGCGCTCGGCGGCGAGCCAGCCGACGTGACCGGAGAGCCAGTAGTGGGAGTGGACGAGGTCGTAGTGGCCGGGGCGGTGGCCCGCCCACGCCTGCATCACGCCGTGCGTGAAGGCGCAGAGCTGGGCCGGCAGCTCCTCCTTGGCCAGACCCTCGTACGGGCCGGCGTCGACGTGCCGGACGAGGACGCCGGGGGTGAGCTCGACCACCGGCGGAAGGCCGCCGGTGGTGGCCCGGGTGAAGATCTCCACCTCGATGTCGATGGCGGCGAGACGCTTGGCCAGCTCGACGATGTAGACGTTCATGCCGCCCGCGTCGCCGGTGCCCGGCTGGTGCAGCGGCGAGGTGTGGACGCTGAGCATGGCGATCCGGCGCGGGGTGCGGTTCCGGCCGGGGAGCCGGAGCCGGGCCGGCGCCTGGTGCCGGTGCCGGGCACCGGCGAACCGGGACACGTACTGGCTCACGTCGGCGGTCCTTCCGCTCGGGAACTGAGCTGGGGGCGGCTGTCGGGCATGACAGCTGAAGGACGCGTGGCGCCCTTCAGCCGCGACAACACCGGAATGACCCCTTTCATTTCCGCCGGGCACGGCGCTTTGCCAATTCATTACCGGTTGGGCAGGGGGTGGGGCGGATGTATCCAGGGGGTGCGCCGGGTACGACGGGCACTTCGGGTACTCCGGGTACTCCGGGTACGCCGGGTACTCCGGACGCTCCGGGTCCTCCGGGCCCTCCGGGCGTGGCCGGTCGGTCGCGCCCCACCCCGTACGCTCGTGCCATGGCCCCGCGCACCACCCGCCCCGTCGGCACACCGACCCGCGGGACCACCAACCCCAACCGGCTGCGCCGCATGGACCGCTGGATCGCCGCCGTCCACGGCCCCGCCCTCCGCCGCTCCGCCGAACCGCCGCTCGCCGTCGACCTCGGTTACGGGGCCGCCCCCTGGACCGCCGTCGAGTTGCTCGCCCGGCTGCGCACCGTCGAGCCCCGCACCCGCCTCTACGGCATCGAGATCGAACCCGCCCGGGTCGAGGCCGCGAAGCCGTACGAGCACGAGGGCCTCTCCTTCCTTCACGGCGGCTTCGAGGTGCCGGTGCCCGGCCAGCCGTCCCTGATCCGGGCGGCGAACGTGCTGCGCCAGTACGACGAGGAGCAGGTCGCGGCCGTGTGGGCGCGACTGTGCGGGCGGCTCGCGCCCGAGGGGCTGCTCGTCGAGGGCACCTGCGACGAGATCGGGCGGCGGCACGTGTGGGTGACCCTCGACCGGAGCGGGCCGCGCACGGTGACCTTCGCGACCCGGCTCGGTTCGCTGGAGCGGCCCTCGGACCTGGCGGAACGGCTGCCGAAGGCGCTCATCCACCGCAACGTGCCGGGCGAACCGGTGCACGCCTTCCTGCGGGACTTCGACCGGGCGTGGGCGGCGGCCGCCCCGTACGCCTCGCTGGGCGCGCGGCAGCGGTGGATCCGCTCGGTCCGTGAACTGGCGGCGGACTGGCCGCTGACGGACGGTCCGCGACGGTGGCGACAGGGCGAGGTGACGGTGCGGTGGGAGGCGCTGGCACCGCGGACCTGAGGGTCGATCCTTCCTCGCCCTTTCCTCTTCTTCCCTCTTCTTTCCCCAACGGCCGCCGAATTTCCCGTACGTCGGGAACGCCTCCCGCACATCACTCGTCCCCCCAGGTGAGGATCGACCCGACAGGCCCCGGTTTCCCCTGTTGCTTTCCGGTTTCGCATGGCACTATCGCCAAGGCCGCCGCTAAGTTACTGACGGTAAATCAGATGGACCGCGGGCCGTTTACGAGGGGGAGCTTGTGAACCGACGTCGCCACACCACCGCCGCGATCACCGTGATCTGCGCCCTGACGGTGCTGGCCTCACCCGCGCTGACCCTCCAGGCCGCCGCCGCTCCGCTGCCGCCTCCTCCGCCGAAGAAGAACCTGGAGGAGGTACGCAAGGAGATCGACGTCCTGTACCGGCAGGCCGCCGTCGCCACCGACGCGTACAACCTCGCCGAGGAGAAGACCAAGGAGCAGTCCGCCGAGATCGTCCGGCTCGCCCTGATGATCGTGGAGGGCCGCGAGAAGATCGAGGACCTCAAGGCCAAGGCGGGCGCCGCAGCCCGCGCGCAGTACCGCAACGGCGGCCTCCCGGACGGCGCGCAGCTCGTCCTCACCAACGACCCGCAGCTCTTCCTCGACAACGCGGGGCGGCTCAAGGCCGGGTCGAAGGCCACGACGGACCTCCTCGGCGAGATGACCCGCACCCAGGCGGAGTTGAGCACCTACGCCAAGGACGCCGGCGACAACTGGACCAAGCTGGAGGCCCACCGGGTCAAGCAGGCCCAGGCGAAGAAGGAGATCAACGACAAGATCGCCGCGGCCAAGAAGCTGGAGTCCGAGCTCGCCGCCGAGGAGCGGGAGCGACTGCGCCGGCTGGAGGAGCAGGCCCAGTACCGGGCCCAGACGACCTGGCTCGACACCGGCATCCTCGGCGACCTCAAGACCGGGGCGACCCCGCAGGGCAAGAAGGCGGTCGAGTTCGCGACGGCGCAGATAGGGAAGCCGTACGTGTGGGGGGCGGAGGGCCCCGACTCGTTCGACTGCTCCGGCCTGACCCAGCTCGCCTGGGGCAAGGCGGGCCTCCCGATCCCGCGCACCTCGCAGGAGCAGTGGCGACTGCTGCCGCGCGTGGACATCAAGGACATGCGCCCGGGCGACCTGATCGTCTACTTCAAGGACGCGAGCCACATCGGGATGTACATCGGCAAGGGCGCGATCGTGCACGCCCCACGCCCAGGACGGAACGTGACCCTCGCGGGGGCGGGCTCGATGGAGATCCTGGGGGTCGTCCGGCCGGGATGACCGGGCGCCGGAGGCGGCACGGGCCGGCAGGAGCGCAGCCCGGGAGCCGCCTCCCGCCCCACATCACCCCCAACCCGTCCCAACCCGCCCCACGCCGCCCCACGCCGCCCCACCCCGCCCCACGCCGCCCCACCCCGCACCACCCCGCCCCACCCCGCACCACCTGGCGAGAACCGTCCGTCCCGCATGGCGGGATTCGTTCCACCGACCTGACGGACCTCGCCCGCCCGGCGTGACCTTTCTCATTGCCCCGGGACCGCTCCTCCGGCGTTCCCCGGCCCATCCCGCGACAACTACCTCCCCTTCCGCGGCATATGCCAAGACCCGGGAGGCCACCCACGCGCTGATCACCATTCCGCTGCGCCCCGACCTACCGCTATGGTCCGGGACGGGCGGGGCGCCACCCGGCGCCCTGCGCACCCTCGGGGGGAGGGAAGGAAGCTCCGGACCGATGCCCGTATCCGTACCGCGCCAGAGAATCGTCTCTGCTGCCGCGGGACCCGGCGACGCCACCGCTATGGACGCCACCGCTATGACTGGCACAGGCACAGGAACCGACCGCGATCGCACCGATCTCACCCTCCTGGTCGTCGAGGACGACCCGGCGGGTGTCCTCGCCGTACCCGAACTGCTCGACGCGGCGGACGCCGCCGGCACCCGGGTGCGCATCCGTACCGCCCGCAACCTCACCGAGGCCGAGCGGCTCCTCACCGACGACGTCCACTGCGTCCTCGTCGACCTCTCCCTGCCCGGCCCCCGCGCCGCCGGGGAGGACCCGCTCGCCCCGCTGCGCCACATCCTGCGCCTCGCCCCGCGCCACGCCGTCCTCGCCCTCGCGACCTCGGCGGACGCGGAGCTGGCGGCCGAGGCGGTACGGGTCGGGGCCCAGGACCACCTCTTCCGCGAGGAGCTCGACGGGCGGCTGCTCACCCGGGCCATCCGGTACGCGGTCGAGCGCAAGCGCGCCGACGCCGTCCAGGTGAAACTGGCCGAGTCCCGGCTGCGGGCCCAGGAGAACGCCCGCCTGGAGCGCGGACTCCTCCCGACCCCGCTCCTGGAGGGCTCGGACCTGCGGTTCGCGGCCCACTACCGGCCCGGCCGCTCCCGCGCGCTGCTCGGCGGCGACTTCTACGACACCGTCCGCACGCCCGACGGCACCGTCCACGCCATGATCGGTGACGTCTGCGGGCACGGACCCGACGAGGCGGCCCTCGGCGTCGAGCTGCGGATCGCGTGGCGGGCGCTGACCTTCGCGGGCCTGTGCGGGGACGAGCTGCTCTCGACGATGCAGCAGGTCCTGGAGCACGAGCGGGAGAGCGACGAGATCTTCGCGACCCTCTGCACCGTCGACATCGCGCCCGACGGACGCCGGGCGGGTCTCTGCCTCGCCGGCCACCCGTCTCCCCTGATCGCCCGGCACGGGCGGGCGGCCAGACTGCTCCCGTACGAGGACGGCGGCCCGGCCCTCGGCCTGCTGCCGCGCGCCCGCTGGCCGCGCCGCCAGGTGGAGCTGGGCGGGGCGTGGAGCCTGCTCATGTACACGGACGGGCTGATCGAGGGCCGCTCGGCCGGCCCCGGCTCGCCGCGGCTCGGCCAGGACGGGATGGTCGACATGATCAACCGGCAGCTGTCCTCGGGCCTGCGGGGCGAGGAGCTCCTGGAGGCGGCGGTGACGGAGGTGCGGTCGCTGAACGGCGGCGAGCTGACGGACGACGTCGCGGTCCTGGCCCTGGAGCGGGACAAGGACAGGGACAAGGGCAGAGACAGAGACAGGGAAAGGGCCCGGGGTTAGCCCCCAGGCCCTGTCCACGTCCGCTCGGCCGCCGGTGGCCGCCTTCGCGCTACCGGCGCCGTTATACGGACCGTACGGCGGCGGCTACCGGCGCCGTTGTACCGGACCGTACGGCGGCGGCTACCGGCCGCCGTTGTACGGACCGTACGGCCCGTCGCTGCTCGAGCCGCCGCCACGGCGGCCTCCGCGGCCTCCGCCGGAGACCTGCGCGAGCGCGGGGCGCACGTCCACCATGAAGACGATGGCGGCGATCAGCCCGGCGATCTGCAGGAACAGCATCGGCAGCAGCAGGTTCAGGGCGAGGTTGATGCCCAGGAGGATCAGCCAGAACTTCTTCGTCTGCTTCTCGGCGGCGCGGTAGGCGTCCTCGCGCGCCATGGCGGCGAAGACGAGCGCGGCGACGGCGAAGCCGGTGAAGACCAGCAAGATCACCAGGGTGAGAAGGGAGTCGAATCCCGCGCGCAACATGCTGAGCACCGCCTAGTGGTGATGTGGAGAGAGCGCCTCGCGGTCAAGGTACCCGGTACAACGCCTCGGGTACCCGTATTGGTGCCCGCACCTGCTTCTTCCGTACGCGTCCGCGTACCGCTCGCTACTCCTTCTCGGCGGCGACCGGGGTCTTCTTGGCGGGGGCCTTGCGGGCGGCGGGCTTCCTGGCGGAAGCCTCCTCCGCGACGGGGTCCGCCACGGAGTCCGCCTCGGACGTGGGCTCGACGACGACGGCGATCTCGGTGATCTCCTCGGCGGCCTCGCCGCGCCAGGCCTTGACGGCCTCCTCGCCGTGGGCGGCGACCTCCTCGTACTTCTCGCGCGCCTTCACCGCGTACTCGGCTGCCACGCCGACCCCGCGGAGGGCGAGGTCCTGGGCGGTCTCGCCGAGCTTCTTGAGGTCCGTGTCGAGCCCGCCGACGACCTCGGCGAACTTCGACTGCACGGTGACCTGGGCCTCCTTGGCCTGCGCGGTCACCTTCTCCTGCACGGCCTTCGGGTCGGTCTTCCGCACGGCCTCGATGCGGGCGGGCGCCTCGGCGGCGAGCTGCTCGATCAGGCCGGGGACCTTCTTGGCCTGCTGCACGGCGAGGTCGGCGGTGCCGGCGGCGAAGTAGAGAGGGGTACGCAGTTCGTCGATGATGGCCATGCTGGTGGTCCTCCCGGGTGTGTCGGACTAGCTCGAAGACGGTGTGGCATCGGGTGTGGCGGCGGTGTCGGTGCCGGGCGCGGTGTCGGTGCCGGTGCCGGGCGCGGTGTCGGTGCCGGTGCCGGGCGCGGTGTCGGTGCCGGTGCCGGGCGCGGTGTCGGTGCCGGTGCCGGCCGCCTTCTCGGCGGCGGCCTCCGCTGCCTGCTCGGCGGCGTTCTCCTTGCGGAACGAGTCGTAGATCTGGAGCAGGACCTGCTTCTGCCGCTCGTTGATCGAGGGATCGGCCAGGATGACGGCGCGCGTCTCCAGCTCCTCCCGCTCCTTCTCGTCGAGGATCCCGGCCCGCACGTAGAGCGTCTCGGCGGAGATCCGCAGCGCCTTGGCGACCTGCTGGAGCACCTCCGCGCTGGGCTTCCGCAGCCCCCGCTCGATCTGACTCAGGTACGGGTTCGACACACCGGCCGCGTCGGCGAGCTGCCGCAGGGACAGCTGTGCGGTCCTCCGCTGCTCGCGGAGGTACTCACCGAGATTGCCGACGTTGAGCGATGCCATGCCCCGACCATGCCAGCCTCCGCTAACTATTGCAAGCAGGCGCTTGCAATAGTCGCCTCTCCCCCGGGAGCCGTCGCCCGGCCCGTGCGATGCTGGGGAGCATGACGCTGGAGGACCTGGTACGGCTGCGGCGGGCGCGGGACGTGATGGATCGCGACTACGCGTCGCCGCTCGACGTACCCGCGCTGGCCCGGGTCGCGCTCATGTCCGCCGGGCACTTCTCCCGCAGCTTCCGCGCCGCCTACGGCGAGACTCCGTACAGCTATCTCATGACCCGCCGCGTCGAGCGGGCGAAGGCGCTGCTGCGGCGGGGCGACCTGAGCGTGACCGAGGTCTGCTTCGCCGTCGGGTGCACCTCCCTCGGGTCGTTCAGCGCGCGCTTCACCGAGCTGGTGGGCGAGAGCCCGAGCGCGTACCGGGCCCGGCGGCACGAGACGGGCGCCGTGATCCCGGCGTGCGTGGCGAAGGTCCTCACGCGACCGACGAGGAACGGCTGACCGGGCGGGACCACCGATCGCGATCGGTCACGATCGGAGAAGCGAACTCCGGTTCCTCCCCGTAGCGTCGAAGCCATGAACGTCACACTCTCGCAGTGCTTCATCGCCGTCGACGACCACGACAAGGCGCTCGCCTTCTACCGCGACGCCCTGGGCCTGGAGGTCCGCAACGACGTCGGGTTCGAGGGGATGCGCTGGGTGACCGTCGGTTCGCCCTCGCAGCCGGACGTGGAGATCGTCCTCGAACCGCCGCTCGCCGACCCCAACGCCTCCGCCGCCGACCGGCAGGCCATGGCGGAGCTGCTGGCCAAGGGGATGCTCCGCGGCGTGATCTTCTCCACCGAAGACGTCGACGCCACCTTCGAGCACATCAGGGCGGCCGGCGGCGAGGTGCTCCAGGAGCCCGTCGACCAGCCGTACGGCGTCCGCGACTGCGCCTTCCGCGACCCGGCGGGCAACATGCTCAGGTTCTCCCAGCCCCGCACCGGCTGAGCGCCGCCCACACCTGTCGGACCCCCGTCGTGCCAGGATGACGGGGAGCCAACAGGGAGGCCCGGCATGGCAGTTGAGGGGACACGGAGCCGGCTGGACGTTCCGTACGCCGAGAAGGACGAGGCGAAGCGGGGCGGTGCGGGGCGGGACGCGGTGGCCCCCCGGCGCCGTGCGGACGTCCTCGACGAGTCGGATCGGCCGGAGCGGCGGCGGCGCTTCACGGGCCCCGCGACCGGCGACGAGCGGCAGCTGCTCGCCGGGTTCCTGGCGGACCAGCGCGCGACCCTGGCGCTGAAGTGCGCGGGCCTCGCGGGCGACGCGGAGGCCATGGCCCGCCGTTCCGCCGGGCCGTCCACACTCTCCCTCCTCGGCCTGGTGCGGCACCTCGCCGACGTCGAACGCCGCTGGTTCCGCCGGATCCTCGCCGGCCAGGCCGACGCGACCCCACTGTTCTCGTCCCCGGCCGACCCGGACGGGGACTTCGACGGGGCGGCCCCCGACCCGGCGGCCGTCGCGGCCGCCTGGGAGGCCTGGCACGCGGCGGTCGACTTCGCCGAACGCTTCACGGCGGAGGCCCCCGACCTCGACGTCTCGGGTCACGACGACTGGCGCGGACCCGTCTCCCTGCGGTGGGTCCTCGTCCACATGATCGAGGAGTACGCCCGCCACAACGGCCACGCCGACCTCCTCCGCGAACGCATCGACGGCGCGACCGGCATGTAGGACCGCCCGGCCCCGCTCACCCCGCCCAGGCGGCGAGCACCGCGTAGTCGGCGTCGCCGAGCCCGCACCGCGGATCCACCCGATGAAGGAGCGCCCGTCCGCGATGGCGGTCGGCGACCCACGCCCGGTCGACGTCCCCGATCTCGTCGTCCACCCAGACGAACGGCCGCCCCGCCGCCCACGCCACGAGGGCCGGCGTCTTCCAGTGGAGCCCGGGCACCTCGGGCCCGTCCGTCCAGGCGACGAGCGGCAGCTCGGGCAGTCCGAGGCGCGGGGCGACCCAGGCGTTGGCGTCCGCCTCCCAGGTCGTCGCCCACACCAGCTCGTACGGGAGCGCCGCGAGCCGCGCCCCGTGCGCCGGGTCGAGTCGCGCGAGGAGCGGGCTCACGGAGGCGGGCGGCGCGGGCGGATACGTCGGATGGGCGCCGCCGCCCGCGCCCGCGCCCCCGCGCGTCCCGTCGCCCGCCCCGTCACGCGCGCCGAACGGGATCAGCGGCCCGTCCACGTCCAGGAACAGCAGTGCCGTCATGCCCCCCATGATGCCGGGCCCGTAGAGGGCGACCCCCGCCACTCATCCACTTCCAAACGATCCGCGACGGATCGACTTTCGTTACCCTGGCAGGCATGACTGCCATGGCGCCCACCCGCACCGAGCCCGACCTCTCCTACCTCCTCGACCACACCAGTCACGTCCTGCGCTCCCGCATGACCGCGGAGCTCGGCGAGATCGGCCTCACGCCCCGCATGCACTGCGTCCTCGTCCACGCCCAGGAGGGGGAGCGCACGCAGGCGCAGCTCGCCGAGATCGGGGACATGGACAAGACCACGATGGTGGTGACCGTCGACGCCCTGGAGAAGGCCGGGCTCGCCGAGCGGCGGCCGTCCAGCACCGACCGGCGGGCGCGGATCATCGCCGTCACCGAGGAGGGCGCGAAGGTCGCCCAGGAGAGCCAGCGGATCGTCGACGGGATCCACGAGAACGCCCTCGCCTCGCTCCCCGACGACGAGCGCCACATCCTGCTGCGCGCACTGAACCGCCTGGTCACCGGCCACCTGGAGACCCCCGTCGAGGGCCCCGGGACGGCCCGCCGGGCGCGGCAGCGCGGCTGAGCCCCGCCCGCGCCGAGCATTACTCCCGTAAAAAATAGTCTGCAACAAAACCATCTGCTAACGTCTCTCCTGTTGCCTCCATCGAACAGGAGAGTGCTCATGTCCGCGCCTGCCAGCACCCGCACCGACACCTCCCGCCGGCTCGCCCTCGGCGTCCTCGCCACCAGCATGCTCATGACGATCCTCGACGGCAGCATCGTCACCGTCGCGATGCCGGCCATCCAGAGCGACCTCGGCTTCACCCCCGTCGGCCTCAGCTGGGTCGTCAACGCCTACCTCATCGCCTTCGGCTCGCTCCTCCTCCTCGCGGGCCGCATCGGTGACCTCATCGGCCGCAAGCGGATGTTCCTCCTCGGCACGGGCCTCTTCACCGCCGCCTCGCTCCTCGCCGGCGTCGCCGCCTCCCCCGGCGTCCTGATCGCCGCCCGCTTCCTCCAGGGCATCGGCAGCGCCATGTCCGCGGCCGTCAGCCTCGGCATCCTCGTCACCCTCTTCACCGAACCCCGCGAACGCGCCAAGGCCATCGCCGTGTTCAGCTTCACCGGCGCCGCCGGAGCCTCCCTCGGCCAGGTCCTCGGCGGAGTCCTCACCGACGCCCTCGCCTGGAACTGGATCTTCTTCATCAACCTCCCCATCGGCATCGCCGCGCTCCTCGCCGCCCTCCCCGCCCTCCCCGCCGACCGCGGCCTCGGCCTCAAGGCCGGCGCGGACGTCCTCGGCGCGCTGCTCGTCACCGCCGGCCTGATGACCGGGATCTACGCCGTCGTCACCATCGAGGAGTACGGGGCCGGCTCGGCGCACACCCTCGGCCTCGGCGGACTCGCCGTCGCCCTCCTGGCCGGCTTCGTCCTCCGCCAGGCCAAGGCCGCCAACCCGCTCATGCCCCTGCGGATCCTCCGCTCCCGCAGCGTGGCCGGCGCCAACCTGGTCCAGATGCTCATGGTCGCCGCGCTCTTCTCCTTCCAGATCCTCGTCGCCCTCTACCTGCAGAAGGTCCTCGGATACGGAGCCGCCGAGACCGGCCTCGCGATGCTGCCCGCCGCCGCCGTCATCGGCATCGTGTCGCTCGGCGTCTCGGCCCGCCTCATCGCCCGGTTCGGCGAGCGGAACGTCCTGCTCGCGGGCATCCTGCTGCTCGTCGGCGTCCTCGGCCTGCTGACCCGCCTCCCCGCCGACGCCGACTACGTCACCGACCTGCTCCCCGTGATGCTGCTCGCCGCCGGCTTCGGCCTCGCGCTCCCCGCCCTCACCTCGCTCGCCATGTCGGGCGCCGAGGAGGCGGACGCGGGCCTGGCCTCCGGTGTCTTCAACACCACCCAGCAGATCGGCATGGCCCTCGGCGTCGCGGTCCTCTCCACCCTGGCCGCCTCCCGCACCGAGTCCCTCACGGCGGCCGGCCGGTCCACCGCCGAGGCCCTGACCGGCGGCTACCACCTGGCCTTCGCGGTCGGCACGGCGCTCGTCCTCGCCGCCCTGGCCGTCGCCTTCACCGTCCTGCGCAACCCGGCGCGCCGGCCGGAGGGACAGGAGCAGGGCAAGGAGCAGGAAGCCTCGCGGAAGAACACGGAGCCCGTACTCACCACCCTGTGACAATGGCGCCATGAGAGCCGACCGCCTCGTCGCCGCCCTGCTCTTCCTCCAGACCAGGCAACGCGCCACCGCCGCCGAACTCGCCGCCGAACTGGACGTGTCCGAAAGGACCGCCCGCCGGGACCTCGAAGCGCTCGCGAGCGCCGGGGTCCCGGTCTATTCCCAGGCGGGGAAGGGCGGCGGCTGGTCGCTGGTCGGCGGCGCCCGCACCGACCTGACGGGCCTCACCGCCCCCGAGATCCACGAACTGTTCCTCCTGACCGGCCCGGACGCCACCGCGAGCCCGAGCCCACGGACCCGGACCGCCCTGCGCAAGCTCGTACGGGCCCTCCCCCCGCCCCTCCGCGAGGGCGCCGAGGCCGCCGCCCGCGCCGGGACCGCCGACGGGACCGACTGGACGGGCGCGGACACGGAGGAACCCCGACTGGCCGCGCTCCAGCGGGCCGTGGTCGACGCGCGCGAGCTCAGGATCGGATACGCCCGCCCCGGCCGGGAACCCCGCGAACGGACCGTCCACCCGCTCGGGATCGCCACGAAGACGGGTGTCCGCTACCTCGTCGCCGGTACGGAGAACGGCCTGCGCACCTTCCGGGTCGGCCGCGTCACCTCCGTGACCGAGACGGGCGCCCCCGCCGTACGGCCCGAGGGCTTCGACCTCCCCACCGCGTGGCGCGCGCTGGCCGCCCGCATGGAGGACCGCATGGTCGCGACGACGGTCCGGGGCCGGGCGGCCCCCGGCACGGAGTCCGTCCTGGAAGGCCTCCTCGGCGCGCGGATACGGTACGGGGAACGGGCCCCGGACGGCTGGACGCACGTCGAGATCGACGGCCCCTCACCCGAGGTCGTCGCCGCCCAACTCGCGGGCCTGGGCGCCCGCGTGGAGCTCCTCGACCCACCCGAGGCCCGCACGGCCCTCGCCCGCATCGGCGCGGAACTCACGACGCTGTACGCGTGACCCTCAGAAGATGTCGGGCGAGAACGGCCGCAGCGGCGTACGGAACAACAGGTCGGCGCGGACGGCCGCGCCCGGCGTGAGCTCCTCCACGCGACCGAGGCGCCCGAGGCGCACCGCCGACTCGTCGCCGAACGCCAGCACCCCCAACTCCGCGATGTCGAGGGCCAGATCGGCGGATTCGGTGGTACGGACGCAGCGCGCGCCCGCCGGGGAGGCGTCCAGCCGGTAGCGCCCGCCCGCCAGGCCGTCCGCGTCCCGCAGGTCGAGGACGAGGCCGTCCTCCACCGGGTACGTACGGCTCTCCAGGACCCGGACGACATCGAGCACCCGGACCCAGAGCATGTCCACGTACGTCAGCGTCTTCGCCGCGCGCGGGTCCGGCAGGAGCAGGGGCAGCGGGTCGTCGGGCGCGCGGTAGCCGGAGCGGACCGTACCGACCCAGTCGATCGAGCAGAGGTACCGCCACAGGGCGCGCTCGGCGGCCGGGGTGACGGCGAGCAGGTCCCGTACGGTCGCCGTGTTCACGGGCTGCTTGGAGTCGTCCCACTTGTCGTCGGCGGAGTAGGCGACGAACCCCTCCACCGCACCCGACTCCGAGCGGTACACCGCGTAGAACGGCTCCTTCCACCCGTCGATCTGGTAGCCGAGGCCGGTGCCGAGCTCCCAGCCGCGCGTGGAGCGGTCGGTGACCCCGGCGCGGACCCCGGCGAGCCCGCGGTGCACCTCGGGCCCGATCTTGCGGATCTCCTCGCCGTCCGCCAGATCGATCCGACCGCCGTCCTCCGGCTGTCCCGAGCGCCGCGGGTCGAGCCCGGCCCGCCGTACGTCCACACTCCACTCGGCGGCCCAGCTCGCCGGGCCGAAGCCGTACCGCCCGTAGATCGGGTACTCGGCGGCGATCAGCGTGGCGATCGCGTCGCCCCGCTCCTTCGCGGCGCCGAGGTCGGCGGTCATCATCCGGCTGAGGAGCCCCTGCCGGCGGTGCGTCGGGGAGACGGTGACCTGGGTGATGGCGTCGGCGGTGAGGCTGCCGCCGCCGACCGTGCTGACCTCCTGCCGGAACGACCGGAAGGTACCGACGATCCGGTCCCGGTCGAAGACACCGAGCGTCCGCGCGAGGTCCGCGTTGGCCAGCCGGTCGGCGACCAGTTCGTCGGGCGCCGTGGGCGGCCGGAGGAAACCGGTCTGCAGGGCCAGCAGCCAGCCGGGGAACTCGGACTCCACCACCGCGCGCATGTCGACACTCATCCCCCGACACTACGCACGGCCGTACGGGAACCGCACGCGATTTCCCCCACCGCTCCCGGCCCGCTCCCCGCCCGCACCGTGGCCCGCCCGCGCCACTCCCCGCCCGCACCGTGGCCCGCCCGCGCCACTCCCCGCCCGCGCCGTGGCCCGCCCCGCTGCTCTCAGGCCAGCAGGTCGTCGACCTGCGCCTCGCCCTCCCGGTATCGGCGGGCGATCTCCCCGCTGCAGTCGTCGGCGGTCCGCTGGAGGTGCTGCCGGCGCCGCGAGACCTGCTGCTCGTACCCCGCGAGCCGGCCCATCGCGGTGTGCAGCTCCTCGTCCGTACGGGCCGTCAGGTCCGACAGCTCGACCTCCGACAGCATCTCGGCCGCCAGCCGCCGGTACTCCTCGCCGCGCGGAGTCGACAGCGTCACGTGCCGGGCCGAGGTCCGGTGCCGCGAGGGCACGTCGGCGAGGATCTCGGAGAGCCGGTCGACGACCCGGGCCTCCGGATCGGTCCGCCGCGCGAGCTCGGCCCGCAGGATGTCGATGCGGCCCTGAAGCATCCGCCGTACGTAGCTCAGGTCGGCCTCGTCGCTCTGCGCCTCGCGCCGCAGCGCGCGCAGCTCGGGCAGCCGGAGCGCGCCGAGGTCCGGCTGGGCCCGTTCGGGCAGGTCGGGCTCTGCGGTCCGCTGCACGGGCGGACGCACGGTCGGGCTTCCGCCCATGCTTCCGCTCATGCTTCCGCCCACGCTTCCTCCCGGGTCCACGACGCGGAACAGCGGTACGGGGCCGGACGGCGTCGGCCCGGTGCCAGGTGCACTCATGAGAATCGTCCCCTCGACCGGTGCGGAGCCGCACCGCCTCACAGGCATCGTGCCACTCCCACCCGTGCACGTGCAGGCGCTCTGCACCCGTTCGGCCCCCCGCGATTCCCGGCCGGTACGTTGGGACACATGCGAGCTGTGGTGCAGAGAGTGGACGGCGCGAGCGTCGTCGTCGCAGGGGAGACCGTCGGAGAGATCGTCGGCGAGGGGCTGTGCGTCCTGGTCGGGGTGACCCACGACGACACCCCGGAGAAGGCGGCCCAATTGGCCAGAAAGCTCTGGTCCGTCCGGGTACTCGACGGCGAGAAGTCGTGCTCCGACGTGAACGCGCCGCTACTGGTGATCTCCCAGTTCACCCTCTACGGAGACGCCCGCAAGGGCCGCCGCCCCACCTGGAACGCGGCCGCCCCCGGCCCGGTCGCCGAACCCCTGGTGGACGAGGTCGTCGCCCGCCTCCGCGAACTGGGCGCCCACGTGGAGACGGGCCGCTTCGGAGCGGACATGCGTGTCTCGCTCACGAACCACGGCCCGTTCACGGTCGTCATCGACGTCTGAGCGGCCCACGCCCCGGCGCCGGGCCACTCGCTCCGTCGGGCGCGGGCCCCTACGGCTCGACGATCGTCTCCTGCGCCGCCGCCGTGTTCCCGACGAGCAGCGGCGCGTCCACCGGGACGTTCCGCTTCACCAGGGCCAGGGCGATCGGGCCCAGCTCGTAGTGGCGGACCGCGCTCGTCACGAAGCCGAGCTGCCGGCCCTCCTCGCCGTCGGCGGCCAGCCGGACCGGGGCGCCGTGCGCGGGGAGCAGCACCTCGCTGCCGTCCAGGTGGAGGAAGACCAGGCGGCGCGGCGGCTTCCCCAGGTTCTGCACGCGGGCGACGGTCTCCTGCCCCCGGTAGCAGCCCTTCTGCAGATGGACGGCGCTGCCGATGAGGCCGATCTCGTGCGGGATGGTCCGGTGGTCGGTCTCGAAGCCGAGCCGCGGCCGGTGCCCCTCGACGCGCAGCGCCTCGTAGGCGAGGATCCCGGCGGCCGGCCCGTGCGAGTCCGCGAAGGACTCCAGGTCGGCGCGGGGCAGGAAGAGGTCACGCCCGTACGGGGTCTCCCGTACGACGGCACCCTCGGGGACCTCGGCGACGGAGCCGGCCGGGAGGTGGACGACCGCGATGTCCTCCGTACGGTCGGCGACCTCGACCCGGTAGAAGAACTTCATCGACTCCAGGTACGCGACGAGCTCCTCGCGCGTCCCCGGCTCGACGTGCGCCCACAGGGTCTCGCCGTCGTCGACGAGGTACAGGGCGTGCTCGATGTGCCCGTTCGCGGAGAGGACGAGCGCCTCGGTCGCCTGCCCCGGCGGCAGGTCGGTCATGTGCTGGGTGACGAGCAGGTGCAGCCAGCTCCGCCGGTCGTCACCGGTGACGGCGACGACACCACGGTGGGAGAGGTCGACGAAACCGGAGCCGTCGGCGAGGGCGCGCTGCTCGCGGAACAGATCGCCGTAGTGGGCGGCGACGCCTTCGTCGCGGCCTTCGGCGGCGACGGCACCGGGCAGGGACAGCAGAGGGCTCTTCATAAGGGAAAGCCTACGACTCGGGGTCCGCGGCCTTCCTGGTGCACTCCGCGCACCGCCCGAAGATCGCGAAGTGCTTCATGTCCGTCTCGAAACCGAAGGTCTCGCGGAGCTTCCCGATGAACTCGGCGGCCACCTCCACGTCCGCCTCGATGACCTCCGCGCAGTCCCGGCACACCAGGTGCAGATGGTGGTGCCGGTCGGCGAGGTGGTACGTCGGAGCCCCGTGCCCCAGGTGGGCGTGGCTCACCAGACCGAGCTCCTCCAGGAGCTCCAGGGTCCGGTACACGGTGGAGATGTTCACCCCGGACGCGGTCCTGCGGACCTCGACCAGGATCTCGTCGGGCGTCGCGTGCTCCAGCGCGTCGACGGCCTCCAGGACAAGCTGGCGCTGCGGCGTCAGCCGGTAGCCGCGCTGCCGCAGGTCACTCTTCCAGTCGGTGGTCACCACGCCCCCCAGTGTAGGAGGGCGCGGCGTGCCACCCCCAGGTGTCTAACGGAAGAAGGCGATGCCGTCGTCCGGCAGGTCACCGAGGTTGCGGGCCATCTCCGCGACCTCTTCCGGCGTCACGACCTTCTTCAGGTGCGCCGACATGTAGGGGCGGAGCGGGACCTCGGGGGTCGCCTTCTCGCCCACCCACATGAGGTCGCTCTTGACGTAGCCGTAGAGGCGCTTGCCACCGCTGTACGGGCCCGAGGCCGCCGTCCGGGCGACGGCGTCCGTCGCGAGGTCGATCTGCGGCTTCTGGTCGGCGAGCTCGCCGTACCAGATCTCGACGATGCCCTGGTCACGGACCATGACGATCTCGACCTTGCGGTCCTTGTCGATGCGCCAGTAGCCGCTCTCGCTCTCCAGCGGACGGACCTTGTTGCCGTCGTTGTCGAGGACCCAGGAGTGCGAGTGGTACTCGATGAAGTCCCGGCCGTCGTGGCTGAACGTCACGGACTGGCCGAAGTTGCACTTCTCGGCGCCGGGGAAGTCGGAGACGCCCGCGCCCTCCCACGTACCGAGCAGGAACGCGAGGGGGACGAGGTCCGGATTGAGGTCGGACGGGATCTCGATCATGAGCAGCTCTGGCGTTCTCTAGAGGTGGTTAGCGCTGGCCCTGGTACAGCTTCTTCACAGCCAGTCCGGTGAAGGCGAGCACGCCGACGGCGACCAGGACCAGCAGAGTTTCGAAGAAAATGATCACGGGGTGCTCCTCGACTGAGCGGTGAAGGCGGAACGGGCCGGACCCCAGCTTAGTGGGCGGGGACCCGGCCCACTCTGTGAGGTGGGTCTAGCGACACACGGTGGCGATCAGCCGAGAAGCTGCGCCTGGAGGGCGACCGTCTGCTGGAAGGGCACGACGAGCGCCTCGCCCTTCCGGGTCTGGGTGATCAGGGCCAGGGTGTCACCGGCCTGGATGTACGCCCACCGGGTCTGCTCGGGGCCGTACGGCTTCCGTTCGTCGAAGGCGTACAGGGAGAGGGAGGACATCCGGACGTCCTCCAGTGCGGTGTCCGACGTCTCGCCATCGACGCCCGCCGGGAGCCTGCTGCCGCGGACGCCCGTGTCCAGGACGTCGTCCTTGAACGCCTCCGCGAACGCGACCGACGTGAACCGCATCAGGTACACCCGGGTGGTCGTGCCGTCCGGCGTCGTCCAGCCGCGGGCGGCGACGTGCCGCAGGGCGGAATCGGCCAGCGCCTCCTTCACCGCGACCCGGTCGTCGGCGTGGAAGTGCTCAAGGTAGGTGTCGAGGCCGATCCAGCCCCCGTTCAGCCGGGGGTCGACCGTGGCGCCCTCCGGGGCGGGCAGCACGAGCTTCCGCAGGTCGGCGTGGTGGACCTCGCCGTCGTTGCCGTCGGAGTACGGGCGCGGGACGCCTTCGGGCAGCGCCGGCAGGGCGAGCCTCGGGTAGGTCCAGCGGCCGTCGGACTCGGTCGCGAGACCTGGCACCTCGTTGCGGTCCATGGACGTCAGCCCCAGGGCCGTACCGGCACCGACACCGCCGCACACGAGGACCGCGGCGGTCCAGCGGGCGATGGCCGCCAGCAGCGGCCGCCGGGACTTCTTCGGCGCGGGCGCAGGGGCGGGGACGGGAACGGGAGCAGGTACGGCTTCGTCCTGAGGCACGGACGGCGCGGGAATCCGGGCCTCGGTCGCCGGCTCGGCCTCGATCAGCGTCTCGGCCTCTGTCTGGGTCTGGGTCTGCTCGGTCATACGTACTCCCCCGGGGACTCGATGTGGTCGAGCTGCTGCTTGAGCAGGTCCGCCACGCCCGCCCGGTCGAACGGCTTGGCGCCCGACGCCGTGACCGAGACCATGACCTCGGAGTCGTAGGCGATGCAGACCATGCCGTCGAGCTGCTCCTCGCGTTCCTTCTTCTCCACCGTCTTGTCCTCGGGCATGAGGTAGCAGGCCGCGTTCCGGTGGTCCTTGACCTTGGGACCCTTCGGGAACTCCAGGGCCTCCAGGACCTCCTTGCGAAGCCTGAAACTGTCCTTGATCCGCTTCTTGTCCTTCATCCGCGTGATGTGGACGGAGATGACGGCGGCGTCGCTCAGATCCGAGAAGGAAC